>NZ_CP114606.1:2460870-3076088 GCF_033558715.1 Acinetobacter sp. YWS30-1 | reverse complement strand
GTGAATCCCCTATTCATTCCATTGTTAATCAAAAAGGCTGACCGCGACCAAAGCGGGTCGCCATTCTAACCAAGTTATCCACATCTGTCATGGCAATTTCCACAGATTTTGCGCAAAAAGCAGTCATGGTGGATAAATTTAAATTTAAAAAGCTGGTGTGGATAAGTTTATCCGCAAGCTGTGGATAAAATATAACACAAAGTTATCCACAAAGTATAAAATTAATAAAAACAGCTTTATCCACAAACTAAGTTTTTGTTTATTTAATACAAAATTAGCTTTTCCACAGAAAAAGTCCACCCTAATAGTAATAAATTTAAATTTATAAATTTGAATTTATTTATAAGATTCGGTTCTTTTGTGGATAACTAAGAAAAGTTTAAATTTAAATTCAAAGCTCATGAGTTAAATTTAGATTTCACATAAGTTGTGGATAACTATGTTGATATAAGTGTTAATAACTTATATTTAATTTTAAAACAAATAGTTATATTGTGGTTAACTTATATATAGGTATTTGAATACAATTTTTTTAATCCCTATTTACAATTTTGATTTCAGTCTTATTTGAAAAGAAAGTGGCTTTTGCATTGACAGCTCAAGCAATGAGCACTAAAATCGCGGACCTTTATAGAAAGATCATTTTTGGAGTTTCAATATGAAACGTACATTCCAACCATCTGAATTAAAGCGTAAACGCGTTCATGGTTTCCGTGCTCGTATGGCTACTAAAGCTGGTCGTCAAGTTCTAGCTCGCCGTCGTGCAAAAGGTCGTCACAGCTTAACTGTTTAATCAGTTAGGCTTTGCCGATTTTGGGTGTTATGACTACACTTTATAGTTTTGGTACAGAGCTTCGTTTACGCTGTGCTGCAGATTATAAAGGAGTCTTTGATGGTGCGCTTTTTAAAGTGCATCAACCCCATTTCCTTTTTCTTGCAAAACATTCCGAACTGCCAAACAGCCGTTTGGGTTTAGTTGTTGCCAAGAAAAAAGTGCGCCGTGCGCACGAACGAAATCGAGTAAAACGACTTGCTCGCGAAAGTTTTCGCCTGCATCAACAGCAACTAGATGATTTGGATATTGTGGTTATGCCTAAAGTAGGTATAGAGGCAGTGCCGAACGCAGAGTTGCATCAGCAATTACAATTTGCCTGGCAGAAACTCAACCGTCTTGCCAAAAAGCATTCCAAAATAGCATCATCCTCCCCACAAAAGTAGAGATGGCCAATGGTACGTTTACTGCATTGGTTAATACGTTTCTATCAGATTGCGATTAGTCCTTTATTGGGACCACGCTGTCGTTATATTCCAACATGTTCTCAATATTCCTTGGAAGCAGTCCATACACATGGAGCTGTACGTGGTGTGTGGCTGGCTACTAAGCGTATTTGCCGTTGTCATCCGTGGGGTGGCTCTGGATATGATCCGGTTCCCCCGAAAGCGATTCGTTTTATTTCATTTCAGCAAATAGATTCTCAAACGCTTCACGTTGCTGTACCCTTTCGTGATCGTTTATTGAACCAAAATCACTCTAACCACTTGGGGTAATACATATGCAACAATGGGCCAGGATTGCAATTCTCGGAGCCATGTTTGTTGTCGCATATTTGCTCATTTTGGCGTGGCAAAAAGATTATGGCAATGCTGAAACCAAACCACAGCAAGAAGCTGCGGTTGTTTCACATGAAGTATCTGCAGATTTGCCAAATGCTCAGACGGCGACGACCGCCTCTGATCTGCCACAAGCAAATATGCCAGCGCAGCAAGCAACGGATGCCACCGCACCTGTAAGTCAGCAGCTTATTTCAGTACAAACTGACCTTTATCATCTTTGGATCAATCCTAAAGGTGGTGATATTGTTCGTGTTGAATTACTCAATCATGACAAGAATAAAGACAGCGATGAACCGTTCGTCATGCTGGAAAGCGATGCGAAACGGACTTATGTCGCTCAGTCGGGCCTGATCGGTCTGAATGGACCGGACAGCAGCCGTAGTGGCCGTCCAACCTATGAGCTGGAAAAAACGGCTTATACACTGGCAGATGCCAAAGCCGCTAAAAATAAAGATGGCGAAACTGTCAAAGTACTTTCTGTACCTATGGTCTTTAAAACGGCTGATGGTGTAGAAGTCATTAAAACCTTCAACTTTACTGAAGGTGAATATCCGGTAGTTGTGAATCATAAAGTGGTCAACCGCAGCGGCCAGACCTGGCAAGGTCAGATGTTCGGTCAGATCAAACGTGACAATTCCGAAGATCCAGGTAAATCTGATCAGGGTATCTTCACACTGGGAACGTTCCTGGGCGGCGCTTGGGGTACACCGGATGAAAACTACAACAAGTTAAAATTTGACAACTTTGTTGAAGAAAAACTGAATACCGAAGCCAAAGGTGGCTGGGTTGCAATGGTTCAGCACTACTTCGTGAGTGCCTGGGTGCCAGGTAACCTGAAATTGACTCAAGCCAATGGTGAAGCCTACAGTGCGAAGCTGGAATCACGTAAATCAACTGATAACATGAATATCATTGGTTTTACTTCTCCAACTTTCAATGTGCCTGCAGGCACCGTAGCTGAAATCGATGCGACCTTCTACTCTGGTCCAAAAGTTCAATCGGAGCTGAAAGACCTAGCGACTGGTCTGAACCAGACTGTAGATTATGGCTGGTTATGGCCAATTGCCAAACTGCTGTTTGTTGGTCTTGAGTTCTTCCATGGTCTAGTGGGTAACTGGGGTTGGGCAATCATCCTGTTAACCGTACTGGTGAAACTGATCCTGTGGCCATTGTCGTCGAAGAGCTACCGCTCTATGGCGAAAATGCGTGTGATTGCACCTGAAATGCAACGCATGAAAGAAGAGTTCGGTGAAGACCGTATGCGCTTCTCTCAGGAAATGATGGCACTGTACAAACGTGAGCAGGTGAATCCACTTGCTGGCTGTTTACCATTGTTACTGCAAATGCCAATTTTCCTGGCACTGTACTGGGTACTGATGGAATCTGTAGAACTGCGCCATGCACCATGGATGTTCTGGATCCAAGATTTATCTTCAATGGATCCTTGGTTCATCCTGCCATTGATCATGGGTGCGACCATGTATATTCAGCAGATGCTGAATCCGCAGCCAACTGATCCAATGCAGGCGAAAGTGTTCAAGATTATGCCAGTGATCTTTACAGTATTCTTGCTGTTCTTCCCGGCAGGTCTGGTGTTGTACTGGATTGTGAACAACTTGATCACGATCTTGCAGCAAACACTGATCAACAAGTCTGTTGCCAAAGACCGTGCTAAACGCGATGAGGCAACACCAGTCAACTAAGTTGTACTGATGGGCTGAATAAATCCGCTTAAGATGGTAATCTTGAGCGGATTTTTTTTTGCTGTACTTTTAAGTTTTTCTAGGTGAATGTTATGCTCGACCGAACTACGATTGCTGCGATTGCAACTCCCCCAGGACGTGGCGGTGTAGGTGTCATTCGCCTGTCAGGTCCCAAGTCTTATGAAATTGCCCAGGCCTTGAGCCAAAAAGATTTGCCTAAAGCCCGTTTTGCCGGGTTCCGTCAGTTCTATGATGCAGCCGGTGAAGTAATGGACGAAGGTCTGGTGATCTGCTTCCCGAATCCGAATTCCTTTACTGGTGAAGATGTAGTAGAACTGCAAGGTCATGGTGGCCCGGTGATTCAGAATGCCCTGTTGGGCCGTTTGCTGGAACTGGGTGCCACTGCAGCCAAAGCCGGTGAATTCTCGATGCGTGCCTTTGAGAATGGCAAGCTGGATCTGGTACAGGCTGAAGCCATTGCCGATCTGATTGATGCGACCTCCCAAGCGGCTGCCCGGTCTGCAGTCCGTTCTCTACAAGGGGCATTCTCGACTAAGGTCAATACGGTATTAGAACAGCTGATTCACCTGCGCCTGCATGTCGAAGCGGCGATCGATTTCCCGGAAGAAGAAATTGACTTCTTGGCGGATGGCAAGATTTTAAACCTACTAGATAGCGTGGCGAATGCCGTTACTCAGGTTCAGCAATCTGCACGTCAGGGTCAGTTGCTGCGTGAAGGCTTACAGGTGGTGATTGCTGGAAAACCGAATGCAGGTAAATCGTCCCTGCTCAATGCCCTAGCAGGTAATGAACGTGCGATTGTGACCGATATTGCCGGAACAACCCGTGATGTATTGCATGAAAAGATCACATTGAATGGCCTGCCGATTACCCTGACTGATACTGCTGGTCTGCGTGAAACCGGCGATATCGTGGAAAAAGAAGGCATTCGCCGCGCAATTAAAGAAATTGAACAGGCCGATCTGCTGTTGCTGGTTTATGACCTGAGCCAAGGTGATGATCCATTACAACTCGCTCAAGAATATTTTGCCGAGCATCTCGAGCCGAAACGCCTGATCCTGATTGGGAATAAAGCCGATTTGACCGGTGCCGATGCTGTCATGGGAGATTTTAACGGCTTCCGTCACATTACCGTTTCAGCCAAGCAAGAAACTGGCGTCCAGTCGCTCATAGATGCGATTACGGCGCATGCAGGCTTCCAGCCTGAAGAAGATACCTTTATTGCCCGTACCCGTCATTTAGACGCAATGAAGCGCACTCAGATGTACCTAGCTGAAGCCCGTGAGCAACTTGTAGTGTATAACGCAGGTGAACTGGTCGCAGAGTCTTTACGTCTGGCACAGAATGCGCTGGGCGAAATTACGGGTGACTTTAGTGCGGATGACCTGCTGGGCAAGATCTTTGGATCGTTCTGTATTGGAAAATAATCCTTAAGTTATATAAAAAAGCCCTCAAATGTGGACTTTTTTATTAGGCTTTTAGCTGCAATTTTTGATGCCATAACCAAAGGATTAGACAGAGTGCACTGATCGCCACACAGAAACTGATCACGGCAAATCCTAAGCCGAAGTGATCAGCCAGATACCCCACCGCGATAATCGGCACAATCGTGCCCAAATAGCCAATAAACAGGTAAGTCGACATCACGGCTGCCCGATTTTGCAAGGTTGTGATCGCATGAATCACACCGAATGCGCCCATTAAGGCAAAACCATGTCCAATCCCGAATAAGATATCACTGGCGAAGAACAAGATACTTGCTTTAAGGATCATACAAAGAGCAAGGCTAACCAAGCTCACCAGCATAATCATCAAGCCAATATTCAGACATTTCTTTGCAGGAACAGCTTTAGCAAAGAACTGCACCACAGCAGAAATCAGCAAAATGCAGGTAATGGCGGTACCACTGACCAAAGGACCATGCCAAGGTAAGATATCCTGCACAAAAGACGGTGACAGTGAAGCAAATAAACTGAAAGCAGCAAAGGCATTAAATGCAGTTAATCCCACAATCATGAATACAGCATGATACTGAGGTTCAGGACGCAGTAATTTCGGTGCAATACTAAAAGGCTGGCGTTCAAAAGCAGGTGTTTTTAGCCAGAATAATCCGACAAAACACAGCACTGCCCCAAGAATAATTGGGAGGTATGGAGTAATTAATGGGGTTTGAGAGAACTGCGCAATCACTCCACCCACAAACGGCCCCAAACCAAAGCCTATGGCCGTCAGAATCGACACCAGTTGTGGTGCAAGCTGCTTGTAAGACTCTGGAATGGTTTGCATCATGCCCAGCATTGCTGAAGTGGTCATCAGGCCTGAAGCAATGCCAATAATAAAACGACCCACCGACAAAATCAGCGCATTCTCGGCAAAGACTGAAATGACCAAGCCAATGCTAATAAATACTAGGCCAATTTGCAGGGTTCTTAAGAAACCAATCGTGTTGCTGGTACGTCCCAGGAATAACAAGGTACCCAGACAGCCAAACATATAGGCGACAAAAATATAGGTAATCTGGCTTGGCGATAAATGCCAGATCTGTTGATAAATGGGATAAAGCGGACTTGCCAGTGCTGTACCGATGGTACCCATAATCAATGCAAGACTGACCATGGCGAAAGGTCGCCATGAGATATTTTCTGTCATGTAGCTGCCGTAAAAGTTTCACCACATTTTAAAAAGAATGATGTGGAAGAAAGAAGAGAATGGGTGGCAGTGTATCGGTTAGATGAAAAAGCGGTCAATTATCTTGCTGTAAACAAAACAAAAATATTGAGCTAAGCAATCAGCCATAACGTTTTAATAATTTTAAAAACTCAGCCAGTTTTTCTTCATTGACTGCAGCTTCTCCAATGACATGCTCTCTTAAATGGGTTTCGATCAACTCATTCATCAAACCGTTTATGGCACCTTTAACGGCTGCAACCTGTTGCAGGACCTGAATACAACCTGCTTCAGGATTCAGGAGAGACTGCTCTACAGCGTTCATCTGACCTTGCAAGCGCCGTACCCGGTTTAATATTTTTTTATCATCATGTACATGACTCACCACAAATCTCCAAAAATAAATATACTAGGGGGGAGTATTAATAACAGTTCCCTTTTATGCAAAAACATAACGCCGATTCGCACAGCCATCAATTTGATGAAGGTAATCCACTCGCACAGAAAAAGATTCTGTTTGCCACGATTCTGACCGCCGTCATGATGGTGCTGGAAGTATTAGGGGGATGGATCTTCCAGTCAATGGCTTTGCTTGCCGATGGCTGGCATATGGGCTCGCATGTATTGGCCTTGGGGCTGGCTTACTTTGCCTATAAAGCTGCCCGCCATTATACGAATGATCCCCGCTTTAATATGGGCACCTGGCGGATTGAAATTCTGGCCAGTTATAGCAGTGCAATTTTATTGCTTGTGGTAGCCGGTTTTATGGCGATTCATTCAGTAGAACGTCTATTTTCGCCAGTTCAGATTCATTATAACGAAGCCATTCCAATCGCGATTTTAGGACTATTGATTAATCTGGCCTGTGCTTGGTTGCTGCATGATGATGGGCACCATCACCATGATCATCATTACGGACATTCCCATCATGAGCATGATAATAATCATGGTCATCATGACTTGAACCATAAAGCGGCCTTTCTGCATGTGGTTGCTGATGCTGTAACTTCTGTTCTGGCCATTATTGCCTTGTTTGCTGGAAAATATATGGGCTGGGATTTTCTCGATGCAGTACTGGGACTGGTCGGCTCAATCCTGATTGCACGCTGGGCGGTTGGCCTGCTAAAGCAAAGTGCCAAGACTTTACTGGATGCCGATATGGATGCCCCAGTGGTCGAAGAAATACGTGAAGTCATTGCTGAATATGGGAATGATCTGCATTTAACTGACCTGCATGTATCGAGAGTCGGTAAAGGTAAATTTTCCTGTTTTGTTGCCGTTCAAACGGGAATCCCCATTAGTGCTGATCAAATCCGTGAGGCGATCTCTATTCATGAAGAAATCGTGCATATCTCGGTAGAAGTCAATCAGCATTAAAGGGTCAATGTTCCACGTGAAACATAACTGATTGATCAGTTCGATTTGAACATCAGGCTACATAAAATAGTCAGAATTTTCTTTGTAAAAAGACTAAAATCGAAACACATTTAACTTGGACCTGAGCAGGACATTCATGCAAATAAGAAATATGCTGCTGGCTTTGACCCTCTTCCCTGGCCTTAGCTTTGCCAATGTGGATACAGTTAAAGCCAATCTGGCAAAAAACAGTCCCAACCTGAAAATTGAAAATATTCAGCCTACCGAAATGAAAGGAATCTATAGCGGTTCCATGCAGGGGCAGATTGTCTATCTGAATGAAGATGCCCAGCATCTCCTAGCCGGTTCAATGTTTCGTATCCAGGACCAGCATAATCTGACTCAGGATTTATTACTCAAACAAAACAGTGTCGACTGGAAAAAGTTACCGCTTCAGGATGCGATTAAATCAGTCAGAGGGACCGGAAAACGTCAGCTTGCCATCTTTTCTGACCCAAATTGCCCGTATTGTAAACAACTTGAAGTAGAGCTGAAAAAACTCAAAGATGTCACGATTTATACCTTCATTCTGCCTTTAAAACAGCAGTCAATTGCGCCGTCCAAACAGGTTTATTGTGAAAAAAATCCGGCCCAGGCCTGGGAAGACCTGATTGGTCAAGGTATACAGCCTAAATCGAAAAAGAGCTGTAGCAATCCAATTGAACGTAATAAACAGCTGGCACAATCACTCGGTGTAAATGGCACTCCAGCGATTATTTTCTCGAATGGTTTTAAGGTCATGGGCGCTCAGCCAGCAGAACAGATTGAACAAGGTTTCAAAGAATTCGGCCTGTAAAATTCTGACTATGCTCAATAAAAAAAGAGCACCTATCTAGGTGCTCTTTTTATGAAAGAAACTTATACCAAGCAGAGCTTAGATTCGTTTACGTTTAGTCACCATATTGTAGATAAACAGGATGACTATGGCACCGATCACTGAAGCAATGAAGCCTGCGGCAGAATCTTGGGAGTACAAGCCCAGCATACGTCCGGCAAAGGTCGCAACCAGTGAACCGGCAATCCCCAGCAGGGTCGTAACAATGAATCCAGCCTTGTCATCACCAGGGTGAATTGCACGTGCAACCAGACCCGCAATAAAACCCACTACAATTGCAACGATAATTGACCACATCAGCATACTCCTTGTTATCATGTCTTTGTTTTTACATCAGGTTTATCTTGCGGCAAGAAAAGCCCTGAAAAAAGTCATGTCCTGCAACGGGCTGTTGCGTTTTTGTTTGCTGTGTTACTGAAATGATTCAAGAAATAAAAAAAAGTGGCACGAAGCCACTTCTTTTAAACCGGTTCTTAAAGACCGATTTCACCAATAAATGGAATATGACGGTATTTTTGATCATAGTCCAGGCCATAACCGACAATGAACTTGTCTTCGACTTCAAAGCCCAGGAATTTTACTTCCAGCTCGATTTCACGACGTGAAGGTTTGCTCACCAAAGTGCATAGTTCAATTGAGTTTGGCTGACGGGTTTGCAAGATTTCCAATACTTTGCTTAAGGTATTACCTGAGTCGATAATATCTTCAACCACCAGCACATCTTTACCACGGATTTCACCGTCCAGATCTTTCAGGATTTTGACATCACGGCTCGAAATCGTACCGCCGCCGTAGCTGGATACAGTCATGAAGTCGAGTTCATGTGGCTTGGTAATGGCACGACACAAGTCTGCCATGAAAATCACTGAACCGCGTAACAAACCGATAAGTACAAGCTCTTTGTCACTATTGGCATAGTGTGCATCGATTTTAGCACCAAGCTCTTTGACTTTAGCTTGAATTTCTTCAGCGGAAATCATTACGCTCATTTGAACGGTCATGGGTAGATACCTAAAAAATAAAAATAGCAAAATAAAAAAGGTGTTGACCTGCAACACCTGAATTGCAGCAATTTTAATACATCCTTGCTTGAGATGCACCTGTTTTACTTGCTGTAAATGTAATCAATTTTCGGGCTGCTGTGAATCTCTCTTCAGCGCAAAGGCACAGACGGCGACGATTGCAGCCAAAATGATCCTGCGCTGACGCGATTTATTGGGCCTTGACATAGACAGCCTGTCCATAGACATAAGTTGCTGCAATATTACGGTCATCTCCCAGCATGGTCAGTGCAAAAAAGGTGTCTTCAATATTTTTGGCTCTGCTCTGACGCAGTTGTTGTAAAGCGGTGGCATTAAGATCCAGCACCACAAAGTCTGCTTCTTTGCCCGCATTGAAATTCCCCAAGCGATCATCCAGACTTAAGGCTTTCGCACCACCCAAGGTCGCATGATATAGCGATTCAAAAGCCGAAAGTTTTTCTCCTTGCAGCTGTTGTACTTTATAAGCTTCATTTAAGGTTTGGAGCTGGTTAAAGGAGGTTCCTGCCCCGATATCAGTACCCAAGCCGACTTTTACGCCTTTATCCCAAGCTTTCTTCAGCGGAAATAAACCGCTACCCAGGAACAGGTTTGAGGTTGGGCAGAAGGCAATCGCAGAGTCGGTTTGATGCATGCACTCCCACTCCCCTTCCTCCAGATGCACACAATGCGCAAATACGGATTTAGCACCGGTCAGCCCATAATGATGATAGACATCCAGATAGCCTTCACGTTCCGGAAAGAGTTCTTTTACCCAGGCAATCTCGTTTTTATTTTCACTGAGATGAGTATGGACATAGACATCTGGATATTCAGCTTTTAACTGACCTGCTTTTTCTAGCTGTTCAGGGGTTGAGGTTGGAGCAAAACGGGGCGTAATCGCATAAAGATTACGTCCCTTACCATGCCATTTCTCAATCAGGGCTTTAGAATCGCTATAGGCAGATTCTGCGGTATCGGTTAGGGCTTCAGGTGCATGGCGGTCCATCAGCACTTTACCGGCAATCAGTCGCATATTCTGTGCTGTAGCCGCTTCGAACAGTGCTTCTACCGAAGCCGGATGAACGGTACAGAACACCAAAGCTGTGGTTGTACCATTCTTCAGCAGTTCCTGAATAAAGAACTGTGCAATTTTCTGGCTATAAGCTGGATCCTGAAACTGGATCTCAGTCGGGAAGGTATAAGTATTTAACCATTCCAGTAGCTGTTCACCATAGGCACCGACCATTTCGGTTTGCGGGAAATGGATATGGGTATCAATAAAACCTGGCACGATCAGCTGCTCAGGATAATGAGATACCTGCACTCCTTCAGGCAGATGCTGCTGCCCCTCTTCCCAGCTGCCAAACCATTGAATCTCACCATTCTGGCTGATGAGCAAGCCATCTTCTACATATCGCACTTGGTCGTGAATTTCACGCGCTTGGGCAACCGTATTCTTGATATCCAGGAAGCGACCGCGTATTGCCGTCGTTGCAATGATAGAAGACATTTAAAACCTGCGCTTTTTGATTTTTCCGATTGATTGTAGCTGAAAAAATTAGCATGTTTATATGAACATTCATATTTAACCATGCGTATTTTTTATGAGATCAGACAATCACGAATAATTTCAACAGAGCGTGCGTATGCAGCTGAGCTTATAGACAAATAAAAAAGCCTGCATCAGCAGGCTTTTTTTTATGATTAGCTTTACAGCGTAGTTTCGTTATGTTTCTTGCTATGACGAATCGACAAGATCGCAGTCACTGTCAAGACAATCACAATAAAGCTCAGTGAAATCCAGATCGGCATATGGAATACATCCAGCATCAACATCTTAAAGCCGATAAAGACCAGAATCAAACCTAGGCCATAAGGCAGATAATGCATTTTTGAGGCTGCACCTGAGAGCAGGAAGAACATTGCACGCAGGCCTAAAATTGCCATCAGGTTCGCAGTAAGCACAATGAAGGGGTCGGTGGTGACAGCAAAAATAGCCGGAATAGAATCGACTGCGAAGATTACATCAGAGGCTTCGACCAGAATCAGCACCAAGAATAACGGCGTTGCCCAAAGCAAACCATTTTGACGGACAAAGAATTTATCGCCCTGAAGTTGCGGGGTGATACGCATATGTTTACGTAGCCATTTCAGAATGGCCATATCTTCAATATTGCTGTCTTCTTCGTGCTGACCACGCAGGAATTTGAAGCCGGTATACACCAGGAACGCACCGAAGAGATACAGAATCCAGGAGAATTCCTGTACAAACCAGGCACCAATAAAAATAAAGATTGTTCTGAGCACAATTGCACCCAGTACACCATATAACAGCAATTTACGTTGTAGCGCTGGTGGAATGGCAAAGGCGGCAAAGATCATTAGCCAGACAAAGACATTATCAATTGCCAAGGATTTTTCCAGCAGATAACCGGCAAAGTATTCCATGACCTTGGTATTGGCAATTGCCGCACCTGCAGTCTGCTCCAGATACAGCCATAATCCACCACCAAATAAAGTCGCGACACTGACCCAGGCGATACTCCAGTAGGCAGCGGTACGGACTTTTACTTCCTGACCATGCTGATGTTTAAAGCCGACAAAATCGATCACCAGCATGACGGCGACAATTGCGAAAAAGACAAGATACAGCCAGAGCGTACCAATTGTTTCCATGTGAATTCTCCACATCGGACGACTGGCCATAAAAAAACCTTGACCAGCTGCCAGATGAAAAACATCTATAACAACATGATCAAGGTCTTGCCTACATCTTAGTGTTTCACTTTTTTATATCAAGTGTGACCTAAAGATGCTCAGATACCGACTTTTTGCAAAGTGTAATGACGATATTCTGACACGTTTAAAAACTGAAATTTCATTCTTAAACGTTTGGAGGAGGCTACTCCCCTTGTTCAAACTCAATTCTGTTTGAGCAATTGCTCAATATCAGATGAGCATGACAGATTTTATGCATAATCACAAATTATTTTACAAAAAGCAGCGTTTAATCAGCGGCTTTGGGCAAAAAGTCTAGGCGCTGAACCAAATAAAGACTAAGCAGAAATCCAAGGATCGCCAGCCCTGCGCCTACCCAGCCAATGTTCGATAGCCCAATCTGAAGCGTGACTATACTGCCAAGCAAAGCTCCTCCGCCAATACCGACATTATACAGGCTTGAATAAATGGCCATAGCAACATCGGTGGCATCTGCAGCCAGGTTCAAGGTTTTGGATTGTAGAGCCAAGCTGAAACCAATGATGCTCAAACCCCATAGTAGAGATAAGCCAGACAGACCTGTGACTGTGCTCGACAGTGGTAATAACAGCAGCATGGAAATAACCAGTCCAAAAGTAAAAGCAGGAATAGTCATTTTCGGAAACTGTGCGGCAAAGCGGCCAAACAGATAAGAACCCAGGAATCCTGCTCCGCCATAAACCAGAAGTAAAGTTGTGGTCTGGGCTGAATCAAAGCGGGCGATATTCAGGGAGAATGGTTCAATATAGCTATAAGCGGTAAACTGCGCCGTAATCACCAGAATGGTGAGGGTAAAGACTAGCATCAGGCTTGGACGTTTGATCAGGCTTTTTAAGCTGCTGAGGGAGCCTGAATTGACACTTGGAAGCAATGGCAAGGTTTTGGCCAGAATCAGGCAAATGATCAATGCGAGACACGCAATCAGGGCAAAACTGTTACGCCAGCCATACGCCTCACCAATCATCCGGCCAAATGGAATACCGAGCACCATCGCCATCGCCGTTCCTGTGGCTAATAAACCAAGTGCCTGAAACTCTTTACCTTTCGGTGCGACCCGAACCGCGAGTGAAGCGGTAATCGACCAGAACAAGGCATGTGCGATGGCAATCCCTATCCGACTGATCACCAGCGTGCTAAAACTCCAGGCAAAATAGGACAGCACATGACTTAAAATAAAGACCGCAAAGACCAGCATCAGTAGAAAACGCCGTTCTATGGCTTTAGTGAGCAGCATGATCGGAAGAGATAGTAGGGCCACGATCCAAGCATAAATGGTCAGCATGATGCCGGCCTGAGTGGCGGACATGGCAAAGCTTTGCCCGATTCCACTCAGTAATGCCACAGGAATAAATTCGGTGGTGTTAAAAATAAAAGCCGCGCAGGCTAAAGCGATGACACCAATCCATTGCTTGGTGACGGAAGAAGCGGAAGATGAGTCAGACATACGAAGTTGCATGTAAAAAGATGCTGCATTCTAATCCTGTCTTTCTCAATTAGGGAGTAGGTAAAATTAAATTTTTGGGGTGATATGTGATCACTCAAACTGCATCACCCTCAATCAGGCAAAATAGAGAAATAAAAAGTTATCAATATTTGAAAAAAATCACAGGAAATGATGAAAGAAAATAAAAAATTTCATCCAATATTAAAAACTTAACAATAATTCATATTATTTCTTTAAGAAGATGTTTTAAATTAAATAAACCAATAATTTTATTAAGGGATCAGCCTTCAGTATGGACATTCAACATCAAGATTCAAAACGCGGCGGTGTATTTTTTATGGAGGAAGATGGTCGACGTCTTGCTGAAATTACATATCAGTGGCAAGAAGCATCGACCATCGTGGCTGATCATACCTGGGTAGATAATTCCTTACGTGGTCAAGGCGTAGCACGCAAAATGCTGGATGTGCTGGTCGACTTTGCCCGCAAGAATAGCTTAAAAATTATTCCCCAGTGTTCCTATGTAGATGTCATGTTTAAACGTGATCGCAGCCTACAGGATGTTGCAGCTGCTATTTAGCAATTGAATTAAACTTATCCAAGATAGAGATATGTTGTAATTTGCCCTTAAGTGCAGGTACAGAAATATGCTGCAGCAGGTTATATACGCCATAACCTGCCATCAGGCCTATGCTGTTCCATAACACTTCTTCATATTTGCCTAACAGCGTAAGTATTCCCATCATCAGGCTTACGCTGATATAAAAAAACATACGACGGCGAACAAACTGTAAAAGCGTCCAGCCTATAAAAACTGAACTGAGCAGAATGTTGGTTTCGGTCGTCAAGGCCAGTTCATTCAGCATAATCAAAAGCATAAAACATATACACAACAACGCTACAGTGAAAATCAGATCTTTTAACATCAGGTTTCACTCCTTCATTATTATTGCTATATATCTGAAATCATTGATTTCCTCTCAGGAAGTAATTGTTAGAAGTTTTCTTTGGAAAAGCAAACCTAAAATAATGTAAGCAAAAACGGATATTTGCTTAAAAAATGATCGACTAAAATTAAAATAATTGATTAAATTATGTTTTTAATTCTTTCTGCAGTGAGATGACCTTATGCTACAGCTTTGCTACGCCAGTGAACGGATAGAATCTGAACAAGAGTTATTACAGGATCTTAGCGATATATTATCTGTAGCGAGAAAATTTAATAAAGCTCATCAGATTAACGGGGTTTTATATTATTCCCACGGTAAGTTTTTTCAATGTCTGGAAGGTGAGGCAGAGGTGGTAGAAAATCTGTTTCAGAGTATTTGCCGTGATCCACGCCATCATCAGGTGCTTCGCTTTCAGGATGCAACGGTAGAACGTCCACATTTCTCGGAATGGTCAATGAAATATGTCCATAAACACAGTGAAATTTCTTCTTTATTTTCACGTTTCGGTTTAGGTCAGTTTGAACCTCATGCACTGCAACAGGAACAGCTGGGGGCATTCCTGGAACTGCTCTATCGTCTGGATGAAAATCAGGCCAATCTTGCTTCTCCTCAAGGTTATAAACAGCGTGGTTATATTCCCTATTTTTAATTGATGCTAAAAAATAAAGAAGTCCGCATAGCGGACTTTTTTTGTTGTCGATAATGATTTAAATCATTTCAATCATGACCTTTAAAGCCTTTTCGTCAGAGGCATGTTTAAACACATCATAGGCCTTTTCAAATTCAGCAAACTTAAAGTGATGGGTGGCCAGTTTTTCCAGTGGCAATTTGCCGGAACAGCTGGTTTTGAGCAGCATGCCAGTGGTATTGGTATTGACCAGGCCTGTGGTAATGGTCAGGTTTTTGATCCAGAGTTTATTCAGTTCAAAATTGACGGATTTGCCATGTACACCGACATTGGCCAGATGGCCGCCCTCTTTTATAATGTGCTGGCAAATATTCCAGGTGGCTTCCAAGCCCACCGCTTCAATAGCACAGTCCACTCCTCGCCCATCAGTGAGTTCCAGTACACGTTGAATAGCATCCTCATTGGCTGAATTCACGGTATGGGTGGCCCCGACAGTTTTGGCAAATTCCAGCCGGTTATCATCGACATCGACCATGATGATATTGGCTGGAGAATAAAACTGGGCAGTGAGCAAGGCACTCATGCCAATCGGGCCGGCACCGACAATCGCTACATTGTCTCCCGGTTTGACCTGACCATATTGCACACCAATTTCATGGGAGGTCGGCAAAATATCGGAAAGAAAGACCGCAACATCTTCATTTAGACCTTCTGGTAGGTGATAGAGAGAAGTGTCGGCAAATGGGGTTCGGACATATTCGGCATGAGTGCCGTCAATCATATAGCCCATGATCCAGCCACCCTCGTTTCTACAATGGGCATACAGCTGTTTCTGGCAGTTTTCACAGGTGCCGCAGCGGCTGACACAGGAAATAATCACCCGATCACCTTTTTTAAAGTTTTGAACTGCGGAACCGACTTCTTCCACAATACCAATACCTTCATGACCGAGAATCCGGCCATTAAAGCTGCCGGTTTTTTCTTTTGCGACTTCTTCAATTTCGGGATTTTTACCTTTCCATATCCCGAGGTCAGTACCACAAATGGTGACTTTGCTAAGTTTGATAATGGCATCAATGGGTTGCAGAATGTGTGGAATGGGACGTTCTTCAAAGCGGATATCATTGGCGCCGTAATAAACCATGGCTTTCATTGTTGTCATGACAGATCTCCTAGGGGAATGAGGGTCTGAACAAGAGAGATAAAGCTATTTTTTGCTGCCTTTACAGCCTGGAAAATCATCAGGAGGGTTGAAGATAAAAGAGGATCGAAATGCTGTTGTTCTTATTGATTGTGCCTAGGGCACTCAAAGACTGCAATGAGTCTTATGTCCAGATTGCAACAAAAGATAATGAAAAGAAAAAAGATAAATTTTAGCTGTTTTAACATTGAAATAAGAAAGTTGATTTGAACTTGAATGAAGTTTAATTTTCTTAAAAAAGATAGAAAGCGAATTTAATTTTTAAAATAAAAAAGCCCGCTATTACGGGCTTTTTTATATAAATTTTTAAGCTTTTAAAGCACTAATCAGTTTTTGATGCAGACTGCCAAAACCACCATTGGACATGATTACCACCGCATCGCCCTCACCTGCTTCAGCCACCACGGTTTGGATAATCTCATCCAGGGTACGTGCAACTACAGCTTTATTCGGTGCAGCGTCAATTACCGGTTGCAGATCCCAGTCCAGACCTTCAGGTTGATACCAGATCACTTCATCCGCCAGACGCGCGGAATGTGCCAAACCATCTTTATGGCTGCCCATGCGCATGGTATTGGAACGTGGTTCAATAATCGCCCAGAGTTTGCGTTCACCCAGACGTTTACGCGCGCCTTCTAAGGTCGTATCAATCGCCGTTGGATGGTGCGCGAAATCATCATAAACCTCGATACCACGGACTGTGCCTAACAGTTCCATACGGCGCTTAACACCGCCAAAGTTTGAAAGTGCTTCACAAGCCGTTTCAATAGAGACACCGACATGTTCAGCAGCAGCAATCGTTGCCAGTGCATTGGCTACACTATGCTGACCCGTCATATTCCATTTCACTTCGCCTTTCACGATACCGTATTGGAGTACCTTGAAGTGAGAACCATCTTCTGAAAGCTGTTCAGCATAAAGCTCAGATTTTTCATTGGCATCTAATGAAGTACGAACCACAGGCGTCCAGCAGCCCTGCTCTAGCACTTCATCAATATTCGTTTCAGTAATTGGCGTAATAATGCGGCCTTCACTTGGAATGGTACGCACTAAATGGTGGAACTGTTTCTGGATCGCTGCCAGATCATCAAAGATATCGGCATGGTCAAATTCCAGATTGTTCAGAATCGCCGTTTTAGGATGGTAATGCACGAACTTGGAACGCTTGTCGAAAAAGGCAGAATCATATTCATCGGCTTCGACACAGAAGTATTTCCCGCCACCTAAACGCGCACTTTCAGAAAAGCCAAGCGGTACACCGCCAATCAGGAAGCCAGGTTCTAAACCGGCCTGATCCAGTACCCATGCCAGCATGGTGGTAGTTGTGGTTTTACCATGCGTACCAGCTACACCTAAAACGTGTTTACCTTGCAGGACATGATCTGCCAGAAACTGTGGACCTGAAATATAAGGCAGGCCTTCATTCAGCATATATTCTACAG
Organism: Acinetobacter sp. YWS30-1; assembly: GCF_033558715.1. Lineage (NCBI taxonomy): Bacteria > Pseudomonadati > Pseudomonadota > Gammaproteobacteria > Moraxellales > Moraxellaceae > Acinetobacter > Acinetobacter sp. YWS30-1. Next base: position 3,058,388 of record NZ_CP114606.1, on the reverse strand, counting down.
CATCAATACCACGTTTCATGGCATTGCCGACAATGATCAGATCCGGATGCGGCTGTAAATGGCTGCGGTCGTAGCCCTGCATTAAAGTAATGCCTGCATTTTCCAGCTGGGTCGACATCGGTGGATAAACGTTTTGATCCGATCCTGTCACCTTATGGCCTAGATCACGTGCCAGTAATGCCAGTGAACCCATAAAGGTGCCACAAATACCCAAAATATGCAGATGCATCTACTTCACTCCATTTTGCCTGACACATCACTTTGTACTGGTGCTGTTGCCATGATTTATTCGATTTGCAAGCAACGATAGCAAGGCTTTGACCGAAAAGATAGTCAAAGTTCAAGCATTCCTGCGGGATTTTTTAAATCCTGTTTCACAGACAAATTCAGGGAAATTTTCAAGCTTCCGGAATATCTTTTGGCAAAATAAATCGTAAAATAAGCCCGAACTTTTTGCAGAGTGCATGCAGATGCTACCGGCTCTATTTCTTCTGGTGATTGCCAACTGTTTTATGACCCTGGCCTGGTATGGACATCTCAAATTCCTGCCGCATGATGCACCACTGTGGCAGGCGATTTTATTTAGCTGGGCGATAGCCCTGTTTGAATATAGCTTGATGATTCCAGCGACCAAATTATTAGCCCAACAGGGACTGGCGGTGGGTCAAATGAAAATTACCCAGGAAGTCGTCACTCTACTGGTCTTTGTTCCCTTTATGATTTTCCTGTTCAAACAGCCGTTTAAACTGGATTATTTATGGGCAGCGCTATGTCTCTGTGGCTCTGTCTATTTTGTATTCCGCAGTTCCTGAAATCATCTACTAGCCACTACTTCCCTATTTTTATTCCAGTTTTTAAGAATCCAATAAAAAAATAAGAAAAATCGAGCCTTGCTTTGACCGTTAAATTTTATGAAGCTGAAAAATCAGTCTATAATATGCATTCCTATTCAAGCTTGGCTCTCTCGTCGAGATTTATCTTTCTTACTTTAATCTCTGGAAAATTTGCAATGAATGCGGCTGCTGCACAAGATACTCCTCTCGTAGGTATTATCATGGGTTCTCAATCAGATTGGGCAACTCTCGAACACACTGCCAAAATGCTCAAGCAGCTTGGTGTCCCATTTGAAGCCGAAGTCGTTTCCGCACACCGTACCCCGGACCGTCTGTTTGAATATGCTGAACAAGCGCGTGATCGTGGTATTCAGGTGATTATTGCCGGTGCAGGTGGTGCAGCGCATTTACCAGGTATGTGTGCAGCCAAAACTGATTTGCCAGTACTGGGTGTACCTGTCAAATCTTCGATCTTAAATGGTGTCGATTCATTGCTTTCTATCGTGCAAATGCCAGCGGGTATCGCCGTAGGAACATTGGCCATTGGTCCTGCCGGTGCAACCAATGCAGCCATTATGGCAGCACAAATTTTAGGTTTAACCCGCCCAGAGATCGCAAAAAATGTCGCAGATTTCCGTGCGGCACAAACCGAGAAAGTCGCAAGTAACAATATTCCAGGTCAAATGTAAGTCCAAGCTTAATACGGGATCAAACACAATGGATAAAACCATCGGTATTTTTGGTGGCGGCCAGCTAGGCCGGATGATGGCACAAGCCGCACTACCTCTAAATATTCAATGTACGTTCTTTGAAGCCAATACGGACTGCCCTTCTGCGGCTTTGGGTCCGGTTTTCTCAACAAAAGCTGTAAATGGCTTGCAGGATTTCATCAATAGCGCAGATGTCTTCAGCCTGGAGTTTGAAAATACACCCCTAGCTGATGTCGACGTTTTAACGCAAAACAAAGATCTGCATCCGCCTCGTCAGGCTTTAGCTATTGCACAACATCGTCTGTCTGAAAAGGCACTATTTGATGAACTGGAAATTCCGGTTGCACCATATAAAGCGGTGACTTCAGTCGAAAGCTTGCAGGCGGCCGTTGCTGAGCTTGGCTTACCGATCGTGCTAAAAACCTCTCGTGGTGGTTATGACGGCAAAGGCCAGTTCGTTCTACGTTCAGCAGATCAGATTGATCAGGCCTGGGCGGAACTCGGCCCTGCTGGTGAATTGATTGCCGAAAGTTTTGTGACTTTCTCGCGTGAAGTATCCATCATTGCGGTACGTGGTCAAAATGGTGATGTCAAAACCTGGCCATTGGCTGAAAATCATCACCATAACGGCATCCTGTCGCATTCCATCGTTCCGGCACCCAATAGTGCGGATCTGCAGCCAGTCGCGCAGGATTACATCACTCGCCTGCTCAATCACTTGAATTATGTGGGTGTCTTGACCCTTGAGCTGTTTGTGACAGACAAAGGCCTGTATGCAAATGAAATGGCACCACGTGTGCATAACTCAGGTCACTGGTCGATTGAAGGCGCTGTCTGCTCGCAGTTTGAAAACCATATTCGTGCGGTCGCAGGTCTGCCACTGGGTTCAACTGAAGTGGTGCGTCCAACCGTGATGGTGAACATTATCGGTCAGCATCCCAAATCTGAAGATGTCCTGACTTTAGAAGGCGCACACCTGCATCTGTACAATAAAACAGAACGTGAAGGTCGCAAGATTGGTCACATCACTTTGATGCCCACAGACAGCGCTCAGCTGACCACTTTATGCCGTCAACTGGCGAAGATTTTACCGAATCCATTGGCATTGAGCGAAGATATGACCATCTAAGCTTTAAGCTGCTGATAAAAAAAGCGATCACTTCGGTGATCGCTTTTTTATTTGTCCAGATTCAGGCATGATTGCGCCTCTTTAAAAATCCCCTGCCATTGGTCGGATCATTTTTAAAATCAATTGCTTATAAACTGATCAATTGAGTATAAATATAATAATTTAATTCGCTGCTATTTTGGGCTGAATTCTGGGTTATTCACTTGTGGATAAACTTAATATTGAGTTTGAATTTAAAACTGGAAATAGATTTTGAATTTAAATTCATAAAAATAAATTCAAATTTAAAAATGAACTTTGAATTTAAACTTCGCTGCTTAAATTTAAATTCAAAAATATGAATTCAAATTTAAAAGCTGATCAATGAATTCAAAGTTCTGAATTTAAATATAGTTACTTCTAATAAAAATGAATTTAAAATAGAAATACTATATACCAGAAGCCTTTGGCTGATTGAGCAGTCCTAATCTAAAGACAAGTTATCCACAATAAATTTTTAAATTCAAAAGTAATTTCCTGAGTTTTGAATTTAAATTTAAAAAAATGAGCCTGATTTGAATTTAAAATGGACTTGTGGATAAGTTTTTAAATTTAAAAGCTACAAAATGAATTCAAAAGTGTAGGAATTATGAATTTAAATTTACGCATTGGCGCTTTAATTTTCGTCATGAGCTGCTAAGGTAGAAACATAATTCAAAATCTAAATATTTAAGGGTCTTATGCAACGGCTTGCACTTTTTGTTGGTTCTTTGGTTTTAGCTGCTACACAGGCACAGGCAGAACTGATTATTAATGGTCAGCGTGTGACATCAACGGATATATCCTCTGTTCCGAGCAGCCCCGTCAATTATGCGTCCCAAAATAATTTTCAGAATTGTCTTGCCAATTTGCGCAGTCAGGCGATTGCACAAGGCGTAAGTGGTTCAACCTACGATCGTTATACGCAAAATTTAACACCCGATTATTCTGTGATTGAAAAGCTGAATTATCAGCCTGAGTTTTCGACTCCGATCTGGGATTATCTGTCCGGACTGGTGGATGAAGAACGTGTACAACTGGGTCGACAAAAACTGCAGCAACATCGTGAGGTATTAAACCGGATTAGCACAGCCTATGGAGTACCGGCAGAAACCATCGTAGCCGTATGGGGCGTAGAAAGTAATTTTGGTGATATTTCCGGGAAGTATCCTTTATTACAGGCCTTGGGTACTTTGAGTTGTGAAGGTCGTCGTCAAAGTTATTTCCGTGGTGAGTTCTTCACCACTATGAAACTGTTACAGCGTGGCGATGTCTATGAAAGCCAGCTCAAAGGTTCATGGGCAGGCGCATTTGGTCACACCCAGTTTATGCCATCAACCTATGATGAACTGGCGGTAGATTTTGATGGGGATGGTCGTCGTGATTTAGTCAGCAGTATTCCTGATGCACTGGCTTCTACAGCCAATTTCCTGAAAAAACGTGGCTGGCAGACTGGCCAACCTTGGGGCTTTGAAGTAAAAATTCCACAAGGCATGTCTGTTGCAGGCGAAGGCCGACGCAATAAAAAATCACTGAGTAGCTGGATGAACCGTGATGTGGTGCGCGCTGACGGTACTTCGCTATTGCAGGGCAATTTATCAGAATCTTCTCAGGCTGGCTTATTGGCACCTGCAGGTGAAAATGGCCCGGTATTTTTAGTCTTTAAGAATTTTGATGCCATTTATAGCTATAATGCAGCAGAAAGTTATGCTTTAGCGATTGCACATTTATCTGACCGCTTACAAGGTAAAGGAAGCATCCAGGCAGCTTGGCCAACCGATGATCCGGGTACGTCACGTGCGGAACGTCGCGAGATCCAGCAATTCCTGTTAAACCGTGGCTATGATATTGGTGAGGTAGATGGTCTAATTGGGGATAAAACCCGTCAGGCGATTCGTCAGGAACAGAACCGTTTGGGTTTAAGCCCGACCGGTCGGGCAGGACAGCAAATCCTGCGTGCATTTAGAAATGAAAATGCCAAACTCATGATGCGTTAGGAAGAACTATATTTAGACATGATCTAAATATAATTCTTCATTATAAAAAAAGGTCTGCAAATATGCAGACCTTTTTTTATGACTATATAGTGAGCTTAAAGCTGCTCTTATATAGAGGTAATTGTACCCAGAACACGATAACCTGATGCACCTGTCACAGCCGGCAGATTGCCGCTGAGTTGATTCATAAAACGCATCGCCAGCCAGGCAAAAGCTGTGCCTTCTACCCAAGTCGGATTTAAGCCAAGATCGGCTGTGGTTTGTACGCTCCAGTGATGTTTACGCAAACGCCAGCGCAACTGTTCCAGTAAATACGAATTATAAGCACCACCGCCACAGACATAGACTTCACCGGTATCCAGACCAGAACGGTAAATGGCTTTTTTAATTGCACGGGTCGTGAGCTTCATTAAGGTTGCCTGAACATTTTCTGGGGTATCTTCAAGTTCATCATATTGAAGATCATTGCGCCAGTCAGCAATCTGTTCATCCAGCCATTCCAGGTTGAAGTCTTCACGGCCGGTACTTTTTGGCGGCTCTTTGGAAAAATATTCGTGTTCCTGTAGGCGATCCAGCAGGCTGCGGATCGGGGTGCCATAAGCCGCCCAGTTGCCATTTTCATCATAAGGTTGGCCGGTATAGCGTTCACACCAGGCATCCATCAGGATATTGGCAGGGCCGGTATCAAACCCATAAACCTTGTCTGGCTGGCCTGCCGGTAGAATGCTGACATTGGCAATGCCGCCTAGATTCAGAATTACACGATGAATGCTTTCATGCTGGAACACATCCTGATGGAAAGCGGGAACCAAAGGTGCGCCTTGGCCGCCAGCAGCCAGATCACGACGACGGAAATCGGAAATAACCGGAATCTGGGTGATTTCGGTAATAATATTTGGATCACCAATTTGCAGGGTAAAGCCATGTTCGGGGCGATGGCGGATGGTCTGACCATGCGAGCCAATCGCCTTGATTTGAGATCGATCTAAATTATTTTCTTTAATCAGCATATTGATGCCATGACCAATCATTTGTGCCAATGCGACATCAGCTTTGCCCATGCGGTCGATTTCATTGTCATCTGGCAAAGTCAGTGCCATCAGTTCATCACGAAGATCGGGATCAAAAGGCAAGGTGAGGGTGGCATGAAGCTGAAGTGGATCAAAAGAAGCAGCAACAATATCGACACCATCCATACTTGTGCCGGTCATTACCCCAATATAGATCGCTGTCATGATTATTCTTAAGCCTGCAATGTGCTAAAAAAGTGTTAGTATATCGCACAAATTGAATAACTGATGTATTTGGATTTTGTGATGTCAAATTTCTTGCCGGCTGAAGAACAACTTGCCCTCATCCAACGAGGCACCCACGAAATTATTTCTGAAGAAGACCTTCTGAAGAAATTAAAGCAGAATCGTCCTTTAAAAATTAAAGCGGGTTTTGACCCAACTGCACCGGACCTGCACCTAGGTCATACAGTTTTAATCAATAAATTAAAAGTATTCCAGGACCTGGGTCATGAAGTGTACTTCCTGATCGGCGACTACACTGCGATGATCGGTGACCCAACGGGTAAGAGCGCAACCCGCCCGCCATTGTCACGTGAGCAGGTGCTAGAAAACGCAAAAACTTATCAAGAACAAGTATTTAAAATTCTTGATCCAAACAAAACCAAAGTCGTGTTTAACTCGGAATGGTTTGCACAAAAAACTGCAGCTGACCTGATTCAATTGGCATCACAACAAACAGTTGCACGTATGTTAGAGCGTGATGACTTCACCAAGCGTTATAACAATCAGCAACCGATTGCGATTCACGAATTCTTATATCCACTGGTTCAAGGTTATGACTCAATTGCTTTAGAAGCTGACGTGGAGTTAGGGGGTACAGACCAGACCTTTAACCTGTTGATGGGCCGTACCCTGCAAGGCCGTTATAACCAGGAAGCGCAGGTATGTATTACTGTGCCAATTCTTGAAGGTCTGGATGGCGTGAACAAGATGTCTAAATCTTTAGGCAACTATATTGGTGTATTTGATGCACCGGGCGCGATGTATCAGAAAGTACTGTCTATGCCAGATTCATTGATTGAGCGTTATTTCGATCTGCTCAGCTTCAAGTCTATAGAAGAAATCCAAGGCTTACTGAAAGAAATCGAAGAAGGCCGTAACCCGCAGGAAGTGAAACGCATTCTTGCGCTGGAACTGGTGGAACGTTTCCATGGTGCTGAAGCTGCCGCTCACGCCCATAAAGGTGCAGGTAATATCATTACTGAAGGTGAACTGCCTGAAGGTACGCCAGAAGTGACTATTTCACGTGGCGAATTTGGTGGTGAGATCTTCATTACTTCAATTTTACGTGAAGCTGGCTTAACCAAAAATGCTGCTCAAGCTAAAGATGCCTTAGGCCGCGGCACTGTAAAAGTGGACTGGAAACCGGTTGATGCGTCTTTTTCTGTGAAAGAGAACGTAACTTTAATTATTCAGGCCAGCAAAAAAGCAATTGCAAAAGTGACCTTCGTTGACTAAGGCTGGTTCTAAGTTATTGAAATAAAAGCAGGCTTCGGCCTGCTTTTATTTTTTAAGCTGTATATGAATTATATAAATATAGAAATTCAAAAAAAACCTTATAAAAACAACATTTAAATTTTGCCATTTGGCTTGCATTTCTGGTTTTTTGTGTATAAGATTTATTCGTCTAGAGATTCCGTGAAAAGCATATCTAGAGGGTAATGATCAATAACAGACAACTCCATAATTGATCAGGTCTCTAAGTAAAGAGACAAGTTAATATAATGTGAATAACTATAATAATGACATAATGGATCGGGTAAAGATTCAATTCTAAGGAAGAGATTTTGGGAGAGATCTCTTCCTTTTTTATTGGTGTTGTCTGGCTATATGTTCAATCTTCAATAAATTCAAAACAAAGATGGGTGAATCAACTTGGATTCGGGTTAAATCCATGGTGAGATGAATGAATCATCTTTGAATCTCAATCCATCTATAAAAAGAAAGGTAAATAAGGTGTATCAATACCAGACTGAACAGATGTTTGATGAAGACATCAATTTCATTTTGCGTTTTCTCTTCGAATATGAGTCTGCTGAGCAGAAACAAAAATCTTTTGATCAGGCACAGACCTTATTTCAGCAATTAGATCTTGCCTCCCACTATTTACTCTTTTCATTAGTCAAAGAACGTCTGCCACGTCGGGCCAAATTATTGTTTGCTGCTGAAGATTACAACGGCAAGAAAGAAGTGATTGAGGAAGTGATGCAGCATTGGGTAAAAGATAGATACTCAAATGTGGCTTAATCGATTTTAATCTTCTGCTTATTCTTCTGCGCTTAAATAAGCTTTCTGGATAATCTGAAATCTAGAAAGATCATATCCTCATTTTTGCTTCTTAAAAGCAGGGTTAAGAAAAAACCTGTATACAGCAAGGATTTTGACCTTACAAAAAGCTCCATATATATAAGTCGGATAGAAAACAGCAAAATATGTAAGCTGATATAAGAAAATTTCGGAAAATTCTGGATACAGCCCTTAAATTTTACGGTCTTATTCAAAAGTCACAGTTTTTTGATAGTTATCAGGTCTTAATAAATTCTACTTTTTTAAATTGAATTGCAATGAATACGGTTTTTTAGAAGAAAAATGCTCAAAATTTAGATAAAAAAGCGATTTTTTAACGAAATTCGTAGAAAAAAGATACATACGTGAAAAATATAGTGAATTGGGGGTTGCAATGATTCTGAAATCCTCTAGAATGCACCCATACCGACGAGATAGACGGAAACGAACGAAACACGAAGCGTTGAGTTGTTAAGTTTATCGAAGTCCAGCTTCTGGCATTGACGAGATGTTAGAAAGATCATTAAGAGATTATGAAGAACAACTTGTGTGGATTTTTACTGGTTGATTGATCGAAATTATTTTCATTGATTGATTGGTTTGAATTACTCGAAGTTTATTTGAGCGAAATTTAAGTCAGAAAATTGATGAGCCAAGTTTAAGAGCTTTACTTATAAAGTTCGAAATGATTTTAACTGAAGAGTTTGATCATGGCTCAGATTGAACGCTGGCGGCAGGCTTAACACATGCAAGTCGAGCGGGGATAGGGTGCTTGCACCTGATTCCTAGCGGCGGACGGGTGAGTAATGCTTAGGAATCTGCCTATTAGTGGGGGACAACGTTCCGAAAGGGACGCTAATACCGCATACGTCCTACGGGAGAAAGCAGGGGATCTTCGGACCTTGCGCTAATAGATGAGCCTAAGTCGGATTAGCTAGTTGGTGGGGTAAAGGCCTACCAAGGCGACGATCTGTAGCGGGTCTGAGAGGATGATCCGCCACACTGGGACTGAGACACGGCCCAGACTCCTACGGGAGGCAGCAGTGGGGAATATTGGACAATGGAGGCAACTCTGATCCAGCCATGCCGCGTGTGTGAAGAAGGCCTTTTGGTTGTAAAGCACTTTAAGCGAGGAGGAGGCTTACCTGGTTAATACCCGGGATAAGTGGACGTTACTCGCAGAATAAGCACCGGCTAACTCTGTGCCAGCAGCCGCGGTAATACAGAGGGTGCAAGCGTTAATCGGATTTACTGGGCGTAAAGCGCGCGTAGGTGGCTAATTAAGTCAAATGTGAAATCCCCGAGCTTAACTTGGGAATTGCATTCGATACTGGTTAGCTAGAGTATGGGAGAGGATGGTAGAATTCCAGGTGTAGCGGTGAAATGCGTAGAGATCTGGAGGAATACCGATGGCGAAGGCAGCCATCTGGCCTAATACTGACACTGAGGTGCGAAAGCATGGGGAGCAAACAGGATTAGATACCCTGGTAGTCCATGCCGTAAACGATGTCTACTAGCCGTTGGGGCCCTTGAGGCTTTAGTGGCGCAGCTAACGCGATAAGTAGACCGCCTGGGGAGTACGGTCGCAAGACTAAAACTCAAATGAATTGACGGGGGCCCGCACAAGCGGTGGAGCATGTGGTTTAATTCGATGCAACGCGAAGAACCTTACCTGGCCTTGACATACAGAGAACTTTCCAGAGATGGATTGGTGCCTTCGGGAACTCTGATACAGGTGCTGCATGGCTGTCGTCAGCTCGTGTCGTGAGATGTTGGGTTAAGTCCCGCAACGAGCGCAACCCTTTTCCTTATTTGCCAGCACTTCGGGTGGGAACTTTAAGGATACTGCCAGTGACAAACTGGAGGAAGGCGGGGACGACGTCAAGTCATCATGGCCCTTACGGCCAGGGCTACACACGTGCTACAATGGTCGGTACAAAGGGTTGCTACTGCGCGAGCAGATGCTAATCTCAAAAAGCCGATCGTAGTCCGGATCGCAGTCTGCAACTCGACTGCGTGAAGTCGGAATCGCTAGTAATCGCGGATCAGAATGCCGCGGTGAATACGTTCCCGGGCCTTGTACACACCGCCCGTCACACCATGGGAGTTTGTTGCACCAGAAGTAGGTAGTCTAACCTTAGGGAGGACGCTTACCACGGTGTGGCCGATGACTGGGGTGAAGTCGTAACAAGGTAGCCGTAGGGGAACCTGCGGCTGGATCACCTCCTTAACGAAAGATTGACGATTGGTAAGAATCCACAACAAGTTGTTCTTCATGACGATGTATCTGAGGGTCTGTAGCTCAGTTGGTTAGAGCACACGCTTGATAAGCGTGGGGTCACAAGTTCAAGTCTTGTCAGACCCACCATCTGCCAGAAAACAGAAAAACAGAAACATTGACTTATTGATAAGCTGGGGACTTAGCTTAGTTGGTAGAGCGCCTGCTTTGCACGCAGGAGGTCAGGAGTTCGACTCTCCTAGTCTCCACCACGTATTCGTTCGAATACGTAATAAGCAAACGGTTTGATAGCTTATAGAGCTTAGTAAGAAAGCGGCGTATAATGCGCGGCATTGTTATTAAGCTCTGTGATTTATCACAGTAATGCAATCCGACGAGGATGCATTAAATCATTAACAGAATATATTTGAGTTGAAATAATTTGTTCATACTCATGAAAGAGCGGAAACGAGAGATCGCAAGATTGACTGTTGAAGTGATTGAATGAGAACTAGCGAAATTAACTGAATCAAGCGTTTTGGTATATGAATCTAATTGAAGCTGTACAGTGATTAAGTTCACGAGACTCTAACTGTGTAATTAACTGAGTGATTGGTTGATTATGTTGTTTATCCTACTTGTGGGATAAACGACTGTTTGGGGTTGTATAGTCAAGTAATTAAGTGCATGTGGTGGATGCCTTGGCAGTCAGAGGCGAAGAAAGACGTGATAGCCTGCGAAAAGCTCCGGGGAGGCGGCAAATATCCTGTGATCCGGAGATGTCTGAATGGGGAAACCCACCGGCTATAAGGTCGGTATCATAAACTGAATACATAGGTTTATGAGGCGAACGCGGAGAAGTGAAACATCTCAGTATCCGTAGGAAAAGAAATCAATTGAGATTCCCTCAGTAGCGGCGAGCGAAAGGGGAACAGCCCATTAAGTCATATCAGTTTTAGTGGAATGCTCTGGGAAGTGCAACCATAGTGGGTGATAGTCCTGTACACGAAAGGGCTGATATGATGATGTCGAGTAGGGCGAGGCACGTGAAACCTTGTCTGAATATAGGGGGACCATCCTCTAAGGCTAAATACTCCTGACTGACCGATAGTGAACCAGTACCGTGAGGGAAAGGCGAAAAGAACCCCTGTGAGGGGAGTGAAATAGATCCTGAAACCGCATGCATACAAGCAGTGGGAGCCACTTTGTGTGGTGACTGCGTACCTTTTGTATAATGGGTCAGCGACTTATATTCAGTAGCGAGGTTAACCGAATAGGGGAGCCGTAGAGAAATCGAGTCTTAATAGGGCGTTTAGTTGCTGGGTATAGACCCGAAACCGGGTGATCTATCCATGAGCAGGTTGAAGGTTGGGTAACACTAACTGGAGGACCGAACCCACTGTCGTTGAAAAGCCAGGGGATGACTTGTGGATAGGGGTGAAAGGCTAATCAAACTCGGTGATAGCTGGTTCTCCCCGAAAGCTATTTAGGTAGCGCCTCGGACGAATACCATTGGGGGTAGAGCACTGTTTCGGCTAGGGGGTCATCCCGACTTACCAAACCGATGCAAACTCCGAATACCAATGAGTACTATCCGGGAGACAGACTGCGGGTGCTAACGTCCGTAGTCAAGAGGAAAACAATCCAGACCGCCAGCTAAGGTCCCTAAATCATAGTTAAGTGGGAAACGATGTGGGAAGGCATAGACAGCTAGGAGGTTGGCTTAGAAGCAGCCACCCTTTAAAGAAAGCGTAATAGCTCACTAGTCGAGTCGGCCTGCGCGGAAGATGTAACGGGGCTAAAACTATGTACCGAAGCTGCGGATTTGCAATTTATTGCAAGTGGTAGGGGAGCGTTCTGTAAGCCGATGAAGGTGTGTTGAGAAGCATGCTGGAGGTATCAGAAGTGCGAATGCTGACGTGAGTAACGACAAAACGGGTGAAAAACCCGTTCGCTGAAAGACCAAGGGTTCCAGTCCAACGTTAATCGGGGCTGGGTGAGTCGACCCCTAAGGCGAGGCCGAGAGGCGTAGTCGATGGGAAATTGGTTAATATTCCAATACTTCAGTGTAATGCGATGAGAGGACGGAGAAGGTTAAGTCAGCCTGGCGTTGGTTGTCCAGGTGGAAGACTGTAGGCATGTATCTTAGGCAAATCCGGGGTACTCTATGCTGAGAGTTGATAGCAAGCCAGTTTACTGGTGAAGTGGCTGATACCATACTTCCAGGAAAAGTCTCTAAGCTTCAGTTACACTGGAATCGTACCCGAAACCGACACAGGTGGTCAGGTCGAGTAGACCAAAGCGCTTGAGAGAACTCTGCTGAAGGAACTAGGCAAAATGGTACCGTAACTTCGGGAGAAGGTACGCTGCCGGCGGTGATAGGACTTGCTCCTTGAGCTGTTGGCAGCCTCAGAAACCAGGCCGCTGCAACTGTTTATTAAAAACATAGCACTCTGCAAACACGAAAGTGGACGTATAGGGTGTGATGCCTGCCCGGTGCTGGAAGGTTAATTGATGGGGTTAGCGTAAGCGAAGCTCTTGATCGAAGCCCCAGTAAACGGCGGCCGTAACTATAACGGTCCTAAGGTAGCGAAATTCCTTGTCGGGTAAGTTCCGACCTGCACGAATGGCATAATGATGGCGGCGCTGTCTCCAGCAGAGGCTCAGTGAAATCGAATTCGCCGTGAAGATGCGGTGTACCCGCGGCTAGACGGAAAGACCCCGTGAACCTTTACTGCAGCTTGACATTGAACTTTGATCTTACTTGTGTAGGATAGGTGGGAGGCTTTGAAGTGGTGACGCTAGTTGCCATGGAGCCGTCCTTGAAATACCACCCTGGTAATATTGAGGTTCTAACTCTGCTCCCTGATCGGGAGCGAGGACCATGTCTGGTGGGTAGTTTGACTGGGGCGGTCTCCTCCTAAAGAGTAACGGAGGAGTACGAAGGTGCGCTCAGCGTGGTCGGAAATCACGCGTAGAGTATAAAGGCAAAAGCGCGCTTAACTGCGAGACCCACAAGTCGAGCAGGTACGAAAGTAGGTCTTAGTGATCCGGTGGTTCTGTATGGAAGGGCCATCGCTCAACGGATAAAAGGTACTCTGGGGATAACAGGCTGATACCGCCCAAGAGTTCATATCGACGGCGGTGTTTGGCACCTCGATGTCGGCTCATCTCATCCTGGGGCTGAAGCAGGTCCCAAGGGTATGGCTGTTCGCCATTTAAAGAGGTACGCGAGCTGGGTTTAGAACGTCGTGAGACAGTTCGGTCCCTATCTACCGTGGGCGCTGGAAATTTGAGAGGATCTGCTCCTAGTACGAGAGGACCAGAGTGGACGAACCTCTGGTGTACCGGTTGTGACGCCAGTCGCATCGCCGGGTAGCTATGTTCGGAAGGGATAACCGCTGAAAGCATCTAAGCGGGAAGCCTACCTCAAGATAAGATTTCCCCGAGACTTTATGTCTCCTAAAGAGCCGTTGAAGACTACGACGTTGATAGGTTGGATGTGGAAGTGCAGTGATGCATGAAGCTGACCAATACTAATTGCTCGTGAGGCTTGACTATACAACACCCAAGCAGTTGTATATAAAGCATCAATTGATTTCATATTGATCTAACGATCAGACGAAGCCTTGATTTAGTTAAGCTAATCGAACAAACTACTACGACTCAGATACATCTGTTAATGCATTCTATTTGAAGAAAGCTAGGCAAACGAAGCGCAAGCAACGTAGATAAGACCATAGCGAGTAAGCATACCAGTTGTGCTGGCGACCATAGCAAGAGTGAACCACCTGATCCCTTCCCGAACTCAGAAGTGAAACCTCTTAGCGCTGATGGTAGTGTGGGGTCTCCCATGTGAGAGTAAGTCATCGCCAGCTCATTATTCCAAAAGCCCTCTGCTCACGCAGGGGGCTTTTTTATGCGTGGGGTTTTAGGAAAAGAAGTAAATAACCTCCTAATCATGCCTAAATAATAAAAATATAAATAACGTGAAAAATATAATTAATTCAATTAGCCTTATTTTCTTATTGGTCTGTCTAAAAAATATTCGATCTACGACTTTAGCCTAAATTTTATTAAAAAAATCTAACTTGGTAAGTTTTGCAGTAGACAAGGTTTAAAGAATCATCCATTTTATATACAAAAGTGAATGAACGTTCATTTTTTCATAGAATAAAAAAGCTCACAATTGGAGGTGAGGAAAAATGACAGCAACAACAGTGAATGTGAATGCTGTAGTGGATGAAGCAAAGTTTAAACCTTTTCATTTAAAGATCGTACTTTGGTGCGTATTTGTCGTTATTTTTGACGGTTATGATCTGGCAATCAACGGTGTTGCTTTACCCCTACTGATGCAAGAATGGAATATGACGGCAGTTCAGGCCGGAATGCTTGCAAGTACCGCTCTGGCCGGCATGATGTTTGGTGCCATGCTCTTCGGTATGCTGGCAGATAAAATTGGACGAAAAAATGTCATCCTGATTTGTGTGACCTTATTCAGTGGATTTACGTTCTGGGGCGGTTTTGCCTCTGGTCCGACTGAATTTGGCATCCTGCGTTTTATTGCCGGCTTAGGTATTGGCGGTGTATTGCCGAATCTGGTCGCATTAACTTCTGAATATGCGCCACAAAAAATGCGCAGCACTTTAGTCACTACCATGTTTAGTGGCTATGCAGTCGGCGGGATTATGGCGGCGTTATTAGGTGCCTGGTTTACCCCAAGTTTTGGTTGGGAAATCATGTTCTATATCGCAGGTATTCCATTATTGATGCTGCCTATACTGTATTTGTATTTACCGGAATCTTTAACTTTCCTGGTAAAAAAACAGCAAAATGAGAAGGCCAGTAAAATTGTTCAGCAGATCAGTCCTGAGCAAAATGTCACTGCAAGTACCCAGTTTGTACTGAATGAAGTGCATGCACCCGATGCTTCAATTGCTGCTTTATTTAAGCAGGGCCGTAGCATGAGTACCTTATTATTCTGGTGCTGCTTCTTTATGTGTCTGCTTATGGTCTACGCATTGGGTAGCTGGTTACCAAAACTGATGATGGCAGCGGGTTATTCTCTGGGTAACAGTTTGATGTTCCTGATGGCCATGAATATTGGTGCAGTGGTTGGAACCATTGGTGGTGGTATTCTGGCGGATCGTTTCCATCTGAAACCCGTCATTATTGGCATGTTCCTGTTGGGTGCAGTTTCATTAGTTGGATTAGGCTTTAACTCTCCACAAGCTGTGATCTATCTGCTGGTCGCTGCTGCAGGTGCTTCGGCAATTGGTAGCAGTATTCTGCTCTATAGTTTCGTGGCTCAGTACTATCCATTGGCAATCCGTTCTACTGGTATTGGTTGCGCGTCTGCAGTCGGTCGGGTAGGGGCAATTGTTGGTCCAATTATTATTGGATTCCTGTTGGGTATGGAGCTGCCACATAAAATGAACTTCCTGGCAGTTGCGATTCCAGCCATTATTGGCGCGATTTCAGTGGCGATGATTGTACGTAAAGATCTAAATGCAGAACGAAATGCTGAGACCTTACTGGCGAAACAGAAGCTGAATTCTATTAAAACCTAGTCACTTTTTGCCAATCCACTTGCTATAAATCTGAATTAAGTCAAAAGATCTCTTTCATAAGAAAGGGATTTTTTGTTTAAAGTATAAAAATCATTCATAAAAAATTGAATAAATCAAAAAATCATTGGTCTATAGACTATTTATATAAGCATTTTAATGAGAATAATAAATGTCTAATTATTCAATTATTTAGTTTTATAAAAATGTGATAAATCACACAAATAGCCGCTATTTTATGGCTGAAATTGCTCCATCATTTGGTCTTATTGTGCACTAAATCCCACTTGCGTATATTGCTAAAACTTGAATATTCCCCTAGATATTCAAAAGGATTTTATGGACAAGTACTCATGGGAGATGAGAACGATGACAACGGAAACAGTAGATATAAATTCTGTAGTCGATAATGCGAAATTTACGCCTTTTCACTTCAATGTAGTTGCTTGGTGTTTACTCATTATCTTGTTTGACGGCTACGATCTAGCAATCAATGGTGTTGTTTTACCTTTATTAATGCAGGACTGGGGCTTAAGTGCCGTTCAAGCGGGAATGCTTGCCAGTACTGCGCTTGCCGGCATGATGTTTGGTGCGATGATCTTTGGTTCTCTGGCAGATAAAATTGGCCGTAAAAAAGTCATCATGATCTGTATCGTATTATTTAGTGGTCTGACCTTTGCCGGTGGTTTTGCCTCAAACCCGACTGAGTTCGGTATTTTACGCTTCCTTGCCGGTCTGGGCATTGGTGGTGTAATGCCAAACCTGGTGGCACTGACCTCTGAATATGCGCCACAAAAAATGCGTAGTACCTTAGTGACGACCATGTTCAGTGGTTATGCGGTAGGTGGTGTGATGGCTGCCTTATTGGGTTCATGGTTTACCCCAAGTTTTGGTTGGCAAATCATGTTCTTTATCGCAGGTATTCCATTATTTTTATTGCCTGTGATCTGGAAATTCCTGCCTGAATCTTTAGCCTTTATCGTCAAAGACAACAAACAGGAAAAAGCACGTCAAATTGTGCGTCGTTTGGCTCCAAATCTAAGCGTTACAGACACTACCACCTTTAAACTACCACAGGAAAATGTACCTGAAGCAGCAAACGTGGTGAGCCTGTTCCGTCGTGGCCGTGCGGTAAATACGTTATTGTTCTGGGTTGCTTTCTTTACTTGTCTACTAACTATGTATGCGCTGAGCAGCTGGTTACCGAAGCTGATGATGGCAGCGGGTTACTCAATGGACAACAGCCTGATGTTCATGATGGCGATGAACGTAGGTGCAGTGGTTGGCATTGTCGGTGGTGGTATTTTGGCTGACCGTTTCCACCTGAAACCGGTATTGATGTTCCTCGGTATGATGGGTGCGATTGTGATGAGCTCAATGGGCTTTGCATCTAACCAGTTCCTGCTTTACATCCTGGTGTTCTTAGCAGGTGCAGCATCAATCGGTTCGCAAATGTTGCTATACAGCTATGTTGCACAATTCTACCCATTAGCAGTACGTTCAACAGGTATTGGCTGGTCATCTGCGATTGGTCGTATGGGCGCGATTGTTGGCCCGATCCTGATTGGTGGCTTACTGGGTATGAACCTGCCTGCACACTTTAACTTTATGGCAGTGGGTTTACCGGTACTGATTACAGCGATTGCAGTTGCTCTGATCATGCATGATGATGAATCTGAAAAGATTGGTTCAGCAGATACGATTCCTGCAAAAGCTTAAATATTAAGTTTGAAATAAGAAGCCCCCGAAAGGGGGCTTTTTTATATGCTATTAATTTATAATATAATTTAAGAGAAAAAATTTAACTTTTAATCAACGAATGTTTTAGCTATGTCACTATTCAAATTTTTTCCAAAAGATGATGATTTAATTGAGAAGATTTTTATTAGAGATGATTTTTGTGCTGTAAAGTGCACTTTGCCTCAAGATTACAATGATCCATACGAATTATTTTTAGGATTAGATACTTCTGTAGAGACTCAAGATCTAGCTTTTTATTATGATGTAATACAAAAAATTCCACAGATTCCAACTACTTGTTTCTCAAGATCATTACTCTCATTACCAATGTGGGCACATTATGCAAGTAATCATGCGGGCTATGTTATCGAATTTGATCTTGAGGTATTACAACAACATTTTGCAGAGGCTTCTATCAAGGATGTAAAGTACATTTCAGAGCCTGATAAAAATATTGCAGAAATTTTAAAAATGGCTTCTAGAATTGGGAAACCTAGATACTTAGGATTTTTATATGAAACAGTAAGATACAATGCATATTTTTCCAAATATAAAGAATGGAGTTATGAACAAGAATGTCGATTTGTAGCTACAGGGGATTACATTGAAAAAATAGGTATAAATGATCTTCTCTTTATTCCTATTGAGGCTATTAAATCTATTGTTTTAGGAAAAAATATATCGGATTCAAATAAAACGAAATTATTGGAAATCTCAGAGAAGTATAATATTAAGGTTTACTATCTTAATATTAGTAAGACTTCTTCTTCTCCATTTTTTACAGATTTAGATAATAGATCTTATATTTTTGATAAAAAAGAAATTATTTTAGCTCATAAAGTTTGTAAAGAATGTCCCCAGCCTTTATCAAATACTGAATCTGAGACATGTGAAATTTGCAGTATTACGGAAGCTCATAGACAAGATGCCGCGAATCGAAATGCTTTTAGAATGCTTGCCCACTATAATTTACTTGATGATTATATTGAGGGTTTTAGGGAAATATCTAAAAATAGGTAGAATTAATTTAATTTTTATTTACTTAAAGCAATTGTTTTCCACAGTATAATTTTATAGCGGTTACGTTATATTAAAAGGTTTGAAAATATGAAACTGAACTCATTCTCCCCAATCCCTGAAGATGATGACGAGCTGCATCTTCCTGAACTGGTGTACTGGGCCTCAATCGGTGATGTTGATCAGGTTGAGCAGGGTCTGCTGGAAGGTCTGGACGTCAATTCTGCCGATGAAGAAGGCTATAGCGCTTTGCAAGCCGCGGCTGAAAACGATCATCTGGAAGTAGTCAAACTCTTGGTTAGCAAAGGCGCAGATGTCGATCATCGCAGTACCTATACCGCGTTGGAACTGGCAGAAATGGCCGGTAATAAAGATGTAGTGGCTTATCTAAAAAGCCTGAAAGGCGGCATTTAAATAAAATAAGATCAAGAAAATAAAAAGCCTCCATCTGGAGGCTTTTTATGGTTTGAACTTAGGCAGCATCGCCTTCCAGTTCTTTTAAGATGGCGTCATTGAAAGCAGGAATATCATCCGGATTACGTGAAGTAATCAGAACCCAGTCACCGGTATTGCAGCGATGAACCTGTTCATCGACCCATTTACCACCGGCATTTTCCAGATCCAGTTTGATGCTCTTATACGAGGTCAGGTTTTTATCCTTAATTCGCTGTGCATCAATCAGAACCCATGGCCCATGACAGATTGCGGCAATCGGTTTGTGCTGGTCAGCAAAATGCTGCACGATTTTCTGGGCAGATTCATTGATTCTTAGCGTATCTGCATTCACAGTGCCACCAGGAACAACCAAGAGATCATAATCATCCAGTGTGACATGATCAAAACTGGTATCAGGCGTATATGAGGTAGCAGCTTTAGTATCGCCTTTTACTGTTGCCACCTCCTCATTTTTTTCTGCCGCATGAATCACTTCAAATCCTTTGGATTTTAGAAAATTTAAAGGCTCGACCAGTTCATCATGTTCAACGCCTTGGTTTGAAGTAATAAAGAGGACCTTTTTTACCATGATTGCTGTTCCCAAAAAATGTGAGGATTTTCAGATTAACAACAAAGTGATTCTTACAATGTTGGATTTTTAGCTCGGAACTGTTAAACAATGCTAAGAATTTATAGATAAAAAAAGCCCCAACATCCTGTTGGGGCTTTTTTCGTATCTCGTGTCTAGGTATAACTCCTGTCGTACCTCACGTCCTGGTGCACTGCTTTATTCTTCTTGTTTTTAGGTATTTGAGCTTCCTGCTTTGTATGTTTATAGAATAGTCTGAACCTAAAAACTGGCATAGACGTCGATGACATCTATCTTTGTACGTCTGGGCTTACAGGGTGAAGACTAATTTTCATAAGTCATTATATTATTTAGAAGTGTATATCTAAGCCGATATAAGGACCTTTAAATTCCAGTTCCAAATCTGGCGCATTATTTTGTTCGGCATCAATATTCATGATGCGATAGCCGACTTTAGCCCCTACATCGACCAGCAGGTTATCAATAAAGTCATATTGCAGTTCAGCCTGAACATCAGTCTTTTTAATATCGCTACCATGACTGTAAACCGCTTCAGCTTTAGCACTCATGCCAGTAAATGGCAGTTTTACCCCAGCTGTAGCATAGAGTAATGGACTGTATTCATCTAGATCGTACTGAGTCAGGGCACCTGCATTCAGATTTCTGACTGTACCATCCAGATTGGTCAGACCAGCACCGATATCAGCATGCACAATGGTATCCAGCAGTTCGTAATACAGAATATAGTCGATATTATTAAGTTCGATATCGGCAGCATTCAGCGGGGTGCTTTGTTCGCTATTGCTGTCCAGATTCACATATTTGATTTTGGCATTTGGCAGTAGTGGTGCTGGATGTTCAAATGCGACAGAGAGTTGTGCCGTGCCTTGGCGATCCAGGTCCTGTTTGCTGGCATTGGCAGACTGGCTATAACCGTCAAAATTCCAGTAGCTGGCATCTGCTTTAAGACCAATCACATCCGCATGGCCTATGCTGCTCAGCCCTAATCCTAGTAATAATGCAGTGAATAATTGTGTACGCATTTCTAATTTTCCTTACGCTTTCTTTAAATTGAGCGATTTTGTTACCTAAATACATCTTCTTAAACGTAATCAGTAGGTGCATGATATAGGTAATTTCTAAAATGTATATGCTAATGTGAAGGGCAGAATAATGGGATCGACAGCAGCACAACATCATCAAGACTATCCATTATATGTGGCAGGACAGCCGGTACAAACGGGTGAATGGCTGGAGGTCAAACATAAATATAGTCAGGAGCTTTATGCACGTGTCGCGCTGGCAGATGCTGAAACTTTAGAAAAGGCGATTCAGTCTGCGACTGAGGCAGAAGCAGAAATGGCAGCGTTGGAACCTTTCCAGAAACAAAAAATTCTGCTGCATTGTGTGAAGCGGTTTAATGAAATCCGTGAAGAACTGACTGAAATCCTGATTGCGGAAGGTGGCAAGCCACGTAAAGCAGCTGGCGCAGAAGTAGAACGTCTGATCAATACTTTCCAGATTGCGGCAGATGCGGTCACCCAAATGGATCAGGGGCGTATTTTGCCTCTGGCAGTCACCGCCGCAGCTTCCGGTTATCAGGGCATGGTGAAACAGGTACCGATTGGCGCTGTTTCCCTGATTAGTCCGTTTAACTTTCCATTAAATCTGACTGCACATAAAATTGCGCCGGCAATTGCTGCAGGTTGTCCATTCGTGTTGAAACCGGCGAGTCTGACTCCAGTTTCAGCCTTAAAAATTGCCGAGATTCTGGCAGAAACTGATTTACCGAAGAATGCTTTTTCAGTTCTGCCGTGTCCACGCGATCTTGCAGATGTACTGGTTACAGATGACCGTTTTAAATTGCTAAGCTTTACCGGTTCCGATGTCGTGGGCTGGGATATGAAAGCCCGTGCCGGCCGCAAAAAAGTTACTCTGGAACTCGGTGGCAATGCCGCAGTGATGATTGAGCCAGATACTGAACTCAGTGAACAGCTGATTGACCGTCTGATTGGTGGCGCTTATGGTCATGCAGGGCAGGTGTGTATCAGTGTGCAACGTATTCTGGTGCATCAGGATATTTTTGAAGAACTGAAAGACAAGCTGGTTCAGAAACTACAACATCTGAAAGCCGGTGATCCCGATCTGGAAACAACTTTGCTAGGGCCAATGATCAAGGAAGCTGAAGCTAAACGTTTGCATCGCTGGATGGAAGATGCCGTAGCGCAAGGTGCCAATGTACTGACTGGTGGTGAAGTGAAGGGTGCGATGTTTGAACCGATCCTGTTGGAAAAGGTAGATCATCAACTGGAAATTTATCGTAATGAAGTTTTCGGTCCGGTCGCTATTATTGAGGCTTATAGCGATTTTGAATCAGGAATTGCCTGTATTAATAGCAGTCGCTTTGGTCTGCAAGCCGGCATCTATACCCAGAATCTGCAGAAGATGATGTATGCCTGGGATCATCTGCATGTCGGCGGTGTGATTATCAATGATATTCCATCATTCCGTGTTGATAATATGCCTTATGGCGGTGTCAAGGATTCCGGTCTGGGCCGTGAAGGCATTCAGTCTGCGATTCGTGACATGCAGGAAGAACGTATGCTTGTCATCAAATGTTAAGCTGACCGAATCAATCAGTACTATTCCACAATCGGCATAAGGCAGGTCGGTTGTGGAATTTTGCTTTTTATTGCTTAAAAAGGTAGCAGGCTAGATAGAAAAGATAAGCTGAATAAACTAAGACACAGCTCTGTTTTTATTCAGAAGAAAATGAACGAAGAAGATTTAAAAACACTTTTTCAATCTCTATTTAATACTTGATGAATTAAGAGCGAAAAATAGCTTGAAAACTGTAGTAAAACTTAAAAACAATATATTCCAAAAAGTTTATATACATATAACCAATAAAATCAAGGGATCAGCGTAGAATTATTGAGCATTTGATAAGAATAGATTATAAAAAAAGAATGTTTTAAGCAGAAATTACAGAAAAAATTTGAAAAAGTCAGTATTGTTGAACCATCTACAAGGTCGGCTTTCTGCTCAGGCTTTAAGCAAGCTGTCCGGCTAGCTGACCTGTTTGTATATTAGAATTCGATGCCCAAAAGGTATAACTCTAATTCAAACACCCGAAATAATTGAAATGCTTCTTTAGTGCTCGCGACATAACCATAACAAGCAGTATTGAATGAAGTTTAAAGTTTAGGTGTTCTATGACAGATACTCGAGAGAATTGGTCGGCACGATCAGGATTTATTATTGCAGCCATTGGCTCTGCCGTTGGTTTGGGGAATATTTGGCGTTTTCCATACGTTGCCTATGAAAACGGTGGCGGGGCATTCCTGATTCCGTATCTGATTGCGATTTTTGCAGCAGGTTTACCTTTATTATTTTTAGATTATGCAGTCGGACATAAGTTCCGCAAAGCACCACCAATGGCCTACAAAAAACTCATGAATGCAGAATCTCTGGGTTGGTGGCAGGTCATGGTGACTCTGATCATCGGGATTTATTATGCCAGTGTCCTGTCTTGGGCCGGCAGCTATATGATTTATTCTTTTGGACAGCAGTGGGGCACAGATACACAAGCCTTTTTCTTCAATAGCTACCTGCAAAATGGTGAGGGCCTAACCTTCGGTTTCGTCCCTGTACTGTTCTTTGGTCTGGTGATCGTTTGGGCAGCCGTGATGCTGATTCTCTACGGTGGGGTACGCCGTGGGGTGGAACTGGCGAATAAAATCTTTATGCCTTTGCTGGTGATTTTATTCACAATCCTGGTGATTCAGGCAGTACGTTTACCGGGTGCAGTCGATGGCTTAAATGCCTTCTTTACCCCAAACTGGGAAGCCATGACCAATTATAAAGTCTGGCTGGCTGCTTTCGGTCACATCTTCTTCTCACTTTCAGTAGGTTTCGGGATTATGTTGACCTATGCCTCTTACCTGAAACGTAAAACTAACCTGACCGGTTCAGGTGTCGTGGTGGCATTGGCTAACTCGTCGTTTGAAATCCTAGCAGGTATTGGGGTTTTTGCAGCACTTGGTTTTATGGCGTTCAGTTCAGGTGCGAAGGTTGAAGATGTGGTCTCTGGTGGTATCGGTCTGGCCTTTATTGCCTTCCCGAAAATTATTTCCAGTTTAGGTGCAGGTGGTGACCTGTTCGGCTTCCTGTTCTTCGGTTCATTAACAGTGGCAGGTATTACCTCCATGGTGAGTATCCTGCAGGTGCCAATTGCGGCATTCCAGGACAAACTTGGCTGGTCGAAGAATAAGTCAGTGACCATCATTGCGGGTGGTTCAGCAGTTGTATCCACCTTGATGTTCTCAACGCATAGTGCCATTACCTTTGTCGACATCATTGACTACTTCGCTAACAACATTGGTATTGTGGGTGGTGGTCTGTTCTCGATTATTTTATTGTCCTGGTTCCGTCGTCCATTGATGAAACAGCTGGAAACACATGTGAACGAGTTTGCCAGTCTGAAACTGGGTGGCAGCTGGAAATTCATGCTGACTGTGATCACGCCCTTATCTTTATTATCGGCATTGGGTTTAACCTTAAAATCAATCATGGCAGAAGGTTATGGTGATTATCCTGCAAGTACGCTATGGATGATTGGTGGGGGCACGATTGCATTCTTTATTCTGGGTGCCATTCTGTTCAGTCTAGTTAAAGATCGTCATAGTTAGGAGAACGAATATGAATACATCTGCATTGATTATGATGATTTTCTCCATGGTTTTATTATGGGGTGGTCTGGCACTGGCTGTTATGCATCTGGCAAAAAATCCAGAAGAACCAGAAGACTAAAAATCTTCACATAAACACATTGTTGCTGTAAATGAAAGTCATTATCATCTTTGCTGATAATGACTTTTTTAATGGGCAGACTTATGGGAATTGCTCCCGTTACCGATGCACAAGTCTATACTGCTTTTGCAGTGACATTTTTGGCAGGTCTGGCTACCCTGGTGGGTGGGGGATTAGTGCTGTTCTTGAAAAAACCGAATTATCGGGTTTTAGCCTTTGGACTGGCCTTTGCTGCCGGAGCAATGATCTATGTCTCGCTCACAGAAATTTTAAACAAATCGATCAGTTCATTTAGCCTGGCCTTTGATGAAAAATCTGGTTTTGCTTATGGCACCTTTGCCTTTTTATTGGGTGTGGTACTGGTTTTATTGCTGGATCGATTCGTTCCTAATCCGCATGAAACCATTGAGGCACAAGCGAAACAGGATCTGAGTCAGCCGCAATTGCTAAGAACCGGCCTGCTGACTTTATTTGCGATTAGTGCGCATAACCTGCCAGAAGGATTGGCCACTTTTTTTGCGACATTGGAAAGCCCTGCACTGGGTGCACCTCTAGCGGTCGCCATTGCGATTCATAATATCCCTGAAGGTGTTGCGATTGCATTACCGGTTTATGGTGCAACAGGCCGTAAAGATTATGCACTTGTGGCCAGTCTAGTTTCAGGCCTTGCTGAACCTCTGGGAGCAGCATTGGGCTATTTCATTCTGGCGCCGTATATGAGCCATACTATTTATGGCATGGTGTTTGGGATTATCGGTGGAGTGATGGTTTATCTGGCACTAGATGAATTATTACCGACTGCGAAACGTTTTTCCAAAGGTCATGAAACCGTGTATGGTCTAGTCAGCGGTATGGCTGCACTGGCGACCAGTCTAGTGATTTTTAAATTTGTACAATAGTAATCTCGAGTCAAAACAATAAAAAAGGCAGCCCAAGCTACCTTCTCTTTTAGCAATATCATTTAAGCAGTTTTTTCAATCCGGCAATAGAAGAAGCCATCGCCTTGACCGGTTTTAGGGAGTAGCTGACGACCATGGATCTGTTCAATTCCCCAATCGGCTTCAATTTTGATTTCCTTAGCATCTGCATGCTTGCTAAAGAATTCGACCATCTGCTGTTCATTTTCCGCTTTAAGAATTGAACAGGTGATATAGAGCAGGGTACCGCCGACTTTCAGTTGCTGCCACATATTTTCCAGAATCTGCTTTTGCAGCTCTACTGTCTGGGTAATATCAGTTGAATGACGTAACAGACGAATATCGGGATGGCGACGCATTACACCGATAGCTGAACATGGCGCATCCAGTACGATACAGTCCGGCTGTTCCGGTGCCTGCCAGGTGATGGCATTTGCGGCTTTAATTTCAACGTGTTCGCCTTCAAGTAACAGACGTTCAAGATTCTCAGTGACACGTGTTAAACGCTTGGCATCCTGATCAAGCGCAATTAGTTTACGCGGCTGATATTTTTCTAGGATATGCGCCGTTTTACCACCCGGTGCTGCACAGGCATCAATAACATACTTGTCATCCAGATTTGGCAACAAGGTAGCGCAGAGCTGGGCATGTTCATCCTGTACCGAAAAACCGCCGACATCAAAGCCGGGTAAATCAGGCACTTGCACATTGGCATCAAGAATAATCCCGACTTTGGAAACAGCACAGGCATGGGCAGGAATTTCGTGCTCTTCCAGAATTTCCTGATAGTCTTCACGGCTAACCTGACGTTCATTTACGCGCAAGGTCAGTGGAGCAATCTGCTTTAACTCATGACTCAGTTCAGTAAGCTGTTCTGGCCAGTCTTTTTTCAGGCGTTTAAAGAGCCAGCTTGGCAAACCATGAGCTTGATCCAATGCTGCTTGAAATTCCGATGTTTCACGTGAAACACGGCGCAGGATGGCATTGACTACACCACTTAAAGCCTGATAACCAAGTTGCTTTACTGCAGTCACGGTTTCAGAAATGGCAGCATGTGGTGCAATCCGGGTTTCCAGTAACTGGTATAAACCGACATAGAGACAAGTTTCGACCGTATCATTATTTAAAGGCTTCACCAGCAGAGGCAAGGTAATGCTTTTAAGCGCATACCATTGACGCAAAGTACCCAAAACCAGTTCATGGAACAGGGCACGGTCACGGTCGGCCACTTTCTTTAAATGCAGCGGCAAGATACTGGCCAGAGATTGTCCTTGCTGTACAGCAAGTAAGGTACGAATCACTTGGGCACGCAAGTTAAGGTGAGATGTGCCTGATTCAGAATGACTCATGCCAATAATTGTCCTACATGTAATTTTTGGGTCTGGTTAATTTGTACCGGATTGAGCGGTTTGCCGCCCGGCCATTGTAGTGAAGTGAGACACACTGCTTTTTCATCACCACAGGCCACATGTACACCCTGTTTATCAATCGCTAGAATCGTGCCAGCGACATGACAGTGTGCATTTTTTTCTGAAAGTACCGAACCCCAAACCCGCAGGTTGTTATTTTCATCCAGAGGAATAAAAGCGACTGGCCAAGGATTAAAGGCACGGATATTACGGTCAATATTAGAGGCAGTACAGCTCCAGTCAATTCGGGCTTCTGCCTTAGACAGCTTATGAGCATAGACGGTAAGTTCTTCGTCCTGCACTTCCCGGGCAGCTAAATACTGTTGTAATTTTTCTTCAGATTCCAGTACCGCTACAATTGCTTCAGCACCTTGAGCAGCTAGTTTATCATGCAGGCTGGCTGAGGTATCTTCTGCAGTAATTGGACATAAGGTTTTATACATCATGTCACCAGTATCCAGCCCGGCAGCCATTTTCATGATGGTCACGCCAGTTTCGTGATCACCTGTTGCAATTGCACGTTGGATCGGCGCAGCACCACGCCAGCGTGGCAGCAGTGAACCATGAATATTCAGGCAACCATATTTAGGCGTATCCAGAACCACTTGCGGCAAAATCAGACCATAGGCAGCTACAACCATCACATCAGCATTCAACGCTTTTAACTCAGCCTGAGCAGCAAGACCTTCTTCAGTTGAAGACTTGAAATGAAGTGGCTGATATACCGGAATGTCATGTTCAAGCGCCAGCTGTTTCACAGCAGAAGCGGTAAGTTTCTGACCACGACCGGCTTTACGGTCCGGCTGAGTATAGACCGCCACAATTTCATGATCGGTTTTGAGAAGCGCAGCCAATGCAGTTGCTGCAAATTCTGGTGTGCCTGCAAATATGATTTTCACACATGAAATTCCAAATAAACTTGGCAGCTATTATAAGCTAAAAGCCAAATGGCCGCCTAATCTACAATGCACTTAACTGTTACAGCGATTATAGATTCCTACTTTTAATTAAATTTTATATAAAAAAAACTCATGCAAATTCTAAA
The DNA here is from genome assembly GCF_033558715.1 of Acinetobacter sp. YWS30-1. NCBI lineage: Bacteria > Pseudomonadati > Pseudomonadota > Gammaproteobacteria > Moraxellales > Moraxellaceae > Acinetobacter > Acinetobacter sp. YWS30-1. The sequence continues at coordinate 3,030,593 of NZ_CP114606.1, read as the reverse complement.
AATTATTCATGAAAGTTTTGTATTGTCCGATCCATGATGGCGGTATAGTAGCTTTATTAAGAGATTTTTATTGTCAGCTCACCGAGACCTCTCTATAGACATTTTTGTCTGCATCTACAACGAATAGGTCATCTTGTAAAACAATGGCTTGTAGTATGATAGGTCTAACATTCGACTGATTTAAGCTCATTGTCAGTATGATCTAGCCAGAGTGAACCTTTTTCGGTTCATTTCAAGCTCAAACTTTGTTGGAAATATAAAATGCCTGACTATCGTTCAAAAACATCGACACACGGAAGAAACATGGCGGGTGCGCGTGGCTTATGGCGCGCAACTGGGATGAAGGATGAAGACTTCGGTAAACCGATTATTGCAGTGGTGAACTCATTCACCCAGTTTGTACCGGGTCATGTTCACCTTAAAGATCTAGGCCAGCTCGTGGCACGTCAGATTGAACAGGCAGGCGGTGTAGCAAAAGAATTCAATACCATTGCTGTTGATGACGGCATTGCGATGGGTCATGACGGTATGTTGTATTCACTGCCTTCACGCGACCTGATTGCTGACTCGGTAGAATATATGGTCAGCGCACACTGTGCCGATGCCATGGTGTGTATCTCGAACTGTGACAAGATCACTCCGGGGATGTTGATGGCAGCAATGCGTCTGAACATTCCAGTGGTCTTCGTGTCTGGCGGTCCGATGGAAGCCGGTAAAGTAAAAATCCGTGGTAATGACAAAGCGATCGACCTGATCGATGCGATGATCGTCGCTGCAGATGATAACTATACTGATGAAGAAGTTGCGGAATACGAACGTTCTGCATGCCCAACCTGTGGTTCATGTTCAGGCATGTTCACTGCGAACTCAATGAACTGTTTGACTGAAGCATTGGGTCTATCACTTCCAGGTAACGGTTCAACTTTGGCAACTCATGCGAACCGTAAAAAACTGTTCGAACGCGCTGGTTCTCTCATTGTTGAACTGGCAAAACGTCATTATGAACAAGACGATTATAGCGTATTACCACGTTCAATGGTGACTAAAGCTTCGTATGAAAATGCCATGACTTTGGATATCGCAATGGGTGGTTCAACCAATACTGTTCTGCACTTATTAGCTGCTGCAAACGAAGCGGGTGTGGACTTCACTATGGATGACATTGACCGTCTGTCTCGTAAAGTACCAGTACTATGTAAAGTGGCTCCTGCGAAAAATGACGTGCACATGGAAGACGTGCATCGTGCCGGCGGGATCATGTCGATCCTCGGCGAGCTGGATCGTGCAGGCCTGTTAGATACCTCTGTCGGTACGGTTCACGAAGCAACCCTCAAAGATGCTTTGGACAAGTGGGACATCATCCGTACTGAAGATGAAGAAGTATATAAATTCTTTAAATCAGCACCAGGCGGTGTACCGACTCAAACTGCATTCTCACAAGATCGTTACTACTCACGTCTGGACGGCGACCGTGAAAATGGTGTGATCCGTAATGCAGAACATGCTTTCTCTAAAGACGGTGGTCTGGCTGTACTTTATGGCAACATCGCACTTGATGGCTGTATCGTCAAAACTGCCGGTGTAGATGAATCAATCCTGAAATTTAACGGTACTGCACGTGTATTTGAAAGCCAGGATTCTGCGGTAGACGCGATTCTGGGTGGTAAAATCACAGCAGGTGATGTAGTTGTGATTCGTTACGAAGGTCCACGTGGTGGCCCTGGTATGCAGGAAATGCTGTACCCAACCAGCTACCTGAAATCTAAAGGTCTTGGTAAAGAGTGCGCACTTCTGACTGACGGCCGTTTCTCTGGTGGTTCTTCAGGTCTGTCGATTGGTCACGTTTCTCCGGAAGCGGCTGAAGGTGGTGCTATTGGTCTGGTTGAAGATGGCGACCGTATCGAAATCGATATTCCAAACCGTACCATTCACCTAGCTGTGGATGATGCGACTATGGCCGCTCGTCGTGCTGCTCAAGATGAAAAAGGCTGGTATCCAGTAGAAGACCGTCCACGTAAGATTTCTAAAGCTTTGAAAGCTTATGCCATGCATACCACAAGTGCTGCAAAAGGAGCGGTACGTGAAATCTAAGCTGTAAATTTTATAGCGCAAAAAAGCACTCCAGATGGGGTGCTTTTTTATTTTTAATAATTGCACTGCCTCAAATAACCGAATCAGATACACAGAGTCTTACTTTTATCTAAAGATCGCTTTCTATACAATCGAATAAAACCTAGACAGCTTTTAAGCTTCACAAGAATTACATCCAGGACGATTAAAATGAGTAAAGACAATATCCGAGAACATTCTGCTCCCGTCTATGAAGGCATCGAAAATGCACCGGCCCGATCCATGATGCGTGCCACCGGTTTTCAGGATGAAGACTTTACTCGTCCGTTTATCGGGATCGCGTCGACCTGGGCCAATGTGACCCCTTGCAATATGCATATTGATGGCCTGGCACGTACAGTCGAGCAGGGCGTGAATGCTGCTGGTGGTAAGGGCATTATCTTCAATACCATCACTATTTCCGACGGGATCTCCAACGGAACTGAGGGGATGAAATACTCCTTGCTGTCGCGTGAAATTATTGCCGATTCGATTGAAGCGGTGGTCGGTTGTCAGGCCTATGATGGCGTGATTGCCATTGGCGGTTGTGACAAAAACATGCCGGGCTGCATCATGGGCTTGGCACGTTTAAACCGTCCAGGTCTGTTTATTTATGGTGGCACCATCAAGCCGGGTGAAGGGCATACCGACATGATTTCGGTATTTGAAGCGGTGGGTCAGCATGCCAAAGGCGAAATTAATGCGATTCAGGTGAAACATATTGAAGAAGTGTCTTTGCCAGGGCCGGGTTCTTGTGGGGGGATGTATACCGCCAATTCTATGGCCTCTGCGATTGAAGCTCTCGGCATGAGCCTGCCAGGCTCATCCGCACAGGAAGCGGTGTCTGAAGACAAGCAGATTGACTGTGCCCGTGCTGGTGAAGCAGTGATGAATCTACTGCGTCTGGATATCAAGCCACGTGACATCATGACCAAAGCGGCTTTTGAAAATTCAATTAAAGTATTGATTGCATTGGGTGGATCAACCAATGGAGTGCTGCATCTGTTAGCCATGGCGCATACAGCGGGTGTTGAGCTGAGCCTAGATGACTTTGTACGAATTGGTAAAGAAATTCCTGTAGTCGCCGATGTCCGTCCATCCGGTAAATATCTAATGTCGGAACTGATTGCCATTGGTGGGATCCAGCCATTGATGAAACGCATGCTGGATGCTGGCATGCTAGATGGTTCCTGCCTGACTGTGACCGGAAAAACACTGGCAGAAAACCTGGCAGATGTAGAAGATTATCCTGAAGACCAGCAGATTATTTTGCCATTCGACCAACCTGTGAAAAAAGACTCGCATCTGATCATTATGAAAGGCAACCTGTCACCGAATGGGGCTGTGGCCAAAATTACCGGTAAAGAAGGTCTATATTTCAAAGGACCGGCCCGCGTGTTTGAAGGCGAACAGGGTGCGATGCGCGGGATTCTGGATGGCGAAGTTCAGCCAGGTGAGGTAGTCGTGATTCGCGGTGTAGGTCCTAAAGGTGGACCGGGCATGCCGGAAATGCTAAAACCGACTTCTGCTATTATTGGTAAAGGTCTGGGGGATTCAGTCGCACTGATTACTGATGGCCGTTTCTCAGGCGGAAGTCATGGTTTTGTGATTGGTCATGTCACACCGGAAGCCTATGAGGGTGGCCCGATTGGTCTGGTGCAAAATGGCGATGAAATTTCCATTAATGCGGAAACCCGTGAAATGACCTGGCATATTTCGGATGAAGAGCTTGCTGCACGTCAGGCGGCCTGGGTGAAACCGAAACCGAATTACACTCACGGGGCACTGGCGAAATTCGCCAAACTGACCTCTGGGGCGGAGACCGGGGCCGTGACTGACCTAAATCTTGAAATCTAAAGTCCTAGAAAACATTGAACATTTGTTGCTGACTTGATATAAGTTTTGCACAAGACTTATATCAGGTCATAAACATCCTCATAATAGGATGTTGAATAAAACGATCCTGCTGGCAAGGGCTGGCATGACAAAATCTTTTCGAGGCACCTCTCATGTCCCTGCTACGCCGTTGGTTTGATCCAATCCGATCGAGTTGGTTTTACCAGAAACCAGTTCGTCAAACGGTGTTATCTATTGAAGATGGCTTGAGCATCCATTTAAGACTGGATGATGTTTATAGTTATCTGGCGGTACAACAGTTACCGCAACTGGAAGAAATTCTCAGTCCGGAACTGAAGCCACTCAAAGTCATCATTTCAGATCAGCGGGCTGAGCCGCCTAATCAGATGTCTTTTGATGAATGGCAGCACTATTGCCTGAATGATGCCAAAATTTTATCTAAACAGCATCGTTTCAGCTTTCATGAGACCCCAGAATTACCGACAGCTGAAGCCTTAAAGCAGGCAGAAACTATCCTGAGAAATACACCGTTACGCGGACAGGATTTTCTGTATTTGCTGGAAGATGTCTTTCATATGCTCTGGCAAAAACAGAACGGAAAATTACGCACTTTATATGCGATGGCCAGCCGTCATCATTCGCCGCAGAATTTTCCGGAACGAATTTTTGAGCATAGTCCGATTCTGGCCAGTTATTTCCAGTTTGGCGGACGCCAGTATCAGGCGGTAGATGATCTGTTACGTCTGACCCGTCGCCTGAAACAGCAGAGATTACTGACCGGCAACCCGATTTTCCTGATCAATCATATTGAATGGCGCGAGCATCTGATCAGTGATGCCGAAGAGCTGAATGAAATCCAGTCCATGGATCCTGAATTGGATTTGTATATCGCTCTGGAAGATCCGATTTCCTGGTTGTTGCTGGCCTATATTAAGGAAGAGCTGGCTGATTTTTATAATATCCAGTTGAATGTCTATCCGCTGTCTTATCAGGGACGGGACTGGTTTGACTGGAGTCTGGCGACACGCTTATCCAAGCGGACTGAAGTCAAATTTACCCCATTCTGCCGACCAACCGAGCAGGCCGTGATGCCGATGGCGCAATTGTTTTATAGCTGTCCGGAAGAGCGGCGGATTGAAGCCATGTACCAGATTCTGGAAGCGGTCTGGACTCGTGGTTATGATCTGTCTTATGCAGCGCATTTCAAGCGTATGCAGCAGGAACTGAATATTACTGAACTGACCCAGGAAGACGTTCTGGCCAAGTTGCAGGATAATGACACCTTATGTGAAATGAAGTCCCAGCCGAATTTACCGGTGCTGGAACTGCGTATTGATGGGCAAAGTTATACATTTAATAGCTTATATCGTGTCTGGATGATTGAAAGTATTTTCAGTAATGTGTTAGAAGAAAAGTATAAGAGTGATAACTAAACTGAAAGTGACTGAATAAACATGGAAAAAATCAAAGCTGAATCATTACAACATGCACGTCAACAGATCGATGCCATTGATACAGCTTTAGTTGAGCTGATCGCTGCGCGTCAATTTTATGTTGATCAAACCACCCGTTTTAAAAAAACTGAAACTGATCTGCAATCACCGGAGCGTATGGAGCAGATTGTGGAAAATGTCAAAGCCTTGGCACAACAGCAGGGCGTGGATCAGGCCTTCATTGAGCATTTGTACCGGGAAATGTTCCAGTATTTCATTCAGCGTGAACTGAAAGAGTTCCGTCCTTAAACGACTTTTAAATCCGATTTTTGCTGATGAATCTGATGAGTTTCAGCACATCCATCTAAAGCCTCAATATTTACTTGAGGCTTCCTTCTTAAAACCCTGATTTTACTCTATTCGTGATTTCTATAGCATGGGCTTAAATCAATTTAGGGTCATCAGATGACTGCTTTTGTTATTGTTATTTTTGCTTCGGCTGGTCTGATTAAAGGCACCATTGGATTAGGTTTGCCTGCGGTGTCCATGGGTTTGCTGACCATATTTATGAGTCCATTTCAGGCAGCAACTTTACTGATAGTACCTTCGATGCTGACCAATTTCTGGCAACTTTTTGCCGAAGGTCATGTACTGAAACTGATTCGCCGTTTCTGGCTGTTGCTAGCAGGCATTATCGTGGGTTCAGTCTGGAGTATTTTCCCGACTTTAGGTCATTCTGAATTTTATAGTGAAGCTTTATTGGGCGGGATGCTTGCTCTATATGGCCTATATGGTTTACTGGCAAAACGGATGCCAGATTTAAGCCCGCATGAAAAGTGGCTTTCTCCGATTATGGGATATCTCGGGGGGGCCTTGACCGTGGCAACTGGGGTAGTGGTAATTCCAGTGGTGCCTTATTTGCAAACCCTGCATTTAAAACGTGATGATCTGGTTCAGGCCTTAGGGTTGGTATTTACTACCTCAACGGTGTGTTTGGCAGTTTTTCTGCACCGAAACCCGGTGGAAGATATGCCGATTGATTATGCCATGTCGGCGATTGCACTGATTCCAGCTTTGATCGGGATGTGGTTCGGCAAGAAAATCCGTTCCCGTATCCCTGAACAGAAATTCCGGACAGTATTTTTTATCGGCCTGATCGCCTTAGGCAGCTATATGATGCTATATCAATTCGGCTGGATTTAATTCAGGATTTTTTGTACATCCGCAGAAATGAGGAACTGGCTAAAGTGCTGATAGGCCGTGCTTAGTTCATCAAAGTTCTTTGCAGCTAACAATAACTTGCGGTTGGCCCAATCTCCTGTCAGCTGGATTTGCTGAAATGCATAGAGCTTCGACAAACGTTGTGCAGCACGTTTTGGCATGATCGCGATACCTACACCATTGGCCACAACCTGGGCAATGGCGGCAAAATTTGGTAAGCGTAAGCGGTATTGAATTTCACAGTTCAGCAAGCGAGCCTGGGTTTCAATCGACTGCTGCAAAGAGTGATATTGCATCAGACCAACAAAGGGATAACTCAGACAGTCTGCTAATGTTAATGCCTGATTAGCTGCCAGATCATGCTGTTCAGGGCAGATCAGCACTAAAGGATCATCTGAAAATTCCAGAGTCTGTAATTGTGGTGCAGGAAAAAAGCTGGAAATAAGTCCTAGCTTGGCAGTACCACTCGCCAAAGCCGCAATGATGTCATTGCTCTCTGCTTCTTTGAGGTCGATCTGGATATTTGGATTATTCACCAGATACTGGGGCAATAATAGGGGAAGGTACTCACTTTGTGCTGAAGAGTTACACCATAAGCTGATATTGGAATTGAGTCCTTCACTAAAGCCGGCCATGGCTTGAGACAACTGTTGTCCCTGTTGCAACAGGGCTTGGGCATGTTCAGCAAAGACCTGTCCCGCAAAAGTCATTTTTACCCCAGCAGAATGGCGGCTGAACAGACTGACCTGATATTGCTGTTCCAGCTTTTTAATCCGCTCACTGGCTGCCTGTAAGGAAATAGCAGAGCGTTCAGCACCTTTGGTCAGACTACCTGTGTCGACTATATTGAGAAAAAGACGTAAATCAAAAAAATCCAGACGCATCGGCAGGATGCTCATATAAAAGATCAGGCCTATTTAAACAATTCTTGCGATATAAAAAAAGCAGCCCGGAGGCTGCTTGAAAATTTAAGTCTTCACATTATTTTTTATCGACCAGGCTAAAGAACCAGTTCAGGAACAGTGCAGCAAAGGTCGCTGTACCAATTCCACCTAGGTTAAAGTTACCGAAGGTCAGGGCAAAGTCACCCGTACCCAGAATAATCGTTACTGCTGCCACCATCAGGTTTTTGTTCTGTGAAAAGTCGACTTTATTTTCGATCCAGATTTTCGCACCGGCAATAGTAATCAAACCAAAGACCACAATAGAGGCACCGGTTAAAATCGCCGTCGGAATGGTATGAATAATCGCACCAAACTTCGGTGATAAACCGAGGAATACCGCAAATACACCCGCAACAGCAAAGATAATCGTTGAATAGACACGGGTAACTGCCATCACACCGATGTTCTCACCATAGGTGGTCATACCCGGTGCGCCCACACCACCTGCCAGAGTAGTAGCAATCCCGTCTGCCACAAAGGCTTTACCAATATGCGGATCCAGATTTTCCCCGGTCATGGCACCCACCGCTTTAATATGTCCCAGGTTTTCTGCAATCAGAATCAAGGCAATTGGCGCAATGATCAGCATGGCATTGGTATCAAATACAGGTGCATGGAAGCTCGGAACACCAAACCAGCCAGCTTGCTGAATGGGCGCAAAATCAATTGCAGTCCCATAGCCCATTACATTACTTAAAATGTAGTAAATGAAGTAAGCCAGCAATAAACCGATCAAGAGCAATAAACGCTGTACCAGACCTGTGGTAAACACCGCAATGGAACCCATACACAGCACGGTCACCAGTGACATCCACATATTAAAGGTATTGCCCATGACGTTTTTCACAGTCACAGGGGCCAGGTTCAGACCAATAATCATCACCACCGCACCGGTCACGACAGGCGGCATCAATTTTTCAATCCAGCGGGTTCCCGTTGCCATGACCAGAACACCCATCAAGGCATAAAGCACACCACAGGCAATAATCCCGCCAGCGGCGACACCAATATTGGGATTCAGTCCGCCAGCACCTGCATAACCGGTTGCCGCAATCACTACCCCAATGAACGCAAAGCTTGAACCCAGATAACTTGGTACACGACCACCCGTGATCAGGAAGAACAGGATGGTACAGATCCCCGACATTAAAATGGCCAGATTGGGATCAAAACCCATTAGAAATGGCGCCAGTACCGTCGCACCGAACATGGCAAAGGCATGTTGTACCCCCAAGATCAGGGTCTGGGCAGGCGGTAAATACTCTGCGGTACCTACTGGTCGTGCATCGATACTACCCTCATAAGGGCGCCACTTGGGAAACCAATTGGACATAAAATGAGCACTCAAAAGATAAATTGTGCACATCATACTCTTGTTTTTTAGAAGATTTAATCACTGAAACAAAATTTTTGTTCAAATTAATTCTATGACTTTATTTGAGATTTTACCGTGCGGTAAAAGTTTTTTAAATCAAAACTAAAGTTAAATCAGTGGATTAATTCCCGGACAATTCATATTCAACATCTATAAGTAATTTTAATTTGATATATAAATAAAGCTTTTTTTGGCTATTGACTGATCAATAAAAAAGCACATCGTGTAGATGTGCTTTAAATGGAAGAGAAAAAAATCAACCGGTATTTCGTAAACCGGCGGCAATGCCGGCAATACTGACCATCAAGGCATGATCGACCGGAGTGTGTTCAGCCTGCTGCTGTTCCAGATATAACCGACGACGTTTCATCAATTCGGCTTGCAGTAAATGGAGCGGCAACAGATAAGGTTTACGCACGGTCATGGACTGGTCCAAGACGCCATTACTGCTCAGCAGTTTTGATTCACCTTTTAAAGTGAGTAGGGTCTGGATGGCATCCTGCAAGCGTTGACGCAGTTCCGTGCCGAGCTCTTTCAGGTCTTCATCCTGAGTCAGATGTGATTCGTAATAGAGCGCAACATTACTATCTGCTTTGGAGAGTACCATTTCCAGCATATCAATCAGGGTCTGGAAATAAGGCCATTCGGTTAGCATCTCATCCAGAATTGTACGTTGCCCTTGATCCAGTACCTCATTTAATGCGGCACCGGTACCCAGCCAGGCTGGTAACATCAAACGAATTTGAGTCCAGGCAAAAACCCAGGGAATGGCACGCAAGGATTCAATCCCGCCGCTGACCTTACGTTTGGCCGGACGTGAACCAAGCGGCAACATTTGTAATTCCAGTTCTGGGGTCACGGTACGCAGGTATTTCACGAAATGCGGATTTTCACGTACTGTCTGACGATAGACCTGTACCGATAGATCGGTCATCTTATGCATCAGATCACGCCATTCAGATTTCGGTTCGGGTGGCGGTAATAAAGTCGCTTCCAGAGTCGCTGCAGTATAAATTTCCAGATTTTGTAGCGCGATTTCTTCCAGACCAAATTTAAAGCGAATCATCTCACCTTGTTCAGTCACCCGAATGGCCCCTGAAATCGAACCCGGCGGTTGCGAGAACAAGGCTTGTTGGGTGGGTGCACCGCCGCGGCTGATCGAGCCGCCACGACCATGGAACAGGGTCAGCTGTATACCATGCTGTTTAGCAACTGCGGTCAATTCTTCCTGCGCACGGTACTGTGCCCAGTTGGCTGACATAAAGCCGGCATCTTTGGCTGAATCCGAATAACCAATCATGACCTCATGCTTACCCTGAATATGCTGCTTGTACCAATGCATATTAAAGAGTGTCGACATGGTGTCAGCAGCGCCGTCGAGATCTTTTAAGGTTTCAAATAAAGGTACTACCCGTAAAGGCTTTTTAATCCCGGCTTCTTTTTGCAGCAGCAAGACAGCCAACACATCACTTGGATATTCGGCCATGGAAATAATATAGGCGCCCAGAGACTCACTTGGCTGTTCGGCCAATGTGCGCATGGTGGTAAACACTTCCCGTACATCCGGATGTTCAATCAGGCTACCCGCTGGTTCATTCAGGTGTTTAGGTAGTAGAGGCCGTTTACTTTGCAGTTCCTGCAACAGGAAGTTTTGACGGGCCTGTTCAGTCCAGGTTTCGAAATTACCCAGACCCAGATATTCAGTAATGGCTGAAATGGCCTGACGATGACGACCAGATTCCTGGCGAATATCCAGTTTGAGGAGTTCAATTCCGAAACAGTTGACCCGGTAAATCAGGTCCAGCAGACTGCTATTGGCAAGTTCTGCCAGATTGCACGCCATCAATGAGCGATAGCAGGTCAGTAAAGGTTTTAATAACTCATATTTACTTTTAATCACCCGGCTATTATCCGCATCTTTGCCATGTAGTTTTTCGGCCAGCCAAGCCCGGGTAATTTTTAGACGTTCACGGATATCGCGTAAATATTCACGGTACGGTTCAGGATGTTGATGGCCTAACGCCTGTGTAATTTCATCACTGCATTGCTGAATAGAAAGTTCCCAGCGCAGGTTTTCAATATCACGCAGATACAGATCAGCTGCTTTCCAGCGTGACAACCACAATACTTCCTGAGTCACATTATGCGTCACATTCGGGTTGCCATCCCGGTCGCCACCCATCCAGGAAGCGAAACGTACCGGAGCAACATCTAGCGGCAAAGTCTGGCCACATTGTTCCTCAACCATGCCGTTCAGCTCACGGATGAATTTAGGAACCGCATTCCAGAGGGTCTGTTCGATTGTCGTAAAGCCCCATTTGGCTTCATCCACCGGGGTTGGGCGATGTTGACGGATTTCATCAGTTTGCCAGGCAGAACTGATGAGCTGTTTTAAGTCAGCCAAAACTGCCTGACGTTCACGCGGGGTCAGTTTCTGCTGGTCAAATTTGGACAGGGCATTATTGATGCCATCATATTTTTGGATCAGGGTGCGTCGGCTGACTTCTGTTGGATGTGCGGTCAGCACCAGTTCAATCTTTAATTCACAGATTTGCTGATATAAGGTTTCTGCAGAAATTTCTTGCTGTTTGAATTTTTCAAATAAAGGAACCAGAGGATTTGGAGATTCTGTGCTTTCCTCAAATTCGCTTTGACGGCGACGACGTACCACATGGTACTGTTCGGCAATATTGGCAAAGTTTAAGAAATGGGTGAAGGCACGGGTTAATGGCAGGATTTCATGATCTTCTAAAGTCAGGAATAATTGTTCCAGCTGTTTTTCTGCTTCAACCTGTCCATCGCGAGCACCTTTCGATAAGGCCCGAATTTGCTCGACCTGATTAAACAAATCTTGACCCGCATGTAACTTCAGGGTTTCTCCCAGCAAATTACCCAGTAAACGTACGTCTTCGCGTAGAGGTGCATCAATCTGTTGAACCATTTTTTATATCCCTCCGATTCTTCCTTTGACTATACCCCGACTGCATGACAATCCAAGTCTTTTGCAGACAAAAGTTGAATATCATTTGTTGATAATTGGATGAATTTTAGTCCTTACGCTGTTGCAAGGATCAGGCCAGATAGAAGAAATTTAACGGGAAATTGCATATTTCAGCATAAAGATCTCGATGGCCTGCTGAATGATCTGATGGCGTTGCTGCATGTCAGGTAACGGGCTTAAATCCAGTAAGACTTTGTGATGTCGCATACCTAACAGTAAGGACACCATCAGTTCGGTCTGATGCTGCGGATCATCAGTCTGGATAAATTGATGTTGCTGCGCCTGCTCAAAGAAATCATGCCAGGCCTGATTCAGCTTGATATGTGAGGCTGTATAAAAACGTTCCGCCAACGGATTTTTTTCATAGGCCAGTTGCATGATGAGCAGGTCCAGTTTGAGAGCTTCCGGCAGATTGGCAATATTGAATGAGCGCAGACAGATCTGATACAGCTCCTGCTGAAAATCACTATCAGGCTGCAGAACTTTAGGAGATTCTTGCAGAATTGCCTCACAGGTTTCTTCAACCGCACAGCTAAACAGCGTGGCCTTATCCTGAAAATGATTATAGACAGTGAGTTTGGTCACCCCGGCTTCCAGCGCAATCTGGTTCATGCTGGAACCATGATAACCATGCTGTAAAAACAGCTGTTTCGCTGCGTTCAGAATACGCTGGCGTTTTTCCAGATCCTTGGGCCGTCCAACCGGTATTTGCACAATTTCATCCAAAACAAATCAATATGGTCATTGTTTTAACTGCAGAATCCTAATTAGTGTACCGAATGGTATATTAATTAAAAAATAAGCAATTTATATATCTACCTATTTTGCCCTAAAAATGATGATTAGATAAGAGCGAACAATAATGAGCACGATACAGAGCGCACTGGCTGGCATGATCGTCCTATGCAGTATGGCTTTCTCAGGATGTAGCAAGGACAGCGCTGCAGCAGAACAGGAAGTTCCATTTGTCATGGTGACCACACCGAAAACTTCACATCAGGAATTGAAAAGCTATGCCGGTGATGTCCAGGCACGTCAGCAAACAGCACTGGCATTCCGGGTAGGCGGGCAGGTCACCCAGCGCTTTGTCGATGTGGGCGATCAGGTAAAAGTGGGGCAGGTCTTGGCGACCCTAGATGTGAAAGATGCTCAACTTCAATTAAATGCAGCACGTGCCCAGCTGGAAAGTGCTGAATCGGCCAGTAAAATTGCTCAGGATGAATTACAGCGTTTCAAGCAGCTGTTACCCACCAATGCCGTGAGCCGTTCGCAATATGATGCGATTGAAAACCAATATAAGGCAGCCGCGTCAAATCTGAAACAGGCCCAGTCTAATTATGATACGGCTAAAAACCAGACCGCTTATAACCAGCTCATTGCTAATAAAAGTGGGGTAATTACTGCACGTAATATCGAAATTGGTCAGGTCGTTGCAGCAGGGCAGGCTGCCTTTGAACTGGCGATAGCTGGTGAGCGTGAAGTCGTGATTGGGGTTCCTGAACAGGCGATTTCCGAAATTAAAACCGGTCAGCCGGCCTGGGTCACTTTATGGTCCAAACCGAATGAAAAATTCGCCGCCTTTGTTCGTGAGATTTCACCTGCAGCAGATCAATCGCGTACCTTCCGGGTGAAAGTGGCTTTACGCGAGGGTAATAGCCAGATTCAGCTCGGCCAGAGTGCCCGGGTGTTCTTTCAGAACAGTCAGGACAATATCCTTAGCGTTCCTTTATCCAGCGTTTCAGCGACCGATCAGCAGGCTTATGTGATGATAGTCAAGCCGGATCATACCATTCGTAAAGTGCCGGTTCAGCTCGGCGCTTATGGCCGTGATTCTGTGCCAGTCCTCAGTGGTTTAAAGGCTAATGACTATGTGGTGATTGGTGGGGTGCATCTTCTGCGTGATCAGCAAAAAATCAATCCGATTGACCGTGAAAACCGTAGTGTGAAAATTCAGGCAGGGAGTTAAACATGAACTTTAACCTGTCTGAATGGGCCTTAAAGAATAAAGGTCTGGTACTGTATTTCATGATCCTGCTCGGTTTGGTAGGTATCGTGTCCTATTCCAAACTGTCACAAAGTGAAGATCCGCCGTTTACCTTTAAGGTGATGGTAATCCAGACCTACTGGCCGGGTGCCAGTGCTAAAGAAATGTCCTTACAGGTCACCGACCGGATTGAAAAAGAGTTGATGACTACCGGACAGTATGACCGGATCATGGCCTATTCCCGTCCGGGGGAATCCATGGTGACTTTTATTGCCAAGGATTCCTTGGCTTCCAAGGATGTCTCAGATGTCTGGTATAACGTCCGTAAGAAAATCAATGATATTCGCCATGAATTGCCGCAAGGCGTACAAGGTCCATTCTTCAATGATGAGTTTGGTGATACCTTCGGTAACATCTATGTCATTAAAGGCGATGACTTCGATTATGCGACGCTTAAAGAATATGCCGACCGTTTACAGTTACAGCTGCAACGGGTCAAGGATGTCGCCAAAGTTGAACTGATCGGTCTGCAGGACCAGAAAATCTGGATCGAAATCTCCAACACCAAAGCTACCCAGCTCGGTATTCCGGTCACTGCCATTCAGCAGGCACTGCAGCAGCAAAATGCCATGACTCAGGCGGGCTTTTTTGAAACCGGTTCTGACCGGATTCAGGTGCGGGTCAGTGGTGCGCTGAATAATGTCGAAGAACTGCAGCAGCTACCTTTACTGGTGAATGGCAAGACCATCCAGCTTGGCGATGTGGCGGAGGTTTATCGTGGCTTTACTGATCCGGCACAACCGCGTATGCGCTTTATGGGCGAAAATGGCATCGGCATTGCTGTATCGATGCGTAAAGGCGGTGACATCATTGCCTTGGGTAAAAATCTGGAACGGGAATTTGCCCGATTGCAGAAAACTTTGCCTTTAGGAATGGATCTGCAAAAAGTTTCCGATCAGCCGGTAGCGGTGAAACGCAGTATTAATGAATTTATGAAAGTTCTGGCCGAGGCCGTGATTATTGTTCTCTTGGTGAGTTTTTTCTCACTCGGTTTTCGTACCGGTCTGGTGGTGGCCTTCTCGATTCCGCTGGTACTGGCGATGACTTTTGCCGGGATGCAATTATTTGATGTTGGCCTGCATAAAATTTCTCTGGGTGCCCTGATTCTGGCACTTGGCCTGTTGGTAGATGACGCGATCATTGCCATTGAAATGATGGCAATCAAAATGGAGCAAGGCTTTAGCCGCTTACAGGCGGCCGGTCATGCCTGGCGGACGACTGCTTTTCCAATGCTGACTGGAACCCTGATTACTGCTGCCGGTTTCCTGCCGATTGCGACAGCAGCGTCGAGTACCGGGGAATATACCCGCTCGATTTTCCAGGTGGTGACGCTGGCGCTATTAGTATCTTGGATTGCCGCAGTGCTGTTTGTGCCTTATCTGGGTGACAAACTCCTGCCAGATTTCAATAAGGATCTGGTACAGAGAGCGCCATGGTATCAGCGTCTCTGGGCGCGTTTACGCAAACGCCCTGAACCGGAGCCGCTGGTGCATCATGCCGGTGAACATCATGATCCTTATCAGACTAAGTTTTATCAGGGCTTTCGTCGCTGGGTAAATATCTGTGTCACCTATCGTAAAACGGTCATTGCGGCGACTGTCGGGATTTTTGTGCTATCCATTTTGATGTTTAATCTGGTGCCTAAACAATTCTTCCCGCCATCGAACCGTGCCGAAATTCTGGTGGATCTGAAACTGGAAGAGGGCGCTTCATTAAAAGCGACTGAAGCGGCAGTGAAAAAAGTTGAAAACTTCCTGTCCAAACAAGAGGGGATTGATAATTATGTGGTCTATGTCGGTACCGGTTCACCGCGTTTTTATTTACCTCTAGATCAGCAATTGCCGCAAGCCAGCTTTGCCCAGTTTGTGGTCTTGGCTTCATCACTTGAAGACCGCAATGAAATCCGTAAATCCTTAAGCGACCAGATTCGGGTGCTGTTACCAGAAGCCCGTACCCGGGTATCTCTATTGGAAAATGGCCCACCCGTCGGCTATCCATTACAGTTCCGAGTATCGGGTGAAGACCTGGGATTAGTCCGTCAATGGGCACAGAAAGTTGCAGCAACGGTCGGAGATAATCCGAATACTACTAATGTGCATCTGGACTGGGGCGAGCCAAGTAAAGTGATTAAACTGGATATCGATCAGGACCGCGCCCGTCAGCTTGGCGTGAGTAGTCGCGATTTGGCCAATTTCCTGAATAGTTCAATTTCTGGAACTGCGATTGATCAATACCGTGAAAAACGTGAACTGATTGAAATCCGTTTACGGGGTGATCAGGCTGAACGTGTCGATGTCGGTTCACTGAGTAGTCTGGCTGTACCAACCACGAATGGGAGTTCAGTTCCTCTGGCTCAGATTGCCAAGATCGAATACAGCTTTGAAGAAGGCCTGATCTGGCATCGAAACCGCTTGCCGACCATTACGGTACGGGCTGATATCCGGACGCAACTGCAACCGGCAACTGTGGTCAACGAGCTGAAAGATCAGTTGGCGCAGCTTAGATCAGAAATGCCAAGTGGCTATTTAATAGAGGTAGGCGGGACAGTCGAAGAATCAGCGCGAGGTCAGAATTCAGTGAATGCGGGTATGCCATTGTTCCTGGCAGTGGTGATGACTTTATTGATGATCCAGCTTAGAAGTATTTCACGTGCCTTTATTGTCTTCCTGACGGCGCCATTGGGCATTATTGGCGTGGTCTTATTCCTGTTAATTTTCAATAAACCTTTTGGTTTTGTGGCCATGCTGGGCACAATTGCTTTGTCAGGCATGATCATGCGTAACTCGTTGATTCTCATTGACCAGATTGAACAGGATATTCAGGCAGGTGAATCGCAATGGAATGCCATTATCAATGCCACAGTGCGCCGTTGCCGTCCGATTGTCCTGACTGCACTGGCTGCGGTTCTGGCCATGATTCCTTTATCCAGAAGCATTTTCTTCGGGCCAATGGCGGTCGCGATTATGGGAGGATTGATTGTTGCAACGCTATTAACACTGTTTTTCCTGCCAGCCTTATATGCACAATGGTTTAAAGTGAAAAAAAGTTTAAATTCTGTTTAAATTTGTCATAATTTCAGGTGCGAAATATTGAAAATTTCAATATAGTACTACCTGATTTTTTAATAATTCAAAAAAGACATACTGCTGCGGAACTCGCTTGTGCTGGGCCGCACACTAAGGTTGATTAAACATGACTCAAGACACACTCACCAAGATGCGACGTTCCGTGGCGATGGCTTATGTCTTCATGTTTTTTGCCTTATTTACAGTGGTGAGCGGCATATTCGCCTACTGGTATGCACGTAAAATTACCCAGATTGATTATGCTGAAGTATGGCTGCAGGCGCAGGCACTCTGGATTATGCGCAATATTGTGATTTATTCAGTACTCGCGATTTTTGCTGCGCTCTGGTTTATTCCATTATTTTTCTTCGCCTGGGATAGCCAGCTTTGGGTGAAAGCCTGCACAGTCGCAGGTGTGATATTCAGCTTTATTGCCATTATTTTCCTCATTAATGCCTGGTTCAAAGGCATCTTCAAATTTTCTCAAAACAAAGCCGTATTCTAAGCTTTCAATTTTTTTTCAGAATTCCCCTTGTAAAGCTGGGTTTAACCCCAATTTTAGACCACAGTCAATATTAAATAGAATTCCGTGAGGAGCATCGCCAGACATGGCTAAACGTGATTATTATGAGGTTTTGGGTGTCTCTAAAACCGCTAGTGATGATGAAATTAAAAAAGCCTACCGTAAGTTGGCGATGAAATATCATCCAGACCGTAACCCGGACAATCCTGAAGCTGAAGAGAAGTTTAAAGAAGCTTCAGAAGCGTATGAAGTTCTGTCAGACAGCGAGAAACGTAGCATGTACGACCGTATGGGCCATCAAGCCTTTGAAGGTGGTATGGGCGGTGGTGCTGGCGGCTTCGGTGGTTTCAGTGCGGAAGATATTTTCAGCCAATTTGGGGATATTTTCGGTGGAGCCTTTGGTGGGGGTGGCCGTGGCCAGCAACGTCAACGCCGTGGTTCAGACTTACGCTATGTGATGGAATTGACGCTTGAAGAAGCAGTCAAAGGTGTTAAGAAAACCATTACTTTTACTGCACCTGCGCCATGTGACGCCTGTGATGGTAAAGGTTCTAAAAATCCGAACGATGTTGAAACCTGTCCAACCTGTCATGGTGCCGGCCAGGTACGTATGCAGCAAGGTTTCTTCTCGGTACAGCAAACCTGTAGTACCTGTCGTGGCCAGGGCAAGATTATCAAGAATCCATGTAATAAATGTCATGGTTCAGGTGTATCTGACCGTCAGCAAACTTTGGAAGTTACTATTCCAGCCGGTGTGGACAATGGCGACCGCGTACGTTTGACTGGTAAAGGTGAAGCGATTCGTGATGGCCAATCAGGTGATCTATACGTTGAAGTCGTGGTACGTGAACACGAAATCTTCCAGCGTGACGGTGCAGATCTGTATATGGATGTGCCAATTTCAATTGCGGATGCAGCTTTGGGTAAAGAAGTTCAGATTCCGACATTAGATGGTCGTGTCAGCCTGAAAATTCCTGAAGGTACGCAAACCGGTAAACTGTTCCGCCTACGTGGTAAGGGCGTGAAACCAGTACGTTCAACCATGCAAGGTGATCTGCTTTGCCGTGTTGTTGTAGAAACACCAGTGAACCTGACTGCACGTCAACGTGAACTGTTGAAAGAGTTGCAAGCGACCATGGAAGATGAGGGCAGCCAGTCTTCTCCAAAGAAAAAATCTTTCTTTGATCGGTTGTTTGACTGATCTGGATAGATAAAAAAGGACGCTCAGGCGTCCTTTTTTATAGCTTAAATTCGGAAAAGATGTATAAGTTAATTATTAGATAAAAATAATGAGAAAATTATTCTTTTAATGATATTGGCTTTTTAAGAAGGATTTATACCCCTCACGCAGAGAAATATAAATCCTGTCATATTATTGAGCTTCAGTTGCTTGAGCTTCTGATGCTGGAGCTTCGCTTGCAGGTGCTTCAGCAGCTTGAACTTCAGACGCAGCTGTTTCAGTTGCAGCAGGAGCTGTTTGTGCTACTTTTTCAGCAGCAAAAGTTTGTGATGCAGCAATTAACGCTACCCCGGCAAAAGTTAATTGAACTAATTTCATATAAATTTCCTTGTATTAAAAATAGTGTACTACTCAGTACACTTGGCAAAAATGTTGACATAAAATGTAGATATTGATGTTTTTTTGTATGTACTTATGTTTACTAATGTAGTTTGATGTTATTTAAATAACTGAAATATAAGATTAATCATTAATCTCATAAAATTGAGCAAGTGGCAAAATATATAAGAAAATGGATTTGTTAATGTGATGTATGTCACATATTTGCACATTTAAAGGATGAAATTTAATTTAAATACTAAAAGAAAAACCCCAGCATCCTGCCGGGGTTTTTCGTATGGATTCGCTCGGTATAACTCCTGTCGTACTTTACTGTCCTTGTGCTGATCTATTGTTATTCTTGTTTGGAACTTCCTGTTCCTGATGAATTCATCATAGGAAACTTCCAGTATTCTGGATAGCAGCAAAAGGCCGAGATTGATGTGAGCCAAAGCGTACAAAGAGTCTGGTTCTTGCCTTTGCCAGACAGAGAAAAATACTTTGTCTTTTAAAACCGCATCATCAGGATATGAAAATCCTGAGTTAATGATCTCTCCATTCATTTGACTAATAAAATATTATGAATAATCTGGAATATTAAAAGAATTGTTACAAAAACTGGTTCCTATTAAATTTTTAGCAATCATGAGATTATTAAGAATTTGATATATAAAATTAATTTTTAGGCTGACAATCTTGCTAAATAGGCAGGATTTA
This sequence comes from Acinetobacter sp. YWS30-1, assembly GCF_033558715.1. NCBI lineage: Bacteria > Pseudomonadati > Pseudomonadota > Gammaproteobacteria > Moraxellales > Moraxellaceae > Acinetobacter > Acinetobacter sp. YWS30-1. The sequence continues at coordinate 3,010,746 of NZ_CP114606.1, read as the reverse complement.
GAAGGTTATTTAATCTGTCGATTCCTCAAAACTTGCAGAACTTTTTCTAATTTGTAATCCTTGCGACCAAGGGTGTCTAGCTGAGCTAAGGCAGGTATTTGTTGTAGTCGGGCCGCTACAACTGATAACAGGTGCCTGTATGTTCAATTTAAAGATTTTTAATAAGATCTCTACCGAAGTCTTGATCTTAAAAAATGACCTGGAGCTGAATTCCGAGATTCAACTCATCACTAAATATAAAACATCTATTTGTGAAGATTATAAAAAAGCGATTATTTTGATCTTTAAAGAACGTGGATATACCAGCTTGGAAGTCGGTCAACTACTTGATGCGTGATCCTTAAACATTCCTAAATTTAAAAAAGTATGGATTTACACTTCCATTTACCCAAGCAATCCATCGTGTTTCATCGAAAATAATGCCATGCGCTAAAGGCATATGCTTCAGTACGCGATGATGGGTATTTAGTTCAATAATATCAGTGGTACTTATATTGCTGAGGCGGTCAAACTGGATTTTCAATATATTTCCCTTAAATGCAAATGATCTAAATATGAAAAATCAAGATCATACGTATTATAGAAAAATATTTTTTATCTTATTAAATTCAATTATTTATAATTTAAAATTAATTCTTATTAACTAGAATTTTCTTTAAATAAGTTTATCTCTGACTAAGCATTTAATCATTATTTCTCTAACAGAATTATTTTTCTTTTTACTCGTCCATAAAATATTGTTTATATGGACTGCATATCAAAATCCCTCATGACCTTCTTTAATTCTTTTCATTGATTTTTATGCGATCAATCTTAGTGTTATGAGCGAGTTTTGCTATAGTAAGAGCAATTTCGAATCAACATCAGGACTATGTTATGTCAGCGACACCACGCATTGGGATTTTAGGTGCAGGCGGCCGTATGGGACGCATCCTTATTCAGGCGGTGAAAGAAGCCGGTTACCAATTGGCAGCAGCTGTTGAGCGCCCTGAAAGCTCACTCATTGGTGCAGATGCCGGTGAACTGGCTGGCGTAGGGAACTTGGGTGTAAAGGTTGTCGGCCATCTTGAAGAAGTGGTCAAAGACTGTGACGTAGTGATCGACTTTACTGCGCCTGCTGCGACAGTGAATCATCTTAAAATCTGCCGTGAAAATGGCGTTGCGATCGTGATTGGTACTACGGGTATGAATGACGAACAAAAGGCTTATCTGGATGAATCTGCAAAAGAAACACCAGTGGTCTATGCAGCGAACTATTCAGTTGGTGTGAACGTTTCGATCAAACTGTTAGAACTTGCCTCTAAAGTCTTTGGTGATACGGTCGATATTGAAGTGATCGAAGCGCATCACCGTCATAAGGTAGATGCGCCATCAGGTACAGCTCTTATGATGGGTGAGGCGATTGCTGGAGCACTGGGTCGTGATCTGAAAAAAGATGCGGTATATCATCGTGAAGGGCATACGGGTCCTCGTGAACGTAAAAGTATTGGTTTTCAGACCATTCGTGGCGGTGATATCGTCGGTGAACATACTGCAATGTTTATTGGCGAAGGCGAGCGTGTTGAAATTACGCATAAAGCTACCAACCGTATGAACTTTGCAGCGGGTGCTGTACGTGCCGCAGCTTGGGTCGTTGGTCGTGATGCACGTAAATATGACATGAAGGATGTACTTGGTTTTAACGATATTCAAGTATAAATTTTCGTCAAAATCCTATATAAAAATAACTTAAAACTAAAATAAGATGACAATGGAATGAAGAAATTAATATTAATGGCGTGTGCTGTAGCCTTTGCCGCTACAGCACAGTCGACCTCTGTGCAGAATGCCAAACTCAGCATTAATAAAAATAATATTAAAGTCTGGACCTATCAGGATGAGCGGAATCCCGTTTTTCTCTATAAAGCCGAAACCACCTACAATGTCCCGATTGAGAATGCCGTCTCTTTAATTCTGGATGTTGATCATGCAGTGAAATGGGTGCCTTATATGGGCAGTATCAAGGTGCTGTCGCGTGATGATAAAAAAGGCGATTTCACCTTGTATATGGTGCTGGATTTTCCATTCCCTTTAAAAGACCGTGATCTGATTGTGCAGGGTAAAATGATTAAGGATGCCAATGGCCAGATCACCATTAAGAATAAAGCGATTCAGACCGGGTATGCCCTAAATCCGAATTATGTACGTTTGACTGATTATCAGGGAGACTGGACCTTCCAGAAACTGGCGAATAACAAGGTTAAGGTATCGACTTATGGCTATGCCAATCCTGAAGGTTCGATTCCTTTAACCTTTGTGAATATGTTTGTGCAGCAGCAGCCTTATCAGATGCTGCAAAAGATGAAAACCGAACTGGCTAAACCTGTGGCAACGCCTGTGTTACCTGAAGCTTTACGCTAAATAGCCAATAAAAAAGTCCGCATCAGGCGGACTTTTTTGTGAAGGAAATTTTAAGAGCATTGCTGCGTAGTCATATCTTGCTGTGGAGCCAGTTTCATTTGAATCACGACCAGAAGCAAAGCAACAGCACTGAGCCCAGCACCGGTAAATGAAACCGCACTATAGCTAAGTCCTAGATTTAGCACACTGGCACCCGCAATTGCCCCCAAAGCATTACCGAGGTTAAAGGCACCAATATTTACCGAAGAAGCCAGTCCAGGCGCATCATAAGCCACGGATATGACTCGCATCTGTAAAGGTGGAACTACGGCAAAGGCAGCAGCACCCCAGATGATTAATGCCAGACCTGCGCCAACAGCTGTGCTTGCCAGAATCGGGAAGAGCAGCATCATCAGCATGAGCAAGATTAAAAAGCCAATCAGGGTTTTATCTAAGGATAGATCTGCAAACTTGCCACCCAGATGATTACCAATCGAGAAACCTACTCCAATCAGCACAAGCATTAGGGTAATTAATGCCGGTGAGGCTTGAGTAAAGCTTTGCAGACTTGGCGCAATATAAGTGTATAGGGCAAACATGGCCCCCGCACTCATCACAGTGGTCAATAAAGCTAAAACAACGGGCAGGCGGGTCAATACTTGTAGTTCTTGCCTTACATCTGGTTTCTGGCTGCTTTGGCCTTCAGGCAAGGCTTTCCATAAGGAGAACATGGTTAGCAAACCAAGCAGGGAAATACCCAGAAAAGCCATACGCCAGCCGATATGTTGTCCTATCCAGGTTGCTAGTGGCACCCCGCCAATATTGGCAATGGTCAGGCCCATAAACATCATGGCTACGGCGCTGGCCTGTTTATCTTTCGGAACGACACTGGCCGCGACAACCGAACCAATTCCGAAGAAAGCACCATGGTTCAGGCTGGTGATGATGCGTGCCCCCATCAGCCCCAGATAATTAGGCGCTAATGTCGCCAGAATATTGCCAATCGTAAAAATCGCCATCAGTAAAATGAGAGACTTACGTTTGGAATAACGGCTTAACCAGAGGGTCATTAGCGGTGCACCCAACATCACCCCTAAGGCATAGGCACTGATTAGCATCCCGGCACGAGGAATCGAAATCTCCAGATCGCGGGCGATTTCTGGCAGAAAACCCATAGGAGAGAATTCAGTGGTACCAATTGCAAAGGCGCCAACCGCCAGTGCAAGCAAAGGAAAATTAATTTTCATGGTTTCTGCTTAGTCCCAGATAGGCGCAAGCTGGTCCGGATCAACTTCGCGGCCATTGCGCTCCAGGGTGCTGATCAAGGCCATTTCTTCTTGAGTCAGCTGTATCTCCTGCGCTGCCAGATTGGCAAGTAGATGTTCACGTTTGGTTGAAGATGGAATCACTGCAAAGCCTTTTTGTAAGGCCCAAGCCAGTGCAATTTGTGCAGTCGAAGCCTGATGCTGGGCAGCAATCCCTTGCAGGACAGGATCATTCAGCACTTTGCCATAAGCTAGTGTCATATAAGAGGTGACATCAATCTTCTGAGATTGTAGGAAATTGACCAGACGCTGATTTTGCAGATAAGGACTCAGTTCAATCTGGTTAGTTGCGATATGCTCCAGACCAATCGTATCAATGGCTTGTTGGGTCAGCTCAATATTGAAATTGGACACACCGATATGCTCAGTCAGACCTTGCTGTTTGGCTTCTAATAAAGTCTGCATCAGCTCAGGAATTTGAACGCCTAAACGAGGTGCAGGCCAGTGAATGAGCGTTAGATTGACTGCATCGGTACGTAGTTTATGCAGGCTTTCTTTGAGGCTTGGAATTAATTTGTCTGGTGCGTAATGATCTGTCCAGATTTTGGTGGTAATGAATAGCTCGTTACGATTAACTTGGCTTTCTGCAATAGCCTGACCCACTTCCGCTTCATTGGCATAAATCTGTGCCGTATCTACGGCGCGATAACCGACTTCCAGGGCTGTTTTGACTGAATCAATGACGGTCTGTCCAGACAGGCGAAAGGTACCGACACCAAATTGAGGAACAATATTCATAGCTTTAATCTTTAAGTATTTTCGATGTTGAGTATTTTGTGCTTTTTATTGTTGCGAAAAAATAGCTGAATTTGCAAAATATTATTGACCGAAAATCAATAAAAGAGTGACAAATGAAATCGACGATTGAAGAATTACAGGCTTTTGTCACTATTGTGGATAGTGGTTCTATTGTCATGGCGGCAGAGCGTTTGGGACAAACCACTTCGGGTGTCAGTCGGGCATTGCAACGTCTGGAAAATAAGTTAAATGTTACTCTTTTAGAAAGAACCACACGTAAGCTGAAACTGACTCAAGAAGGCCAGCTATTTCTAGAAAAGGCGCGCAAAATTCTCAATGATCTGGCAGAAGCTGAAGATGCCTTACTGAAATCAGATAGTGATACGTCAGGATTGATTCGGGTCGATTCAGCGACACCTTTTGTGCTGCATGTAATCGTGCCGCTAATTCAGGAGTTTATGCAGCGTTATCCCCACATCGAAATTGAACTAAATAATCATGATCAGGTGATTGATCTGCTGGAACATAAAACCGATGTCGCAATCCGCTTTGGAGAACTGCATGATTCCAGCCTGCATGCCAGATTATTATGCCGCAGCCGTTTGTATATTGTGGCCAGTCCTGAATATTTACAGCAGAAAGGCAGACCGCAATCAGTGGCAGATTTATCGGAGCACACTTTGCTGGGATTTAGTCAGCCTACACATTTGAACACCTGGCCGATTCGGCTGGATGGCGAACCTATCATTGTAAAGCCAAAGATTCGAGCACCCAATGGGGAAACTGTCCGTCAATTAGCTTTATACGGGGTAGGTATTACCTGTCTGTCACGCTTTCTGGTCGAGGACGATTTGCAGGCGGGTCGTTTAGAGGCGTTATTTGAAGATCAGATTGAGCTACATTATCAAAAAATTCATGCAGTCTATTACCGTCAGGAGCATCTGCCTAAACGGGTACATCTATTTATTGAATTTCTGGCTCAGAAGCTGGCTAAATATTTATAAACCAATTATATGTAAATATAGCCATAAAAAATCTGCCCTAACATGATGCTAGGGCAGATCTAGATTTACTGATGATTAGTAAAAATTAGAAATCGGCTTTCAGTACAATCCGGTAACGGGCTTTGCCTGAGTGCAGACGTTCAATCGCAGCATTAATTTCCGACATGGGGAACAGTTCAATCTGTGGCGCAATATTTTTACGTGCCGCAAATTTTAGTAATTGACGTAAAGCTGCTGGTGAACCTGTCGGCGAGCCAGTCACAGATTTAGCACCACCAATCAGTGAACCTGCAGAAATTTGCATGGGTTCCAGTGGTAAGCCCAGCATATGTACAGTACCATTTGGTGCCAGTGTTGATAAATAAGCCTGCCAGTCTAGTGTGACATTGACAGTACTCATTAATAGGTCAAATTTACCACGAAGCGGTTTAAGCGCTGCTGGGTCACGACTATTCACTACATGGTCTGCACCCATGGCTTTCAGCTCATCGGTTTTATCCAGATTTGAAGTAAAGGCGGTAATTTCACAACCCCACGCTTTCAACAGCTTGATCGCCATATGTCCCAAACCGCCAATACCAATGACACCGACGTGGTGAATGGCCTGAATCTGATGTTTTAGAATCGGGTCAAATACAGTAATCCCGCCACAGAGCAGGGGGCCAGCACTTTCTGGGTCCAGATCTTCGGGTAAGGGAATTGCCCATTGCCAGCCAGCACGGACTTTATCTGCAAAACCGCCTACATGACCGACGATGGTTGCAACCTGACCACCGGTACACAGCACTTGCTGGCCTGAAATACAAGGATCGCAATGTTGGCAGCTTTCCGCAGTCCAGCCAATACCGACACGTTGACCTACTTTTAGACCTTTGGCTTCAGAACCCAGTTGTGTAATGGTTCCAATGACTTCATGTCCGGCCACCACAGGATATACTGAAGATCCCCAGTCATTATTGAGTACTGAAATATCAGAATGGCATAGGCCGCAGTATTCAACTTTCACTTCGACCTGATGCGGCTGAAGTTCACCTGCATCAAATTGATAAGGTTCCAGAGCAGCACCGGCAGACATTGCGGCATAGGCTTGAATAGTATTAGTGGACATAGATTCAGCTCTTATTTGAATGGGAGGATATTGTTTTAAAGTGACAGTGATTTTCATGGTCATCGACCATGCCAACTGCCTGCATAAAGGCATAACAGATCGTAGGACCGACAAACTTAAAGCCTGCTTTTTTTAAGGCTTTGGACATGTTCTGGCTTTCAATGGTTTGTGCCGGAGCCTGACGATAATCTGCCACATCATTATTTAACCGGGGCTGCTGGGCAAAGGACCATAACCATGTGACCACATCAATCTCTTGAGATTTAAGCTGTTGCCAGGCCCGGGCATTATCGCGAATTGCAGTCAGTTTACCAATATGCCGGATTAGACTAGCATCTTGCAGTTTTGCGGTGAGTTGCTCATCTGTAAAAGAAGCAATCGTTTCAATCGAATATTGAAAGAAATGTTTGCGATAAGATTCACGTTTTCTGAGTACGGTAATCCAGGCTAAACCGGCCTGCTGACCTTCCAGACACAGCATTTCAAACAGGCGTTTTTCATCATGCAGCGCCTGTCCCCATTCCTGATCATGGTAGGCAGTATAGAGAGGATCATCAGAGCACCAGCCACAGCGTTGGATCGTCAAGGGATGCTCCTTTTGATTATCTTATAATTTAAATGTCGTCCACTGATCTTGCTGATTGTCCCAGTAGGAGAGTTCTGCCTGCTGCAGATCACTGAACTGGATCCACATATCCTTACCACTTTTATCGGCATAACCAGTACTGATCAGAAGCGCCTCTTCGGTAATTTCCATGATCCAGCCCTGATAGGTCTGGCCATTGAGCACGATTTTCTGTTGATTGCCTGATTCAGCAAATTCGACCAGACGGTTGATCAACACTTCTGACATGTAAACTTCCTAAAATTAACGTAAATATGGATAAGGGTTAACAACACCACGGCCCTTACCATTTAAATAGAGACCATAATGCAGATGTGGCGCAGTATGCCGGGCATTGCCAGTATTACCGACATAACCAATGACATCGCCCTTTTTGACATAGTCACCAACTTTCAGGCCACGCTTATGACCATCCAGATGTGCATAATAATGCCAGGCACCACCTGGACCCAGAATCCAGACTACTTTACCACCCAAATTGTTATTCCGTAAATCCGCGATCAGACCAGGCGTCGCACTACGAACCTTGGTTCCACGTGGAGCCAGAATATCAATGCCCTCATGCAAACGGCCACTACTACGCGAAGCTCCCCAAGTATCTTTCAATTCACGAGCCTGAACCCGATCTACCGGAATCGGCAGAGAAGAGGGCATACGCATATGATTCAGTTTTTTGACCAGTGCCGGATTAAGTTGAACCGCAGAAGGATGTTTCGGTGCGCTACTACACGCCACCAGAAATAACATCACCAAAGAAAGCCCAACAAACGCAAGAGAATGGCGCAAAATATTTATCCTTAAATGAGGCCAGTATGATTCTTCTTGTTCCAGACTATGTCATAAATTTACGGTAGAAATCAATTTTTTCATGGCGGTTGGAATACCTGCATTGACCGCAGTTTCCGGGTTCATCCAGAAGCCCTGTAACTCAATCGCCAGATGTTCCTGCTGATCTGCATCGACTGCAAAAACCATGGCTTCAAGCTGCCAGGTAAAATGGGTGAAACTGTGGCTGATCTGGATCTTTTGTACGAGATTTTTCAGACCCAGTTGCTGGCACAGTTGTTCAAATGTATGAGTGTCTTCAATAATTGGCAGACACCAAAGCCCGCCCCAAAGACCACTATTAGGACGTTGCTGCCATAGCCATTCATCACCTGACTGGATCAACAGCACTTGAGCTGCTTTGACCGGTACCGGCTTTTTGGCTTTTTTAAAGGGCAATTCATTTTCCAGACCCTGTTGATGTGCCTTGCAATGTTGCTGCATTGGACAATACAGGCATAAAGGCTTTTTCGGAGTACAGACGGTCGCACCGAGATCCATAATCGCCTGGGTATAGTCATGATTCCGTTCAACCGGGCAAAGCTGTTCAGCAAGCTCCCACAAGGCACGTTCATGAACCGGTTTAGACAGATCATCTTCGATCGCAAAAAATCGTGCCAGCACCCGTTTGACATTACCATCCATGATCACGCCGTACTGACGTAAACCCAAAGACATTAAGGCTCCCGCGGTTGAGCGGCCAATGCCGGGCAGGGCGATCCATTCTTCCAGGCTCGTCGGGAAATGCCCCTGCCTTGCTACAATACCGGCTGCCTTATGCAAATTGCGGGCACGAGCATAATAGCCCAGCCCAGCCCAATAGGGTGCGACTTCATCCCAAGAAGCTGTACCTAAGTCCTGTACTGTCGGAAAACGTTGAATAAACCGCTCAAAATATTGCAGCACGGTTTTGACCTGAGTCTGCTGTAGCATGATTTCAGAGACCCAGACCTTATAGGGATCATCAGCCACTTGCCACGGCAAATCATGACGGCCATGCACATCAAACCATTCTAAAAGGGCATCTGAAAATACAAACATGAAGATAGAACAAACTGGAAAACGAGGCCTAGTATAACTGAAGAGACCCAGCTAAAAGATGAAAAGTCTGCTAAAACAGCAAGACTGAAAAAGAGTAAAAATGAATAAATGGAAGGGACAAGTGAACACTTCGAAAAGCATTCACTCGGGAAAAAAAATTTAAATTCTTATTCTTCAATGCCCCAGCGTGCATCCAGCTTTAATACCTTGCCTTCATAACGTGGGATAATATGAATGTGTAAATGTTCTGATTTTTCCTGAAATACTTCGCCATCATTAAACCCGACATGAAAACCGGAAGGCTGATAGCGTAATTGCAATTCATTACGAGCCTGTTCAAGTAAGGACATCATGCTCTTACGTTCTTTATCTGTGATTTCAAAAAATGACGCCACATGACGTAATGGAGTAACTACATAATGTCCTTTGGACAGCGAGTTCGGTTCAGGTAACACGACAGCAAAATCATTTTTAGCCAGAATATCGTATTCGTCAAAATTACAGTACGGGCAGTTATTTTCAGTCATGATATTGGCTCCTTTCATTGAATTTATTTTTTTCATGTATGACCCAGCTCGATCATGAGCCGGATCAATTTATCTGTTATTAGGCGAGTTGTCGTGCCAGTAATTCATACATGGCAGCCAAGCTTTGTTTCTCTGCTTCAGCATTGTAGCCCAGATCGACACCATTGGCCTTGGCGCGCTCATCCGCAAGCGGGTTACTGAATCCATGCTTGGCATTTTCAAATACAATTATATTATGCTCGACCTTAGCCGCCTGCATTTCTTCTTTAAAGCTGGCGACATCATCCAGGCTCACCATACTGTCCTTTTCACCATGTAGAACCAGAATTTCTGCCTGTACCTGGCCTTCTTGTGCAGGTGCTTTAGGAGACAGGTTGGCATGGAAAGTAGCCACAGCTTTTAACGGTGCATTTGAGCGAGCCAGATCCAGAGCCACTTTACCGCCGTAACAGAAACCAATTGCCGCCAGTTTTTCCGGATTGACTTCATCCTGTGCCGCTAAAGTATCTAAAGCAGCTTTTGCACGGTTCACAATAGTGTCTGGATCTTCAAACGTCTGCATCATCCATTGATAGGCTTGATCAGAGCTGGTGGTCACTTTCTTGTCACCATACATATCAATTGCCAGCGCGGCATACCCATGTTCCGCCAGTTCACGGGCACGCTGTTCAGTATAGTCATTGCGGCCCCACCATTCGGGTGCCACGATAACACCGGCTACAGGTGCATCAGTTTCCGGTGCGGCAAAATAACCAATCAAAGTGCTGCCATCCTGCGCAGTATATTGAATTTCGCGGGTCTTGATTGCTGCCATACTGAAGTCCTCTATTGTTGTTGAATATTTTGATTAAACTATAAAATAGCAAAACTGCTATGAATATACATGAAAAGCTCCAACTAATTCGTTTCTCATCAGTACAAAAAAAGAGAGGCAAATAATTTGCCTCTCTTTTTAACTTTTACAATTAAAGGAATTTTTATTTAATAATTTCCAGTAATTCGATATCAAAAATCAGGGTACTATTTGGTTCAATGATATCTCCCGAACCAATCTGTCCATAGGCCAGATCAGCGGGGATAAAGAAGCGGTATTTAGCACCGACTTTCATGAGCTGTAAGCCTTCTGTCCAGCCAGTAATCACTTGGGTGGTACGGAAATCGACTGGCTGCTGGCGGGCAATCGAACTGTCAAAAACGGTACCATCAATCAGGCGACCTTCATAATGCACACGGACATTACTGTTAGCACTTGGTGATTTCCCTTTACCTTCTTTCAGTACCAGGTATTGCAGACCAGATTTGGTAGTTTTAACGCCTGGCTTTTTCGCATTTTCCTGCAAGAATGCTTTGCCAGCTTTGGCATTTTCTTCAGCTTTCTGTTTCAGCACAATCAGTTCTTTGGCATCACTTTGACGTTTATACTGAGTCAGCACTTGGGTCATTTCTTCATCGCTTAAACTGGATTTTTGTCCAGCAGCGGCTGTCTTTAAGCCCTGGCTAAATGCATCTAAATCAAGATCCTTTAAAGTGTCTGCATTACTGCGACCCATCAGATAACCAAAGCTGTAACCAATCTTCTCAGCTTCACTACTTGTATTATTGATCTCTTTAGCAAAAAGGCTGCCTGAACTGAGCAGCAAAACCATTAAACTGATTTGTATTTTCATTATCAATTCTCAAAAATAAAGGAGAGCTGGTCGCTCTCCCTATTTGTATTATTTTACTTCGATTAATTCCACATCAAAAATCAAAGTGCTATGCGGAGGAATCGTACCAGGGACACCCTGTTCACCATAACCCAGATTTGACGGAATATATAGAGTTGCCTTACCGCCTTCTTTCATCAGCTGCAGACCTTCAGTCCAGCCTGGAATGACTTGATTTAATGGAAACTCGATCGGTTCACCGCGTTCTACTGAACTGTCAAATACAGTGCCATCTACCAGTTTACCAGTGTAATGTACTTTCACAATTGAAGAGGCTTTTGGCTGTTTACCTGTACCTTCTTTCGTGACTTGGTACTGTAAGCCGGAAGCAGTTGTTTTAATACCGGATTTTTTCGCATTTTCAGTCAGGAAAGTATCACTTGAAGCTTGAGCCTGTTTTGCACTATCAAGCTGCTTTTGTTGCATTTCTTTCTGGAACTGCTCATAAGCTGCCTGTAATTCTTCTTCCGTATAGGCAGGTGCAGAACGCGCATGTCCTTCACGTACACCGGTCACAAAACTGTTAATGTCCAGCTCAGGAGGAGTCTGATGCGCCACTTCATAACCGAGTGCATAGCTGATTTTAGAGACAGCAGAGGCATCTTTAGATGCTTTTGTAGTTTGAGTAGCAGGGTTTTGAGTTGCATAGTAAACAGGTACTAGCGCGGCACCGCCTAAAAGAACAGCGACGGCAATCGGTAAGGCCTTACTCATGTATTTGTCCAATCTAATGTTATCGTTGAGGTTCAGTCCATCTTAGCAGAAAATTTTAAGAAATCTTGTAGAACGGGTGGTTTTTTAGCAAGTGAATACCTGCATTTGGTACGACTCAAAAAAGAAAAAACCAGCAATGATTGCTGGTTTTTTTTAGGAGCTATTAGATTAGCTGGTTTTGGCTTTCGGCTTATAACTATATGTATAATCATAGCTATAGCTGCCACCTGCTGAACGCTGGATATCGTTCAGGATCAGACCATTGACAGTACTGCCAGCCTGTTTAAAGCGGTTTACTGTAAGTGCCAGTTCCTTCATCTGGGTTTTTGCATAGCGTGCTACAACCAGATTAAGTCCGACGTATCGGGAAACAATGATCGCATCCGTAACAGCCAGTACCGGTGGAGTATCAATAATAATATGGTCATAGTGTGGAATCAGTTTTTGCAACAACTCCTGGAAGCGTTCTGAATTCAGAAGCTCAGCTGGATTAGTTGCATTTTCACCACAGCTAATGACATTTAAGTTCGGCACATTGGTGGTTTGTACCACTTTATCCAAAGACACGTGTTCATTCAGATATTCAGTTAATCCATACTGGTTATCCAGATTAAAATATTTGTGTATATGACCACGGCGCAGGTCTGCATCAATGATCAGTACACGCTTATTTTTCTCTGCCATGATGACGGCCAGATTGCTGGCAACAAAAGATTTTCCAACTTTTGGTGCTGGACCTGAAATCATCATGATATTGTTTTTGGCCTGAGTCAGAGCAAAGTGGCTCGCTGTACGAATGCTTCTTAAGCTTTCAACTGCCATATCATCACTGTGTTTCAATGCCAATAAGAAAGGCATTTTTTTCTTTTTCAGTAATTTCAGGCCAGGTTTCTGAACAGTCGAATGAGCGATATTGGCATAGACTGGCAGGTCTAACTGATATTCGATCTGACTGCTATCTTTCACACCAGAACGTAGCATGTTACGCAACAACGCCACCAAGATGCCCAGAAAAATACCGAAACAGAAGGTTAAAAATAAAATCAGAGGCTGTTTCTGTTGAATCTGGTCAACTGGTTCAAGTGCGGTATCAATAATATGAACATTACCGCTTTCACCTGCTTTAGCAACACGCAGTTGCTGATAAGAATTTACCAGATTGGTGTACAGTTGCTGTTTCACTTCAACGTCACGAGACAGTTGTAAATATTGGCGTTGAATCTCTGGAATATTTTTAAGTGTTGAATTCAATTCACGAATCTTGCCATTCACTACGCGAAGTTGGGCCGTAATTTCACGCATGGCTGGATGGGCAGCTGCATACTTGGCACCTATTTCCGCCTGTCGCTGTTCAAGTAGGGCTCTTTGTGATTCTAAATTCACGCTCTGATTTAAATATAATTCTGATTCTCTGGTGATATCAACAGTATTATATTTTTGGCGGAAGCGATTGAAGGCAAACTCTGCATCATCAAGCTGTTTTCTTAAATCCGGCAATTGTTCATCCAGGAAAGCCAGTGTTCGTGCAGTGTCTGTCGAACGGCGTGTAATATTATGCTGGCTGTAAACTGCTAAAATCGTATTCAGGACTTTAGTGATGTGCTGTTTATCTTGACCCTGATAGCGAAGTTGCAAAACGCCGCTCAGATCACCTTTTTCTGTAATCGTATAATTGGCAAGAATAGAATCGATCGCTGCAGGCAATGAGAGCTTTTTCACCTGATAACTGTTATCAAGATTATCTTGAGTAAAGATGGCAATTTTCCAGTCGCCCTGTGCAGCTTTAGCCTCAACCGGCTGGTTTAGTGCGCCTTGAAAGACGATTTCTTCGGTCAGTGGATTGATCAGGCTAAAGCTCTGTTGTTGAAATTTCAGCAGCAGATTTTTATCCAGATAGGCTACAGGGACGTCAAACTGACGGATATCAAAACTTTTTTGACCATCCTTAAAGCGTACGGTTTCGGTCTGATATTCAGTTTGAGAAGTTCTGCCTTGAATCAAACGGTTAATAAAAGAGTCTTCAGTGCTGGCAATATGCAGATCCAGATTTAAACGGTCAATTACGGATTCGAGAATCGTACGTGATTTTAAAACCTCAATCTCGGCATTGGATGAAGACATCTGACTCACAATGCTGGATAGGCTACCAAGTAAAGCAGCTGATGAGCCTCTACTTTCTTCGACCTGGACGATTGCATCAACCTTATAGTTAATTGCTGCGGTACGTAGGTAAAGCAGCACTACAATCAGGCTGAGCAAACCACATAGCAGGATGAGCTTCCATTGCGCGAGCAGGGAAAAGAACACCCCTTTTAGGTCAATCATATTATCGGTATTGTTATTTTTGTTCATAATTTTACTATCTAAAAGTTTAAAAGTGATTTTTCCAGTCGCTGATGCCATTTTGAATTAACTCAAAAAAAATGCATCAATGACTTGCTGCCCTGCGAGAAAGGATTCTCAATATTCTGTTTTTTATCCTCTCTGGGTATGTCGAGTCCGCTAAAGACCAGACATTCTGATTCTGATCAGAATAATGTTGTCTTTCATCTAATCTGTTTCATATCTGGTTTTCGGGTACCATGGAGTTACAGGTGAAGTCCATGGAGGAATTAAAAATAGTGTTTTTATTAGTACTAACAGTCATTATTTAGTTGATCCAGCCTTATAGATTTAATCTGAAAGTACGGATAGATCTTATAAATAAATGTTTATTCACTAATTGATGATTAACATGTCCAAAACAGATTGCTAAAAGATTTTTAATTTTCATACTTTCACCTATCGTATAGCTGAACCAGCGACATATGAAAATGGAAGAATCTGGCTCACTACGCGTTCCCAACGGGTCAGACCAGTAGCATCAACATAGACAATATCGTTACTATTCATCTTGAACTGTTTAGCCAGACCAAAATCTCCCAGATTTTTTAGACTTAAGTGATAGATTTCAGTCATCTTGTTGTCAGAATTGCCACGCAAGACATAAATTCGACTCGGATTGGCAGAATATGGATTAATACCTTCGCTTTCACCCAGTACATCAGCGAGCGTCATGCCCTGATCACGGATAGGTAATGGTTTATTGGTGCCGGCTTCACCCATGACATAGATTTTCTGGTTTTCCCGAGGACTGATATACAGGGTGTCGTTGGGTTGAATCAGTAGCTTGTGTAAGGAATAACCCGCTTTTTCCAAAGCAATTGTGTTCAGATCATAGGTCACACCTTGGCGTACGAGCTGGATTGAAGTGGAATCACCTTGTTCATTAATCCCACCGGCTAGGCCCAGCGCCGTATACACACTTACCGGCTGATCAGTCAGATAAAATTGTCCAGCTGATTTTACATTCCCCACTACTGAATAACGCTGTCCCTGATAGGAAATTACTCTCACGACCACATCTGGATTATTCAAATAAGGAATTAACAGACGTCGTACTTCCTGATTCACTTGTGGAAGGGTTTTTCCGGCTGCTTTATAACGATTGATGAATGGAAACTGGATATAACCATTCCGGTCAATCTGATAACCATTGTTATTGTCACTTGCTGTAGGAACGGCACTAATTTCGGGATAAGCCCATAGCTGGAAAGATAAAATATCTCCTGGATTCAAGCGGTAATCCTGCACCTCAGTCTGAAATAGAGGAGCATAATGACTGAGATTATGCGTTTGCGCAGACTGTACTACAGGTAATGTATCCTGAGTCAGTTTCACCAGATTAACTGGAGTTCCCAGTTCAGTTTGATAGATTCCTTCTGTCGGTAAATCATACGTTTGAAAGCCGGATGTTGCTGCACATCCAACCAGAGATAGGCTTAAGGTAAAAGTACCTAAAAGGTGTCTGTAGTTCACTTGAAACCCCTTTATTTTTATATGTTCAGAATTGGTATTTATTAATAATTATTAATTTTTTTGAATTCGGTTTATGTGATTAACGTCTAAAAAATATAATAGATCACATACCTTGTCTATAGCTATTCTTAAGTCAATTTAACAAGTTTGAGCTGAAATTTAACTGTAAGATTGACGAAAATGGACGTGAAACCGTGATTAAATAAGCTATAGAGATATAGTGAATTGCTTAAGATAGCATTAGAATATTAATTGTTTCCAATTGTTATTTTTTAAATAAGTACTATTCTTCGATGATAGAAGGAATTAAGCCCTGAAATTAATATAGAAAAGTATTTTCATATAATTTTTATCTAATCTAGAGGTTTTTTAGATCATTGATTTTTCTTAATATTCAATTATGTTTTGAGGAATTTTAAGATACTTTATTTTTATATTAATCAAAATAATCCGTTGTTAATTAAAATAATATTTAATTAGTTTAGGTGATTGTTAAATTAATATTAGTGGAAAATTATCTGAAAACTAAAAGCCTATATAAGATGGATTAAGTTTAAAAAACATTATCCGGATTTGTAAAATGTAACTACATTTGATTATTAGCTGTTCTATGGGTAGTTTGTGTAATAAAATTAATATATCTTATAGACAAATCAATAAAAACAGACGTGCCTAGACGGCACCAATACATTAAAAATAATTTGTGAAAAGTAAAATAAAAAATATTAAAGGATAATCAAAATGGTGATGAATATATTGGTAACCGGTGGGGCCGGTTTTATTGGATCTGCCGTCATTCGGCATCTCATTAACGAGACTGAACATCATGTATTAAATGTTGATAAGTTAACTTATGCAGGTAATCTGGAGTCACTTATTTCTGTATCGGATCATCCTCGTTATCAATTTACGCAAACTGATATTTGCGACCATGTATCTTTAACCCGATTATTTTTAGAGTTTCAGCCAGATATCGTTATGCATCTGGCTGCAGAGTCTCATGTGGACCGTTCGATTGATGGTCCGGCAGAATTTATTAATACAAACATTGTGGGAACTTACACCTTATTGGAAGTAGCACGAAAGTATTGGCAAAATCTATCTACGATTAAAAAGTCTAGATTCAAGTTCCATCATATTTCAACGGATGAAGTATATGGAGACTTAGAAGGTACAACAGACTTATTTACTGAAACTACGCCTTATTTACCAAGCTCACCTTATTCAGCAAGTAAAGCCAGTTCGGATCATTTGGTTCGGGCGTGGCATAGAACCTACGGTTTGCCAGTCGTAATCACGAACTGTTCAAATAATTATGGTCCTTATCACTTTCCTGAAAAATTGATTCCTTTAATGATCTTAAATGCCCTGGATGGTAAGTCATTGCCGGTTTATGGCAATGGTCAACAGATCCGGGACTGGCTTTTTGTAGAAGATCATGCGCGTGCTTTATATCAGGTTGCAACCGAAGGCATCGTGGGAGAAACCTACAATATCGGGGGGCATAATGAAAAACAGAATATTGAGGTGGTTAAAACCATCTGCAAAATTCTGGATGAGCTCAAGCCTCGTCTGGAGGGAAAAACTTATACAAGCCTCATTACTTTTGTTAACGATCGGCCAGGTCATGATTTACGTTATGCGATTGATGCTTCAAAAATCGAGCGCGAACTGGGTTGGAAGCCACAAGAGTCCTTTGAAACAGGTATCCGGAAAACGGTGCAATGGTATCTGAATAATCTGGAATGGTGTCAGCGTGTTCAGGATGGTTCTTATCAGCGTGAACGTTTAGGGGAGGCAGTATAATGTTAAGAACAACAAAAGGGATTATCTTGGCAGGTGGCTCAGGTACACGTTTGCATCCTATTACCAAAGGAATCTCAAAACAGTTACTTCCGATTTATGATAAACCAATGGTTTATTACCCCTTATCGGTATTAATGTTGGCCGGTATTCGTGAAGTCCTAGTGATTAGTACACCAGAAGATATTGAGGGGTTTAAGCGCTTATTAGGGGATGGTTCGCAATTTGGCATGGAGCTGAGTTATGCGATCCAGCCTCGTCCTGATGGTCTGGCACAAGCCTTTATCCTGGGTGAAAAATTTATCGGTCAAAGCAATGTATGTCTGGTACTAGGCGATAATATTTTTTATGGCCAAGGTTTTACACCGATGTTACGTCAGGCCGCAGCACGACAAAAAGGTGCAACAGTATTTGGCTATCAGGTGAAAGATCCTGAACGCTTTGGTGTCGTAGAGTTCGATGAACAGCAACGGGTAATCTCAATCGAAGAAAAGCCCCAAAATCCAAAATCTAACTTTGCGGTGACAGGTTTATATTTTTATGACAATGATGTCATCCAGATTGCCAAACAGGTCAAACCCTCAGAACGGGGTGAGCTGGAAATTACCTCAATTAACCAGGCTTATCTGGAACGTGGTGACCTAAATGTTGAACTTCTGGGACGTGGATTTGCTTGGTTAGATACAGGTACCCAAGGTAGTTTGCTTGAAGCAGCTCAATTTGTTGAAACCCTCGAAAGACGTCAAGGTTATAAAGTTGCTTGTCTAGAAGAAATCGCCTTGAACAATGGCTGGTTGAGTAAAGAGCAAGTTTTAGCGATTGGTCATACCATGCATAAGAATGGCTACGGTCAATATCTGATTTCTTTGGTGGGGTAATGAGCATGAACTTAATTAAGTGGATTGAATTACCTAACCTGGGAGATCACCGCGGCAGTCTGGTCGTCGCAGAAGCCAATCGGAATATACCCTTCAGTATACAGCGACTTTATTATATTGCTGGCGCTCAACCTGATGTTCCACGCGGATTCCATGCACACAAGCAACTTCGACAGATTGCTTTTGGAATTCAAGGTAGCTGTAAAATGCTGATGGATAATGGCAGAGAAAAACAGGAAGTTTTAATTGCTCAATCTAATAAGGGATTATTGATCCCCCCTATGGTTTGGCATGAGATGCATGATTTTTCAGAAGATTGCATCCTATTGGTACTGGCAAGTGATTACTATGATGAAAGTGATTACATTCGTAATTATGACCAGTTTCTAAAAGAAGTAGGCCAGACTTTGGTTGAGCAGATCATTAAATAATAAAATTAATTCATTAGAATGAAGGCCTTGCTAAAGAAGAAGCTTCAAAAGATAGAATTAAAAAATAATAATAAATATCAAGGAGATATATGACGTGATTAAGCCGCTTACATCATTGCGTATGTTTTTCGCACTTTTTGTTTTTCTGAGTCATTTGGCTTTTCTAAAAGAAACAGATTATGCCAATATTTTTAATAGTATTTTTGACGAAGGCTTTTTAGGGGTCAGCTTTTTCTTCATTTTGAGTGGATTTATCTTAGCCTACAATTATAAAGAAAAGTTTTTAATCGGAAATATTTCGAAAAGAGAATTTTATATTTCTCGTTTAGCCAGAATATATCCCGTACATATTGCCACAACCGCACTGGTATTTTTATTAACTTTTGCTCAGTCTGGCAAGGGTTGGGAATATTTAATACAGCATGTTTTTCTGATACAAAGCTTTTTTACTTCAGAAGAGATCCATTTCTCATTGAATTCTCCTTCCTGGAGCATCTCGGATGAAATGTTCTTCTACCTGCTGTTTCCATTTGCATTTTTGATTTCTGAAAAAATCAGAAGTTATATTTTTATATTCTATCTTATAGGTATTTTGATTCTAAATATTCAGCTTGATAAAAATCAGGATCACTATTGGTTATATATTTCACCATATGTGCGTTTTTCTGACTTTTTGTTGGGTATTATCCTGTTTGATATTTTTGAAAAAGTAAAATTCGGCTATTCCAAAATTAAGCAACCTGTAGTTATATTTGAATTAGGAGCTATTTTACTTTTTGTTTTATTCTTTTTATTCCATAATAAAATAGATATAAGTTACAGGTATTCAATTTACTATTGGGTGCCTATGGCAGCAATTATTTTAATTTTTGCCCTGTCTCATGTTGCCCAGAAAAAAAGTATAATTACCCAGCTTTTATCAAATAAATACATGGTATTAGCAGGGGAAATCAGTTTTTCTTTTTACTTGCTACATGTTTTGGAAATACAAATTTTAAATTATATAAGAAAAATATTTTCATTGAATATGGACTTAATGCTGTTTTCCTTTTTTATATTTATTGTCACTCTAATCGCTAGCTTTTTAATGTATAGGTTTATTGAAAAACCATTAAATAAGAAAGTAAAACAATTTTTATTGGAGCCAAGCTTTAAATCTAAAGGTTATGAACTAAATAAATAGGATTATATTTAAATACTATAGGTATATTAATTTTAATTAATATGAGATTAAAAAATAAATATAAATTTTTATATGAGATTGATAAGAATGATTCCTTTTCTTGATCTGAAAGCAATAAATACTCAATACCGTGATCAACTGATTGCAGCTTGCACTCAGGTAATCGACTCTGGTTGGTATATCTGTGGCAAAGAATTAGAAAAATTTGAGCATAATTTTGCAAATTATTGTGGAACACGATATGCCATAGGTGTTGCTAATGGCTTGGATGCGCTTATTTTAACGCTACGCGCATGGAAAGAATTAGGAAAACTCCATGAAGGAGATGAGGTCATTGTCCCGTCAAATACCTATATTGCAAGTATCTTAGCTATTTCACAGAATAATCTGAAACCGGTACTGGTTGAACCGGATATAACGACTTTTAATATTGATACCAAGAAAATTGAAGCAGCCATAACTCCAAAAACAAAGGTAATTTTGCCTGTGCATTTATATGGACAACTTGCGGCAATGCCAGAAATTATGGCCATTGCCAAAAAATATAACTTGCTGGTTTTAGAAGATTCGGCCCAAGGTCATGGTGCTGAAATAAATGGTCAAAAAGCAGGAAATTGGGGAGATGCTGCAGGTTTCAGTTTTTATCCAGGTAAAAACTTAGGCGCACTCGGTGATGGGGGAGCAATTACCACCAACGATGCTGAGTTAGCGCAGATGCTTAAAGCTATACGTAATTATGGTTCACATGAAAAATATAAAAACCTGGTACCAGGTGTAAATAGTCGTCTTGATGAAATTCAGGCTGCCATCCTGAATGTGAAACTTAAATTTTTAGATCAGGAGAATCAGCATCGTCGGCATATTGCAGATCTGTATTTAAAAGAAATTCAAAATACCGCAATTGAGCTCCCGTGCAAAAATATAGACACCGAGACATATGCACAACATGTCTGGCATTTATTTGTGATCAGAACAAAATATCGGGAAAAATTACAACAATATTTAGCAGAAAACGGAGTACAGACACTCATTCATTATCCAATTCCGCCTCATCAGCAGCAGGCT
Source organism: Acinetobacter sp. YWS30-1 (assembly GCF_033558715.1). Lineage (NCBI taxonomy): Bacteria > Pseudomonadati > Pseudomonadota > Gammaproteobacteria > Moraxellales > Moraxellaceae > Acinetobacter > Acinetobacter sp. YWS30-1. Next base: position 2,989,536 of record NZ_CP114606.1, on the reverse strand, counting down.
TATAAGGAATGGAATGGCTTAAGTTTTCCAGTTTCAGAACAGATTCATGCGGAGGTTCTAAGCTTACCGATTGGACCAACTTTATCTATGGATGAAGCAAAGCAGGTTGTTCGGTTATGTAATGGTTTTCAGGCATAGATGAATCTATTTAGGACCAGTGTACTGAATGGTGTAGCCGTTTTGATTAAGACCATCACCATGTTTGTACTGAATAAAATTCTGGCTGTATATCTAGGACCTACCGGATATGCAGCGATCGGCCAATTCCAGAATTTTATTCAAATGGTGACGACTTTCGCTGGCAGTGCCATTAATACCGCTGTAGTTAAATATACGGCTGAATATCATGAAGATGAGACTAAACAACGTGCAGTCTGGAAAACAGCAGGTAGTATTGTTTTTCTATTTAGTCTCGTTTTTGCGATTCTCATACTTATTTTTCAAAAGCAGCTGGCATTATATATATTTCAATCACTTAAGTACCAAACGATTTTTATATGGTTTGCTATTTTTTTAATATTTTTCAATTTTAATACGCTATTTTTAGCCATATTGAATGGGAAAAAAGAAATTTTAAAGCTGGTGCTTGCAAATATTGCCGGTAGTTTATTTGCACTTGTGATCACTGGGGTTTTGGCAATCAAACTGCAGTTATATGGGGCTTTAATTGCATTATCCATTTATCAGTCGATTGCATTTATAGTGACATTAATACTCTGTCATAGAGCAGACTGGTTTGAGTTTTCTTCACTATTAGGAAAAATAGACCTAGGAATTACCAAAAAATTTGCCTCATTTATTCTCATGGCATTAGTCAGTGCGATCTGTGTGCCGCTATCGCAAATGTTAATTCGGGCTTACTTAACCCAAGAATTTAGCCTGGCTTATGCGGGCTATTGGGAGGCGATGATCCGTCTAAGCACAGTATATCTTTTGCTTGTAACCACTACATTAGGCGTGTATTACTTGCCGCGCTTATCAGAACTCAATGCAGTTGATGAAATTAAGAAAGAGGTCTATTTAGGCTATAAGTTTATTTTTCCACTTGCTGTTGTAGGCGGAATTTGCGTTTTCATATTACGTGATTGGATTATCAACTTATTATTTAGTCCATCTTTTGCCCCTATGCAGGATTTATTTCTTTGGCAAATGATGGGAGATGCCTTGAAGATAGGAAGCTGGATACTGGCTTATTTAATGCTCAGCAAAGCAATGACTAAACTCTATATTTGTACAGAGATTATATTTACAGTGTCTCTCATTGCTTTAACTTATATATGTACTCAAGTGTTTGGTTTCGAAGGTGTTTCTATTGCTCATCTCATAAATTATGGGCTGTATTGGATCGTAATCAGTTTATTTATATTTAAACAATTAAAATAAAGAGGGAATAATATGATGATAAGTGAACAACCCTTAGTCTCTATAGTTATACCAAGTTATAATCATGAAAGGTTTATACGTGATAGCATCAAGAGTGTCATTGACCAGTCTTATCAGAATATTGAGTTAATTATTATTGATGATGGATCTACAGATGCTTCAGTAGAAAAAATACAAGAATTAATTCCATTATGTGAAAAACGGTTTACCCGATTTGAGTTTAGACATCGTCCAAATAAGGGCTTAAGCGCAACTCTAAATGAAGCATTAGAATGGGCACAGGGGGAATATTTTTCCTCCCTTGCTTCTGATGATATAATCTTAAAAGATAAAATAAAAATACAAACCAAATTTCTAAGCCAGAATAAGAACTGTATAGCTGTATTTGGAGGAGTATCAATTATTGATAATGATTCTAATCTTGTGAAAAATAGAGTTAAAAAAAGAAAAAGTTATACCTTCGACCAGATTTTATTGTTAGAACATGATTTGCCCGCTACTACACAACTTATTCGTACTCAAGCTTTAAAAAAAATAGGTGGCTACAATGCAGAAGTACAAATAGAAGACTGGTATATGTGGCTGCTTTTAGCGCAAGAAGGGGAGTTATGCTATCTTCCTGTGCTTTTTGCAAAGTATAGGTTGCATGACAATAATATGCATAAGCAAACGACTCTTATGCACGATTCAAGAATGATGATTCTAAGTGAATATCAGAATCATATTTTATTTAATAAAGCAAAAAAGAGAGCTTTGTGGATTAATGCATTTGAATTAGGGCTATTATCTAAAAAGAAATCATTAGAAAAGATGATAAAAATTTTAAAAGAATATCCTACAGAAATTTTAACATATGATTTTTTTAGATTTTTTTATTGGCTCTTAATAAAAAAAGATTTTTAATAATTAAAAAATTTTATATAAATAATTATATTTTAACTATGTTTAATAAAATAATTTAGTTAGTAATATAAAAATATTAATCATTTCTTTTGCTGATTCTAGGCATTAGATAATAATAAAAGGAATGGATAATGATTATTTTAAATGAAAGTAATTCAAAAAATAACATTATTTTTTTAGATGATATTAATTTAAAAGATAAAGTGGTTATATACTTTATCTTGCTGTCATTTTTCTTATCTCAGTTTTATTTTTGGTCTAGTGGGGTTCCACAATTTAGTCACCTTTTTATTATGGCGGCTATATTTTTATTATTCAGCCGTAGCTCAAAAATAACCATCGAATACTCAAGTGTAGCCTTAATCTTTGTCGCATATACAGTTTGTGTAAATTTTGCTTGGTATTTGATCGTTCTAGATCCCAGTTATATGGTTTCTACCATTTACTGGATCTTTAACTTGTTGTTTTTTTTATTATTAATGAATTTGAGTTCCTCTCAAGTTAACTTTTTTTATGAAAAAATACTGTTTCTTATTCCATTTTCCTATGTAATAGAAATTGCGATCTGGGCAAGTGGATTAGGTCGTTACAATTTTGAACCACGATACAATGGTCTTTTTAATGATCCCAATCAGATGGCATTTTGGGTTTTAACTACCTGTGCTATTTTTTTATATATTTCTGAAAGTAATTTAAAAAAGATAATCGTTTATTTTTTAGCTTTATTCTTAATTCTATTGACCATGTCAAGGTCTGCTTCAATTGGCTTCTTAATGCTGACTTTAGGATTTATATTTAGTCAAAAAGGGGATCTGAATAAAAGAATATTTGTATTTTTTGGCATATTAGTCATTTTTAGTACCCTCAGTTACTTTTTATATCATTTAGGGGCTTTTGATAGTGTGGTTCTGCGTTTTGTCGAAGGCCTGGATCAAAAAGACAGCCAGGCAGAAGGACGAGGTCTTTTTAACTTCCTTGAATATCCTCAATATTTAATTTTTGGTGCTGGCCAAGGTGCGCACTGGCTATATAACCCGAAAGGGAACGAAATTCATTCAACTTGGTTAGGTATCCTTTTTTATTATGGGATCGTCGGCATCTCTTTATTTTTAATCTTTTTATATCAAATATTTAAAAAATTATCATTTTCAAACAAGTTGATATTCTTGGGACCGATGCTATATGGGTTTACAACTTATAGTGCACGAACACTGATTTTTTGGTTTTTATTGGCCGCTTTTTTACTATTTTCAAATAATAATAAGGAAGAATAACGATGTATATTTCTATAGGAATACCATTTTTTAATGCTGAAAAATATTTAGAAGATGCCATTAAATCGGTATTAGCGCAAACTTTTCAAAATTGGGAATTAATTCTGGTAGATGATGGGTCAACAGACCGATCTTTAGAGATTGCCCGCTCATTTAATGATCCGAGAATCCGTATCATAGCTGATGGGCATAATAGAAGATTACCCTACCGCTTAAATCAGATTATCAATGAAGCAAAGTATGATTTTATTGCACGTATGGATGCCGATGATTTAATGGCAGTCGATCGTCTTGAAAAACAGATTAAAGTACTAAATGAAAATCCAAATATTGATGTTGTAGTCACCAGCTTATATTCAATTGGAGACAAGAATGAAATTTTAGGAAAGAGAATCTATTCTAATTATCAAATGCAGCCCAAAGAAATTTTGCAAGGTGTTACTAATATACTGCATCCTTCATTACTTGCCCGAAAGGAGTGGTGTAAAAGAAACCCGTACCAAGTCGATAATTGCTTAGCTGAAGATTATGAACTATGGCTTTCAGCTGCGATAAAAAATGATTTTAATTACGTCGTTTTACAGGAACCTTTATATTTTTATAGAGAAGTTGAAAATGTAAAAAAAGAAAAAATGATCCGCGGTTATAATACCCAGATCGGAGTAATCAAAAAATATTATAAAAATATTATCTCGGATTTTGATAAAAATAAAATTATTTTAAAATTTCAGATAAAAAAAATAATTGTAAAAATATTAAGCTTTTCTAATTTAATACAGATTCTACAAACACGAAGAGTCATATCTGTTTCTGAACAAGATAAAAATTTTTATACTGCACAATTAGAACTTATAGGAAAATTAAAACAATGATAACTAAAAAAATCGCTATTATAGGATCTACCGCTTATAACCTTTATAATTTCCGTAAAGATTTTATTTTTGCTTGTATAGAGCATGGTCATCAAGTTTATGCTTTTGTATCGGAATATGATGATCATTGGTTAGATACAATTAAAAATCTTGGAGTAATTCCTGTAACTTATCAACTTAGTCGCGGTGGATTAAATCCATTGGCTGATTTACGCTCGACCTTTCAACTCAAAAAGAAAATAAAAGAAATCCAACCTGATATCGTATTCTCCTATTCAACAAAGCCTGTTATTTATGCAACTTTAGCTGCATATAAGACTCAGGTTCCTTATATTTATGGAATGATCGAAGGCTTAGGTTCACCTTTTACAATTCATAAACATGGCCAAAGCCTTAAAGCTAAGTTAGTTCGCATTATACAAGTTTTTTTATATAGATTATCATTTCCATATCTGGATAAAATTATTTTCTTAAATCATGAGGATCCTAAAGATCTAGTTCATCGATATAATATTTCACATAAAAAAAATGCGATTGAAGTATTAGGTCCTATTGGTCTTAATTTAAAAGATTTTAGTTATACTAAATGGAATGATCAAAAAAAAATATCTTTTATATTTATAGCTAGATTGATAGCTGAAAAGGGAATATTTGAATATATAGAAGCAGCAAGAATAGTAAAAAGAAAATATCCTGAAGTTGTGTTTAAAATTATTGGTGGATTAGATCCTGAAAATCCAACTGGCTTAAAGCAAGCTGAATTAGATCAGCTAATACAAACAGGTATTATCGAATATAATGGTTTTGTGACTGATGTAGATCAAAGGCTACGTAATAGCGCGGTTTTTGTATTGCCGTCTTATTATCGAGAGGGGGTGCCCCGTAGTACACAAGAAGCAATGGCTGTAGGACGTCCAGTCATCACTACTGATGTTCCAGGCTGCAATGAGACTGTAGTCGATGGGTTGACAGGTTTCCTAATTCCTAAATGGGATGTGGCTGCATTGGTAGAGAAAATGACTTATTTTATAGAACATCCTGAACAAATAAATAAAATGGGCTATCAAGGATTTCTCTATGCTAGAAAGAATTTTAATGCGGATCATATAAACCATAGACTATTACAAATGATGGGCATTAATAGGCTTTAAAAAAGTAATAGTATTTTCCTTAATAAATAGAAAATTATATTTGATTTAAAAACAATAACTAGGATATAGATATGGGTACTATAATGAAAGAAGACTTAGGTTTTCAAATAAATAAATATGAAACTTCAGATAAAATAATATGGAATGAATTTTTATTAAAATGTAAAAATTATCATTTTATGTTTAATCGTGATTTTATGGAATATCATGCTGATCGATTTGAGGATTTCTCATTGATATTTAAAAATGAAAAAGGGAAAATTGTAGCCTTATTGCCTGGAAATATTAAAGATAATATTTTTTATAGTCATCAAGGTTTAACTTTTGGCGGTTTTTTAATTAATAGAGATATTCATGCCGCTGACATGCTAGAATTATTTAATTTATTAAAAATTTATTTAAAACAAAAAAATATTGATAAGATTATATATAAATGCATTCCTGTTATTTATCATAATTATCCTGCTCAAGAAGACTTATACGCTTTATTTCGAAATGATGCCAAGCTTTACCGACGAGATATTAGTGTTTCTATTGCTCTAAATGAAGAATATTCATACTCAGAAAGTAAAAGAAGATCAGTCAATAAGCTCAAAAAAAATGGGGTTAGCTGTGAGGAAGTAGATCAACCTAGTATGGTTTGGGGAGTAATCCGGGAAGTACTGCGTCAGCATCATAACCAACAACCTGTACATAATGAAGATGAAATAGATTTATTAAAAAGTCGTTTCCCTAATAATATAAGAGCATATAAATGTTGTCTTGATGGAAATATTGTGGCAGGAGCAGTGACTTTTGAAACTGAAAGAGTAGTTCATACTCAATATTTGGCTAGCAATGATAAAGGTAGGGAGAAAAAGGTATTAGATTATCTCATTGATCATTTAATAGAAAAAAGTAAGAAAAATGCCAAAATATTTGATTTCGGAACTTCTAATGAAAATGAAGGGAAATACTTAAATATAGGATTGATTGATCAAAAAGAAAGATTTGGTGCACGTGGGATTGTACATGATTATTATAGTATAGATTTATGATCGCCTAGTTTTAACTAGAATTACTCCACCTCATTATTAGCCAGAGGTGGATTTCTAGTTTTCTTAAATTTTTTTATCTTATCTGGTTTTATATATTTAAGACGGTCTCAATAGAATAAAAATAACGTTATCTTGATTGTATAATTAATTAGAAATATATTTAATTATAAGCTTAAAATAGTATTTTATTGTGATATAAGACTCATTAGTTATAAATAAATTACATTTTGTCACATTTTATTTAGTGTGAGATTTGCTATTTTTTACAAAAATTATTTATCTTAATAATGAAATATATTTCATTATTAACTGATCTAGTGTAATTATAAATTATTTACTTTAATTTGATATAAGCGGCTAATATTTATAGAAAAAAATATAAACTTAAGTTTCTTATTAGGTGAAATTTAATTAATTTTAGTTAAATATATATTTTAATAAAAATAATAATAATATTTCTAAAAAACTAAAATATGAAATTGGCTAACAATAGTCTTTCTACTTTAATAAAAATACAATTGATATGATGCGTAGATAGACATAGTGAGGTGTTTATTAATGGATCTACAACAAGAAAAAAATAAGATCGAAAACTTTGTAAAAAGCTCTATTACAACACGTAAATCGTTATTTATTGAAAAAGATAATATTTTCTTAAAAAAAAATCTTGTAGAAAAAGAAGGGTATAAGAACCAAATCATTCAATTTTCTCCACGGATAAATAAAGTGGCTAAGCTAGAGAAAAAAAAATCCTGGTATTATCGGGGGAAGAAAGATCTAATTTTAAAAAATGCCTTAACATCTTTTCCTCATCTATATTCTAGTAGTGACCTTTTTAGGAGTGATATAAAAGTTGCTAAGCGATTAATCGATATTATTATTTCTCTTACTGCTATATTTATATTGTTGCCAGTTTTTATCATCATTGCTTATAAAGTACGTAGAAATCTAGGCTCACCAATTTTCTTCTATCAAGAACGACCTGGTAAAAATGGAAAGCTCTTTAAAATGATTAAGTTTCGCTCTATGAGAAATGCATTCGATCAGGATGGTAATCCCTTACCAGATAAATTTCGAATTACACCATTTGGTCAAAAATTACGTTCTACCAGCTTGGACGAAATGCCTCAGCTTATAAATGTCTTAAAAGGTGATATGAGTATTGTTGGGCCTAGACCTCAAATGAAAGAATTTCTAGAACATTATACCGCTGAACAAATGCGAAGACATGAGGTAAAACCCGGCATGACAGGGCTTGCCCAAGTCAGTGGGCGTAATAACTTATCTTGGGAAGAAAAATTCGACTTAGATGTTCAATATGTTGAGCAAAATAACATTTGGCTAGATTTTAAAATTATGTTTAAAACAGCTAAGGTGATGTTTAATCAAGAAGGAATTAATGCGCCAGATCAAGAAGTTGGTGCTGCACGATTTTGTAGAAAGGAGGTCACTGAAAACCATTTACGTGCAAAAGAAGTGAAATAATTTAATAAAGTTCATTATTACTAAAAAATATTTTTAACTTCTTCTAATTATTTTTTAGAAGATTCCTTTTATTTTAATAAAGGTTTATTATTTTTTTAATTATTTCTGGTTGAAATATATTAATCTTATTATTAGATACTTTTATTAGTTATAGTGGATGTCTAAGAAACTTTTTATAATAGTTGTATATTTAATTTTTTCATATTAGAAATAAGCAAGGAAGCTGATAAAAAACTTATCTAACCCGAATCGCGGATAAAAAATTGACTTGAAAAATAAGAGGACTAGAGCCATCAGTTGAGTTACCACACAAAACTTAAAACTCTAGTCCCGATGTTTAATAGTACCGAATTATTTTGCGTAATTGATGATTTCTTTCTTAAATTTGAAGCAACCTACTGGAATTTCCTTAAACAAAGTCGTCGTTTCTCCAGAGTCCGAACCGCTCACTTGAGTATCTCAGAAATCACTTTTATCGCGATCTGGTATAAATATTCTCATTTCACTAATTTCAAAGCATTTTTCACATGGTTGAAACAGGATAAAAATCATTTATTTAAAAGCTTACCCTGTTACCAACGGATGATTCATCTGATTAATAGACATCAATTAGCTCTACACGCTTTACATGTGGCGCTAATGAAAGGCCAAGGTACACAATATTTATGGATTGATTCAACAACTCTGCCAGTTTGTAAAAATCAACGTATTCAACGCCATAAATCATTAGTCCAAATTGCATCACGTGGTAGAAGCTCAATGGGCTGGTTTTATGGCTGTAAATTACATATTGTGATGAATCAATTTGGTGAAATTGCTTGTTCTGCTTTATCCAATGGACATTTGGCTGATATCAAAATGGTTGAGAGACTCGTTAAAGAGATGGAAGCAAAGTTGTATGGAGATCGTGGCTATATTAGCCAAGAACTGAAGAGTAGGTTGAAAGAGCAAGGTATTGATTTAATTACCTATCATCGAAAAAATATGCAGGCTATACAACTTTCTGAGTCAGATAAATATCACTTAAAACAGCGCAATAAGATAGAGACTTTATTCAGTTTATTGAAAGGTCAGTACAATTTAGTGACAAGCAAAGCACGTAGTGTTCATGGATTTCTAGGAGGGATTTACGCGTCCTTGTGTGCATATCAACTGATCCATAAAAATAAGCCAACAATTCAAATTATGAAGTCATCGGCTTAAGCAGGATTCGGGTTATATTAAATAATTATTTTTAATTTTATCAGTCATTAGACTTCCTTCATAAATCATTTTTCAACCAATTTAATTGTTTATCTTTCACCCAATCTAAATTGTATATGCCAGCAAGTAAATTAAAACGCAGGTTTAATCGTTTACGACGATTTCTATATACACAAGATAAAATCTTAAAACATTTCATCCTTCCAAATACATGCTCTACTTGAATTCGTCTACGACCAATCTCTTTATTTAACTTTTTTAATTCAGAATCTAGTTGTTCAGTTTTCTTTGCTTTAGATGGCATGAGGCATCCAAAACCCAATTTCTTTATCCCTAAATACCCCTTATCAACGATAAAAAAGGGCTTAAATTTTAATTTCCTCATGCTTTTTTTGAATATTTTAAAATCATGCATGCTTCCATGACTTCCACATACACTCAGTATTTCACCTGTTGTATAGTGCATAGATAGCTGAAATTTAAAGGTATGTCGCTTTTTTTTACCGCTATACCATTTCTTCTGTTTTTTTTGGACGTTGAACTAATATTTCAGTTGCATCAATCACAACAACTTCCCAATCCACTTCATCTCGATTAGGAAGTTGTTTTGGCAAGTTAAATTTTCCAGAACGGATTAAGGTATCTTCAATAACACGTGTGATACGAATTGCACTCGTTTCAGATACACCGTAACTCATACCAAGATGAAAAAATGTTCGATATTCTCTCCAATATTCTATACATAAGAGCAAACGATCTTCCAACGGTAATTTATGCGGTCGTCCTTTACCAATATGACAAGGTAAATGCTTATTTAGCTCGGCCAACATGAGGTTAAATGTAGCCCAACTAACACCGGTAAGCCTACGAAATTTAACGTCTGATAATTTTTGAATATCTTTGAATTTCATCCAAGAATTATCCCTTGAATTAAATAATTTTGCTGATTAATTTAAGATCAAATAAATTGTACGTTTTTTGATTTATGACGGAAGTCTAATATAAGACTATAACTAACTTCATAGTAGGATAAATATAAAAAGCTTCAAACTAATTTGATTACTCTACCTTAGTTTGAAGCTTTATGATAACAATGAGGTTATCTTTATATTTAAGACAAATTTAATTGCTATGAATTAAATTTATCTTAATCACCATCTTTTGAAGCCTTATAAGCATACGCATAGTTATATCCGTACCCATAACCATTACCTGGCCCTTTTTGTACATCATTCAGAATAACACCATTAACTTTCACATTAGCCTGTTCAAAACGAGTGACAGTAATTTCAAGTTCTTTAATTTGTGTTTTACCATGACGTGCAATTAATAGATTTACACCAGCATATTGTGCAATGATGATACCATCGGTTACGGCTAATATTGGCGGAGTATCAATCAATACGTAATCAAAACTAACAGAAGCTTGGTCAAGAAAAACTTTAAACTTATCTGTACTGAGTAATTCAGATGGATTTACTGGACTTTTACCTCGAGTAACAAAGAATAAATTATCAACCTGCGAGTTTTGAACAACATCTTCATAGCTATTTTGATGATTTAATAGTTCGGATAAACCTGGTTGTACTTCTTTATTAAAATATTTATTTAAATAACCACGACGTAAATCACCATCAATCACTAATACGCGGCTTCCGCTTTGGGCCAAAATAGTTGCTAGGTTGGTAGTAATAAATGATTTACCAATTTCAGGGCCCGGACCCGAAAGTGCAATAATATTATTTTTGGCATTACTCAAAGCAAAATGGATTGCAGTACGCATACTGCGTAAGCTTTCAATTGCAATATCACTACTATCCTTAACCGCAAGAATAGGGATGCTCTTTTTCTTTTTCAGTAAATTGACGCGACTTTCTTGGAGAGGAGATCGAGGAACTGTTGCATATACAGGCAGATCTAACTCTCTTTCAATTTGTGCTGAATCCTTGATTCCTGAACGCATCATATTGCGCAATAAAGCAAGTAATGTTCCTAAAAAACCGCCTAAGAAAATAGATAAAATTATAATTTGTAATTTCTTTGGTTTAATCGGTTCAATTGGTTCTACGGCAGTATCAACAATACGTACATTGCCAATTTCACCGGCTTTAGCGATGCGAAGTTGTTGATAAGTATTAAGTAATCCGGTATATAACTGTTGTTTAACTTCAACCTCGCGATAAAGTTGTAAGTAACGACGCTGTAAATCAGGAAGCTGCTTTAAAGTATTACCCAATGCTGCAATTTTGCTATTAATTGCACCAAGTTGAGCATTCATTTGTTCCATTACTGGATGTTCTTCAGTATAACGTGCAGAAGCTTCAGCAACTTTAAGTTCAAGTTCGGCTTTTTGTGTTTCTAGAGCGATACTCTGAGTTAAATACAGTTCTGATTCTTTAGTTAAGTCCACAGTATTATATTGTTGACGGAACTGGTTAAATTCACGTTCTACCTGATCTAGCTGTTGGCTCAACTCAGGGAGTTGTTCATCTAGAAACTTCAATGTTTGGGCAGATTCAGCTGAACGACGTTCAATATTTTGCTGGCTATAAGCTGCTAAGATGGCATTCAGTACTTGGGTAATATGCTGTTTATCTTGGCCCTGATAATTTAATCCAAGTACACCCGTCATTTTACCTTTTTCAGCCACTGAATAATTATTAAGTATGCGTTGCACTGCCGCAGGCAAAGTCAGCTTTTTAATATTATAAGTAGAATCTAAGGGATCTTTGCTATAAATGGCGACTTTCCAAAGACCATATCTTGATTGAATTTGACTGGTTTGGTTTAAGGGAGCAGTAAATATAATTTCATTTGTTTCGGCATCAGTTAGATTATATTTATTATCATCAAAACTTAATAATAGATTTTTATTTTTAAAATAGTTCGGAATATCAAACTGTCTTACATCAAAACTTTGCTCATTATCTTTGAAGAGTACTGATTTTGTCGTATATTGGATATCATAATTATGATTTTTTAATAATCGATTCCAGATCGAATCTTCAGTACCAGAAATTACAAGGTCCAAGTTTAACTGGTTAATCACTGAGCCAAGCACAAGACGCGATTTTAAAATCTCAATTTCAGCTTGAGCCGGAGATTTTTGCTCAATCATATTAGAAAGGTCACCTAATAAAGCTGCTGATGCTCCCTTACTATCTTCTACTTGTACCAGGGCATCTACGTTATAGGTATCTGGAGTGATCCTTAGATATAATAAAGCTGCAATTAAACTCAATAATATACAGATCGTGATCAGTTTCCATTGAGCAATTAAGGAAAAAAATAATTCCTTCAGATCAATAGTATCTTCGGTATTGGCAGTTTGGCTCATAATTTAAATATCAAAAAGTGAAAATATTAAAAAACTTAAATATATTTTTTCCAGTCAGTAATGCAGTCTTGAATCAATCTACAAGTTTCATCAAAGACTGTTTGATCATGCTGATAAGGATCGGCAATATTTTTACTTTGCCAATGCCCCAGTCTAAAGGTTTTACCTTTAGCAAAAGGCCAGGTTTGTTCTATATGTTTTTGCTGATTCTGGCTCATAACTAATATTAGGTCGGCTTTTTTAATGAGCTCTGCATTGAGTTTTTTTGCTACGTGTGGACTCATGTCGATGCCGTGACGTTGCATACATAAACTGGCTTTGTCATCGGCTGCATGACCAACTAAACCTGAAATACCTGCAGATTCAATATGTAAGTGTGGATATTGCTGCTTTAAAAAGTATTCTGCCATGGGGCTACGGCAAATATTGCCGATACACACCACCAAAATGTTATTAATTTTCATTAGTTCCCCAAACGATCTAGGTTATATAAAGCATTTGAGAATGGAATAATTTGGTTAACCACACGTTGCCAGCGGGCCAAGCCTGATGCATCTACATAGACAATATCATTGCTGCGCATTTTAAACTGATTGGCTAGGCCAAAGTCGGCAATGCTGGTTAAATCCATGTGATAGACTTCGGTATGTGCTGCATTGGGCTGACTACGAACCACATAAATTTTACTACGGCTTGCAGACAGTGGGTTTAAGCCCAGACTTTCACCCAATACATCGCTTAAACTCATGCCTTGATCACGCATAGGGAGCGATTGATTTTTACCCGACTCACCCATCACATAAATTTTTTGGTTTTCACGGTTGTTGACATACAAGGTGTCATTCGGCTGAATGAGTAAGTTGTGCAATGACAAGCCTGCTTTTTCCAGCTCTACGGTATTGAGTTGATAGCTACGCCCCTGACGCACTAAAGTCATAGAAGCATTGTCACCTTGTTGGGCATTGACCCCGCCTGCCATACCTAAGGCGGTATATACACTGACAGGTTGATCGTTTAAATAGAATTGCCCACCTTTCATAACATTGCCTTGTACCGAGTATCGCTGCCCTTGGTAAGACAGCACCCGCACAATCACGTCTGGCGTTTTTAAATAACGTGCTAACTGTCCGCGTAACTCACGATTCACTTGTGCTAAAGATTTCCCTGCCGCTTTATAACGCCCGATAATCGGAAACTGAATATAACCCTGTGAATCAATTTGATAACCATTTGACTCAACGGCTTTTTCGTTACTAATGGTATTGGTGGGTGGGGTAATTTCAGGATATGCCCATAAATAAATAGAAAGAATATCGCCTGAACTTAAGGTGTATTGACGCTGTGGTGTATGGAATAAATGCGCATAGTCTTGTTGAATATTGTGAACTGCAGGCTGCACCGCTAGCATTGAGTTTTGGGTGAGTTTAATCACATTGACCGCTGTACCCAAGTCGGTGGTGTAAACCCCTTCGCGAGGTAAGTCGTAGGTTTGTAAACCAGAGGTGACAGCGCACCCCGTAGTGGCAATGCCACATGCCAATAAAATAGCCAGTTGAAAGTGTCGCACGCGAGATCCCATTATTAATTTTTTAAAATCGTTTTGGATAAATTGCTGTCATTTTACCGAACTTGTGAAAGAGGTATATAGCAATTTGTAACCATTTTGCATATTTGGCAGAATCTTAAAGTAGAAAAGAGAATTCTTAAAAAGTTATGAAGTTATTCTAAATAGAAAAAGTGAATATTCACAAAAATTATACATTGCAATCTTTTTCACGTCACTTGAGCACAAATCATAATAGAAATTTCATAAATTTCTGCTAGTATCCCTGCCGAAAGATTCATTCTTCATAAAATACAGATATAAATTAAAGGCGCTAAAATGCTACAACTCTCTGAGCTAAAAATTGCCGTTATTGGTTTAGGCTATGTCGGTTTACCTTTGGCAGTTGAATTCGGAAAAAAATTGCCAGTGGTGGGTTTTGATATTCATCAAAAACGCATACAAGAATTACAAAGTGGACAAGATCATACTTTAGAAGTGTCGCCAGAAGAACTTAAACAAGCGACACATTTAAGTTACTCAGCTAATTTAGATGATTTGAGTAGCTGCAATTTTTTTATTGTGACTGTTCCAACCCCAATTGATGAATTTAAACAACCTGATTTAACCCCACTTATTAAAGCCTCTACCAGTATAGGGAAAGTGCTTAAAAAAGGCGATGTAGTGGTGTACGAGTCTACAGTATACCCAGGTGCAACTGAAGAAGCTTGTATTCCAGTTTTGGAACAAGTCTCAGGCTTAAAATTTAATCAGGATTTTTTTGCAGGTTATAGCCCGGAACGAATTAATCCGGGGGACAAGTTGCATCGTGTCACCAATATTTTAAAAATTACCTCAGGTTCTACGCCTGAAGTCGCTGAATTTGTCGATCAAGTGTATAACCTGGTGATTGAAGCAGGTACGCATAAAGCAACTAGCATTAAAGTCGCTGAAGCAGCAAAAGTCATTGAAAATACTCAACGTGATGTCAATATTGCCCTCATTAATGAGCTGGCCGTAATCTTTAATAAAATGGGAATTGATACTGAAGCCGTATTGCAGGCTGCAGGTACCAAATGGAATTTCTTGCCATTCCGTCCAGGTTTGGTAGGTGGGCATTGTATTGGTGTTGATCCGTACTATTTAACCCATAAAGCGCAGTCTATCGGTTATCACCCTGAAATTATTCTGGCAGGTCGCCGCTTAAATGACGGTATGGGGGCTTATGTAGTGACCCAGCTGGTCAAGGCGATGATCAAGAAAAAAATTCAGGTCGAAGGTGCCAAGGTTCTGGTTTTAGGCTTAAGTTTTAAAGAAAACTGTCCAGATATTCGAAATACCAAAATTATTGATATTGTCAATGAGCTGACAGAATACAATATTGCTGCCGATGTGTATGATCCATGGGTAGATGCAAGCGAAGCTCAACATGAATATGGAATTACTCCAGTCGCAAATCTGGAACAGGATCAGTATGATGCTGTGATTCTGGCCGTTGCCCATGATCATTTTAAAGCTATGGGTGCTGAAGCATTACGTGCCTTGGGCAAGTCAGCACATATTTTATATGACCTGAAATATGTACTGGATCAATCTGAATCTGACCTTCGTCTGTAATTTATAGGGACCATAAAAATGAGCCAATATCAAACTGTATGCGAGCAATTACAACAAGCACCAAAAACCTGGTTAATTACCGGTGTAGCAGGCTTTATTGGCTCAAATTTACTGGAAACCCTGTTAAAGCTGAACCAAAATGTGGTGGGTCTGGATAATTTTGCTACAGGTCACCAACATAATTTGGACGAAGTACAAAACCTGGTTAGTGCAGAGCAATGGGCAAACTTTAAGTTCTATGAGGGGGATATTCGTAACCTAGAAGATTGTCAAAAAGCCTGTGCAAATGTGGACTATGTATTGCACCAAGCAGCTTTGGGTTCTGTGCCACGTTCTATTGCTGACCCGATCACCACTAATGCGGCCAATATTACTGGCTTTTTAAATATGCTGACGGCTGCACGAGATGCAGAAGTCAAAAGTTTTACCTATGCCGCCAGCAGTTCAACTTATGGTGACCATCCGGCACTGCCAAAAGTGGAAGAAAATATTGGTAACCCACTTTCACCTTATGCGGTAACCAAATATGTAAATGAGTTGTATGCCGATGTATTTGCAAGGACTTATGGTTTGAAGACAATTGGTTTACGTTATTTTAATGTGTTTGGAAAACGCCAAGACCCGAACGGTGCTTATGCTGCAGTAATTCCTAAATGGACTGCTGCCATGATTGCAGGTGATGATGTTTTTATTAATGGTGATGGTGAAACCAGTCGAGATTTTTGTTTTATTGAAAATACCGTTCAAGCCAATATTTTAGCTGCTACCACACAAAATGAGGAAGCGAAAAACCAAGTTTACAATGTGGCAGTGGGGGATCGTACTACGCTCAATGATTTGTTTAATGCCATTAAAGTTGCGTTAAATGAAAATGGTATGGAGTATAATAAGCAGCCAGTATACCGTGAATTCCGTGTGGGAGATGTTCGACACTCACAAGCGAGTGTTGAAAAGATTAAAAGCTTATTAGGTTATCAGCCACAATTTGTCATTACACAAGGGATTGATCAAGCCATGCCTTGGTATATCAATTTCAGTAAGTAAATATGCGAAATAGAATTAAGGCGCTTAAAAATCGTTTAAGTGCTAATAAAGATGGTAAAGCTTTAGCCAGTAACTTTGGTTATCTGATGATAATGCAAATTGCTGGCTATATCTTTCCATTACTCACTATTCCTTATTTGGCTCGAGTAATAGGGGTGGACGGGTTTGGTAAAATAGCTTTTGCAGCAGCCGTAATAGTCTGGTTTCAGACTATTACTGATTGGGGATTTAGTTATACGGCGACCCGTGATGTCGCGCGTAATAGAGGTAATTTAGAAAAAATTTCTGAAATTTTTTCTAATGTACTTTGGGCTAAAAGTTTACTTGCTTTAATTTCTTTCATTATACTTTTTATTCTTACTGAATTTATTCCTTATTTAAAGGATAATCAGACATTATTATTCATTACATTTATGCTTGTGCCAGCTAAAATTTTATTTGCTGACTGGTTTTTTCAAGCTATAGAAAAAATGAAGTTTATTACAATTTTTGATTTAATTTCTAAAGCAATTTTTACAGCATGTATTTTTTTATTTATTAAAGAAAAATCTGACTTCATTTTGCAACCTTTGTTTTTAAGTCTAGGCTCAATATTAGTAGGTATAGTTTCATTTTACCTAATTTTATTTAAATGGAAAGTTAAGATAATAGCCCCTAAAGGTAAAGAAATAATACTAACTATAAATAATAGTAAAGATGTTTTTATAAATAATATTGTGCCAAATCTTTATAATAGTTTTTCATCAGTACTTCTTGGCTTCTGGGGAGGGAATATAGCCAACGGTTTATTAGATGCGGGTAGTAAGTTTGCTAATATTGCTCAACAGTTCATTAATATATTATCGCGAGTTTTTTTTCCATTTTTATCGAGAAGATCAGATAAACATAGTATCTATGAAAAAATCAATATTTTAATTACAATGATATCTGCTATTTTATTAATTATTCTAGCGCCTTTTATTATCAAAATATTTTTTACTCCTGAATTTTACGATGCAACACTTGTTTTACAAATTATAGCATTTTCTTTAATTTTCCAAGGACTGATTAGTACTTATGGGCTCAATTATATGATTATTCAGGGTTATGAGAAATCTCTAAGAAACATTACTATAGTAAGTTCGATTATTGGATTTATAGTATGTTTTCCACTAATTTATTTTTATAGTTTTTTGGGTGCAGCTATTACAATTACATTAACTAGGGCTATTTTGGGATTATCTATTATGTTTAAAGCTAAATATATTCAAAGAGGTATTTCAGTAAAATGAAAATTGCTATTCATCATAATCCTAATAGTTTTTCTGAACGCTGGATTGAATATTGTGAAACTAAAAATTTAGATTATAAAATTGTAAATGCTTTTGATAGTAATATTATTGAACAGCTTAAAGAGTATGATGTATTTATGTGGCATCATCATCATGCTGATTCTAAAGATGTTATAGCTGCTAAAAAAATTCTGTTTGCTTTAGAGCATGCTGGAATAAAAGTTTTCCCAGACTTCAAAACAGGATGGCATTTTGATGATAAAACTGCCCAGAAATATTTGCTAGAGGCTATAGGGGCACCTTTGGTACCGAGTTATATATTCTATGATAAAAACTTAGCTTTGGATTGGGCTAAAGGAACCTGTTATCCAAAAGTGTTTAAACTTAAAGGTGGAGCAGGATCTACAAATGTTAAATTGGTAAAAAATTATGTACAAGCAGCTATTTTAATTAATAAAGCGTTTAGTAGTGGTTTCAGCCAGTTTGATAGGTTTTTATCTTTAAAAGAAAGAATTAGAAAGTTCAAAAATGGGCAAGAAGGTTTTTCAGGTATTTTAAAAGGTATATTTCGTCTTTTTTTTAAAACTGATTTTGCTAAGAAAATTTCTCCAGAAAAAGGATATATTTATTTTCAAGAGTTTATTCCTAATAATGATAGTGATATTCGTGTAATTGTTGTAGGTGATAGGGCTTTTGCAATTAAACGCATGGTAAGAGAAAATGATTTTAGAGCTTCTGGTAGTGGAAAGATTTTATATGATCCAGAAGTAGTTGATATTAGGTGTGTGAAAATTGCATTTAAAATTAATGAAATTATTAAATCACAGTGTATAGCTTATGACTTTGTGATTTCTAAGGATGATGAGCCACTTATTATCGAAATAAGTTATGGTTTTTCAGTAGAAGCATATAATGAATGTAAAGGTTACTGGGATGAAAAATTAAATTGGATAGAATCTGATTTTAATCCTCAGGAATGGATGATTGAAAATATAATATCAAGCAGTAATTTATCTTAATCTTATAGAGTTATAATTTTTATGAAAATTTTAATGATTATACCTTCACTTAGTGCAGGAGGGGCAGAGCGTGTCTTATCAAGTCTTGCTAATGATTGGATAGCTAGAAATATGTGTGAAATAGAGATGGTGGTTTTTACTAATGTAGAAGATTTCTACGAAATTAATGAAAATATTAAAATACATCGATTTAATTATACAAGTTTTTCTAAATTCAAATACTTTGAACTATTAAAGCTAATTTATAGGCTTAGGAGAAAAATACTAGAGATAAATCCTGATATTTGTTTCAGTTTTTTAAGAGAAAGTAATATTTTAACTCTAATTTCTTCAATGGGGTTAAAAAACAAAATAGTTATTTCTGAGAGAGATAGTCCCTTAACTATACTGCCTTTTCATTATAATATATTAAGGAAAAAACTGTATCCTTTGGCGACTGGAATTATTGCTCAGACTACGGAATACAAAGAGTTTATTGATAATGAAATAAATATTAGTAAATCAATTGTAATACCTAATCCTGTAAGATCTATCGAAGTTTCAGAAGTAAAAAGAGAAAAAATAATAATAAATGTAGGTAGATTAATTCCAGAAAAAGGACATGAATATTTATTAGAATCTTTTGCACTTTGTAAGAAAAAGAAAGATTGGCATTTAGTTTTAGTCGGAGATGGTTATTTACGTGAGAAACTTGAAAAAAAAGTAAGACAATTAAACTTATTGCAGCAAGTGACATTTGTTGGAAAATCTAAAGAAGTTGATAATTGGTTATGT
This sequence comes from Acinetobacter sp. YWS30-1, assembly GCF_033558715.1. Lineage (NCBI taxonomy): Bacteria > Pseudomonadati > Pseudomonadota > Gammaproteobacteria > Moraxellales > Moraxellaceae > Acinetobacter > Acinetobacter sp. YWS30-1. The sequence continues at coordinate 2,969,623 of NZ_CP114606.1, read as the reverse complement.
CGCTCTTCAATATTTGCTTTTAGCTCAATTTCTGAAGGATTTCCTAATGCCTTAGCTGAAGCAATGTCCGCCTCTCTACCATGTGTAAGTTTTAATTGTATAACTGGTCCCAGTGATTTAATTTTTGATGGAGTTAATGGTTTTCTTGTAGAGGTAAAAAATATTCAAAAATTTTCCGAACGTTTAGATTTATTGATGGAAAATGATGAATTAAGGATAAATTTAGGAAAGAGGGCTAAGTTGTTTTCAGAAAACCTTGATTTCAAGTGTATATCTAATCAATATTTTGACTACATTTCCAAAGTTTAATTTTTAATTAAATTTATAAGAGATTTTAATGTTACCTTATTTTTTAATATTAATTTTCGTAATTTTTATTATTGTGTTTGAGAAGTATGCCGTAAATAGAAAGGCATTTCTATTTCCGTTTTTATCTCTTGTACTTTTTGCTAGTATTAGGTCTGATGAAGTAGGGGCTGACACAAAAAATTATACTTTAAATTTTAACAATAATTTCCTTATTGATAATTATAGTTTTAATGATGGGATTGAGTTGGGTTATAAATTTCTTGAATACTTTATATTGTACTTTACTAACAATTATTTTTGGCTATTTTTTATTTCCTCTTGTATCGTTATATTTTGTTATTTATATATTTTTAAGAAGTTTAGTGTAAATTATTTTATATCAGTTTTTACTTTTATTTCTTTTGGTTACTATACATTTTTTTTTAATGGGTTGAGGCAGGGTATAGCTATGGCATTGTCTGCTTTATCTTTACCATATTTAATTAATAATAATTTTTTTAAATACTTTTTGGTAATATTTATTGCTAGTTTTTTTCATAAGTCAGCATTGATTTTAATATTATTTTACTTCTTAGTAAATATGAGATTTAAGTTTGAGTATAAGTTAATTTTAATATTATTTACTTCTTTAATATTGAGCCCATTAGTTATAAGTATTTTATCTTCTCATTACGAGAGATATTCTTCTTATTCTTCTGCATCTGAAAATTCAGGTGGTTACTTAACTTTAATATTTTATTTATTAATAGGCTTAATTGGGTATTTTTCTTTATTTTTAAGCGAGAAAGATAATGTTACATTCAATAAAATATTTCAGTTGTACTTTCTAGGTGTCATATTTATTATACCTATTGCGATGATAGGTACTTCTGCCTCAGGCCCTCAAAGATTACTATTTTATTTTTCTTGGTTATCTTGCTTTATAATCCCATATTTCTTTGATAAAATACGTGGTAATTTTGCATATTTTACTTTTTTTGCATTGTGCTTTATTTATTTTTATTTAATCACTACCCGATTTTCTTTATTGGTTCCATATAGTATTAATAGTGTTTTTAGGATATTTTGATGAAAGTGAGTATTGGTATTCCATTTTATAATGCTGAAAAGTATTTAGAATATGCAATTAAATCTGTTTTATATCAAAGTCATCAAGAGTGGGAGTTGATTTTGATCGATGATGGATCTACTGATAACTCTTTAGAAATTGCGAAATCTTTTAATGACTCACGTATTAGAGTGATATCTGATGGTCAAAATAAAAAGTTATCTGCGCGTTTAAATCAAATTGTTAAAGAAGCTAAATATGAATATATAGTTAGAATGGATGCGGATGATTTAATGGATTCTACTAGGATTGAGAAGCAAATTAAATTTTTAAATGATAATCCTGATATAGATTTAGTTTCTGCTAGTGTGTGCTCAATATCAAATGATAATAAGATATATGGAGCTAGAATTTATGAGCATAATGATTTAAATGCTTTTGATATTTTAGCTGGTAATATAGGTATAGTTCATCCATCTCTCATGGTCAGAAAGAGTTGGTATGAGCGTAATCATTATCAAGATAATATAGTTGCTGAAGATTATGAGTTGTGGTGTAGAAGCTATTTTAATGATGATTTAAAGTGTTATAGAATGAGTGAGCCATTATATTACTATAGAGAGGATAGTAGTATTACATATGCGAAACTTAAAAGAGCATACAAAGATCAGTTAAGAATTGTAAGTAATTATAAGTCTAAATTGAATTCTTTTAGTTTTTATCATTTGTTTATTAAATTATATTTAAAGCTATTGATTATTTTTGTATTAAATACTTTTAATCAATTAGATTTTTTATTTAAATTTCGCATCAGTAGGGAATTAAGTAAGAGAGAATTGGATATAATAAATACTAATATTAATTTATTGTATTCTAAGGAGTTTAGTTAAATGAGAATAGTTCATTTAATTAAGACAACCAAAGGAGCATCTTGGGCACTTAAAGAAGTCGACCAACTAATTCAATTAGGTTGTGAAATACATGTTTTTCTGCCTAACAATCAAGGTTTAGCTCAAAGTTATAGGGATAAAGGTGCTAAAGTCCATATTCTAAATGTCGATTTTTCCTCTTTAATTAAAAAGCCTAATTTATTTCTTTCCAATATAAGTTTATTTCGTTCATTATTGAAAGAAATTAAACCAGATATAGTTCATTCACATTTTGTCGGTACCACCGTATTTATGCGTGTTGCAATGAAGGGTCTAAGAATTAAGAAAATATTTCAAGTGCCAGGCCCTTTACATTTAGAAAAAAAATTAACTCGTGCTCTTGACCTTAAGTTAGCTAATAAATATGACTATTGGATCCCTACCTGTAATCTTTCTCAACAGATTTACTTAGCTTCAGGCATTAAGCATGATCGTTTAATGACTACTTTTTATGGTACTGATATATCTACATATAAGAAAAAAGATAAAGGTATATTAAGAGATGAGTTTAATATTTCTAAAAACATCAAAATAGTAGGTATGGTTGCGTATGCTTATGCACCAAAAAAATGGTTAGGACAAACGCGTGGTTTAAAAGGACACGAAGATCTTATAGATGCTATGGAAATAGTTATAGCATCAAATCCGAATGTTAAATGTGTAATAGTTGGTGGTCCTTGGGTGGGTGCAGATCAATATTTCCAATCTATTGTTAAATATGGCAAGAATAAACTAGGTGATCAAATTTTATTTTTAGGTACACGTAAAGATGTACCAGATTTATATCCTGATATAGATGTCGTAGTACATCCTTCACATTCTGAGAATTTAGGGGGGGCGGCAGAATCTCTCCTTATGGCTGTGCCAACTATTGCAACTGATATTGGTGGATTTCCTGATATAGTTAAACCAGGTATTACGGGTTGGTTAGTTCCAAAAGAAAATCCTAAGGCTTTGGCCGAAGCAATTTTAGAAGCATTATCAAATCCTCAACATGCTTCTAATATGGCTCAAGAAGGAGCAAAACAACTCAAACAAATTTTGGATGTTAAAAAAACATCTAAAGATGTTTTTGACTTCTATAAAAAAATTCTTGTGGACTGATTTATGTTGAAACGGCTATTCGATATTATCATCGCCTCCATTGCCCTGATCCTGCTTTCACCACTTTATGCCTTCGTGGCCTATAAAGTACGAAAAAATCTAGGCTCTCCGGTCTTGTTTCGGCAGGTGCGTCCCGGTTTATATGGCAAGCCCTTTGAAATGATCAAGTTCCGCACCATGAAAGATGCTGTAGACGAGCATGGTAATCCATTGCCGGACAGTGAGCGTTTAACGCCTTTTGGTCAAATGCTGCGTTCTACCAGTCTGGATGAAATGCCGGAATTATGGAACGTGATTAAAGGTGATATGAGTATTGTCGGCCCACGCCCGCTGTTGATAGAATACCTGCCGCTTTACAGCCCTGAACAGGCCAAACGCCATGATGTAAGACCGGGCATGACCGGTCACGCGCAGGTCAATGGCCGCAATGCCATTGGCTGGGAAGAAAAATTTAAACTGGATACTTGGTATGTTGAAAATCAGTCGATTTGGCTCGACTTTAAAATCATGTTTAAAACGGTACATAAAGTTTTAGCAAAAGATGATATCAGTGCCGAGGGGGAAGCGACCATGACTAAATTTACTGGTACAAAAACGGATAAGATTCATGACTGAAATCTATGCCGTCTATGGCGCTTCCGGTTGTGGCCGAAGCTTGATGCCTGTGGCTCGCCAGCAATTACAGCGTCAGAATATAAATGCCGAAATCTATTTTATTGATGACAGTCTGATCGAAGAAATGACGGTTAATGGGCATAGAGCATTAAATTATGCATCATTTAAAAATCTAAAGGCTGATAGAAAGGCAGTTCTCATTGCAATTGCTAATAGTCAGATCCGTGAAAAAATAGCCGAAAAACTTGAACAAGATGCAATTGAGCTATGGACGGTTCAGGCAGATAATGTCGTGCGCATGGATGCAATAGAAATTGCCCCCGGTGCTGCTTTAAGCCCGTTTGTGACTCTGACTTCCAATATCAAGATTGGTAAATGTTTTCATGCCAATTTATATAGTTATGTTGAGCATGATTGCATCATTGGCGATTACGTCACCTTTGCTCCCGGGGTGAAATGCAATGGCAATATCCATATCGAAGATCATGCCTATATTGGTACAGGTGCTGTTATTAAGCAAGGCACACCAGACAAACCTTTAGTGATTGGTAAGGGCGCAGTAGTGGGAATGGGCGCAGTAGTGACTAAAAATGTGCCACCAGGCGTGACAGTAGTTGGCAATCCGGCACGTATTTTAGAGAAAAAATAAGTTTTTAAATTTAAAAATTCAGGAAAGATCATGTTAAACACTGCATTTGAACCATGGCCAAGTTTTACTCAGGAAGAAGCTGATGCTGTCTCCCAGGTTTTATTGTCCAATAAAGTTAATTACTGGACTGGACAGGAATGCCGTGAGTTTGAAAAAGAATTTGCTCAATTTGCTGGCACACAATATGCAGTAGCATTGACGAATGGTACCGTGGCTTTGGATGTAGCTTTGAAAGCCTTGGGAGTCAGGGCGGGTGATGATGTGATTGTAACTTCACGTACTTTCCTTGCATCTGCTAGCTCCATTGTGACAGCTGGGGCAAATCCGATTTTTGCTGATGTGGAAATTGACTCGCAAAATATCTCACGTTGTACGATTGAAGCAGTTTTAACACCTAATACCAAAGCGATTATTTGTGTGCATCTCGCTGGCTGGATGTGTGATATGGATCCAATCATGCAATTGGCAGAAGAAAAAGGCCTGTATGTGATTGAAGATTGTGCCCAAGCCCATGGTGCTAAGTACAAAGGGAAATCTGCAGGTTCAATCGGTCATATTGGTGCCTGGTCATTCTGTCAGGATAAAATCATGACCACGGGTGGTGAAGGAGGAATGGTCACTACCAATGATGAAAACTTATGGAAAAAAATGTGGTCTTATAAAGATCATGGTAAAAACTTTGACAGTATATATAACAAACAGCATCCACCGGGATTCCGCTGGTTACATGACTCTTTTGGGACCAACTGGCGCATGATGGAAATGCAGGCTGTGATTGGACGGATTCAATTGAAAAAGATGTCCGAATGGACAGCACAGCGTAATGCAAATATGGAAAAAATTTATGCTGCATTTGCAGATAGCCCATATTTTACAGTTCATCGTCCATCAGATGATTATGTACATGCTGCCTATAAATGCTATGTACAAGTCAATACTGATGCTTTACCAGAAGGCTGGTCACGTGACCGAATCATGAATGAAATTAATGCCGAAGGTGTACCATGCTTTAGTGGGTCTTGTTCAGAAGTCTACCTGGAGCATGCTTTTGATGACACGCCATGGCGTCCAAAAGAGCGTTTAAAGAATGCTCAAAAACTGGGTGAAACCAGTCTAATGTTCCTCGTGCATCCAACGTTAACAGAAAATAATATTCAAACAACTAAAGATGTTATTCAGCAGGTGATTAGTCGCATATAATTCTCTAGGATTCAATCATGTAAAGTGTATCTTTATAGGTACACTTTAAACATTTATCCAAGTTTTTACCTCAATTCTCTCTAATATTTAATATGAGGTAAAAATTTATAAATAATTATTGAGAAGACACAGCAAGTGAAATCTATCATTCTACCTTTAGTTGAATCTCCACGTGCGGCTAAACAGACATTTCTCGTTATTTTAGACTTCTGCATATTTCCCGTCCTGATCTGGCTTTGCTATGCCATTCGTCAATTCGATCTGGGTGCAGAAGTCGTTCCCAATATTCCTTTTGGTACAGTTTGGGTCAGTGCCATTGCTGTATTGGCTTTATTTGTTTGTGGTGTTTATCGTTTTATTGTTCGTACTTTTAATGAATTTTTTATTGTCAAATTAGGGCTGGCCACTGTTCTGGCAGTCATTGGTTTGTATTTGCTTGCGTATGCAACACATGCGTTCATTCCTACTTCTATTCCTTTAATGTTTGGCTTCATGATGTTTGCCTGGGTCTGGTTTAGTCGGGGAATAATCCGCTTTATTGTTCGTTCATATCTATATGCGGGAGTATCGAAAAAACGGATTGCGATTTACGGTGCTGGTTATGCGGGACAGCAGGTTGCAGCAACTTTAAATCGTTCTAATGAACATTTACCAGTCATGTTTATTGATGATAATCCTTCATTGAGCGGTCAGAATATTGGGGGAATTCAAGTTTATGCGCCAGAAACTGCATTAAAATCTTTTACCAAACTACGTATTGATGAAATTCTGATTGCTCTTCCTTCAGTAGGACGTATCCGCAAAAGCGAGATTGTAAAATTTTTAGAACCTGCTCATTTAAAAATTACTGAAATTCCAGGTCTGACTAAACTGGTCAATGGTGAAATTCGAGTTTCTGATATTCAGGAAGTCGATATTATTGACCTTTTAGGACGTGATCCAGTTCCTCCAGTAGCAGAACTACTAGAAAAAAATATCAAAGATAAAGTCGTGATGGTTACAGGGGCAGGAGGCTCCATTGGCTCAGAGCTATGTCGTCAAATTATTAAAAATCAACCGGTAAAACTTATTATCTATGAGCTGACAGAGTTTGCTCTATATAGTATCGATAAAGAATTACGTCTTAGTGCCAGCTGTGAAATTATTCCAATTCTAGGTTCGGTAGTGGATGAAAGTAAACTGGAACGGGTCATTGAGCAATACGGTGTTCAAACCGTCTATCATGCTGCTGCTTATAAGCATGTTCCTTTAGTAGAATGCAATCCGTTGGCAGGCTTGAAAAATAATGCGGTAGGGACTGCCTTTAGTGTCAATGCTGCAGTGAAAAAAGGGGTCGAGACCTTTGTACTGATTTCGACTGACAAAGCGGTACGTCCGACCAATGTCATGGGTGCGACCAAACGTATGGCAGAGCTTTATTGTCAGGCCATGGCGGAAGCACAAAATCAAACCCAGATAAGTATTGTACGTTTCGGGAATGTCTTAGGTTCATCCGGTTCAGTTGTTCCATTATTTAAACAGCAGATAGCTAAAGGTGGGCCTATCACCGTCACTGATCCTGAAGTGACACGTTTCTTTATGACGATTCCTGAAGCTTCGCAGTTAGTAATCCAAGCAGGAGCTTTAGGCACAGGTGGAGATGTATTCCTGCTCGATATGGGTGAACCGGTAAGAATCCAGGACCTTGCTCGTCAGATGATTTCATTAAGTGGGTTAAAGGTGAAAGACAGTCAAAATCCCGATGGTGATATTGAAATTCAATACACAGGGTTGCGTCCAGGCGAAAAACTGTATGAAGAGCTGTTAATTGACCAGGAAAATACAGAGATTACTTCACATAAGCGAATTTTAAGATCAGTAGAAAAGCATTATCCTTTAGCTGAAATTCTGGAAGTATTTAATCGTATGCATGTGCTGACAGCGACTCAGAGTGATGTGGACTGGGCGTTAATGCAGCTTGAACATTATGTCGATGGTTATCAGCGTGGTCAGGAAATTAAAGTAAATTAAATTTGGAAATAATTAGGTTGAATAACATGATTAAAAAAGCAATTCTCCCTGTTGCAGGACTTGGTACACGTTTTTTACCAGCCAGCAAATCCATTCCCAAAGAAATGGTGACGGTGGTTGATCGTCCGGCCATTGAATATGTGGTAAAAGAGGCGATTGCGGCTGGAATTGAGCAAATCATTTTGGTGACGCATTCTTCCAAAGCATCGATTGAAAATTACTTTGATCGTAACTTTGAACTTGAAACTACACTTGAGCAAAAAAATAAAACCGATTTGCTTAAAGAAGTTACTGAAATTTTACCCCCACATGTTAGTGTGATTAGCGTACGTCAGCCACAGCCTTTAGGCCTTGGTCATGCGGTACTTTGTGCTAAGGCTGTCATTGGTGATGATGACTTTGCTGTCCTGTTACCAGATGTTCTGGTTAAGGATCAAGATACTCAAAATGACCTGTCTCGTATGATTCAACGTTATGAACAGTCTCGTGCATCACAAATCATGGTTGAGGCAGTTCCTGATCATCTGGTTGATCAATATGGGATTGTGGATGTGCCTGCTTCGCCTGCGGAAGGTGAAAGTACGGTGATGCAAGGGATTGTGGAAAAGCCGGCGATTGGTACCGCACCGTCGAATTTATCTGTGGTAGGTCGTTATATCCTTCCGGCAAAGATTATGCATTTACTGGAGCAGACACCAAAAGGGGCAGGTAATGAAATCCAGCTAACTGATGCGATTGCACTATTGCAGCAAACAGAAGTTGTCGAAGCTTATCGGATGAAGGGTCAAACCTTTGATTGTGGTAGCAAGCTTGGTTATCTTAAGGCTGTATTACATTATGGCGTAGATCATCCTAAACTCGGTGCAGAGTTTAAAGCATTGATTCAGGAACTCGCCTTATAATAAAAAAGGGATATTATGAAAGTCGCAGTATTAGGAAAAACCTTATTCTCAGGGGTTATTTCAGCTCTATTGGCTGAATGTGGCCATCAGGTCGTATGGTGTAATAGCTTCAATACAGGTGAGCCTGCTCGAACTTACTTTCAGGATGAATCCTTACAACTATTATTACAAAAACAGGAAGAATCCGGTTTTTTAAACTGTTGTGATTTTCAGCATCTGAATTTTAATCAGGATGTCTTTTTCTTTAGTTTTAATGCGACAGAAGAGCAGCTGGCATTTAAGATGTTAAATACCATTCATCATGCCTGCTTTGCACACCCTAAACTGATGATTAATGCATCCACCTTTGGTTTGCATGGTACAGCGCGATTCCAGCAACTTTTACCGAATGATGACTGGGTCTATCTTCCAGATATTATTCAGGAAGGAAATGCTATTCGCAGTTTCGTTCAAGCCACTCAACTGATTGTGGGTTGCGATCAACCTGATGTACAGCTCAAAGTTAGAGAGTTGTTACGTCCCTTGTTCCCTCGTGCCCAGCAATATCTGTTTATGCCTATTCTGGATGCAGAATTTACCAAGCTGAGTATTTCCGGCATGTTGGCTACCCGGATCAGTTATATGAATGATCTGGCAAGTGTCGCTGAAAAACTGGGAATTGATATTGAGCAAGTCCGTCAGGGTATGGCGGCAGATAATCGTATTGGTTCAGCTTATTTATTTCCAGGTGTGGGCTTTGGTGGAGAAAACTTTTCTCATGATATCCGGACGCTGACTCACGCCGTAGCGGATTCAGGGGTGAAAAACCAGTTACTGGAACAGGTTTGGGATATTAATGAGCAACAGAAAGAGTTGTTATTCCGTAAGCTATGGAATTATTTCCGTGGAGACCTGCAAGGGAAAACAGTCGCCATCTGGGGAGCTGCATTTAAAGAAAATACCCCAAGTATCCAGCAATCTCCAGTACATGCTATGTTGGCAGCATTGTGGGCACAAGGTGCGACAGTAAAACTACATGACCCACAGGCTTTGACCAATATTGAACGGATTTATGGTCAACGCGCTGATTTAATTTTATGTGAAGACCAGTATCAGGCGGTAGAAGATGCAGATGCGTTGTGTTTAATCACGGCCTGGAAACAGTATGGTAGCCCGGATTATGCTTATCTCAGCAAATTGATGCAGCATCCTTTGATTCTGGATGGACGTAATCTCTATGACCCTGCTTATATCAAGTCACGCGGTTTTAACTATATTGGGGTGGGACGTTGATGTTAGACCAGCTTAAATCAGACCAGAATAGCAATAATGCTTATAAAAAGCTAAATTCTGTAAAAGAACAATTGAAATCGATCCATTTACGCCAACTCTTTGCAGCAGATCCTGAACGGTTTAATCAGTACTCGGTTGAATTTGAAAAGTTGGTTTTTGATTACAGCAAACATAGAGTCAATCGTGATGCTGTGCAGCATCTGATTGAATGGGCAGAGACACAAAATCTAAGATCCTGGATCGGTTCTTTATTTTCCACTCAGACGATTAACTATACTGAACAACGTGCAGCCATGCACTGGGCCTTACGTTTGCCGAAAGAGGACCAGCAGCATGAAGATCTGGCAGCTGAAGTTCATGCTCAGCTAGACCGTATGTATGCTTTGGTCGAGCAGATTCATGCCGGACAACGCCGTGGGGCTACGGGTGAAGTCATTCAGGATGTAGTGAATATCGGGGTAGGGGGATCTGACTTAGGACCATTAATGGTTAGTCATGCGCTTTCGGATTTTAAATATCAATCTGCCAAACCCTTGAATGTGCATTTTGTATCGACGATGGATGGTAGCCAGCTATCTGAATTGCTGCATCAGTTACGTCCGGAAACAACGCTTTTCATTATTTCTTCCAAGTCATTTGGAACGATTGATACCTTATCCAATGCTCAAACAGTGCGTTTATGGCTGGAAAAATCTTTAGGCCAGCATCCTTCTATTGTGAAGCATCATTTTATTGGGGTATCCACTAAACCTGAAAAAATGACAGCCTGGGGAATTGCACCCGAAAATCAGCTGTTGTTATGGGAGTGGGTCGGTGGGCGTTATTCTCTCTGGTCGTGTATTGGTTTGCCGATTGCACTCAGTATTGGAGTGGACGGTTTTAAACAACTGCTTGCTGGTGCTTATGCCGTAGATCAGCATTTCCAGTACAAGCCTCTGGAACAGAATATTCCAGTATTAATGGGCTTACTGGGTGCCTGGAATACGAATTTTCTGGATATTCAGACCCATGCCATCTTGCCTTATGATGGACGTCTGAAATATTTTGCATCTTATTTGCAGCAGCTGGAAATGGAGTCTAATGGTAAATCCATCCAGCGCAATGGTGAAAAAGTTCAGCTCGACACTTGTCCAATTATTTGGGGCGAAGTTGGACCAAACGCCCAACATGCCTTCTACCAGCTGTTACATCAAGGTACTCAAGCAGTCAGCTGCGATTTTATCGCCCCAGTGAAGCGTTATAACAGTCAACAATATACCTACGTCGATAATGCTGATGCTTTGATCGAACAGCATCATTTGGCTTTATCTAACTGTCTGGCACAATCACGTTTACTGGCATTTGGTAATGATGCCTTGGATCAGACTGAATTGCAGGGCTTGCCAGCCTATAAACAATATGAGGGTAATCAGCCGAGCAGCACTATTTTATTACAGGAATTAAATCCTTATAGTCTGGGAATGCTGATTGCCTTGTATGAGCATAAAGTTTTTGTGCAGTCGGTGCTTTGGAATATTAATCCATTTGACCAATGGGGCGTAGAAAAAGGTAAGGAAATTGCCAATCAGTTATTGCCTATACTGAATGGTGAGCAAACTGATATTAGCGGTTTAGATGGTTCAACCCAGGGTTTGATTAAAATCCTGACAGCTTGATTAAAATTATAACAGGAAAGACATGGCTAAAATTTTAGTGACGGGTGGAGCAGGGTATATTGGTTCACATACCTGCTTGGAACTATTAAATACGGGGCATGACGTCGTAGTATTGGATAATTTATCTAATAGCTCGGTTGAGTCTTTAAATCGTGTCCAGCGGTTGGCTCAAAAAAGCCTGAAATTTGTAGAAGGTGATATTCGGAACAGTCAGATCCTAGACCGAATATTCCAGGAAAATACCATTGATGCGGTGATTCATTTTGCTGGCTTAAAAGCAGTTGGTGAGAGCCAGCAAATCCCTCTTAAATATTTTGAAAATAATATTTCCGGTTCAATTAGCCTGGTACAGGCCATGGAGCGTGCTGGAGTCTTCTGTCTGGTCTTCAGTTCTTCAGCCACTGTCTATGGGGAGCTCAACCCTTCACCTTATCAGGAAGATATGCCTCTAGGCATGCCAACCAATAACTATGGCTACACCAAAATGGTGGTTGAACAGTTATTGGAGAAGACCGCTCAAGCCAATTCACAGTGGTCGATTGCCTTATTGCGCTATTTTAATCCGGTAGGTGCACATAAAAGTGGCCAGATTGGAGAAGATCCACAAGGTATCCCGAATAACCTGATGCCATTTGTTACACAGGTGGCGGTAGGGCGACGTGAAAAGTTATCGATTTTTGGTCATGATTATCCGACTGAAGATGGAACATGTGAGCGGGATTTCATTCATGTTGTCGATCTGGCCAAAGCGCATGTGTTGGCAATTCAAAACCGTTTGCAACAAACGGGTTGTCGTGCCTGGAATATCGGTACAGGAAAGCCTATTTCAGTACTGGCAATCAAGAATACCTTTGAGCAAGTAAATGGAATAAATATTGCATTTGAATATGCACCAAGGCGAGCTGGTGATTTGGCCAGCTTCTATGCAGATAGCCGCCGTGCAACAGAGGAACTTGGATGGACGGCAGCTTATACTCTCGAGGATATGCTAGCTGATAGTTGGAACTGGCAAAAGCAGAATCCCCATGGATATGGATAATAAAATATGAATTTTATTTATGGGATTATGTGTCATCAATTGACTAATCCACTTGTTTATCTTGTAAATGAGCTGATTAAAAGTTCTCATAGTAAAATTTTAATTCATGTAGATAAAAAATCAGATCTTGATCATATAAAAAAATCGTTACCAAGCAGCTCACAAATAGAATTTTTGGTAGAAAGAGTGGATGTGTATTGGGGTGGCTATACTCAAATTGAGGCCACTCTAAAACTTTTAAATTATGCCAATCAATTTGAATATAATTATTTTTCTTTATTGTCCGGTGATGATATTCCCTTAACATCTATTGAAAGTATAGAAAAATATCTTTTAAGCAGTGATCAGGAATATATCGGTTATGAACTTCAAGCAGATCCAAGAAATCGGATTAAATATTTATATCCAGATTTCTTTTTTATTAAAGAAAAGTCAGTTTTAGAAAAAATCAAATGTAAGCTAATTATTTTTTTACATAAACTTGGTTTATATACTCAAAATATAGAAGGGTTACCAAAACTATATAAAGGATCTTTATGGTTTATATTAAGCTATCAGGCGGTTCAATATATTTTGGATTTTATAAAAAATAATAAAGGCTATGATTTAGCCTTTAGAAAATCACTGTGTGCCGATGAAGTATATTTCCACACCATTATTCAGAATTCATATTTACAGGAAAGAATTTACCATCCAGAAGATGAGGAACAAGTATCTGAAGGGGGATTAAGATATATCGACTGGATGTCAGGACCAGATTATCCCAAAATTCTAGATGAGTCTGATTTTGATAAGATGAAGCAATCAGGCATGTTATTTGCCAGAAAAGTGAAGGCAAATATCGATATAGATCTGCTCAAACAATATTTTCAATATTCATAATAAAAAGCCCCCTTCAAAATGGACAGTTCGTCTAATCTGAAGGGACTTTTTAAGATTTTTCTAATACGTAGAATTATCCCTGAATTAACTGGCTGAGCTCATCTACATAAGCCTGCATTGGACGAGGGTTCTGGTCACGACGGCTTTCAATATTTAAGCGTAACAAAGGTTCAGTATTGGAAGCACGAACGTTAAAGCGCCACGCCCCAAAGTTCAGGCTAACGCCATCTGTCTGATCGATTTCTGGTTGCTGGTCGGCATAATGATCAAAGATTTTTTGGATCGTCGCCTGAGTATCTGCGACTTTAAAGTTGATTTCACCCGAACAAGGAAATTTGGCAATCATCTCTTCAACTAGGGAAGATAGTGATTTTCCGGTTTCAGATAAAACCGCGATGGCAAGCAGCCATGGAATCATGCCACTATCACAATAAGCAAAATCACGGAAATAGTGATGAGCACTCATTTCACCACCATAGGCTGCGTTGTGCTCACGCATGACATCCTTGATAAAAGCATGTCCTGATTTAGATTGAATTGCTGTTCCTTGATATTGTTCGACAACATCAAAAGTATTCCAGACCAGACGTGGATCATGCACGATTTTTTCGCCAGCCTGTTTTAGCAAGAAGGCCTGTGCCAGTAGACCGACAATATAATAGCCTTCAATAAACTGCCCTTTTTCATCAAACAGGAAGCAACGGTCAAAATCGCCGTCCCAAGCAATACCCATGTCAGCTGAATGTTGAATCACCGCATCACGTGTACTGACACGATTTTCAATCAGAATCGGGTTAGGAATACCATTCGGGAAATTACCATCCGCCTCATGATGAATCTTAATAAATTCGACTGGAATATTGAGTTCTTTAAATTTAATCTCAATTGCATCAATCACGTGACCCGCTGCACCATTACCTGCATTCACCACCAGCTTCATTGGTCGGATTTTTGCTGGATCAATATAACTCATCAGGTGCTCGACAAATTCAGGCAGGATATTATATTTTTCTGTCGTACCCTTACTTGTAACTTCAGCGAATTCATTATTTTCAGCCAGTGCTTGAATGTCTTTAAGGCCGGTATCTGCGCTAATCGGACGGGAATTTTCACGGACCAGTTTCATTCCGTTATAATCCATCGGGTTATGACTGGCAGTAATTTCAATGCCACCCTGAACATCCAGATGAAATGCACCAAAGTAAACTTCTTCAGTGCCGGTCATGCCCAAATCGAGGACATCGACACCTGCATCATTTAAACCACGAATGGTCGCCTGTTTTAAGTCTTCACTGCTAAGGCGTACATCACAGCCAACTACAACGGTTTTTGGTTGATAAATCTGTCCATAGGCACGACCAATGCGGTAGGCGATATCTTCATTTAATTCGGTACCTAACTTGCCGCGAATATCATAAGCTTTGAAACAAGAAAGTTTTTTCATAATTTATTATTTAAGAGTACAATTGAAAAATATATTCTAACCCAAATAAAGATTTTTACCATTCAGCTGGTTACATAATATTAAAATAATGTTTCATTTGAAAAATAAAATATTGTATTAGAAAAATTATAAGGACGAAAAATATGTCTAATAATAAATTATATTCAATTAATATATTGAGATTTATTGCTGCAAGTTTTGTCTTGCTCAGTCATATAGAAAATAAAGTTCATCAGTATAATATCCTGTCCTTAGAATGGTATCGATTTAGAGGGCCAGGTGTTGATATTTTCTTCGTAATGTCCGGGTTTATTATCTGTTTAACGACAGCTAAAAAGAATATAACCCCTATAAAATTTTTAAAAGGCCGTATGCAAAGAATATTGCCTCTGTATTGGTTCTTTACCACTGTGGCTCTTTGTATTTTTTTATATAACCCTGAACTCGTTAATATGAGTGGTGGATATACCAATATTATAGCTTCTTATTTATTAATTCCAGGGGAGCATAAGTTCCTTGTTCAAAATGGCTGGACCCTAAGCTATGATGTTTATTTCTATATCATTTTTGCTTTATCTCTCTATTTTTTTAGAAATAAGATAAATTATATTGCATTAATAGCAGTATTGACTTTTTTACCTGCTGTAGGAATATTGGTATTAAATTTAGATAAAGTATTCTTTTTTAATGTGATTCTTTTAGAGTATGCCTTGGGTATTTGTGCATATCTCATTTATATAGAATGCAATTTAAACTTTATGCTGAATATTATTCTGATTCTATTGGGAACTGCATTTATTTTCTTTCAGAATATATTTAATGTGTTTGAAACTGGATTTGGTCGTGCTTTGGACAGAGGAGTGCCAGCCTTTTTATGTGTGGTTGGTCTGATTGGTTTGGAAAGCTTTTTTAAAAACCATTATCATAAATTTGTAAATATTTTAGATAGATTAGGGAACACGTCTTATTCTATTTATCTGAGTCACCCATTCATACTGGTTATAGGAACAAAGTTATATATAAGCTATTACTTTTTTCAAAATCTTAATTTTGCTTTATTTTTATATGTGATCTGTATTTTTATTGGATACTATGTAAATAAATTTATTGAAGTCCCTTTAAATAGGACAGTTAAGAATTCATTTAAATCAAATTCTATATGGATATTAAAGATTAAAATATTTATTCAGAATTTAAGAAATATATAGTTAACCTGTTATATGAGAGTAGTCAATATCCTCATATATATGAGAGTAATAAAGTTTCATCCTTTGTTGTGCATAAGTATTTGTTTTTATTTGTTCCAAAATTATATTGTATTTATTAAAGTATCATACTATAGGCAGGGCTAGTCTAAATTTAATTCTATCAAAATAAAAAAAGTTTCATACCAAAATACTGAAAATACTGAAAATACTGAATATATTTTCTTTATTTTGAAAATTCGTATGAAACTTTATTACTAAGTATGATTATTTATTACCTAGTATTTAACTTTATTACTCAAAAACATCATATAACAGGCTAATTTTATGAGTTATTCAACTGTTACTGATTTTGCCAGATTACGTGGCTGGTCAACATCAGTACCACGCAGGACTGCCACATGGTAAGACAGTAGCTGTACTGGAATACAATAAACAATTGGCGCTAAAACAGCGTTTACTTCAGGAATATGTACGACATGCTGGCGCTCTTTGGCTTTAATGCCACTATTTTCATCAGCGAAGACAAATAATTCACCACCACGTGCCTGAACTTCTTCCATATTGGATTTCAGTTTATCCAGCATGTCATCTTGCGGTGCCAGAATTACTACTGGCATATCATTATCTACTAAAGCCAATGGACCGTGCTTCAGCTCACCCGCCGCATAACCTTCTGCATGAATATAAGAAATTTCTTTCAACTTTAGTGCACCTTCCAGTGCGATCGGGAAGTGTGTACCACGGCCTAGGAACAAACAATGCTGTTTCTCTACAAAGAGTTCAGAGAGACGCAGAATTTCATCATCATGACTTAAAGTATCTAGCAGTACCTTAGGCATATGCCATAGTCCAGTGGTGATCTCAGTCATCTGTTCAGCTGAAATGGCATTTTTCACTGTACCGATTTTCAGTACCAGTAACATCAAAGCTGCGAGCTGGGTGGTAAAGGCTTTGGTCGAAGCCACACCAATTTCAGGACCCGCTAAAGTCAGCAGGCTGTAATCTGTTTCACGTACCATTGAAGAAGTTGCAACATTACAAATCGTCATCGTCGTAATATTTACATCTTTTGATGTAGCACGTTTTTGGGTATCACGCAGAGCAGCTAAGGTATCGGCTGTTTCACCTGACTGAGAAATACACACATAGAGTGTATTATTGACAATCACTGGCGTACGGTAGCGGAATTCACTGGCAATCTCGACCTGACAAGGCAGATCAATCAGCTGTTCAAACCAGTATTTGGCAATCATGCCGGCATGGTAACTGGTACCACAGGCAATAATCTGGATTTGCTGGATTGTTGAAAAATCCTGTTCAGCATTTACCAGAAAATCTTCACGTAGTGTACTGCCATTCAAGGCTTGTGAAATGGTCTGTTTTAGGGCTTCAGGTTGCTCATAGATTTCTTTGAGCATGTAGTGCTTATATTCACCCTTAGAAGCATTGCTCACGGTGGCATCCAGTTCTTTGACTGGACGATCTACCAATTGACCATCCACAAATACTTCAATGGTAGTACGGGTCAGACGGGCAATATCACCTTCTTCCAGATAGATGAAACGATTCGTGATCGGTAATAAAGCCAACTGATCAGAACTGATAAAGTTCTCGCCAATACCGACACCGATGACCAGTGGTGAACCTTCACGTACGGTAATCAGTTCATCTGGATGATCTGTATGTACGATCCCGAGCGCATAAGCACCTTTCAGCTGTGGTACGACCTGACGTACTGCTTCAAGCAGGCTAGGGGTAGATTTCAGTGCATCGTTGACCAGATGGGCAACCACTTCAGTATCAGTTTGTGAAGTGAATACATAGCCTAAAGCTTCAAGATCATCTTTCAGCTCCTGGTAGTTTTCAATAATCCCGTTATGAACCACAGCAACATTACCCGAAATATGGGGATGAGCATTGTTTTCAGTCGGTTTACCATGAGTTGCCCAGCGTGTATGCGCGATGCCTAATGAACCATTAATCTGTGATTCATTCACAGCTTGCTCAAGATTCGCGACTTTACCCACACGGCGCTCACGTAGCACCTGGCTATTATTGATTAAGGCCAGACCCGCAGAGTCATAGCCACGGTATTCAAGACGTTTTAGGCCTTCAATTAAGATATTGCTGATATTACGTTCCGCGATGCCACCGACGATACCACACATACTAACTTCCTCTTATTTCTTGATTTTTTGCGGACGCTGATAGTTTTCTTTGGCAAATTGCTTGGAACGTTCTACCGCTAAACTGTTCTCTGCCACATCACGGGTAATCGTTGAACCCGCTCCCACTGTCGCGCCATTACCGATCTGGACCGGTGCAACCAGAGAGCTGTTAGAACCAATAAAAGCATGATCCCCAATGATGGTCTTAAATTTGTTGGCACCGTCATAGTTGCAGGTAATCGTCCCTGCACCAATATTGGAACCGCTACCGACTTCAGCATCACCTAAGTAAGTGAAGTGATTCGCTTTGGAACCTAGACCAATACTAGAATTTTTCACTTCAACAAAGTTACCAATATGGACTTCAGCTGCCAGTTTTGCCCCTGGACGCAAGCGTGCAAATGGACCAATCTGTGCTTCTTCACCCACAATTGCATGATCAAAGATGCTATATGGCTGTACTTTAGTACCTGCCGCAATTTTAGTATTTTTAAGGATACAGCCTGCACCAATTTCAACATTATCACCGAGTTCGCAATTACCTTCGATAATGACATTGATATCGATACGCACATCTTTACCAACAGTGAGTTGGCCTCGTAAGTCAAAACGGCTTGGGTCAATCAGATGTACACCTTGCTGCATCAACTGTTTAGCTTGATAAGCCTGGAACTGACGCTCCAATGCAGCCAGTTGCACACGGTCATTGACGCCTTCCACTTCAAAAGCCAGCTCAGGTTCTACAGATGCAACACTCATACCATCTGCCAGTGCCATTGCCACGATATCGGTCAGGTAATATTCACCTTGGGCATTGTCATTGCTTAAACGTGGTAGCCATTCATGTAATTTGGCATTGCTGACCGCATAAATACCGGTATTAATTTCTTTAATTTGGCGCTGTTCTTCAGAAGCATCTTTATGTTCAACAATGGCTTGAATCTGACCATCTTTACGCACAATACGACCATAACCACTGGCATCTGAAAGGGTCAAGGTCACCAGGCCAATGCCTTGCTCTTGAGTAGCATCGAGCAGATTCTGAAGCGTCTGTTGGCTAATACAAGGGACATCACCAGACAGGATTAGTGAAATACCATCTTTAGGCAAAACAGGTAGTGTCATTTGTACGGCATGACCGGTACCAAGCTGTTCAGCCTGTTCTACCCACTGGATATCCTGGTCTGCAAATGCGGACTGAACCTGCTCACCGCCATGACCATAAATGGTAATAATATTGTCTGCATTGAGTTTTTTTGCTGTGTCGACCACATGGCCGAGTAAAGGTCGTCCTGCAAGCGGTTGTAATACTTTCGGTAAGTTGGAACGCATACGGGTTCCTTTACCTGCAGCAAGAATAATCACAGTCGTAGACATGTTCTAATCCTAGATATGGCCTAAGCCATCGTGAAGTAAAAATAAATCCAAATACAAAGTGCTGCCCAGAGGCCAGCGATAATGTCATCCAGCATAATGCCAAAACCACCCCTAACCTGACGGTCAATGACTCGAATCGGCCAAGGTTTCCAGACATCAAATAATCGGAACAGGGCAAAGCCAATGAGTAGCCATAACCAGTTCATCTGAGCTAAATAGATCAGTGGCAAAAAAGTGATGGATTGTCCTGCAAACTCATCCCAGACAATACGTCCATCATCATGCACACCCATGACTTTGGCAGTTTGGCCACAGATATATATGCCAACCAGGGACATAATGACAATGGCAAAAAGACTATTTACAAAACCTAAGTAGAGCCAGATGGGTACAAATAAAAGTGCAAAAGCTGAACCAAAAGTTCCGGGCGCTTTAGGCGCCAGACCAGAACCAAATCCTACCCCACTAAAGACAATGAGCCGGTTGGTCCATGACATGCTTTTAAAATTGATCGCAGATTTATGCAAAATGTTGATATCCGTTAAATTGAAGTGAATGATCTACGCCATCTTTTTCAAAAGTTAAACCGTGTTGCTGCTGAATGGAGCCAATTATACTAATCGAAACATCCAGCTGTTTTTGCAATAATTTTTCATAATTTTGCGGGTTTATTGTAAAGCATAACTCGTAGTCATCACCACCCGCGAGGGCGTATTGCCAACGCTGTTCATCATTTAATGCCTGCAGGGCAGGACTGATGGGTAAGTTTTCAAGCGCTAGCTTTGCACCTATACCTGATGCCTTAAGAATATGTCCTAAATCTTGTGCCAGACCGTCTGAAACATCAATCATGCTATTAGCTAGGCCTTTTAAGGCAGTACCCAACTGACAGCGTGGGGTTGGATAATCCAAACGTTTCTGTAATGGATGACCGAGATGATTTAAAGCAAAAGCAGCATCGCCCACTGTACCGGATACACAAATCAGATCACCAGGCTTGGCACCTGAACGTGGCACAGCTTGTCCTGTATCTACCCAACCAAGGGCAGTCACAGATAAGGTCAAATGAGGACTTTGTGTGGTATCACCACCAATTAAGCTCACACCAAATTGATCGCAACAATCATAGAGACCCTGACTAAAGGCTTTTAACCAGTCATGATCAATTTGGGGTAGGCTCAAGGCGAGTAAAATACTATGCGGGGTCGCGCCCATGGCTGCAATATCAGAAAGATTAACAGCGACAGATTTCCAGCCAATCGCATGAGGATCGGTGTCTAAAGGAAAATGACGTCCAGCAACGAGGGTGTCGGCACAGATGACCAGTTGTTGCTGTAGAGGAGGGGTGAGCAAGGCTGAGTCATCGCCAATGCCTAAATCGACAGAATTTTTATTCTGACGATTAAAATAGGTATCGATAATCGAAAACTCAGCCATACAACAATTCGACTAGATTAGTTGGCTTGCTGTTTTTCTGCTGCACGTAAAGTTGTCGCTAAACGGTCCAATACACCATTGATGTATTTATGGCTGTCTGCACCGCCAAAGTGTTTAGCTAACTCAATTGCTTCATCCAGAACCACGCGGTATGGAATCTCAAGATGTTCTTTGAGTTCATAGGCGCCTAGGCGAAGTGTAGCGAGTTCTACACCATCAAGTGCAGAAAGTTCACGATCCAGCACAGGGATAAGCAAAGCATCCAATGCTTCATGATTGGCAACCACTTGAGTCAACAATTCATGATAATAGCTGAGATCCACTTTGTGCATGGCATTGTCCACACGAGTACGTGCTTCAATCTCATGCACCGGATTGTGGCTCATCTGCCATTCATAAATTCCTTGTACAGCAAAGCGACGTGCTTTACGTTTTGCTGCATAAGTTGCTTGAAGTGTTTGCGACATAGCGTTAAATAGCCTTTAACAAGTTAACCATTTCAATAGCAGTCAAGGCAGCTTCACTACCTTTATTACCTGCTTTTGTACCCGAGCGTTCAATCGCCTGTTCGATACTATCCGTAGTCAATACACCATTAATCACTGGTAAGCCAGTGTCCAAGCCAACTACGCCCAGACCTTTGGCACATTCACCAGCTACAAAATCGAAGTGAGGCGTGCTGCCACGAATCACAGCGCCCAGCGCGATGATGGCATCGAAACGATCTGAAGCTGCCAGTTTTTTCGCAACTACAGGAAGTTCCCAAGCACCAGGTGCATGAACAACAGTGATATTATCCTCTGATACGCCATGGCGTTTCAATGTATCAATGGCACCTTCTAACAGATGTTCAACAACAAAGCTATTAAAACGACCAACTAAAATCGCATAACGGTCTTCGTTCGCGAGATGCAACATACCTTCAATACGGCGAACTGCCATAGGAACCTCGATTATTTCTCTGATGTTTGTTGTGCGGTGATGTATTCCACCACTTCTAAGTTAAAGCCGGACAGGGCATTGAAACGTAATGGAGAGCTAAGCAGCTTCATTTTTTCCACGCCGAGGTCACGTAAAATTTGTGCGCCGACACCAATGGTCTGATACTGCTGGGAAAGTGCAGCATTCGATTTTACATTTTTGGGTGTTGTCAGTGCATCCAGGGCAGGGCCTAAGTCCTGTAAATGGCGCTGGCCAATCCAGACCAGAACACCACGATCACTGTTTGAAATTTCTTTTAGTGCACGGTCCAGGTTCCAAGCTGGTTCGCCATCCTGCTTGTTCAGTTTGAGCAAGTCGCGGGTCGGGTTAAAACCATGTACACGCACTGTGGTCACGCCCTCTTTAGGCTCACCTTTGACCAAGGCCAGATGGATATCCGGATTACCCAGTTCACGATAGCGGTACAGGTCAAAGCTGCCGTATTCAGTATCTATAGTTTGCTGATCAATACGCTCAACCGTTTGTTCATTGGTCATACGGTAATGGATCAGATCAGCAATAGTCCCCATTTTCAGGCCATGCTTTTCCGCAAAGATTTCTAGATCTGGACGACGCGCCATAGTGCCGTCTTCTTTGATGATTTCACAGATCACAGAAGCTGGCTCAAGACCCGCAAGACGAGACAGGTCACAACCGGCTTCGGTATGACCAGCACGGTGCAATACGCCACCTGGCTGTGCCATCAATGGAAAGATATGGCCAGGCTGTACAATGTCACTTGGTTTGGCATGTGCAGCTACCGCAGTTTGAATGGTGTGCGCACGCTCAGCTGCAGAAATACCGGTAGTAATTCCGTTGGCTGCTTCAATTGAAAGGGTGAAGTTGGTTCCGTGCTGAGCGCCATTGGCATCCACCATCAAGGGTAGATTTAACTGCTGGCAACGTTCTTTGCTTAAAGTCAGGCAAACCAGACCACGCGCATGGGTGATCATAAAGTTGATGTCTTCAGGACGCACGTGGGTTGCAGCAATCACCAGATCGCCTTCATTCTCACGGTCTTCGTCATCCATCAGGATAACCATTTTTCCTGCACGGATATCTGCTACAAGCTCTTCAACTGTATTGAGCGGCATCAACCTTCACCTTCTTTTTTGATCTATACCAGACCGAATCATGACATTATTACTGCATAGTCTAACGCTTTTTAAGCAATTTTGCCTATGCTTATTGCTTTCCCTCAGGGGTTCATTGTTATACACAGTCTTGCGTAGCATGAAAAGTCGACTTTAAATGAAAGCACAGGCTTTATGCTGGATTTTTAAACGATCAGAAAGCATAAAAAATGACAAACTTATTTAAAATCAACATGACTATAAATAATCTCTTATTTTTTATGCAGTTTTATTGATTAGTTTAATACAGCCCCTAAAAATACGTATACCTCATCACGACTCTCTTTATGAATTTTTTACCAATCAGTTTAAAATTATGTTTGAAATAATGAATGAATCAGGCGGACCGAAGTCCACCCGAATTTAGATCAGTTTAGAAGAAGCCTGCTGGTTTGGTTGAATAACTCACTAACAGGTTTTTGGTTTGCTGATAATGATCCAGCATCATGCGATGGTTTTCGCGGCCAATCCCAGATTTTTTATATCCCCCAAAGGCTGCATGAGCCGGGTAGATGTGATAGCAGTTGGTCCAGACCCGACCAGCCTGAATCGCGCGACCAGCGCGGTAAGAGGTATGTGCTGAACGTGACCAGACACCGGCACCGAGTCCATAAATCGTATCATTGGCAATTTTGATGGCTTCATCGAAGTCTTTAAAAGTCGTCACTGCCAATACCGGTCCAAAAATTTCTTCCTGAAAGGTGCGCATGTCATTGGAACCTTTAAAAATCGTTGGCTCGATATAAAAACCTTGTCCCACTTCCTGACGTTCATTGCCGCCTAACAAGATTTCTGCACCTTCTTCACGGCCAGTTGCAATACAGCCGAGAATCTTGTCTTGCTGCTCCTGAGAAGCCTGAGCACCGATCATGGTCTCGGTATCCAGGGGATGACCAGTCTTGATCTTTTTCACTCGCTCTACTGCAAGTTCCAGGAATTGGTCGGCAATACTTTCCTGAATCAGGGCGCGTGATGGACAGGTACAGATTTCACCCTGATTCAGGGCAAACATGGTAAAGCCTTCTAGAGCTTTTTCCAGAAAATCATCTTTCTGATCCATGATGTCGGCAAAGAACAAGTTTGGTGATTTACCTCCAAGTTCTAAAGTCACAGGAATAATATTTTCAGTCGCATATTGCATGATCAGCTGACCCACAGCGGTAGAACCGGTAAAGGCAATCTTGGCAATGCGTGGATTAGTCGCCAGTGGACGGCCGACTTCAACGCCGTAGCCATTCACGATGTTTAATACGCCTTCAGGCAACAGGTCCTGAATCAGTTCAACCAGCACTAAAATACTCACCGGTGTCTGTTCAGCAGGTTTCAGCACAATACAGTTTCCGGCTGCGAGAGCTGGGGCCAGTTTCCATGCCGCCATCAGAATCGGGAAGTTCCACGGGATAATCTGCCCAACCACACCTAAAGGTTCATGAAAATGGTAGGCAATCGTGTCTTCATCAATTTCCGAGATGCCGCCTTCCTGGGCGCGAATACAGCCGGCAAAATAGCGGAAATGGTCAATGGCTAATGGAATATCGGCTGCCAGGGTTTCTCGGATCGGCTTGCCATTATCCCAAGTCTCTGCAACTGCTAGTAACTCAAGATTTTCTTCAAGACGATCGGCAATTTTTAATAAAATATTGGAACGGGTAGTAGGGGAGCTGTTATTCCATTGCTGTTTGGCGGCATGAGCCGCATCCAGCGCCAGTTCAATATCTTCCACTGATGAGCGCGGAACTTTGGTAAAGGCTTTACCATCTACGGGCGAGACATTATCAAAATATTCACCTTTGACGGGTGGAACCCATTTGCCGCCAATAAAGTTTTCGTATTGGGATTTAAATTGCACTTTTGAACCGTCAGTATTGGGATCTGCATAACGCATAATTCTATTCCTTGATATGATTATTATTGATAAATGCCGAACCACTTCTGCTCTGCAAAAGCCCTCAGATTCAACATCTCAGCTCTACTATAGAGAGGGAAAAAAATCGCAGGATAAATACTTACAAGCTTGCTACAAAAGGCAACATTTGGATAAAAATGGAATTTATTATTTTTATAAATTTCAATATTTTATTTTTATAATGACATGATTTTAATATGTAAAAAGCATTACTGATCAGCTTGATATTTTTATTTCATATCCAAGCGAAATAGATAAATAAAATTATTGAAAAATAAGACAGGCAGAGCTTGCTACCTATCTTATTCATCTGGCTTATAGGGCTTTATTTTCCAGCCATTGAAATAGCTGCTGATAGACCTGCTCACGGACCGGTTTTTCTGAAAGAACCAGATCATGTATCCCATTTTGAATCGAACAGAGTTTCACATCGCCCTGGATTTTCTGCGCATGTTCAATCATGTCGCGTACCTGAAGAATCACATCACTGGTTTGAGTATTACGATTAAAACGTAGGGGATAAGTGGTTTTGTGGGCATGCATCAGCAAAGTCGGAATACTTAAACGTACACCCTGATGAATTTCTTTTTGTGCTTCGTGAATGGCATGTACAAAACTCAGACGCACCCAGTGATAGCTAGGTTTTTTCCATTCCAGATCAAAATGCCATTCCCCCTGATAGCTAATATGCAGACTAGGCACATAATGACGATTTAAGCGGCTGGGAAATAGCATTTCCGGAAAACGTTTTCCCAGACGGCTTAATTTAGGCACCAGAAACTTTTTCTCAAAAGGCGTCATATTAAAGTCATAAAAAGGGCTATTGAGCCATAAGCCTTTAATTAAGGGATGATCCGGATGATGTGCTGCATACAAAGTAGTAATTAATCCGCCGGTAGAATGGCCACTGAGTAAAACCGTGTCATGGCCTTCCTGTCCAATAATTTCAAGAGCCTGGCTGATTTCTGCATCATATTCTGAAAGATGATAGACATTATAAAGTTTCTGATGGGACAGATAGGATCGGCCGTATTTACGTAAATCCAGTGCATAAAAATCAAAACCTTGCTGATTAAAACGCTCTGCCATTTCAGTCTGGAAAAAATAATCAATAAAGCCGTGAATATAAAGGACAGCTTTAGAGGTGGGCTGGTCTGCCTTTTTGCGGACTAAAGTGGCAACTACTGTACCTTCAGTATCTGGCGGGAATTCTAAAGTGGCCTGTTCATAACCTTCACCTAGAATGTCAGGTTGATATTCAAGGCTGGAAAGTGGATGGGACATATTGTTCTACTCATGATTATTTTTATTCACTTATCCTTGTGGATTGGCTTGCATTTGTCAAATCCTGCTGTCTGACCCATTCGAGATCAGTAGCACCATGCAGAGAATAGTCAAATATAAAATCTCAGGTCATTGGCAGCCTGATTGACTAAATAAAAAAATAATAAAAAACCCCGGCATCCTGCCGGGGTTTTTTGTATTGGTTAGCTCGGTATAACTCCTGTCGTACCTTACAATCCTTGTGCTTATCTATTGTCATTGTTATATGGAACTTCCTGTTCCTGATGTAAGTATCATAGGAAAATTCCACTATTCGGGATAGCCGTAAAGAACCGGAATCGATGTAAGTCAATGCGTACAAGTCTGACTAAAAATTATCCGTATTTTTCTGTAGAAGTGAGGATTTATTCTGAATCATGAGCTTCGATAAACTAGCCGCTTATGGTTATTTTACTTGTTTTTAAGACAATTTTTTTATTCCAATCCAGTTAGAATACGTTGATTGATGAGGGGGTAAAAAATGAAATCTATTGCAGTCTTTTGTGGTTCAGCTATGGGGAATAGCGAAAATTTTAAAGAACAGGCGCAAGCTTTGGGTGAGTCTATTGCGAAACGGGGAATCACGCTGGTTTATGGTGGCGGCCGAGCTGGACTGATGGGTGTTGTGGCTGATAGTGCATTACATGCTGGTGGAACAGTCATTGGAGTAATTCCACAAAATCTGGTCGATGCAGAATTGGCCCATCCGCTGTTAACAGAGCTGCATGTGGTGAAAAATATGCATGAACGTAAAACAAAAATGTCTGATCTGGCGGATGCATTTATTGCTTTGCCGGGCGGGGTGGGGACTTTAGAAGAAATTTTTGAGCAGTTGACCTGGGGGCAGTTGGGCCTTCATCAGAAGCCTTGTGCATTTTTAAATATCCATGGATTTTATGATGAATTGCTGAATTTCTTGATGAAAACGACTGAGGCTGGATTTACCCAGTCACGTTTTACCGATGCTTTGATTTCCTCAAGTTCAATTGAGGAAGTTTTGGATGCTTTGGAGCATTATCATGCGCCTGAACCGAAATGGAATAAAAGCGTAAAGGTAGTAGAATCGGTATGAGTAATAAAGTGATTACGATTGCTGCGGCTATCATTCTCAATGAACAGAATCAGATTTTGTTGGTTCGTAAAAAAGATACCGATTTCTTTATGCATGTGGGTGGAAAGCTGGAACCCAATGAACTGCCTGAAGCGGCACTCTCTAGAGAAGTTCTGGAAGAAACAGGCTGTGAGATGGAAATACTGTCTTATATTGGTAAATATGAAACCGTGGCTGCGAACGAATTGAATCATTCGCTGGTCAGTTATTTGTATCAGGTTAAATTAAAAAGTCAGCCTCAGGTTCAGGCTGAACTTGCGGAAATGCAATGGGTTGATCTTAATCATCCAGACCTGCCTTTAGCCCCTTTAACTCGGGATATTTCAATTCCGTGGTGTAAGCAGCTATTAGGAATCTAATGAGATCTCAAAAAATTTTAATCTATAGATATGAAATTTAACCAGATTGTCATATTAGAGCGTTAATATTGATGTTTACAAAAGCCCATTTCCCCTCAAATGGGCTTTTTTTATGGTTTTTTATCATTAATTGCTTGGATGAATTAGATGCTTAAACCTGTATGAAGTGCAATCCTTTTAGCAGGAGTTCCCTAAAAAGATAAATCGAACCAGAGTTCTAGAGATTCAAGATTTAAAGAAAATTTTCTTAATTTGAGAAAAAAGCAGGGTTAGGCAGAATATTTAGTCATTGAGAACGACAATAAAAAAAGCCCTCATCTTTCGATGAGGGCTTTTAGAATTTGGAGCGGGAAACGAGACTCGAACTCGCAAGACCCCAACCTTGGCAAGAGTCACCGACATAAAATACACTAAATTACATAATTGGTATGTTAATAAACTCTATATATAACAGTTATATAGAGTTTTAATTTTGTGTGACGTAATTTAAGGTGGGGTAGGGTACTTTGATTTTTGGTCACTAATTTATTGTGATAATCAACAATAATAACCAACATTCATATGCTTAATCTAAGAGTGTTTTACTGACTGGTATAATTTTATGATGAGAGGGGTGTTGCCTGAGGCTACGGTTTCTGTTTGGCCTTTTGGCGTAAGACGTACAAATATAAGCTTTCTACTTTTTCACGTGTCCATGGTGTGGTACGCAAGAATCGTAATGATGATTTAACACTTGGGTCTATGCAAAAACTGAACCGTACCGGGTTTGTCGGAGACTTTTTTATTTAAGTTAGGCCACCTGACCTAACGGGTTAATCTTATAATCGTACATTGCTTCAAGCTCAAAAGACGATACATAACTCAGCGCATCAAGCACCATATCTGTATTCTTACGTGTTGATACTTTCCAGCCAACAATTGCACATGAAAACACATCAATAATAAATGTGGTTTAGACCCAATCTGAATGAGTTTTAATATATGTGAAGTCAGCGACCTGAGATACCGTCTTGGTAGTCAATCAGGTTTTGAGATTATTCGGCTAATAAATAATCTCTTTGATAGGCGGTCTGATGTTTTAAAACGCTATAACACAGATCTCTGTACACGACAAATTTCATAGGATCCTTGTCCTATCAGGCTTTTTCTTTCTTAAAATTGCTAGCACTTTCTTAAATTCTTCTTTTTTTCCAAAACCAATCAAACGTAGAATAGCCATTTGAACATAGTCCAAACCGTAGCGAAATAAACTTACTGAAAGTCGTCCATGCTTCTTTATTTTTATCGCTTTTTTCCGATCATGTTGCCATTCACCTGTTAAATAGCACCAACAGAAACCGATAGCTAGCACTGCTATCAATTTCTTGACTCGTCTAGGGTCTGTTAAACGAGTATTTTCAAGATTGAATCCACGTCCTTTGAGACAACTAAATAACGTTTCGATTTCCCAGCGTAATGCATAATCACGAATAGCAGAAGCATTAAACATAGGAGAAACAACAAGTAAAAGTTCTCCATCTTCTAATCGTAGCGCACTAATATACAGTTTCACTCGAACAACCCAAATACGTCGTTTACGATATTCAGTTTGACCAACTTGAAGATGACGAAATAAATCACTAATTTTATGATTCTTGGCTAAGTGATTGGTCACAATAAAGTTTTTTTAACACGTATACAGAAGTTAATGTCATTTTCAATTAACCATGTAAACCATTTCTCACCGATAAATTCTCTGTCTGCAAACACATTCACAATACGATCTTTACCAAAAATGGAGATAAAGCGTTGAATCAAAGCAATACGCTCTTTTGTATCTGAATTTCCACGTTTATTGAGCAATGTCCAAACAATAGGTATCGCTATTCCACGATAGACGATGGCTAACATCAAGATATTAATATCTCGTTTTCCCCATTTCCAATTAGTTCTATCCAAAGTTAATTGGACTTTATCGAATGAAAATATATTGAAAATTAACTGAGAAATTTGACGATAATCGAAATACTGATCTGCAAAGAAGCGTTGTTGTATACGTCGATAAAATGATTGTGGTAAGCACTTGATGGGTAAGGCTTTAGATGCAGAAGAAAGATTACATGTCTGTTTTACAATTAATGCAAGCATAATCAGTGTAAAACATTTTGCATGTGACTTGTTCCACTTTAGATATTTGTTTAAGATGAGATGTAACTCATTGAAATGTGTCATCATATTCGTCGTCAGAAAACAAGTATTATGCCATTATTTCAATGAGTTATCTTTTTTTGTCGTGTACAAAGATATTTTTTAATGATAAATAAAAAGCCTATTTTTAAAGAAATTTAGCATACGGCATAGTGAAAACAACAATAGAGCAATTACTCAACAATAAACATTAACATCAATTATTTAGATCATATTCAATTTTAATAAAAAGACAAATGTGTATTAAAAATAGCCATCATACGTCTATTTTTGATTACAAAATATAATGAGGGGATTGCTTCCCATTTCATACATTTTTCATATATAAAAAGACATACTATTTTTAAGGTTTTTCTAAACCAATTTTTTTACTTCATAATTTTTAACATCATAATTAAAGGTGAACCATGCAAAATAAGAAGCGCACCCCATTAGACGCGCAACAGTCCCATCTTTGGATTATTGGTGGTGGTATCGCAGGTATGGCTGCTGCTGCATTTGCAATCCGTGATGCCAAAGTCCCTGCCAAAAATATCCATATTTTAGAAGAACTCGATATTTCAGGTGGTTCGATGGATGGTGGACATACACCGCATGCCGCGCAAGCTTGGGTAACACGTGGTGGGCGAATGCTGACCGATGAAACTTATTTGTGCCTATGGGACTTATTTTCCAGTATTCCATCTTTGGAAAATCCAGACATTTCGGTGCGTGAAGAATGTCGTGAGTTTAATGAAAAAGTGAAAACCCACGCCAATGCACGGTTGATTGATGCCGAACATGTCATTGCGGATGCAGCAAAGCTTGGTCTGAATACGCTACATCGTGCACAGATGCTGCGCCTATTAGCTTCAAAAGAAGAAAAAATTGGCAGTCGCCGCATTGATGAGTTTTTTGATGAAACCTTTTTTGAAACCAATTTCTGGCGCATGTGGCGCACGACTTTCGCTTTTCAAAAATGGCACAGTGCAGCAGAGTTAAGACGCTATTTCTTGCGTTTTATTCAAGAATTGCCACGCATTCATACCTTAGCGGGTGTGAAACGTACCAAGTACAACCAATATGACTCGATGATTCTGCCCCTACAGCGTTGGTTAGTCGCACAAGGCGTCGATGTGCGTTTTGGACACTATGTCACAGATGCAGACTTCATTACCAATGCTGAAACTCAAGAACGCTACGCTTCACGTCTATATGTACAATTGCCTGAAGGCTCAGAGCAAATTAATCTGAAAGCCAATGATTTAGCTATTTTCACTTTAGGCTCTATTACAGCAGACTCACGTTATGGCGGTAATCATGACGTGCCTGCCCTTATTCGTCATCGAGAAGATCATGGCTGGACGCTTTGGGAAACGCTGGCACAAAAAGCCCCAGACTTTGGCCGTCCAATGACTTTTTATGGCAATGTCGATGAACATAAGTGGGAGTCTTTCACTCTGACCATGAAAGATGACGTGCTACTTAAACGTATTATTGACTATACAGGCAATGAACCAGGCACAGGCGCACTCATGACTTGGTATGAGTCGGGTTGGCATTTATCCATCGTGGTTCCTGCACAGCCACACTTTGCCGACTTACCTGAAGGTTTATATACCTTATGGGGCTACGGTTTCCAAATTGACCATATAGGCGATTACATCAAAAAACCAATGTCCGAAGCCACGGGGCAAGAAATCCTAACAGAACTGATTAAACAGCTCGGTTTTGACGACATTTTAGATCATGTTTTGGCAACGACTGATGTTACTACCGCCATGATGCCATACGCCTCTGCCCTATTCGCCTGCCGTAAACCGGGGGATCGTCCACAGGTAATTCCACAAGGCTCACAAAACTTTGCTTTCCTTGGACAGTTTGTGGAAATTGAAGATGACGTGGTCTTTACTGTGGAATATTCAGTTCGTGGGGCGATGCTTGCCATTTATGAATTTTTTGGGGTGGAACGTGAAATCCCTGAAATTTACAACGGTCTACTTGATCCCAAAGTGGGTTTAAAAGCTTTAGAAACAGTGTTCCACTAAGTTTTTAATATATAGCGATAAGAGCACCTTTATGTCGCCACTATTACATAGTTTAATTTAAGCAACGTTTGGATACACGAGTGTTGCAGGGATGCCACACGTTATCCATCATAATAGGGATGTTATGTATGGGTAACAAAGGCTTTTGCTTTCTTTTGGCTTATCAAAAGTAAGGGTATTGCCTACACAAACACCTTTTATACTTTATTGAAAGTTGAGGCCGTGTACGCACCTAATTTTAAATTGGATAAAAAGAAAAATTAGATAAAACTTTATACATCATTCGTAAATAAATTGACTAATCAACATAGGAAAAACATCTCCACGTTTTAAATAATACTCCGAAACTGACTAAGTGCTTTTCTATCTTTTTCTCATGATTTTAGATTTCATAAAAATTACCTCTGTACACGACAAATTTCATAGGATCCTTGTCCTATCAGGCTTTTTCTTTCTTAAAATTGCTAGCACTTTCTTAAATTCTTCTTTTTTTCCAAAACCAATCAAACGTAGAATAGCCATTTGAACATAGTCCAAACCGTAGCGAAGGCTCTAGACTAGCAAAATGATTATGTTAGTCTAGAATCATGATAGAAAACAGTAAATTAAGTCACTACAAGATTAAAAAATTATTCAATGCTTTTGTGTTGATATTCCTGCTTCCAAAACAGCCTTATTACTCAATTTAAATCGTAATACGATTAACTATTGGTACATGCTTTTTAGAGAAACTATCTATGATCATCAAACAGATTTAAGAGCTAAGTTTGTTGGTTCAATAGAAGTAGATGAAAGCTATTTTGGAGTGAAAAGGCAACGTGGGTTTCATGGAAAGTTAAAGCGTGGTCGTGGGACTCTAAAACAGCCAGTATTTGGAATATTCGAACGTAATGGGCGCGTCTATACTGAAATCGTACCTGACTGTAAAATGAAGACTTTACAAGAGGTTATCATTGGTAAAGTTTCACTTGAGAGTGTGATTTATAGTGATGGATGGCGTGGCTATAATGGTCTTGTTGATGTGGGTTATTCAAAGCATTTTAGGGTAAATCACGGAGCAAATGAGTTTGCTAGAGGAGAATGTCATATAAATGGAATAGAATCATTTTGGAGCTTTTGTAAAAGAAGGCTAGCAAAGTTTAACGGCATATCAAAAGAGTACTTTGATTATCATCTTAAAGAAACTGAATGGCGTTGGATGAGGGAACCTAATGAGTTAGCAACTGAGCTGTGGAACCTCATTAGGTAAAATTAAGTGTAAATCTGCTAGTCTAGAGCCATGAATATTATGCTCAATCCTATTTTGGATCAGTTGGAGAGTCTCTGCTTGAATTTGTCCAGGTAATAGGTCATGAGCGATATTGCTGAATCAGATTGTAACCTTACAAATCGAGCCAATAATTTCATCAACTTCTTGGACACAAAGTTCCGCTTCCTGAGTACCAAGTTTCACAAGAGCTTGTCGAGGAATATTCAGTGCCTCACCCATGATATCCATTTGATGTGGAGGAAAGTTCTAAACCTTTACTGATCGCTTCTGCACTGTATTCAAAGGCGATTAATGGCCGACCTGTGATTGCGGTTGAGGAGACCAATGTACCCCAAAGCCAATATTCACCCCATCCATTGTAGTAAACATTAAGTTTTTGAGCATGGATTTATTTCCTTTTGATACGTTGGCGAGCAGTACTGTTCTGAAATGACAGCTTTGTCCGTTATAATTGTATAAACATTTTTGGTTTCTGGTAATTATGTCCTCATTGATCAATTTTCTATCTCGCTTTAGTACTGCAACTCTTCAGCGCAGTCTGAGCTATGCTAAACACATTGATAGGGAAACGATTGAGTTCTTTGAGGAAAAAGACGGGGTTACGATGTATGCCCAAATTGAAGGAACAGATTATTACGATACCGCAATTACCTATAATCCCCAAAAAGACCGTTTAATCGATGACGACTGCACTTGTCCGGTTGGATATAACTGTAAACATGCTGCTGCTTTAGCGCGGTTATTCTTTCAGGAATATCGCCAGGAATTTCAGCAGCGTTATGCTGACTCTCAATCCCCGCAGGGAATCACAAAACGCCAACGGGGGGATGATCAGGCGCAGCGCTGGTTGAATGATTTTAAACGGTATTTACAACAGACTGAACCAGAGCAATCTGTCAAAACAAACAATTATTTAATTTACCTGCTAGATCAGTCTGTCAGCTTAAAGAAATTGACAGTTGATGTTCAGAAGGCCAGACGCAATAAAAACGGCTCAATTGCGGGGGAAAGTTATTATACCCAATATGAAAATATCACCAGAAAGCATCTGACTTTACCTGAAGAAAAACGACAATTATTTAACCAGATTTATTATTATGCCAAAATAAATAGTGACGAACGCTTTTATCAAAGCAATCTTGATATCTCTAGAATTTTATTGGAGCATTTCAAATCTTTTATTCAAAGTGGCGATGTGTACTGGCAAACAAAGAGCCATACTGCACTTCAATGGTCAGAACAAGGCTACAACATCGAATTTAGATGGGAACAAGGGGCTAAACAACAGACTGAGCATTTAAATATTGAATTGGTCAATGGTGATATTCGACTCGATTTAAAATCAAATCCTCATATTCAGATTCTCGCTAGCCAGCCACCGTGTTATGTGGATATTCAACAGAACACGGTGGGCCAGTTATATGGTGAATATACGGCAAATCTTCTGTACCATTTTTTACAGATGCCTGATCTTCCATCTATGTTCTTGCCAGAGTTTGAGAAACTGACTCATCAATATTCAGACGTGAAAAATCTGCCTCGGCCCGAGTCTATTCAGCATATTGATGTCCTTGAGGGTAGTCCCCAGCCAATTTTACGCTTCGGTATTTTAGATAAATTTGATTGGAAATGGGAAGAGTCTGTTTGTGCTGAAATTGAATTCTCCTATGCAGGCGGGCGAATTAAAGCAGGTACATCAGGTGATAGTTTCATTGGTGAGCAGCATGACAAAATGGTGCGACAGCTTCGGGACTTAGTTCAGGAACAACAGTCAATCCAGCGTTTACAGCTATTAGTCGAATCACTGAAGTGGGTGAAAGATCTTAGTTATGACCAGCAATTAAAACTGGATAAACAACGTCTCGATTCTATGGTTTTTGCTTTCTATGGAGACTGGATCAAACAGCTGATGCCCATCAATCAAATTGAGTTGATGGGCTGGCAGATAGAGCATCTGGAAAACAGCCCCTTTAACCTGCAATATGTCGAAAATTTAAATATTTCTATCACTGAATCTGAAGGTCAGCAGGACTGGTTCAATATCGGGGCGACGGTTCAAGACAGTGCAGGCAATTCTTATAATTTGCTTGATGCGCTCGTAGCTTTGGTGCGAGTAAATCCTGATTTACTTGATCCGCGGACGTTTATTCATCTGCATGACAGTCAAATTTTCACCGTGAAAACTGCAGTTGATCAACCTGATTTGGCTCTATCCGCTAGGGATATTAAGCCGGTATTGTTACATCTGCAGAGCATTTTACAGCAAGAAGAGCGCAGTATTGATCGCTATGATGCGAGTCAATTATTAGAATTGCAGCATAATCTTGGGATGACATGGCAGGTCAGTGATCGCCTGCAGCAATTTGTACAGAAATTCAAACAAGGCTATCAGCAACAACTGCCGACACCACAAGGTTTTCAGGGGGAATTACGTCCATACCAGCAGCAGGGCCTAGGCTGGTTACAGTTTTTAAGGGAAACCCAGCATGGCGGGATTCTGGCGGATGATATGGGTTTGGGTAAAACAGCACAAACTTTAGCCCACTTACTCATGGAAAAGCAGGCTGGTCATTTGCAGGACAGACCCGCCTTAATTGTTGCACCCACATCGCTGATGCATAACTGGTTCAAAGAAGCGGAAAAATTTACCCCTGAGCTCAAGGTACTGCTGCTACAAGGCCCCGACCGCCATCAGTATTTTGAGCAGATTTCACACTATGACATTGTGTTAACCACCTACCCGCTCTTGGCGAGAGATGAAGAGCAACTGAAGCAATATGAATATCATCAACTCATTCTGGATGAAGCGCAGAATATTAAAAATCCGCGTGCCAAAGCTGCACAGGTAGTACGGCAATTAACAGCGCGACATCGTCTATGTCTAACTGGTACACCTATGGAAAATCATTTGGGTGAGCTGTGGGCACTATTTTATTTTCTAATGCCAGGATTTTTATATTCACAAGAAATCTTTAATAAAAAGTACCGCTATCCTATTGAAAAACGCGGTGATCAGCAGTTAAGGCAAAAGTTGGTAAACCGCATTAAACCCTTTATTTTACGTCGTTTGAAAACTGACGTTGCCAAGGAATTGCCTGAAAAAACCACGATTGAAGTCAATATTGACATGAATGAGCAGCAATCCAAGCTATATGAGGCTGTTCGCGCCACGATGCAGGCAAATATTCAGAAAATTGTGGCAGAAAAAGGCTTTAAGCGTAGTCAAATCCAAATTTTAGATGCCTTGCTGAAGCTGCGTCAGGTCTGTTGTCATCCTAGCTTGCTGAAACTGGATTCAGTTAAAACCGGGCAGGCGTATTCTGCCAAACTTGAACAGTTGATGGATATGGTTGTTCCAATGGTGGAAGAGGGACGAAAAATTCTTATTTTCTCTCAGTTTACCTCAATGTTGGAACTGATTGAACAACAGCTCTATCACGCAGAAATTGGCTATGTGAAGCTGACTGGAAAGACCAAAAAGCGAGATGAAGTCATTACAGCATTTCAGTCTGGACAAGTGCCGGTATTTTTAATCAGTTTGAAAGCAGGAGGGGTCGGTCTGAATCTAACTGCCGCAGATACGGTCATTCACTATGATCCATGGTGGAACCCTGCTGCTGAAGATCAAGCTTCAGATCGTGCATGGCGGATTGGACAGGACAAGCCGGTATTTGTGTATAAGCTGATTACCAATAAAAGCATAGAAGAAAAAATTATTGCCTTGCAGCAGAATAAAGCAGAACTGGCACAGTCTATTCTAAGCACAGATCATGAGGGAGAAGCGAAACTGACGGAAAATGATGTGATGAAATTGTTTGAGAAATTTTAGCTTGGTTTCAGATTAGCCTTATCATCTGTAAGTATTTGAAAGTCTGGATGCAATTTTTTCCAATGTTCTCTTAATTTTTCTTTATGAACAGAAATCATAGGTAAGTCTAGTAATAGCACTGGCCATACTGACCGTGCTTTGTCCATGATCGCGTGAAGTTGTTTTTCAATAACACGCCACGGAACACCGACTTTTTCAGCCCATTGTTCAAAGTGTTTCATCTCAGCTAAATACCAATCTTTATTTTTGGTAAGATTCAATGCGAATTGACGCTCATTTTCAACATATACACTAGTCATCAATATATCGTATGCGGGAGATAATCTTGGTGTTCTTTTGTCCTGATAAATCATACTCCAGTTTTTTAAGTGTGCATCTCCATTGGCGAGCAAAATGTTGACAAGTAAGCGGCTGGCAAATTGCTGAATATCAAGAATTTTGTTATCTGAAAATTGATAAATGATCTTTCCTATCTGCTCATAATTTGTGGTGTTGTATTTCTGCTGTGGATATGCACCGAAGATCTGAGCAAAGTCTTCGATGTGAATAAGCTCTGTAGTATCAGCAGTACTCTGTCTATCAAATCTTTTGATTGCAAAAGCATATTGCTCTTGGGGTAAATTTAATGGCGGAAGGTTTTGTAAGAGTGCCATATCTACCAAACGAATCTCTGGGATATCTATTCCGACCATTTTGGCAAGGCTCATCATAGAGTATTCATTCAGCGGAACAAAAGCATGTCTGGTAGAAGGAGTTTTGACAATCCAGTCCCCGAGTAGGCTGGATTCGGTTGCCTGTGCTAATGTAAAACGCCCATCTTTGGCTTTCATGGAAAACTTCATTTGGACGCCAGCCAAGGAAAACTTATTATCTGTCCGAATCTCTTGTTTTAATATCTGATCTGGATTCGAGATCTGAAGCTTAAATTTTATTCCATCTGGGATTTCTTCTGGATCTACTGGGGTTGCAATCAGTGCCCCAGGTAAGTCATGACCTAAAGCTGCCAATAACTGAAATTCATTGTCTATATGTATTTTGAGGCTTTGTGCTATGAGTTCGCGTAATGCACCTTCTGGTAGCAGATTTGATAGCAAGGGGTGTAAGCGCTGATGTGTAACATAGGTCTTTTCTAAAATCTTATCCACTTGAGGATACAAGGGGGAAGTCAGCAGGCTCAAGGTCGGGCGTTGCTGATCAGAGCGGAAAGAATCTGTAAAAACCAGAATATTTTTTCCGCTCTGAAATCCTGCCAAGTATCCAACGATACCGTGATGTAATGTTAATTTCAGGACGGCAACAGTATTCATGGTTCCTCTCCTCCGAGAAGACCCTTCCATGGGTTAGTCATTAAGTCATCCTGATCTTCAATAGTGACTTTAATTTCATCATTCAATAATTGTCTGATCAAATGAACCTTATCATCAGGGATGAGCATCAGTTGAGCATTTAATCCTGCCGCGATAATTTCTAAGGTCTCTAATCGAGGGTTGCCCTGACTTTCCAGTTTTTGGTACTGCTGTCTTGAAATGCCTGTACGGGATTGCATATCAACTTGCTTTAAGCCCAATTGGGTTCGTCTTTTTTTGATTTGCTGAAGTAAAGACTTATTCATTGTAGACATATTTATTGCTTTTTGGTGGTATAAGAAGCATATTAGTTGCTTTTTTATTAAGAAGCAATGACAGAAATTATTAACAGGCTCCGCGGCATCAATATTTAGGATCTAGGCAAGCTGATCTTGTTTAACATAAGCCACTTGGTAGTAGCTAATACTATCTTTTGTTTTGGAGTTTTTTTTATCTTGTATGATTGATGCTCTGGAGCATCATCTACACGGTTTTTTGTTCACAGTTTTGAAAGAGCACTTTTGTAAACTTACTTTTTTAAGTATAAAAATTTCTTATGAAGTAAAATATTGAATAAAACAACAATAAAAAAGCCCCCATCTTTCGATGAGGGCTTTTTAAATCTGGAGCGGGAAACGAGACTCGAACTCGCGACCCCAACCTTGGCAAGGTTGTGCTCTACCAACTGAGCTATTCCCGCAGGGTCGATCGATTTTTTACTTTAAAAAATGAACAAAAAAGAATTTGGAGCGGGAAACGAGACTCGAACTCGCGACCCCAACCTTGGCAAGGTTGTGCTCTACCAACTGAGCTATTCCCGCATGCCGTGTATAATACAGCATGCAAAAACAGGGTCAATAACTTTATGAAAAATCTTGTGTCGATTGCATAAAATAAAAGCAATATTCTCTGTGCTTCCAGACAATTAGACAAAATTTATGCAAAATTTAATGAAATCTCGGCACAATCAAATAATTGCAGACATTTCTTGCACCGAAATAGCGGATAGAACAGGGTATACTGGACCCATATCTTGAATCGGAGTCAGGCCATGAGCTTAGAACAACAACTGAAAGACCGTTTGGCACAATTGTCACCTACCTATCTGGAAGTCGTGAATGAATCTTCAGGTCATGGTGGATATTTCCCGGGTAAGGAATCGCATTTTAAGGCGGTGATTGTCAGCGAAGCTTTTGCTGGCCTGCGTGCGGTACAACGCCATCAAAAAGTCTATGCTGCGGCAGGTGATTTGCTTTCTAAAGATAAAATTCATGCCTTGGCAATTCATGCTTTCTTGCCTGAAGAGTGGACAGGACAGGACACGTCTAGTCCAGAATGTGCACATGCACCGAAAAACTAAGAGGATTTTATGGATACCCAGCTTTTAGTCAAGATTATTCATATGTCTGCGGCAGGACTGGCCATTGTGGCCATTCTTGCACGTGCTATTACCCTGTTTGTGGATACACAGGGCAATCAGCCGAATCCAAAAGCACGTGTATTTCTGGTCGCTTTGCAGCACCTGGTCATTAGCGTGATTGCCTTAACTGGGATTATTGCCCTGTTTTTAAAAAATTTTGATGTACAGCCTTGGTTTTATGCCAAAATCATTTTATTCCTGGTGCTAATTTCATCCCTGGGCAAAGCCTATAAAAAAGATGATTCAATCCTGTTGGTACAACGCCGTGCTGGCTTATTTATTGCTGTGGTTTCACTTATTGCGATTATGGTATTGGTCATGATCAAGCCGAATTTTGGCTAAATTATTCATCAGTCAATGAAGTAAAACATACTGATCATTAGAAAAATAAAGAGGGGTGTTTATGCATACTCGTGTGGTATTTAATCAGAAAGGTGGGGTAGGGAAATCGAGTATTGCAGTCAATCTGGCTGCAATCAGTGCGCATCAGGGGCTTAAAACCCTGTTGATCGATCTTGATCCGCAGGCAAACTCCAGCCAGTATTTACTAGGAGATGATGCAACCTATTCGAGTGACAAGCCGGCGTTGGAGCCGAATATTGAAAACTATTTTGAAGATGTATTGGGGAACCAGCAGAGCAAAAGTTTAATTGGTAATGCGATTGGCTCCATTCTCAAGACCCGGACCAAAGGGCTGGAAAGTTATCTGCATCAATCACCTTTTAAAAATCTGGATGTCATTCCGGCAAGTCCGAGTTTGGGCACGTTGGCCCATGCACTGGAATCCAAACATAAAATTTATAAGCTGCGCGATGCCTTGCAACCACTTGCTGAGCATTATGACCGGGTATTTATCGATACTCCGCCGGCATTTAATTTCTTTACGCTTTCAGCACTGATTGCTGCAGACCGTGTCCTGATTCCGTTTGACTGTGATGTGTTTTCTAAACGGGCCTTACAAACTCTGATTGAAAATGTCATCGAAACTCAGGATGATCATAATGAGCGTCTGGAAATTGAAGGCATCGTGGTCAACCAGTTTCAGGCTCAGGCAAAACTGCCACGCGAAGTGGTACAGCAACTGATAGATGAAGGTCTTCCGGTGCTGAACAGCATGTTGCCGCCCTCGGTGCTGATGAAAGAGTCGCATCAAAAAAATCAGCCATTAATTCACTTGGCAACTGATCATAAATTGACTCAGGCCTATCAATCATTGTTCAATGAGATAGAGCAGCATTAAGATCGAGTTAACTATGAAACTTGTGAAAATAAGCCTGGCGATCAGCATACTTAGCTTGCTGAGTGCCTGTGCAACGACGGTCAAACCGACCTATGTTTCACCGACCCATTATCAGACCCTCAACTGTCAGCAGCTTCAGGGTGAATACAACCGTATTCAGCAGTATCTTGATAATGGTGTTGAGCCGCCTAAACGTACAGGTGTCGGCGTAGGGGTAGGCGTCGGTGGTGGCTGGGGCAGCCGCGGCGGCTGGGGCATTGGTCCGAGTGTATCAGTGAATATGGGGCAGTCTTCCAATACCAAACGCACTGAAACGGCACGTCTACTGGGTGAACAGGAAGCTATTGTACAAGCTGCAAAATTTAAAGCTTGCCCAATTGTTGTCCGTCAACACACCAATAAATAGCCCTCTAAACATTAAAAAAATGCTGACTTTAGGTCGGCATTTTTTCTATCTTAAAAGTGATTGGTCAAGTGACAGAGTTCACAGTATTTGCCAGAAAAAATGACCGATGCGCATAAAATTTTGAAAGATCTCGTCTTGTGATCAGAACACGAGATTGGTTAAGGTAATCACCTTGTCTGATATGTCTAACCACCATGATTGAAAACTGGCTCTTTGTTTTTGCAACAATAGCAGTGCTGATGATCCCTGGACCTGCCAATGCATTGGTGGCCAGTTCTGCCTATCAGCAGGGAACAGCCAAAACCAGTCTGTATATTCCCGTCATTCTGGTGGGGTATTTATATGCGATAAACGGGTGGGCTTTGCTGGTTCATCTGTTTTCACCGATCTGGCCGAGTTTTCAGGAACTGGTGCATGTGCTGAGTGCAATCGGTGTGGGCTGGATGACCTTCCATTTATTCAAGGCTCGGCAACTGGAACAATATAATCAGAGTCATCCTCAGATCCGTCCCTGGCAGATGTTTAAGGGAACCCTGAAAAATCCCAAAGCAGCGCTTCTGGCGACCGGAATCTTACCGCTGTCTACTTGGGAAAGCCCGAGTAACTTTGTTCTGGTCTTTGCCATTTTTACTGGGATTGCCTTACTTGTTGCGTTGTTCTGGATGATCTTTGGACAAGCGATTCTGGCGGGAGAGTCGGCAAAAAGAAAAGCCGACCTGATTTATAAAGGGTCGGCTCTGTTTTTACTGCTTTGTCTGGTGCCCTTGCTGATTAATTGGCTGGAGTAAATGTTCACTCAACAGCGCTAGGCTTCTAGGCAATTTTATTTTTCTTGAGTTTCTGCTGAATAAAGCCAATCACCCCTGGCATGACACTTAAAATAATGATGCCAAAAATCAGATGAGTGAAATTATCTTTGACGATTGGCATATTGCCGAATAGATAACCCAGGATCACAAACGAACTGATCCAGAGAAAGCCACCGATCATATTGTAAGTCAGGAAATATTTGTAATTCATACTTCCCGCACCGGCAACAAAAGGTGCAAAGGTACGTGCGAAAGGAATGAAACGGGCAAAAATAATGGTTTTACCACCGTGTTTCACAAAGAACTGCTGGGTAGCAAGCAAATGCTTTTTATTAATAAAACGTGATTCAATCTCAAATACACGTGGCCCAATATATTTACCAATATGATAATTCAGGGTATCGCCCAGCACTGCCGCAGTGAACAGTAGCGGAATCAGTACCCATGGATCCATAGCACCCGTTGAAGCCGCAAGCGCACCTGATGCAAATAGCAGACTGTCTCCCGGCAGGAACGGCATCACCACCAGTCCCGTTTCAACAAAAATAATCAGGAAAAGAATGCCATAAATCCAGATGCCGTAATTGGTAATGAATTCGAGCAGGTGATCATCAACGTGGAGGATAAAATCAAGCAGTTCCATAGGGAAAAAACAAGCGAAAAGGTGATCAAATCCTAACAGTCTGGGGCATGAAAGTCAGTACCGAAAAGGAAAATAATTGCCTGCTCATCCCTGATGGGTGAATTAAAAATTTATCTTACAAACTAGCGGTGAATTCCTGCGAAAACAGGCTTAGCATGAAAACGTCATTAAAATAAAAATCAAAAGGTGGCTCCCATTTTCAATCCTAAACGCTATCAAATGAAGACAGTGATAGAGATAGATGAAATAAACTTT
Source organism: Acinetobacter sp. YWS30-1 (assembly GCF_033558715.1). Classification (NCBI taxonomy): domain Bacteria; kingdom Pseudomonadati; phylum Pseudomonadota; class Gammaproteobacteria; order Moraxellales; family Moraxellaceae; genus Acinetobacter; species Acinetobacter sp. YWS30-1. The sequence continues at coordinate 2,926,130 of NZ_CP114606.1, read as the reverse complement.
CAATAGCCACTTAACTGGCCGATCCTAAAATATTCAAATCCAAATAGCGTAAATACGCTGAATTCCGTGGAGAGAAGGGAAAGCTCTCTTGCTGAATCGAAAGCTTAATTCTATTTAAAGAAATAAACCGCTTAATTATTATGCTGATGGGAATAGTGTGCTTAAGCCTAATAAAAATGCTAGAATACGGCGCTTATCTTTCGTTTGCCTTTCATAGTTGTTTGTCATGACTACCAATACTCAAATTACTGAAGATCGTATCCTGATTCTGGATTTCGGTTCTCAATATAGTCAGCTCATCGCACGTCGTGTCCGTGAAGCTGGTGTATATTCTGAAATGTATGCCTATGACATGTCTGAAGAAGACATTCGCGCATTTAATCCAAACGGTATCATCTTGTCTGGTGGACCTGAAAGTGTTCACCTGGAAGGCAGCCCGCGTGCGCCGCAAGTGGTATTTGAGTTAGGTGTACCTGTACTGGGTATCTGTTATGGCTTGCAAACCATGTGTGAACAGCTTGGCGGTAAAGTTGAGCCAGGTACTGTACATGAGTTCGGTTATGCAGAAGTGGATATCGTGGTACGTGACCAGCTGATTGGTCAGTTGCAAGACCGTGAGAACCAGCTGCATGTCTGGATGAGTCATGGTGACAAGGTTGCACGTATTCCAGAAGGCTTCCAGGTGACTGCAAGCACACCAAGCTGCCCGATTGCCATGGTGTCTGATGAAACCCGCCGTTTCTATGGGATCCAGTTCCACCCTGAAGTGACACATACTTCGAAAGGTGCAGAATTACTGTCTAACTTTGTACACCAGATTTGTGGTTGTCGTGGTCTGTGGACACCAGAACATATTATTGACCTGCGTGTAGAACAGCTTCGTGAACAGATTGGCAATGAAAAAGTATTGTTAGGTCTGTCAGGTGGTGTGGATTCATCAGTTGTAGCTGCGCTTTTGCACAAAGCAATTGGCGATCAGTTGACTTGTGTATTTGTAGACAACGGTCTGCTTCGTTTGAACGAAGGCGATCAAGTGATGCAGATGTTTGCAGACAACATGGGGATCCGCGTGATCCGTGCTGATGCTGAAGATCGTTTCCTTTCTGCATTGGCTGGCGAAGTTGATCCAGAGAAAAAACGTAAAATCATCGGTCGCGAATTTATCGAAGTCTTTGCTGAAGAAGCGCGTAAGCTCGATGGCGTAACCTTCCTTGCACAAGGTACGATTTATCCAGACGTGATTGAATCTGCTGCCAGCAAACAAGGTAAGGCACATGTCATCAAGTCGCATCACAACGTAGGTGGCTTGCCAGAAGACTTGGCATTTGACCTGGTTGAACCATTGCGTGACCTGTTTAAAGATGAAGTACGTAAATTGGGTACGACTCTAGGCTTGCCACACAGCATGATCTACCGTCATCCGTTCCCAGGCCCAGGCCTTGGTGTTCGTATCTTGGGTGAAGTGAAGAAAGAATATGCAGATATTCTTCGTCTTGCTGATGACATCTTTATGCAAGAGCTTCGCGCAAGCGGCTGGTACGACAAAACTGCTCAAGCTTTTGCTGTATTCCAACCAGTGAAATCTGTAGGTGTAGTCGGTGATGGCCGTCGTTATGCATGGGTAATTGCACTTCGTGCAGTTGAAACCATCGACTTTATGACAGCGCGTTTTGCACATCTGCCATATGATTTGGTAGACCGTATTTCTACACGTATCATGAACGAAATTGCTGAAGTTTCTCGTGTGGTGTATGACGTTTCATCTAAGCCACCAGCAACAATTGAATGGGAGTAATTTAGGGGTTTCAAGAAGCAACGCTTCTTGCCTAAATTATGCCAAGAACTATGTTCGAGGCAGTTTAGTTTTTACTAAACCTTTCAAATAAAAAGGACGCGAAAGCGTCCTTTTTATATATCTACTACTTCTAAATTGTCATAATTTTCTAATTGTCCATAACGTACTTTTTGAATTCTCAGATGATTTAATGCAGGATTATTTTTAATCTTTTGGAAGATTTCTTTTATTATTGATTCAGGTGTATCCCAGCCGAATGTTAATGTTTTAAATGCTTCGAAAGGAATTTTTTTTAGAAAAATGTTTTCCTTTCTTTGATCGTATTGTTGTAAGTCGAAAATAATACGATGTTCATTTTCAGTCGACCATTTTAAGTTTTTAGTAAAAAATAACCTTGTTATAAGATCACTTAGATTAATTTCATTAAGAAGGTGATCCTGTACATCTAAAGCTGATTCATATTTATCTTTTAATCTAATGCCATTTATACGAATACAACCTTCATAATAAGTAATTGAAGCTCGTTTTTCATTGGAATAAATGACTTTTCTAGTAGGATATTTTTTAAAAAATTGGTGCTGTTTATCAAATTCTAAAGCTATACCCTTACCATGTTGACCATATTTAATCCACATATCATGATTGGTTAAAGAGTCACTTAATGAAAAAATCCCAATCATTTGGTTCATATGCTCTAACAAACAATTATTTATTATTTCAATTAGTTGAATTGCTTGAAATCGTTCAATTTCGTCTGTTGTTTCATAGTCTGTAAAGCCTTTTAAAGAAGGAAACAATTCGACTGTATATCTCATCCCTGTAGGTAAAAGAAAATTATTAAGCAAGAAGTTATTATCAGGAATGCTGCCATCATTTAGCCAAGAGGTTTGATACTTCTTTCGAGCGTATTCAAAGTCAGCCTCTGAAAAGTGATTATAAAATGGTGCAAATCTTGCTTCACCTGGAGGATCATTTAAGTATTGAGGTTGAGTAATACGGAACAAACTATTATCTAAAAAGGCTAGGTGTTCTGCACTCATATATTTAATTAACATAGATATTTTCTAGAATTTCATTAATTAGTTATTAACGGTATTTTATTCAAATATTTCCAGTTTAAGGGCTTTTATATTTATAAAATTGACAAATTTTTTTTTAAAGAAGGTAATCTTCGAATCATTTTTAAAATCGCTTCGGCGCTCTTTTTTATTATCTTTCAAATGACATTTAAGTCGGTTTAACCTGCCAATTTTGAAGCTCTCCAAGCAAGCCCTGATCAAGTTCAGGATCGTACACTCGACCCGGTTCCGACCATTGGCTTTAGCCTGATACAGGGCAATATCAGCCTGTTTAATTAACGCCATTAAATCCGTTTCACTGCTTTCCAGAATGGCCGCACCAATTGAAACCGTGAAATCAAGACGATGCCCATGTTCCAGATTGACCACAATATTCTCGATTTTATGTCTTAAACGCTCGGCAATTTTGAGTGCATCATCTAGTGAAGTTTCAGTAAGGCATGCGATAAATTCTTCACCCCCATAGCGTGCCAGCACATCATGACGCCGCATTTCATTGCGTGTGGCCTGCGCAATCATCTGCAATACCTGATCTCCAACATCATGTCCATAACGGTCATTGATCTGCTTGAAATGATCGACATCAAAGACCAGCAAACTGATTGGAGCAGGCTGTTTAAGATTGTTTTGGATCAGCTGTTGCACCAGATATTCAAAACAGCGTCTATTATTCAGGCCTGTCAGCGAGTCAGTATGGGTGAGATTTTCAAAGGTCTGACGGTGATATTCATTCAAGGTGTGTTGCAGGAATACCAAACGGGATTTTAGTGTAGAGTTCCAGCTGATATATAAACTGAAGGTCAATACCGGCATATAGATCAGGGAAAACAAGAACATCTGATACAGATTAGCTTGGGTATTAAAATACACACCAATATAAATCACCAGTGTAATCAGACCGGAATTAATTAGGCTAGGCCAGAAGCGAATCTGCACACATAGATTGGCCAGGACAATAAATACCAGTGAAGCATATTGATAAATGAGCGTATGCGGACTTTCAGACTGGTTTAGATTAAAAACCAGATTGCACTTGCCCCGATAATCGAGGTCGGCAACAGCAGGTCAAATACAGGCAAATTCCGGTAAAAATGATACATCCAGATGGTTATCAGCACGATCACCAAGGTATAGCCTAGCTTGGTCAGAATGAGCAAATTCATAATGTCATTCAGTACCAGAATATCGGCAAGGGTGTATGTAGGAGGCATATGCCACCTGTGCAAATAGATTCACCTGTAAAAGATATTTTAAAGTGAGCTGTTTCTGATGGTTAAAGTAGGCAGGTTTTAAAGACGCAGGAATGCGAACGAGAGGATCTTGAAGGGCATCCTGAAGCAGGAAGCGAGCTTCTTCTTCATATTTATCTGGCATATCGCCTTCCCACATTAAATCCAAAGAAATGAATAAGATGAATACTTATATTTGTATGAAAAATATTCTATTCTTTTAGGAATTATTTGAAAAGCATCCCAAACAGATTTAGGCCTAATTCTTAAATTCTTGTCTAATAATCTTGATTTTGCTATCAGGTTACAAAGCAGACCAAGACTGTTTCGCTTTATGATGAGCGCCAGACTGCTCCTGTTTATTCAAAGGTTTAAATACATTCCAGGGATTTGGAGAGAGCGGTTTAGTCGGTTGCAGCATATTAGGATGATAGACCCGAATCCGATTTCGTCCTGCTTTTTTGGCTTCGTAAAGCGCAATATCCGCATGCTTAATCAGGTCTTCAAGTTCCTGTTGTGGAGATTCAAGTTCAGCAATACCAATAGAGATCGTGAACTGGATTTTCTGGTCGGGATTGATGTGCATCACCTGCTTTTGAATCGAACAGCGAATCCGTTCTGCAATCATCAGGCAATCCTGTAGCTGGGTATCTTCCAGCAAGGCAATAAATTCTTCTCCACCAAAACGTGCCAGTACATCACTAGAACGCATTTCTTTACGGGTAATTTCAGCAATCAGTTGAAGCACCCGGTCACCCACATCATGGCCATAATTGTCATTGATTCTCTTGAAATAATCGACATCAAACATCAAAAGACAGGTGCTGGCAGGCTTTGGCCATTGATGGATTGAACGTTCCGCCATATCCACAAAATGACGACGATTAAATAACTGCGTCAGATCATCAGTATGAGCAAGATTTTTTAAGGTTTGATAGTTCCATTCATCCAGCAAAGTGCGTAAAAAAGAGCGCCGTATGTTGATGATATTATTCCAGTTGATATAAATACTAAACGCCCAGAGAGGCGTGAAAACAACGGCGAAAATAAAGGCCTGCGATAGACTCATGAGATGGGTTACCCCAATCATGATAAACAGGGCGATAAAAATAGAACAATACAGCGCACCCTTAAACTCGGTCTGTACACAGAGATTGGTAATTAAAACAAAGATCGCAGAGGCATAGATATAAGTTGACACATGCGGGCTACTCGACAGCAGGAGCAGGCTAATCCAGGTCGCTGCAGCCACAGTCGTGCCCACAGGCAAAATCATGTCCAGAACCCGGATATTCTTTTGATGCTTAAACAGGTAATAGCAGCAAAACATGACAGCAATGACCAGTGATACCCGGATCAGGCCAGACAGGAAAAACATGTCAGGAATAATAAAAATATCGGCAAAGAAATACAGCAAAAAGGCGATCTGCGCCATGTAATTAATCTGGCGAAGATTTTGATGACGATGCACATAAAGATAGTTATAAAAGTACTGCTGGAATTGCGCAGGAATAGGTGCAGCGCGATGTACAAGCGCATCTTCAATTAACTGGCGATTTTGCAGATCACATTCGGCCAACTTTAATGATCTATCTGTGGTCGAGTTTTGAAAAGACATATTCGCCGTTGAATATATATTTTCATTCGAGGATGACATGTCCTGATCCAATCTTATTTTTATTGGGTCCTATTATGGACCAAATGAATAAAAAAAAATCTCCCTAGAATCAGGGGGTAGTACGAATTTTAAAAAGAAAACGTAACAAAATTTTTGTTTTGTAAATATGAAGCTATACGGATCACATTTTTATAGATTGCTGATTTTAATCATTTATATCAATAAAAATAGGCGTTTCACGTGAAACATGAGTATGATGAATAAGTTGATTTAAACGAACTGATGTAAGGTGCTTGAATGATTATATGATTCATCACCAAGATCTTGATTACAGGATTTGGAAGACTGAAGCCTTTAAGTATTTGAACTGTTCTGATGAGTAGCACATTTTATACGTATCGAAATATTTCCAAAGATAGATTTTGTGGGTAGACGCGGTACATTGTTGTATGAGGTAGACATCTTGTAATGATCAGGGAAAGATGTCTTGATGCAGCATACAGCCAGAATGAACTTGCCGAGGTCAGCTCAACCATGTCGAATAATAATGATATTGAACTGTCAAATTCAGATGATTGTGAAAAGTATATCAATCAGTTCATACAGGAAGTTCCTTTACGGCGTGCGGAAATCGGGCAGGGAACAGTCATTAAACGCGCCTTGCCGAGTCGGCATAAACGCATGATTGGCGCCTGGTGTTTTCTGGATCATGCCGGTCCTACTCAGTTTCCTCAGGGAGATGGTCTGGATATCGGACCGCATCCGCATATTGGCCTACAAACTTTTACCTGGATGATTGAAGGCACCATGATGCACAGTGACAGTCTGGGTAACCGGCAATTGATCCGGCCGAAACAGGTTAATCTGATGACTTCAGGCTATGGCATTTCGCATACAGAGGTTTCACCGGAAACTGAAACCAAGATGCATGCAGCACAGCTCTGGATCGCCCTACCTGATGACAAGATCAATATGGCTCCCGCGTTTGATCATTATCCGGAATTACCTGTGATCGAAGAACAAGGCATTCAATGTACGGTCCTGGTCGGGGAATTCCTAAATACACAATCCCCGGTTAAAGTGCATACCGAACTTTTGGGGGTGGATCTATTTGCTGCTGAAAGTACCCGTGCCCATTTGAGTTTAGATCCAAGATTTGAATATGGCTTTATGGCCCTTGAGGGTCTGGCAAGTATTAATGGGCATGAACTGACTGAAGATAATATGGTGATTCTTGAGCCGGGATTACAGTATGTAGATGTCGAAATTCATGCGGGTGGGCGAATCTTGCTGATTGGTGGAGAGCCATTTGAAAGCCCTATTTTATTGTGGTGGAATCTGGTTGGTCGTGATGTGGAAGAACTGAAGCTGGCCCGTGAACAGTGGATGATGGGGCACCCGCGTTTTGGCACCATTCCAAGCTATGATGGGCCGCGTATGGAAGCACCAGCATTTCCGGAACATATGCGTGCTTCTCGATAAATCTTTCATATAATTATAAGAACAAAGGATCAGTATGGCCCGTATCGCACTTGCCAAAATACAGAGCTTAACCATACCGTGGCAGGGAGAAATCAGTCATGGTCAGCATCATTATCTGACCGATAAACCGGAATCCTTCGGTGGGCAGGATGCAGGTCCTGCACCTTATGATCTGCTTTTAGGCAGTCTGATCTCTTGCACCATGATTACTTTGCGCATGTATGCCAAACATAAGGACATTGAACTGGGCGACTTTCAGGTTGAAGCAGAATTCTTTGCCAATAAAGAAGGACAGGAATGGATTGAACGACGCTTAAGTTTCGATATTACTCATGATTCGGCTTTGCAGCAGAAAATTCTGGAGATTTGTGCCAAAACCCCGGTGACCAAAACCCTGTTACGTAGTCTGGAGATTCGGACCAGCCTGATTTAAGCTAAAAGAGAGTACGCTATATCCGGTAGGGAAAATGTAAGTAGACTGATAAACTCTTTAGTTAGAGCCAGACTTTTTGCTATGCTCACGCAGTAATAACAATAAAATCATGAGTCTAATATGCGTGTTTTACATCATCTCGAACAATCAAGATCATTTCGAATCATGTGGGCCTTGGAAGAGCTGGAACTTGATTATGAGATCAACTATTACAAACGCCTGCCTAACTATTCTGCTCCGCCTGCTTTGAAACAGGTTCATCCTCTGGGTAAAGCCCCGATTCTGGAAGATCAGAATCTGGTACTGGCTGAGTCTGCCGCCATTCTGGAGTATCTCCAAGAAACCTATGATTCGACCCATCAGTTTCAGCCGATCAGTGCCGAGAACAAGGCGCAATACCGCTACTGGATGCATTATGCAGAAGGGTCTTTGATGCCTTTGCTGGTCATGCAACTGGTGATGACCAAAGTTCCTGAGCAAGTGCCATTTCTGGTTCGTCCCGTGGCTAAAACAATTTGTGAAGGGGTAAAAAAGCAGTTTGTACAAAGCCGTCTAAAAGACCATATCCAGTTTCTGGAAGATCATTTAAGCCAGCATGAATATTTTGCCGGTCGTTTCAGTTTTGCGGATATCCAGATGAGCTTCCCACTTGAAGCCATGCAAAGCCGTACCGGTAAAAGCTATCCGGCGATTCAAGCCTATCTGGAACGAATCTCGCATCGTGCGGCTTATTTCCGGGCCTTATCCAAAGAGCAGGCATTAAAGTCTTAAAGCCTTCGCTAAAAAAGAAAAGGTGCGACTTGCACCTTTTTTTATTTTTGAATCAGTCCGGGAAACTGAGGCGTTCTTTAGGGAAAATCACCTTAAAGGTGGATCCCTGATTTTCACGGGAATCAATTTCGAGCTGGGCCTGATGCTGCATCAGTACATGTTTCACAATCGCCAGTCCCAAACCTGTACCACCGGTACGGCGGCTACGGTCAGAATCTACCCGGTAAAAACGTTCGGTCAAGCGAGGCAAGTGTTTAGGATCAATCCCAATTCCGGTATCTTCTACAACAAAATAGGCCGATTCACCATCGTCATGCCAGCCCATGGTCACGGTTCCACCTTTAGGCGTGTACTTGATGGCATTGGTAATCAGGTTACTGAAGGCACTGGCAATTTCCATATCTGAGCCGATCAGGTCACAGTGACTATCAATATCCAAGTTGAGGGTATGGCCATAATCCACGTTATAGGCTTGCGCATCATCAAACAGCTGGTTCATCAGATTAGGCATATCAATAATCTGGTTCTTGGCAATATTCTTGTCATTTTCCAGACGGGATAGCAGCAACAGGTCATTCACTAGTGCATTCATGCGACGAGTCTGGGACTGCATCTGGTCAAAGGCGCGTTTCCAGCGCGGGCTAATATCTTCCTGATCGGTAAAGGTTTCGATATAACCGCTGAGCACAGTCAAAGGGGTACGCAGTTCATGCGAAATATTATCGACAAAGTCCTTACGCATCTGTTCCAGATTATGCATGCGGGTCACATCATAGGCGACCAGTAGGCGACTTTCACCACCAAAGCGGGTCATTTTGATTTGTACATAATGATCTTCAAATATCGAAGATTTCATCTTCAGGCCATCAGGCGCATCATCAATATGATGATAGTAATCAATGAAATTTGGCTGACGTAACAAACTCAGGATATTGCGGCCGCGATCTTCCTGACCAATCCCCAGTAACCGTTCTGCCGCCGGGTTCCACCATTCAATCTGCTGGTTTTCATCAATCAGTACCACAGCCTCTTGTAGGGCGACTAGCGAGGATTGAGCACGGTCAATCAGCTCGACCATTTCAGCCTGAACGACACGTTCCTGACGCTGGGCCCGATAGACATTGAACAGTAAAGCCCCCCAGATCCCGTTAATATTTGGCGGTACATCATAGGGACGGTTCGAGATCCATTCATTGACCAGGTAGAGTGAACGCAACTGTGTGCCAAAGAAGGCAACAAAGGCCAGAACGATACAGATCCAGAAATAGCCGATGCCTAGGCCAATACAACTGGCAATCACCAGGAAGAGAAGAAGGAGACGTAAATCTTGCTTGGCAAAATCCCATAGGCTGCTGTAACGGAGTCTTTTGTGCTCGTGTGACAGTTCGGGAACAGGATAGGGCTCATACATAAAACAAGATTTACCTAAAAAACAATTAACCCAGTGCAACATCGGCACGGGTCGAGAAACGGTAACCGGTGCCACGCACAGTTTGTACATAACGGTCAGCGCCATAAGGTTCAAGTACCTTACGCAGGCGACGGATATGCACATCAATGGTCCGGTCTTCAATATAGACGTTGCCACCCCAGACCTGATCCAGCAATTGCGCACGGGTATAAGCACGTTCCGGATGGGTCATGAAAAATGCCAAGAGACGATATTCAGTCGGTCCCATATCCAGAATAGTACTGCCAAAATTCACGCGCTGACTGACTGGGTCTAATACCAGTCCGTTAGCATCAATGGATTTTTCACCGCTGAGGGCATTAGAGCGACGCAAAACAGCTTTAATACGTGAAACCAGCTCACGGGTCGAAAATGGTTTAGTCATATAGTCATCGGCACCGGCATCCAGTCCCTGAACTTTATGATCTTCTTCACCACGCGCGGTCAACATGATGACCGGAATTTCGGACAGATTTTCATCACGTTTCAGACGACGGCACAGATCGACACCACTGACGCCACCTGGCATCATCCAGTCCAGCAAAATCAATGCTGGACGCTGGTCCACAATCATTTGATGAGCCTGCTTGGCATCTTCTGCCTGTAAACATTGAAAGCCTGCCATATCCAGAGCAGTATGGATCATTTCACGAATCGGCAGTTCATCATCAACAATTAGAATGTAGTCATCTTTCACAGCGCAATACCCTATTTCATGCAAACGGTGGACCGTTTTATATTTATGACAGGCTTATTACAAAGATTAATTATGACAGTATCATTGCAGAATAGGTAGTTCCGTGGTCTTCTGCAAAGATTTGTCACAATTTAAGCTGTTATTTTATAAGAGGGTCTTAATTCAAAATCTTGTAGATCACTGAGAGCTAGATCTACGTAGACCTTATCCTGATTTAAAAATTATCTAACCGGATCCGCCGGTTTTTCTGTACCCAAAGTATCTAGTAAAGCAAAGAACACCAGACTACAGGAAGATAGAATTTCCTCCAGTGACTGTTTAAAGCCGCTCATGACCCAGCGAATGGCAATCTGGGTAACATAACCATTGAGTCCGGTCGAGACCAGGGAAATCTCTCTTTCAGAACGATTCAGGTTCGGCATCATCAGCATGACAAAGGCCTGAATCATACGGTCGAAACGGCCCATGGTTTCATGAATCGTGGCCTGATTATGCAGTTCCTGAACCAGCATCGCATCGATATAAATAATTCGTGCCATACCCGGATTGTCACGTAAGGTCGTCAGCAAGGCAGTCAGACCGGCTTCGATCATTTTCTTTGGATCAGAAGAGGCTTGCATCATGGCCTGCATGACATTCTGCTGTAACTGGTCAATCAGCTTGAGGAAAATAGTCTGGAACAGATGTTCGCTTTTCTTAAAGGATTCATAAAAATAACGTTCAGTCAGTTTTGCTTCGTTACAGATATCCTTCACTGTGACTGAAAAGAAACCATAACGACCATAAGCTTCAATCCCGGCCTCAATCAGCTTTTCACGACGCGCCTGCTGACGCTCAGCCATGGAAAGTCCTTTAAACTGGCGTTCCTTACTTTTACTTGCTAGTTTTTGTCCTGAATTTACTGCATCCGTCATAAAGACCATAGACTCATGTGCTTGAGATTTTAAGTATCTTATCAATAAATCCGGCTTTGACCTATGCTGAAATTCAAGCTTGAAAATTGGCCCGTAGAGACATGCTGGAATTATTGACAATATGGATTGTCAAAACTATATTGAAATAATGTGCTGTATCCCTATGCGACAGAAAAACAGGCTGTCATGGAAGGGCAGTGTTTTAATCAAGGAAATTCAATGAAAAATTTTAATAATAAAGTCGCGGCCATCACAGGTGCAGGTTCAGGTATCGGCCAGCAACTTGCAGTGCTTTTAGCAAAGCAGGGCTGTCATTTAGCTTTAAGCGATGTGAATGAACAGGGTCTGGCTAAAACTGTTGAGCTGCTACAAGGTAGTGATGTTCGTGTCACAACCAAAAAGGTCAATGTGGCTAATCTGGAAGAAATGCACGCTTGGGCCGCTGAGGTCGAGAAAGATCATGGCAGCGTGAATATGATTTTTAACAATGCTGGTGTGGCACTCGGTTCTACCGTAGAAGGCGCTAGCTATGAAGAGCTGGAATGGATCGTCGGCATTAACTTCTGGGGCGTGGTCTATGGCACCAAAGAGTTCCTGCCTTTAATCAAGAAAACCGGTGATGGTCATGTCATTAATATTTCCAGCTTGTTCGGTTTAACTGCCCAGCCAACCCAGTCCGCTTATAATGCCACTAAATTCGCTGTGCGTGGTTTTACTGAATCCTTGCGTCAGGAACTGGATATGGAAAACTGCGGTGTAAGCGCACTCTGTGTACACCCAGGCGGAATCCGTACCAATATCGCCATTGCAGCGAAAATGAATGACAGTATTCGTAGTCTGGGAATGCACCCGGAAAAATCTGCACAGAATTTCAATAAGCTGCTGCGTTGTCCACCGGAAGAAGCAGCGCGTCAAATTCTGGACGCGGTGCAAAAAGACAAACGCCGTCTGCTGATTGGGAATGATGCCAAAGCAATTGATTTAATCCAGCGCCTCATGCCAACTGGCTATCAGAAGGTCACGGCTTTAGCTACCCGCCTCGGCAAGCAGAAGAAAAAGTCAGCTTAAAACGATCTGATCAAAGCCCGCGTAAGCGGGTTTTTTTATGCCCGAAAACTTAAGCAGCTAAAGTATTTTATAAATCAAAAATGGTGCATAAGAATGTCAATAAATTGACAGCGTTAGATAAGCCGATTCGGCATGATGATTTCACAGACCGAAGGTCGACATAATTATAGATAGAGGAAATGATCATGGCTTATGAATACAAACACATCCAGGTTCAACCAATTGGTGGCCGTATCGGCGCTGAAATCCAGGGCATAAAACTGTCAGCGGATTTGGCTGATGAAGTGGTGAATGAAATCAATCAAGCATTATTGCAGCATAAAGCGATCTTCTTTAAAGATCAGCAACATCTGGATGATGTCGCTCAAGAAGCCTTTGCAGCACGTTTAGGCACGCCGTTAAATCACCCGACTGTGCCGGTAAAAGATGGCTCTGCACATATTCTGGAAATTGATTCACGTGGTGCACGTGCAGACAGCTGGCATACGGACATCAGCTTTATTGATGCCTATCCAAAAGCTTCTATTCTTCGTAGCGTGGTTGCACCCGCAGTAGGTGGCAATACCGTATGGGCAAATACAACCGCTGCCTACAATGATTTACCTGAAGAACTGAAAACACTGGCGGATAGCTTGCGTGCGATTCACAGCAACAACTTTGACTATGCTGCAAAAGTCAGTGTTCCAAAAGAAGCTTTGGAAAAGTATAAAAACTACTTCAATTCAACTGAATATGAAACTGAACATCCATTAGTACGCGTTCATCCTGAAACAGGTGAAAAAACCTTGTTATTGGGCCATTTCTTTAAGAGCTTCGTCGGTTATAGCTCAAGTGAATCACGCCGTTTATTCGACCTGTTCCAAAGTTATGTAGAGAAGCTGGAAAATATTGTCAGCTGGCGCTGGAGTGCAGGTGATGTGGCGATCTGGGATAACCGTGCAACGCAACACCGTGCGATTAATGATTATGGTGACCAGCACCGTGTAGTACGCCGTGTAACTTTAGAGGGTGATGTGCCAGTCGGTGTGGATGGCCGTCCAAGCCGTGAACTGCGTAAAGATGTCAAGCAGGATATCAGCAATTTCCGCTATAACAGCGAAGACGGTATTTATGAAAAAGTTTCATAAGTAATTCTTATTCAATTGGAAACTTTGCATATAAATAGCTAAAGAATCAAGAATAAATGATTCGCCAGTCATTAATGATCCATCTAATATTTAAATAAAATATAGGGTGGATCATTTTATGAAAATTCATACTGCAAAAAATAATGTGGATTATGACATATTAAAAAATATATTTAAAAATATCTCTGAGGATAAGCTGGATTATATTTTAAAATATTCAACGATTCGAAAATATCAAAAAGGCGATTTGATATTAAATAAAGAAAATTGCCATACTGCTTTATATATATTGCTTGATGGGATTATCCAGATTGGATATTTAAGCCCATCAGGTCGTTTTCATGCCTTTAATTATTTCTCGGAAAAGCATCTGATTAACCTGCTTCCTTGCCTCAATACACAAGTGATTGATTATGATTATTATGCTTTTAATCAGGTCAAGGTCCTGCAAATTCCACAGCATATATTTATAGAAGAAATAAATGATAACAATCACTTAAAGCAGGATGCTTTAAATATTCTCAGCCGTCGGATGCAATATCTGATCCAGCAGGTTAAATTCCTGCAAGTCGCTAATTTACATCAAAAAGTATGCAAGGTTTTGCATGACCTTTCGATTCAGTACGGTCGATCTCATCCTCTGGGAACTGAAATTAAACTCAAGATCTCCCAGCATGATTTAGCAGATTTACTCTCTGCTTCACGCCAAACCATTAATAAAGAAATAAAGAATCTGGCCAGTCAAAATATTCTAGATTGGCAATATGAAAATATCGTGATTAAAAACAAAGAATATTTAAATTATCAGATTAACTGGATTTAAAATAATATTTTTGGATTTTATAAAATAATATATCAAAATCTATTTATATTATTTTTCTGCATATTAAAAATCATGCATATTAATTCCAACCAAAACAACAGGAATTAATAATGACAATTCAATCTATTAATGTGCGTAACCAGTTAAAAGGTACTATTCAGGAAATTGTAAAAGGTGATGTGGTTTCTGAAGTCGATGTGGTGACTGCTTCAGGTATTTTCACTTCGGTAATTACGACACGTTCTGTAGAAGAGCTGGATTTGCAGATAGGAAGTCAGGTGATTGTACTGATCAAATCGACTGATGTTTCACTGGCAAAACTGTAGGTGTGTCGATTGTATGAAGCAATATTTTAAACAAGGGGCAACGGTACTGACTCTGCTAAGCGCGAGTATTGGCTTAACGCATGCAGATGCGGATGTAGGTCAGTTACAACAACAGGTCAGTCAACTTGAACAGTCATTAAAACAATTAAAAACCCAGTTGGCACAGATTCAGAACCAGAACGAGGCCGTTACAGAAGCCACTACTGCTGATGAGATTGAGCTGGCTACAGAAGCTGAAACTGAGGATGACCAAAGCTTTGTGACACGTGCCGAGTTGCAAGGTCTGCAAAGCGATCTGGAAAACTATAAATATCAGGTACAACGTGACCGCGATACCAAAACGGCATTATCAACACGTCAACTGCTGATTAATGGAGTCGTGCAGGCCAAAGCTTCTTATATCGATGAAGCACAGCGCACTCCACCTACGGGTACCAATACCGGGATGGCAGTTCAAGACCGCCACTCTTCGTTTGATTTAGGTGCAGTCCAAATTGGTTTTATTGGCAATCTGTACAAAGACTATGAAGAAGGCAAAAACCTGGATTTCAATCTGCGTTTTGGTACTTCTCCACAGACAGGAACCAATAACAGTTATCTGAACTTATTGGATGCGCAACTGACTTATCACGTATTGCCAACCTTAAGTGCCGACACGGGGCGCTTGAGCGTTACTTTAGGTCAGCAACTGTTACCATTTGGCCAGGAAGTTCAGGCCACTGAAGACCTAAAACCTACCATTAACAATGCCTTGTTCAGTTTGCCGGGCCTAGGTTATGGACTGGCACTGCGTGAAGTCGGCTTGATTGTACGTGGGGATGCCTTACCAACCGTGGACTATGGATATAACTATCGCTCGCCAATGATTAGCTATGCCTTTGGTCTGGTGAATGGTAATGGAGCCAATAAATCGGATGACAATGATGACAAAAACTTTATTGGACGTCTGCGTTATACCTTGCCTGCGGAATATAACTCATGGCTGCGTGAACTGAGTTTTGGTCTGTCCTGGTATCAAGGCAAGAGCAATCTATTTGAAATTGATGGTACCAGCGCGGCCTTTGCTGGTAAGGGCGATGTGCTGCGTAAAGGCTTCGATATTTACTATAACCACCATCCATTCGGTGTGACCTATGAATATGTACAAGGTGAAGATGACACCTACATTTCACAAACTGCACAGACCTATAAGCGTGAAAGTGAGTCGCACACAGGTACCTTGTTCTGGAACTTTGGTGAGCAGTTTGTCAAAGGATTCCGTAATCAGGGCCGTTATGACGACTGGTGGCCAAAGTCTTACCAAGCCTTCTATCGCTACGACACCATTGATCGTGACAAGAATTTAGCCGATCAAACTGTTGATATTCACAGTCTGGGCCTGAATGCATTCTTTGCGGAAACCACCAAGTTTCAGATCAACCTGAACCATGTCAACAACGACATTACAAACAAGAGCTATAACGAACTGGTCGCACAATTCCAGTACGGATTCTAATTTTATATTTTGAGGAATTTTCACATGTTTAAATGGTCAAAAGTATTCTTTGCTGGCCTTCTCTCTACAGCAACACTGCTGCCAGCGATTCAGACCTCTGCCGCAGAGGCGAAACCCAGCGTGATCCGTTTTGCTTCGCCGATGGTCGGTACAGGTAATCGCCCTGTAGGTTATGGTAATTACTATGCGACTGCACAGACCTTGGGTTTATTTGAAAAAGAATTCCAGAAAGATGGCATCAAAGTACAATGGAATAACTTTAAAGGAGCGGGTCCTGCGATTAATGAATCTTATGCGAATGGTCTGGTCGATATTACCTGGATTGGTGATTTGCCTGGACTGATTGGCAAAGCCAGTCGTCTGGACACTAAACTGGTCGCCATGGCTGGCTCACAGGATAATACTTATCTGGTGGTAGCACCGGGTTCTCCGGCTAAATCGATTGCTGATTTAAAAGGGAAACGAATAGGCTTCTTTAAAGGAACCAATCTGCATTTATCGATTATTAATGTGGTCAAAAAATACGGATTCAGTGAGAAAGACTTCCGTTTTGTCAACATGGATGGCCCAGTGGCGTATTCCGCTTTAGCCAGTGGTGATATTGATGCAATCTGGAGCAGTAGCTATATTTTTCCTGTAGTCGATCGCGGTATTGCCAAGATTATTTATAGTACCAAAAATGAACCTGATCTCTATAAAACCTCAGGCTATGTACTGGTGAATTCCAAGTTTGAGCAAAAATATCCTGAAGTGGTTCAGCGTGTAGTGAATGTGCTGGTCAAACAAGCGGCTTGGGAAAGCAAGCCCGCTAATAAAGATGCCCTGTTTAAACTCTGGGCAAAATCTGGAATATCGTATAGCAACATCAATAAAGCCCATATTGGGGTAGATCTGAAACGTCATAGTGCTCCGATTCTCGATGCTTTCAACGTTGCTGTAATTAAGAAAAAACTGAAAGCGGGTCAAAACTTGAAACTGATTCGCGGCAATATTGATGTCGACTCCTGGATTGAGCCGAAGTATGTCAATAATGCTTTAAAAACGCTAAATTTACAGAACTATTGGAAACCTCTGAATGCCAATGGGCAATAACCATCATGCCCTTGAGTTGAGGAGGTTGAGTGATGTTACAGGAAATCGAGCTTGAAACAGCCAAGACACCGACACAGGACAATGCTGCATCCAGATTGAACCGAAAAAGTATTCTGAATTTTTTAAAACAGAATCAGGTGTTCATATGGGGAATCGGAGCACTTTTCCCCATCGCGCTGCTCTATCTGTGGCATGTGTCGGTAGAACGGAACTGGGTGAACCCTTTATTGCTCCCTGCACCTGAACTGGTCTGGGTGGCCCTGAAAGATCTGTATCAAACCGGCGAACTGTGGAGCAATCTGAGTGTCAGTCTGAGCCGAATTGGCTATGGTTTTAGTGCCGGCATTGTACTGGCACTGATCTTAGGTCTGACCATGGGACTATCGCATCGAGTAGAGGCCTATATCTGGCCCACATTCAAAGCCATTAATCTGGTGCCCGTAATTGGCTGGATTCCACTATTAATTTTACTGGTCGGGATTGATGAAGCCCTCAAGATTATTCTGATTGCTAAAGCCGCGCTGGTGCCGATGACGATCAATGTATTTAAAGGGGTACGCAATATTCCACAGCAATTGACTGAAGTCGCGGAAGTTTATCAACTGAGCACCTGGTCCAGATTTAAAAATGTGGTTCTGCC
Source organism: Acinetobacter sp. YWS30-1 (assembly GCF_033558715.1). NCBI lineage: Bacteria > Pseudomonadati > Pseudomonadota > Gammaproteobacteria > Moraxellales > Moraxellaceae > Acinetobacter > Acinetobacter sp. YWS30-1. The sequence goes on along the minus strand of NZ_CP114606.1, from coordinate 2,908,091 downwards.
AGGTGCCTTTATCAGTTTTATCGGTGGTCTGCGTTTATCTCTGGCAAGTTCATGGGGCGCTCTGGTTGCAGTAGAACTGCTAGCTTCAAGTGAAGGGATCGGCTATGTGATGGTCTATGGCCGTCAGATTTTCCAGCTCGATGTGGTGATGGCAACTGTAGTGGTGATTGGACTGGTGGGATTTGGCTTTGACGTCATTATCCGCCTCATACAAAAACAGTTCAGTGGTTGGGATCAGGCTAGATAGGGAAAATATCATGAAAAAAATAGATTATCGCGGCTGGGTCATTCCTCTGGTTCTGTGGGTTGCCTGGTTGATCGTGACCGCAAAACAATGGATTGATCCTGCTTTACTGACGCCGCCAGCTGCTGTATGGCAGGCCTTTGTAGAAAGCTGGCAGGCAGGCGAGGTGACAGAAAACATTATCGCCAGCCTACTTCGCAACACGGCAGGGTTTATTGCCGGTGGAGTGATGGGTGCAGTGCTGGGTTTGGCCCTGGGTCTAAATGTCTGGCTGGATCGAATCTTTTCTCCAACACTGAATGCCATTAAACACGTGGCTGTATTTGCCTGGATTCCACTGATGATCATGTGGTTTGGACACGGTGAAGTTTCAAAAGTGATTTTTATTGCCTTAGTGGTGTTCTATCCGGTGTTCTTTAATACCTATGACGGGGTCAAGAATGTGCCGGTCAAAATTAAAGAAGTGGCGCAGATCTTCCAGCTCAGTCCGGTACGTACTTTTTTTAAAGTGATTTTACCCGCAGCAGCCCCAAGTATTTTTGCCGGTTTGAATATTGCGCTGGTATTTTCATGGGTGGCGACTGTGGGCGCGGAGTATTTTTTTGTGTCCTCGGTTGGCGTGGTCAATCCAATCATGGACGGACAGAACCTGTTCCAGATGGAAGTGGTGCTATATGGTATGGCCATTATTGCGATTGTCGGGCTGTTATTTTCCAAGGCAGCACAATTCTTTGAAAACTATAACTTACGCTGGCGTCAGGCGGCCAATAAATAAAAGATGTGAGATAACAACATGAATCAACAGGTGAATATTAAGGGTCATGTCGAGATCCAGAAACTCGACAAGTTCTTCCCTAAAGATGGGGAAGAGTTGCAGGTATTAGATCAGATTAATTTGAATATCCAGCCAGGCGAGTTCATTAGTATTGTCGGTAATAGTGGCTGTGGTAAATCAACCTTATTGCGGCTTTTGGTGGGCCTTGATGCCGAGTTTCAAGGCAGTATTTTGATTGATGGCAAACCGATTCAGGGCACCAGTCTGGATCGCGGTATTGTGTTTCAGGATCACCGTTTGTTCCCTTGGCTGAGTGTCGAGCAGAATGTAGCTTTAGCGCTGGAAAAATCAGGCCTGAGCAAAGCCGAAAAGCAGGAACTCATTGATTATCATCTGGAACTGGTGCAATTGAGCCAGTTTAAAACTGCCTATCCAAGTCAGCTGTCTGGGGGGATGAGCCAGCGTGTGGCAATTGCGCGTAGTCTGGTGAATCGTCCACAAATTTTATTACTGGATGAACCTTTTGGTGCCTTGGATGCCTTGACTCGGGCCAACTTGCAACAGGAATTACAGCGGATCTGGCAGTCGGAAAAGATCACCTCTATTCTGGTCACCCATGATGTAGAAGAGGCGGTATTGTTAGGTGATCGCGTAGTGGTAATGCAACCCCATCCGGGACGAATCAAACGTATTGTGAAAGTGGATCTGGAACGTCCGCGTAAACGTGAAGACTACCGTCTGGCGGCCATTAAAAATGACATCTTGCTTGACTTCCAGGATCAGGTCGAGCTTGTGCCGCATGAATTAGAACAATATAAATTGGCCTGGTAAGCTGAGCCAATTGGATACCCGCATTCGCGGGTTTTTTATTGCCCTAAGCATTGTTGTGATTTGGTTATGAGGAATATTTTAAATAACGTTTTCTAGAAGAAAAAAATTTTAAGACATTGAAATATATAATTTTATATCTAACTATTAAAATCTATACATGCTTTTGATAACCAAATAAAAAATCAAGATAACTCCTTACCCTAAACTCTTTTATAGTCAAAAGAGTCCTATTTTCAGCAGATCTAAAAGAGACAGAAATTTATCCAAGTTCATAAACAGGATAGATCCAGTCTAGAACAATCATTAAATATGTATTGCAGCAAAAGGTGAGGAAAAATGACGGAGCACTCTCAATGTAGAATCACGATTCAAAATTTATATAAAAGTTATAGCACCGCACCAGATCAGCAGACCCAAGTCCTCGAAGATATTAATCTAGATATTCATGCAGGTGATTTTGTCAGTGTGATAGGGCATGCTGGCTGCGGTAAATCCACATTGTTACGCTTACTGAAGGGCTTAGAGCAGCATCAACAGGGACAGATTCTGATTCAGGGAAAACAGCCAGCTGAACATCTTCCAAATCTCAGTATTGTCTATCAGGATCATCGACTGTTTAACTGGCTCAGTGTGACGGAAAATATCCGCATGGCCTTACATCAAATCCCTTTAAGCAAAGAAGAGGAAAACCGAAGAATTCAGGAACAGCTGGAATTGCTGCAACTGACGCCGTTTAAGGATGCTTATCCATCACACTTGTCTGCTGGCATGAATCTGAAAGTGGCCATTGCCAAAAGCCTGGTTACTCAACCGGATATATTATTATTAGATGATCCTTTTGCTGGACTGGACGCGCTGATGCGTCATCATCTGCATGAAGAATTACAGCGAATCTGGAAAGCCAAAAAAATTACCGTGATTTTAGCGACCCAAGATATTGCTGAAGCTTTATTACTGAGCACTTCAGTTGTGGTAATGCAGGCTAATCCTGGACGAATCGAACAGGTTTTAAAGGTGTCTTTATCTTATCCACGCAAGCGCCAGAATACGCGTCTACAGCAGTTGAAAAAAGAAATTCTAAAAGTATTAAATTTTTCAATCGTGAAGGATCAACAGCTGCTACTTACAAGCTCTGGTCAGTTTTGCTGGTAGGCTAGGGTCTTCATTCATTTTAAATTAAACAGAAATCAACAGCGACACAACCTCGCCCATAGTTGTCATTTCCACTAGCACCAATTACCCCAGTGCTTAACTTAAAGAAATAAAAAATGCCCTATCGGGCATTTTTTATAATGGATGGTTTAAGAGGCAACCGCAGTATTTTGTTGCGTAATCACATACTGATTTTCTGGCCGTTTCAATCCTAAGTTTTCACGTAGAGTTGTACCTTCATATTCAGTCCGGAACAAACCACGGCACTGTAGCTCGGGTACGATGAAATCGACAAAGTCATTCAAACCGGCAGGCGTAGTTGGTGGTAATACATTAAAGCCATCCGCAGCTTCATTTTCGAACCATTCCTGTAGCTGGTCGACTACCTGTGCAGGTGTCCCGATCAGTGTCCAGTGACCGCGAGCAGAGGCAATATATTCATATAGCTGGCGAATGCTGAAGTGATGCTTCGCAGCAATCTCAAACATCATTTGCTGACGACTAGACTTGATCTCAATGTCTTCTAGAGGAAATGGAGCATCCAAATCATAGTTTGAAAGATCAATATCACCTGCCAGACCAGACAGTAAGCCCAAACCGACATCTGGATGAATTAGACTATTCAGTAAATCATATTTTTCTTTTGCTTCCTGTTCGGTTTTAGCCACAAAGACAGAAACCCCCGGCATTACTTTTAGATCATCTGGATGACGACCGTATTTAGCCAGACGGCCTTTAACATCACGGTAGAAGGCTTGTGCATCAGACAGGCTTTGCTGGGCGGTAAAAATCACTTCGGCATATTTGGCGGCCAGCTCACGTCCATCTTCAGATTGGCCCGCCTGAACAATCACTGGATAGCCTTGTGGTGGACGAGGGACATTGAGTGCTCCCTGGACATTAAAATATTTGCCGCTATGCAGTGGTTCGTGCTGTTTAGATGCATCAAAGAAATGACCGTTTTCTTTGTCATAGAGGAATGCACCATCTTCCCAGGAATCCCAGAGCTTCTGTACAACTTCAATAAATTCATCCGCGCGCTCATAACGGACTTTGGCATCCGGATGGGCACTAAAACCAAAGTTACGTGCGGTTTCAGCAGAAATGGTGGTCACGACATTCCATGCGGCACGACCTTTACTGATATGGTCTAAAGAGGCATATTTTCGTGCCAACAGATACGGTTCTTCATAGGTGGTAGAAGCAGTTGCAATAAAACCAATATTTTGGGTGACGGCTGAAATCGCTGCGAATAAGGTGACGGGTTCAAAGCCCACAACTTTATCGCTATAACCGACATTCTTATTATGTTTGGAAGCGCCATGACTCCAGTTGACTGCCAGACCATCTGCAAGGAAATAGGCATCAAACAGGCCGCGTTCAGCAGTTTTTGCTAATTCAATCGCATAATCAATGCTTAAATGATCCTGAGTACGAGATTCAGGATGGCGCCAACCTGCCGCATGTTGCGAAGTCGTTGGAATAAAAGCACCCAGTTTAATTTGTCGTTTAGCCATGAGAAGACCTTGTGTTTTTATACAATACACTGCTTATAACAAGGATCTTCATGGCTGAAAAATATAATAAAAATGAATCCATATAAAAAATATGGATTAAGCAGGTAATACGCTCTTTAGAGGTGGTTTACTAAGGTTTATCCAGTAGTTCAGGCCGGAAGATTAAACCAGTGCCTCGATGGTCTTTTTCTTCCAGATAAACTGGTAATACAAGCCTTGCATAATACAAAGACAGACAAAGGCAAGGGCATAGCCATACCAGATCCCTTGTAAACCCCACCAGCGGCTGAACATATAGGCAGCTGGTACTTCAATTCCAATAATGGCAATGATATTGATCAACATAGGGATTGTTACTGTGCCACTGGCCCGCATGATCGAAGCGAAAATTGCACTAGCACCAAAGAACAAAATCGACCATAGGACAATGAAGAGAAGTTGCTGACCCAATACCACGACCTGTGGATCAGTGATAAATAGTGCCATGAGATATTTAGAAAACAGATAAGCCAGAATTACCAGACTACCTGTGAACAAGATATTCATACTTAAGGCAGTTCGGGTCACTTTATTGAGCAAATCATTTTTACCAGCACCAATGGCCTGTGCCCCAAAGACAGAAGCTGCAATGGCAATAGAAAGAGCAGGGAACTGAATATAATTCAGTACCTGATTCACGGCACCATAGGCCGCTGTTGCTTCGGCACCATAACGGTTGACCAGGCCCACAATGACCAGACCAGCGACTGAAGTCGTCACCATTTGAACCCCGGTTGGAATACCTAAGCGCAGGATAATCTTGCTGAGCTGGGGCTGATGACGAATATCTTTGATCAACGCCCAGTCTGGTCTTAGAGGATGACGCTTATAATTTAAATAGAGAATGAGAAATAACAGAACAGCCAAGTTGCCCAGAATGGTTGCAATTGCTGGAGAGATGATCCCCATTTTAGGAAAACCGAAATAACCGGCGATCAGGACTGGTGTCACCACTAAGCCAACGCCAATCGTCAAAGCAGAGGCAAACAGTGGCGTAGTACTGTCTCCAACCCCGCGTAAAATTGAAGTATAAATAATATAAATAAAAATCAGTGGGCTACCAGCCAGCATCCATTGCACGTAAGGCAAAGACAGGTGCATCACATCCGGATCTGTACCTAATAATTGCAGGATATTTTCAGCAAAAAATACACCCAATAGGGCAATCAGGCTGCCACCAATCAGTGTCATAAACAGGGTAGAGCCAACTACACAGCGCACTTTTTCCAGGTTTCTGGCACCCCAAGCTTGTCCTACCAGAACCGTAGAACCTGCAGAGAGACCAATCACAAAAGCCATCAGACAGAACAGAATCGGGAAAAATACTGCCACAGCGGCAATTGCTTGCACGCCGAGCATTTGCCCGACAAAAACAGTATTAATCGTACCGGACAGGCTTTGCAGGATGTTGGTAACGACCAGCGGTAACAGGAAAATAAAAAATGTTTTCCATAAATTCTGCTGGTGAACCAATGCTTGCTGTGCCATATGACATCCTGTTCTTGATTTTTCATATATTTATCAGGACTAAATTATCCTTGATCCGCATCAAGAACGCCTTAGCTTTTCAGTAACCAATAAGTCTATTTTTTTTAAACTTTGGAAAGAATCTGTGCCGCTTCTATCAAGGTTTCATCTTTTTTGGCGAAGCAGAAGCGTAATAAGTGTAAATCTTTAGGCGGCTCCTGATAAAACGCTGATACCGGAATCGCTACAATGCCATGCTGTTCAGCCAGATAGTGACACATCGACAGTGCATCCAGATCAGGACGAATTTCACTGTAATCCAGATTCTGGAAATAGGTACCTTGAGACGGCGTCCAGTGAAAACGGGAATCTGTAAGTGCATGATTAAACAGGTCCCGTTTGGTCTGATAAAAACCGGACAGCTCATGGATATGTTCAGAATGTAGCTGCATATATTCAGTCAAAGCCACCTGAATTGGCGTTACACCACAGAAGCTGACAAACTGGTAAATCTGTCTGAACATCTGCATTAAGGCTGGCGGTGCAACACAGAAACCAGTTTTCCAGCCGGTCACATGAAAGGTTTTACCAAAAGAACCAATCACAAAACTGCGTTCACGGAGTTCCGGAAATGATGCTGCAGAATGATGACGAACTTCATCAAATACCAGATGTTCATAAACTTCATCAGACAGAACTACAATATTGCGATCACGAATCAGTTCAATCAGCTGTTGCCAGTCTTGCTCTGTCCATACCGTTCCGGTGGGATTATGCGGTGTATTCACTACAATCATGCGGGTACGGTCATTGATTGCATCTTTGACCTTATTCCAGTCCACAGAAAAACCAGGATATTCTAGAGCGATATGTACCGGTTTGGCACCGACCAGCTTCACGCTTGGCGCATAGCTGTCATAACTGGGATCAAAAATAATGACTTCTTCACCTGTTCGTACCGTTGCCTGAATTGCACAGAAGATTGCAATCGTTGCGCCAGGGGTAACGGTGATTTCATCTACCGGATCTAGAGTGAGCTGGTCACGATGCTGATAAAGATCAGCGACCAGCCCACGTAATACTGGTAAACCATCACCCGGTGCATATTGATTAAAACCATTTTCAGCCGCCCGACTGAGGGCTTCAATCAATTGCGGTGGAGCAGGAAAATCTGGAAAACCTTGTGACAGGTTAATTGCTCCGAGTTTTTGTGCCAAGGCCGACATGGTACTAAAAATAGTAACGCCCAGATTGGGAAGTTTAGAATGTAACTCAAGCATGTCCTTGGCCTCTGGCTTATCCTGTAATCGAGGATGATGTAGGAGATATAAAGTATTCGGCTTTCAGTGTAGCAGTAAGTGAATCGGCAAATAATCAGAAAAATTGAAAAGGTTGAAACAGAATACATCTTCTATTTCATAAGCATAGAGGATATAAGGTCAGGTTAAGGCTATTCGTGGTTAATTCATGTGAAATAAATACCAAGATGGATTGTTCTAAGCTTATTCCCTAAAATCAGTGCGATAAAAATAACCTCAAATAATAATTATAAAATGCTACAGAGTATTTATACGGTGCTTGAAGGTTTGGGTCTAAGCTCACAGAAGCGTGCACTTCATCTCCGATTTTCCAATGAAATTTTAAATTCTCAGGTTCTGATTCAGCGTATTGAAGGCAGGCACTGGATCAATGAGGGGCTACATGCTGAATTACTTTGTCTATCCACCCATCCTTATATTGCCTTAAAACAGTTTATTGGCTGTCAGGTTGCTGTTGATCAAGTCACTGATCAAGGTGAGCTTTTCCGAACTACAGGTATCATTACCGCAGCTAAACAGGGTTATAGCGATGGTGCTTTAAGTGTCTATCAGCTGACTCTCGAAGATGCGACTTCACTTTGGCATAAACGCCGTAATAGTCGTGTGTTTTTGAATAAAAGTGTCAAAGAAATCAGTGAAATTTTGTTTGCTGAATGGCAAAAGCGAAGTGGCTTATTTGCGCAAAGTTTAAGTTTGGATCTTTCCGGACTAAATCGTGAATATGATGTACGGCCATTGGTCATACAGTCCAATGAAAGTGATTATGACTTTCTGACCCGCCTATGGCGTAGTGAGGGTATTAACTGGCTGATTGATGAAAAGGAATTAATCATTTCAATATCAGCTCGAACCATTCAGCCACAAGTCCTGCGTCTTGTTGATGAGCAGCAATATTTTCAAGCCTTAAAGCGCCGTTCCATCCGCTTCCATCGCAGTCATGCAACTGAGCAATTCGATACTATCACCAGCCTAATTGCTGAGCGCCAATTAGTGCCAAACAATGTTGGATTGCAACGCTGGCAAGCTATAGATTTGGAGCAAGAGCAAAACCAGCAGTTGGTGAATATTCAGCAAAGTAGTGTTCAGGATCATACCAGTTTAAGTCTGGAAGATGTCTGGAACATCAGTCCAGCTTGGACCAGTGACCTAAAGAGAGAAGATCAGGCTACATCATCCAGCCCAGCTCAACTGGATCAACTTAGTCAGCAACTTAGTCACTATCATGCCATGCGGTCCAAATATTTTAAGGCCAGCAGTAGTGTTCGTGATGCCCAAGTCGGTTACTGGTTTGAACTGCATGACCATCCCGAAATTGATCAACATCCGTACAATGAGCGTGAATTTTTAATTTTGGGCAAACACTTCTATAACCAGAATAATTTACCGAAAGATCTTTTGCTACAGGTGGATCAGCTCATGCAATCCAGTCACTGGAAAGTTCTGGATGACGAGAGACAAGGTAATGAGCTGTATTTAATTCGTCGAGATATTCCGGTGATACCTGAATATCATCCACTACAACATCGGCCCGTGGCCTATCCACAACGGGCGAAAGTGGTAGGGCCTGAAGGTGAAACTATTTATATCGATGAATGGGGACGCGTGAAGGTTCGCTTTTTATTTACCCGTAGTGAAGATCATCAGCATGATGGTGGTGCTGGCGCCAATGATAATGACACTGATTCGGCCTGGGTAGATGTGCTAACGCCATGGGCAGGTGAAGGTTATGGCGCCCGATTCCATCCACGTATCGGGGAAATTGTAGTGATTGATTTCTTCGAAGGAGATATTGATCGTCCCTTTATTGTTGGACGTATTCATGAAGCTGAACGTTATCAAACTATGTTTGATAAGAAGGGGCAGTTGCCATTCACTAAAAAACTAAGTGGTATCCGTTCTCAAGAGGTGGAGGGTGAAGGTTTTAACCAGCTTCGCTTCGATGATACAACTGGACAGATTAGTGCACAGCTGCAAAGTAGTCATGGAGCCAGTCAGCTAAATTTAGGAAATCTAAGTCATCCAAAAGAAGATGAGGCTAGCGACGGGCGTGGTGAGGGCTTTGAGTTAAGAACAGATCAATGGGGAGCACTTAGAGCGGGAGCTGGCTTGCTTCTCTCTACCTATAAACAAGAAAATGCCAATGCCAATCACTTAAATGCCAGTCCTGTGAAAAGCCAGCTTGAATCTAGTTTGAATCATAGTAAAGCCTTAAGTGAGATTGCCAAAAATCAGCAAACAGATCCCTTAGAAGGGTTAGATCATCTGAAAAAATTTCTGGATCAGATTGAACAGCAAGATCAAAGCAAGGCTGAAACCTTTAAACAGGCTTTAATGCTGCTGTGTGCACCGAATTCAATTGCACTCTCAACTAATGAAGATCTGTATCTTTCAGCTGATCAGTTCGGACTCTGGAGAAACGACGACTTTGTTTAAGGAAATTCCAGTAGGTTGCTTCAAATTTAAGAAAGAAATCATCAATTACGCAAAATAATTCGGTACTATTAAACATCGGGACTAGAGTTTTAAGTTTTATGTGGTAACTCAACTGATGGCTCTAGTCCTCTTATTTTTCAAGTCAATTTTTTATCCGCGATTCGGGTTAAAATATGAAAATACTTAAATCTATAGTAAGGCGGATTCAAGCGGCAAGTGCAACAGTATAAAAACCAGCCATAACTTCACTCGGTGTATACCAACCTAGTGTTTTTCTAGGACGATGGTTGAGTGCAAATTCTATCTGCTCTATTTGTTCGTTTGACACGCCATCAAACGATGATGATTTTGGCAGATATTGACGGATTAAACCATTCGTATTTTCATTTCTAGCTCGCTGAATAGACTTGTAAGGATCAGCAAAATACGTCTCTATGCCAGCATCAGTAATTCTTTTGTGTTCGGAAAATTCTTTGCCATTATCAAATGTCACACTATAAGCATGGCTCATTTGTAAACGATCTAATGCACAAGTAATCGTTTGAGAGGATGCTCTTGTTGGCCCTAAATGAACAATATGTACATACAGGCTCTTTCGATCAACGAGAGTCAATAAAGCACCTTTATGATGTTTACCAATCACCGTGTCACCTTCGAAATCTCCTAAACGTTGTCGTTGATCAATGACCTGGTCTCGGCAGTGAATACTTGTTTTATCAATGATTTGACCCCTACGATCCGTGTTTTTGTAACCGCGTTTTCGATATTTCTTCTGATGCCTTAAATGTAGATGAAGTTTACCGCCTTTTGATTTATCTTGATAAATGTACTGGTAAATCCACTCATGTGAAGGTACATCCAGCCAACCGCGTTGTGTTAAAGCACCTGAAATTTGTTCGGGTGACCAGTCCAAACCAATCAAATAATCAATATAAGCGAAGGCAAATGCTGTCATTGATGATGAAGGACGGTACCGTCTTTGACTTGCAAATTTAGCTGCCTGTTGAGCTCTATATCCACGTTGCCCAGTATTTCTTTTTAATTCACGGTAGATGGTTGATCGTGAACGTCCTAATTCCCGAGCAAGGGTAGCGATTGAACTTTTACTTTTCAAAGTAGCATAAATTTCGTATCTTTCATCTTGAGAAAGTTGGGTGTATTTCTTCATTGTGTGCTTTCCAATTGCGAGTTGAAAAAGTCTAATGATTCTATGAATACACCTAACTTTTTCAACTAACTACAAATGTGTTGCACTTGGGATTTGAATCTGCGTAATAATTAGCAGTAGCTTCTTTTCACTATTATGTCACGCAAAAAATATAGATTGGAATGATTACCAGCAAAGTGCTACCCAAATTAAAGAACCAGTTTTATTTCTGGATCAATTTGGTAGATTCTCTCAATTAAATAAAAATTTAAAATTAAGTTTAGTTGATTATGGGGATAAAAACAAAAAATATTCTGGTGGAGATTACATTCTTAAGAGTTATGGCGTCGAAGTTTTAAATAGTCAAAAAACTTATATTTTATATCAAGGTACTGTGCCTTTAAAATCAACTGTAGATTTAAAAATACTTTATCAAGATAAAAAAATAGTTGCCTTTCGGATAAGGGAATTTAGTGAATTAGATTATGTGAAAAGACCTTATAAAAAATTTATATCTAACTTTTTTATATATAATAAGTTATCAAATTTAGTTATTGAAGCTCCAGTAGTAAATTCTTCATCTTCTAATTTAGAAAGTGATTACGGGAGTATATTGGCTGGTGATAATAGAGGTGGTCCCACATGTTTGAACAACTAAAAGCTTATTTATAAGTGATACTCTGCTCTAGTTAAGCTACCTTATTTTGTTGTGGTAGCTGGTCATAGTAAAACTCATCTGGAGTCATTTTGTCCAGACTCGAATGAGGTCGTTTCAAATTATAAAATTCAAAATATGCGTTTAATTGCTTCTTCGCATCCAAAACATTGCTGTAGGCTTTGAGATACACCTCTTCATATTTAACGCTCCGCCATAATCGTTCAACCATCACATTATCAACCCATCGACCTTTACCATCCATACTGATTTGAATGCCATTTGATTTCAATACATCAATAAATGCATCACTGGTAAACTGACTGCCTTGGTCTGTATTAAATATTTCAGGTCGACCATATTTTTCAATAGCTTCATTTAATGTTTCTATGCAAAATGTAACCTCCATACTAATCGATACCCTATGCGCAAGTACCTTGCGGCTATGCCAATCAATCACAGCACATAAATAAACAAAGCCTTTTGCCATAGGGATATACGTTATATCCGTAGACCACACTTGATTACTGCGCTGAATAGCCAATCCTTTGAGCAGATATGGATATTTGCGGTGAGCTTGATTAGCCTGGCTTAAATTTGGTTTGCAATATAACGCATTAATGCCCATTTTCTTCATTAAAGTACGTGTATGACGTCGTCCTATATGATGTCCTTGACGATTCAACAAATCACGCATCATACGGCTACCTGCAAAAGGGTATTGCATATGTAACTCATCCATACACCGCATCAGCTTCAGATCTGATGAGCTAACAGGTTTTGGGCGATAGTAATAACAACCACGGGAGACTTTCAGCAGCTGAGCTTGCTTAGATACTGAAATCTGAAGTGAGTCATCGATTAACTTTTGTGGTTGAAGCGGCCCAGTTTCTTCAACACACCTTCTAAAAAATCAATTTCTAATGCCTGCTCACCGATTTTTGCATGTAGTTTTTTTAGATCGATGGGTGGTTCTGTTGGAGCTTTTGATTGATCGAAAGCTTGCGAGGAAGCTGAAATCAGTTGATTTTTCCAGTCAATAATTTGGTTTTGATGAACATCAAACTCAGAACTCAATTCAGCAAGTGTTTTTTCTGCTTTGATCGCAGCAAGTGCTACCTTAGCCTTAAAGTCGTTTGAATGATTTCTTCTTGGTCTACGTGCCATAAAATACTCCATATATTGATGTTTATAACATCATTTGAGGAGCAGAGTATCACTTATAGGAGTTGTTCAAATTTCCGGATCCATCTCTAATTTTTCTTATATTAAAGAAGAGAAAAAATATTTATATAATGCCAATATTAGGGAAAGTAACAGGAAAATTAATGACTATAAATTGATTTTAGATTCAGATTTAAAGTGCTTAACATTTACTCTAGGGTGTGAAAATATTAATTATAGAAATTTTCTTAAAAAATAATTTTTTAGATTGCTACATTATGGAGAATGTAGCAATCACCGACCTTATAAATTTTACCCTTCCAAAACCTCTTCCAGTAACTCCTCACTTGGTGCAAAGTAATACGCACCATCCATTGGAGTCACGAAGTGTAGCAAGCGGTCATGGATCCCATCGCCTGATGTACCAAACATACGCACTAACATGGTATCAATGATTTTCAGGTCTTTGGTATAAGCAATGAAGAATAGACCTTGGTCACCACGACCATCTCCATAAGGTAGAGAGTGACGTAGAATTTCCATTTCCTCGCCTTCCTCATCTTCAACGACAGTACGAGCGATATGCGCATTGGCAGGTTTTACTTCATCCTCGAGCTCAATCGATTCAAGTTTGGTACGACCCATCACTTGTTCTTGAGCATCGACTTTGAGTTTTTTCCATTTATCCAGGTTATGGGCATAACGCTGCGCAAAAATGAATGAACCGTCTTGGAAAATGCCAGCATCTTCACCCAGTAAAGCCACTTCAGCTCGATCATCCGGGAATTGCGGATTTTCAGTCCCATCAATGAAACCGGTAATATCACGGCCATCAAAGTAACGGAAGCAAACACGCTCATCTAGTACTTCAACCTGATCGCGAATACCTTCGAAGAAAGACTGACTCAAGGCGAAACAGATATCGGCACGCGCACTGGCAATATGAATCAGTACATCAGCGGGAACCACAGGCATATTAAATGAACCTTGAATTGGCTCTAATTGTTTAAAACCAGCAGGTGCCTGTTCATACAATTTTGACCAGAGTTCAGAACCAAAAGCGACAGCCGTTTTAATTTGCGCATTCGGATGTTGGGTAATCAGGCGATCGCGTGTCGTAAATAGCTGTTCTAATCGTTCCTTAAAATCTTCAATACTGAGATCTTTCAGGCGTAAAACAATAAAGCGAGCATGATCTGAAGGTAATGGCAAAATTACAGATTGGGCTGTCATTCATGGCTCCTGTAATAAATTTCTGTATCCAATCCTGCTATTGTGCCTGAAGCACTATAGAGTGAATAGTATGCAGTCTGATGTTTAAGCAATTTTTTTGGCTGAAAATATTGGAAAAGTCATATAATTGGATCCTGAATCTGAATGAGTTAAATCTCCATGTCCTATCAAGTCTGGTTTGCTTATATGTTAGCCTGTTGGGTGATCAGTATTTCCCCAGGTGCGGGTGCTATTGCTTCGATGTCGAGCGGACTAAATTATGGCTTCCGACATGGATATTGGAATGCGCTCGGCCTGCAACTCGCCCTATTGGTTCAAATTGCTATTGTGGCTGCCGGGGCAGGGGTATTGTTCGCGACTACACCTTGGGCATTTCTTGCTGTGAAATGGTTTGGGGTTGCTTATTTACTGTATCTGGCCCTTTTGCAGTGGAAAGCACCAGCGCAGTCGATTGAAATTAAACATGAACTCGCACGAAAATCAGCTGGGAAACTCGTCATCCACGGTTTTCTGGTCAATATGAGTAATCCCAAAGCGATTGTATTTTTGCTGGCAGTATTGCCGCAATTTCTGGACTTATCTAAACCGCAATGGATTCAATATGTGATTATGGCCGCGACTATGGTAACGATTGATCTGATCGTGATGGCAGGCTATACCGGCCTGGCTGCCAAGGTTCTGCGTCTTCTGAAATCGCCAAAACAGCAGAAAGTCATGAATCGAACTTTTGCCAGCTTGTTCGCTGGAGCCGCATTTTTATTGAGTCTAGTACATCAGTAGGAGAACCTCTTCTTACAGGAGAGGGAATTCAACGATCTCTTAAAGAATCATCTGTAAAAATTCATCTTCAGTCATGACCTTAATATCATGCTGTTTAAGTAATGCAGCCGTCACACCATTACCCTGAATTTTATTTCCAGTAAATGAGCCGTCATAAATCAGCTTGCTGCTACAAGAAGGGCTATTGGCTTTGAGGATGGCATGTGTCGCTTGAAATCTTTGGGCAAGATCTAAAGCGGCATAGGCGCCTTTGATAAAGGCATCGGAAACATCTGTACCATTTATATCTATAACATGAGCTTGGTACAGCAGCACATCTCGACCATCGCCAGATTGAATCTCTGCTGCGGGTCGGGGTATAGGCAAACCACCACTGACTTCAGGGCAAATCGTGACATATTGCTCCGGCAATAAATAATCGACCAACTCTTTTACCAGACAGTCGCGACTATCATAACGGACCTTGTGTCCGAGCAAGCAGGCACTAATTAGATAAAATTTGCCTGTCATGCCTTAAGCCAGTTTTTTAAACTTCTGTAGAATAAAAATAGCAGCAAACAGCACTGACATGGTCAGCACAATGGTCAAACCTGTTGACGTATTCAGACCTGCACTTGACCAGAGTCCGACTGTCACACCAATTTGTGCAATCACAAAAGCCCAGATCACCATTTGACGCGGAGAATTTGCCAATAGGCGAGCAGTGAGTGCTGGAATCACTAGTAAGGCACCCATCAAAAGAGAACCGACCGCACGTAATGCCAATACAGTAAACAGTGCCAATAACAACATAAAGATCAGACGCTGCAGTTTTGCATTCACGCCTTCACTGATCGCCATATCAGGATCAATCGCAATCTGAATCTGTGCCTGCCAGCTTTTATACAGGACAGCCAAAGCCAAGATAATCACGACGGCAAAAGTAGGAAGATCTGTCCATGAAATAGTGAGTAGATCACCAAATAAATAGCTAAGCAATTCCGGTCTTAAACTTGGTAAATGCTGAATGAATAATAAACCTGAACAGAGCAGGGTTGCTGAGCAGAGTGCAAGCAATGCATCATTTGGCAAACGTGGGTCATACAGTACCCAAAGCACAGCAACCAATAAGACTGCGATAAAGCTGACACCCATCCAGAGTGGCAGGCTCATTGCACCGGCAATCGCAACACCCAATAAAGTACCATGCGCCATGGTGTCGGCGAAAAATGACATACGGCGCCATAGCATCAGACAGCCAAGCGGTGCGGTCAGGAACACCAAGAGTGTTCCCATAATCCATGCAGGTAATAGGAGAGATAACCAATCCATCATGGCTTAAGCTTCCGGCTCGGGGTGAATGTGGGGGCGTGAATCGTGCTGACAAGGTGTGGCTGAATCGCCATGGGCACAATGATCATGATGATGTTGGTAGAACACCCGATTGGTACCGAAAATGGCCTGGTATTCCGGATGCCGCTGCACGCTTTCTGGCAGGCCGCTACAACAGATATGTTTGTTCAAGCAGACCACACGATGCGTGCCTTGCATCACCCATTGCAGGTCATGCGATACCATTAAAATGGCACAGCCATATTTTTCTGGCAGGCTGCGGACATATTCATACAGTTCAGCTTCGGATTGAATATCCAGTCCCTGCATCGGTTCATCCAGTACCAGAATATCCGGCTGACGTAATAAGGCACGTGCTAGCAGAACACGTTGACGTTCACCACCAGACAATTGCTGAACTTTGGAATTTTCCAGCTTGGCAATACCGGTATCACGGATAATTTCAGCTTTAATAGCTGAAGGGCATTTTTCTAGTGCCAGCAGATCTTTAACCCGTAGCGGTAAACTATGTGACGGATTGAATTTTTGTGGCACATAAGAGAATTTCAGCTTGCGCGCCGTTTTGATTTCACCGGATTTTGGTTTGACGATCCCAAGCATGACCTTTATTAAGGTCGACTTACCGGCACCGTTCGGACCAATCAGCGTAACAATCTCTTTCTCCTGCAAAGAGAAATCAATCGCCTTTAAAATGTCACGATCATCAATATTGACCCAGATCTTGGAAAGCTGGATCAAGGGTGATGCATTCAAGCTTTGTTGCGACACTGCTGACAGATTCCTGAAATTTCGATAATGCTGTGGTGTGCACTAAAATCGTCTGAAGCCGCCAAGGCATCCAGTTGTTCTAATAAACCTTGTGCAGATGCTTCTTTGACTGCTTTACATTCAGTACAAATCAAGAATGCCGCCTGATGGCCTTCACGCGGATGGCAGCAGGGAATATAGGCATTAATAGAGGTCAGGCGGTGAATAAAGCCTTTTTCTAATAAAAAGTCGAGTGTACGGTACACCGTTGGTGGGGCAGCGGGACGGTCGCTGGCATTTTTCATTTGTGCCAGCAGGTCATACGCACCCATCGGGCCGCTTGCATTCAGAATCAGTTCCAGTACCTCTTTGCGTAAAGGAGTGAGGCGTGCGCCACTTGCCGCACAAAGACTCTCTGCTTCGGCCAGACGTTGCGCGACATTTGGATGGTCGTGTACGCCGTGCAATGCATTGTGGTGTTCGTGCGAACATGAACCCATAGTTCACCTCAGGTGCGAAACTGAAAATTAAAAGATTTCAAATCTTAACATGAAGCGCCCAGAGTTTCGATTGGGCATAGGTATTTTTGTGATTTTGTTATATTATAACACTATTAAATTTGTCCTTATATAGTGATTTCTCTTCATGTTCCGTTTCCTTGCCCTGTGTAGTCTGGCTTTGTTCAGTACCCTTAGCTGGTCGCAAAGTTTGGTGGTTTCAACGCAGCCGATTTATCTGATTGCCAAGACCATTACTCAAGGCGTGGAACAGCCGACTTTATTATTGGCCAATCAAAGCGGTCATGATGTCAGCCTCACCCCGGCACACCGTAAAACGATTCAGGATGCCGGCCTGGTGATCTGGTTGGGGCAGGCACATGAAGCACCGTTGGCAAAAGTGTTGAACAATAACAATAAAAGTATCGCGATTTTAGATTCGGGTATTCTGACCACTTTGCCAATGCGTAATCCACGTGGGCAAGCCTTAAAAGATACCGTCGATACCCATGTCTGGCTCGATCCCAACAATGCAGTGCGCATCGGTTTCTTCATTGCAGCCTTACGTTCTCAGCAGCTGCCTGAGCATCGGGAGGTCTATTGGAAAAATGCGCGTGACTTTGCCCAAACCATGTTTTTGACTGCACAGCGTTATAGTTCTACAAGTAAAGCTCAACCTTATTGGTCCTATCATGATGCCTATCAATATCTGGAACGCCCATTGAACCTGAAGTTCATGGGGGCTTTGACTGATGATCCGCATGTCTCACCAACCGTGGCGCAGATCAAGTATCTGCAAGACAGTCGTGTGCAGAGCAAAATGTGTCTGCTGGCAGAAGCGCATGCTGGTGAAAATCAGTACCGAAAACTGAAACCGATTGTATTCCAGAGTGTTGATGAAAGCATGAGTGGGGCAGGGGACTTTATCCAGGCCTGGCAGAAATTGGCCGAGCAAACCCGTAAATGTGTGTTAAATGCCCATCAATGATTTAAAAATAATCAAGTTTTGATTAGTTTGCCAGCATTTGATCTGTTGAAAAAAACACGACTAAGGTCGGGAAAAGATTGCATGTTCAGGGGTGTAACTCTATAATGCCTGCGATTAAAAATAATCATCAGCTAAACTTGTCAAGCATGCTTGCTGTGAGTGAATAAATAATGAGCCGAACTAGTCGCTTGATTGACCGACGATTAGCGAAAGCTTTAGTCCTCTTACAAGCATTAATGATTCCTGTTTCAGCCTTGATTGGCTGGGTCGTGAAAGACTCAACCGTAGCCTTGAGTGCCGCTTTGGGGGCGTTCGTCTGCTGGCTTGCGAGTTGTTATTTTTCATGGCAATCATTTCGAGCGGCAGGAGCCCGGGCATCTAAGCAGGTTCTTTCGAACATGTATAAAGGCTTGATGGGCAAGTTTGCAATTGTGATTGTTGGTTTCATTTTAATTTTAAGCAATGTCAAGCCGTTATCCCCGGTTGCGTTGTTTTGTGGTTTTATGCTCGTTCAAGCCATGTCGTGGGTCGCTCCTTTTTGGGTGTCACGTCTACAAAAGCGAGTTTAAACACAACAAAAAATTGAAAAGTTTTTTTAGGAGCAGGCGAGATATCAAGCAGCACGCGATATTCGTTTGTTCTATAGTTTTTTGACATTGACCAGGTGTGATTTATGGCTGCTGAAGAACATGCCCTTACTTCGACCGAGTATATCAAGCATCACTTGACCAATATGACCTATGGCAAAATGCCAGACGGTACATGGAAATTGGCCGAGAACGGTGCTGAAGCTCAACAGATGGGGTTCACTGCTATTCACTTGGATTCAATGGGTTGGTCAATCGGCCTTGGTATCATTTTCTGCTTGTTATTCTGGCTCGTAGCGAAAGCTGCAAACTCTGGTGTTCCTACCAAGTTCCAGTCTGCAATCGAAATGATTATCGAGTTTGTTGACTCAAGTGTACGCGATACCTTCCATGGTAAATCGCGTTTGATCGCTCCACTAGCGCTAACCATCTTCGTGTGGATTTTCCTCATGAACTTGATGGACCTTATCCCGGTTGACTGGATTCCTTATGTCGCTCAACACGTGATTGGTGGCCTGTTTGGTATTGATCCACACCACGTATACTTCAAGATCGTTCCATCTACTGACCCTAACATTACCCTTGGTATGTCATTGTCTGTATTTGCACTTATCTTATTCTACAGCATCCGTGAAAAAGGTGTTGGCGGCTTCGTTGGTGAACTAGCACTTAACCCATTTAACCCAAGTAACCCAGTTGCAAAAGCGATCCTTATTCCAGTGAACTTGATTCTGGAATTGGTAACCTTCCTTGCACGTCCAGTTTCATTGGCTCTACGACTATTCGGTAACATGTATGCGGGTGAGTTAATCTTCATTCTTATCGCGTTATTACCGTTCTGGATCCAGTGGGCGTTATCTGTGCCTTGGGCGATCTTCCACATTCTTGTTATTACGCTACAAGCATTCATTTTCATGATGCTGACTATCGTATACTTGAGCATGGCAAGCGAAAAGCATTAATGGTATTGCCTAACTGTCACGGGATGGTTGGGCACAATTTTTTAACTTAATTTGGTATAAACCTAACCTCTGAGGAATTATCATGGAACTCACTTTAGGTCTAGTTGCAATTGCATCTGCTATCTTGATCGCTTTCGGTGCTTTAGGTACTGCGATTGGTTTTGGTCTTCTAGGCGGCCGTTTCCTTGAAGCTGTAGCTCGTCAACCAGAATTGGCTCCACAACTTCAAACTCGTATGTTCTTAATCGCGGGTCTTCTTGATGCTGTGCCTATGATCGGTGTTGGTATTGGCTTGTTCTTCATCTTCGCTAATCCATTTGTAGGTTAATCAGCTTAATTCCGAAATTCACTATTTGAGGAATTTGCAATGAATATCAACCTCACATTGTTTGGCCAAGCGATTGCGTTTGCGATTTTCGTCGCATTCTGCATGAAGTTTGTATGGCCACCACTAATCAATGCGATTAGTGAACGTCAGCGTAAAATCGCTGATGGCTTAAACGCTGCTGAAAAAGCGAAGGCTGACCTTGCAGATGCGCAAGCACAAGTGAAAGCTGAACTGGACGCGGCAAAAGCACAAGCGGCTCAATTGATCGAACAAGCGAACCGTCGTGCAGCGCAATTGGTCGAAGAAGCTCGTACCCAAGCGTCAGCTGAAGGTGAGCGTATTCGTCAACAAGCTAAAGAAGCTGTTGATACTGAAATCAATGCTGCTCGCGAAGAATTACGTCAACAAGTGGCTGCTCTTGCAGTTGCTGGTGCTGAGAAAATTCTTAGCCAGCAAGTTGACGCAGAAGCTCACAATGCCATGCTGACTCAGCTGGCTGCTAAACTTTAAGAGAGGCGGATTATGGCTGAACTCTTGACGTTGGCACGCCCTTACGCTAAAGCAGCATTTGCTTACGCTTCTGAGCAAGGTGCAACTGACAATTGGTCAACAGCACTTAACTTGCTCAGTGCTGCGGTGCAAGACGAAGCATTTTCAGCTTATCTAAATCGCCCTGAGTTGACACCTGCTGAGCAGGTGGCACTTTTTGCTAAAGTTTTAGGCGAAGACCAAACGCCTGCAGTGTCAAACTTTTTGACTATGCTTGCTGAAAACGCACGTTTGGCTTTGCTTCCTGAAATCGCTGCAGAATATGAACAGCTCAAATCACAGAATAACAATACTGTGGATGTTGTAATTGAATCAGCATTCCCATTGACTTCTGTACAAGAACAAATTCTTGCTCAAGCGTTAGAAAAACGTTTCGCTGCGGCAGTAAATGTTTCTGTAGAAGTGAACCCAGCGTTAATTGCGGGTGTGGTTATTCGTGCAGGCGACCAAGTGATAGATGATTCTGCGCTTAATAAGCTTGAAAAAATGCGTACTCGTCTTCTAGCTTAATTGCATATAAGAAGACTGAACTTTAAAAAGATTGAGGTATAGCGCAATGCAACAACTGAATCCATCCGAGATCAGTGCGCTCATTAAACAGCGTATCGGCGATCTGGACACCAGCGCGACCGCTAAAAACGAAGGTACCATTGTTATGGTATCCGACGGTATTGTGCGCATTCACGGCCTTGCTGATGCAATGTACGGTGAAATGATCGAATTCGACGGCGGCTTATACGGTATGGCACTGAACCTAGAACAGGATTCAGTGGGCGTCGTTGTTTTAGGTAACTACTTAAGCCTTCAAGAAGGTCAAAAAGCTCGTTGTACAGGTCGTGTATTAGAAGTTCCGGTTGGTCCTGAACTTCTTGGTCGTGTCGTAGACGCTTTGGGTAACCCGATTGATGGTAAAGGCCCTATTGATGCAAAACTTTCTGATGCTGTTGAAAAAGTAGCACCAGGCGTAATTTGGCGTCAATCAGTGGATCAACCTGTACAAACTGGTTATAAATCAGTAGATACAATGATCCCAGTAGGCCGTGGTCAACGTGAGTTGATCATTGGTGACCGTCAGACTGGTAAAACAGCTATGGCGATCGACGCGATCATCGCTCAGAAAAACTCTGGCATTAAATGTATCTACGTTGCAGTTGGCCAAAAACAATCAACTATCGCAAACGTAGTACGTAAGCTAGAAGAAACTGGCGCTATGGCGTATACAACTGTTGTAGCAGCAGCTGCAGCCGATCCAGCAGCAATGCTGTTCTTGGCTCCATACTCTGGCTGTACAATGGGTGAATACTTCCGTGACCGCGGTGAAGACGCTCTGATCATCTATGATGACTTGTCTAAACAAGCTGTTGCTTACCGTCAAATTTCATTGCTTCTTCGTCGTCCACCAGGTCGTGAAGCTTATCCAGGTGACGTGTTCTATCTACATTCACGTCTACTTGAACGTGCTTCTCGTGTATCTGCTGACTACGTTGAGAAATTCACTAACGGTGAAGTTAAAGGCCAAACTGGTTCATTAACTGCATTGCCGATTATTGAAACTCAAGCAGGTGACGTATCTGCATTCGTACCAACCAACGTAATTTCGATTACTGACGGTCAGATCTTCCTTGAAACATCATTGTTCAACGCGGGTATCCGTCCTGCTGTGAACGCGGGTATCTCTGTATCTCGTGTTGGTGGTTCTGCGCAGACTAAAGTCATCAAGAAATTGTCTGGTGGTATCCGTACTGCACTTGCACAGTACCGTGAATTGGCAGCGTTTGCTCAGTTCGCTTCTGACCTTGACGAAGCAACTCGTAAACAGCTTGAACACGGTCAACGCGTAACTGAGCTTATGAAGCAAAAACAATATGCTCCATACTCAATCGCTGACCAAGCTGTATCAGTTTATGCATCTAACGAAGGCTACATGGCTGACGTAGAAGTGAAGAAAATCGTAGACTTTGACGCTGCGTTAATTGCTTACTTCCGTTCAGAACACGCTGCGTTAATGCAAAAAATTGACGAGACTGGTGCTTGGGATAAAGATATCGAAGCTGAATTCAAAGCTGGTATTGAAAAATTCAAAGCGACTCAAACTTACTAATTTAGCAACTTGCTAGATTGGTGTTGGTTTGGTTCACGGAATCAACCTTCGAGGGCTCGTAAGGGCCTTCGAATACTAGGTTAAGCGTATGGCAAATTTAAAAGAAATTCGCGCCAAAGTAGCTAGTATCAAAAGCACGCAGAAAATTACTCGCGCGATGCAGATGGTAGCAGCTTCTAAGATGCGTCGTGCGCAAGAGCGCATGGCACAAGGCCGTCCGTATGCCGAAAATATGCACCGTGTAATTGCTCATTTGGTACAAGCGAATCCTGAATATAAACACCGTTATATGGTTGAACGTCCTGTTAAGCGCGTTGGCTATATCATTGTGTCTTCAGATCGTGGCCTTGCTGGTGGTTTGAACATTAACCTGTTCAAGAAAGTGGTAAAACACGTTCAACAGCAACAAGAGCAGTCAATTGAAGTTCAATTTGCTTTGATTGGTCAAAAAGCGGTTTCGTTTTTTAAAAACTACGGCGGTAAAGTGCTTGGTGCGACCACTCAAGTGGGCGACACTCCAAGTCTTGAACAGTTATCTGGTTCTGTACAGGTGATGTTAGACGCTTATGATAAAGGCGAATTAGATCGTATTTATCTGGTTTCTAACGGCTTTGTCAACGCCATGACTCAAAACCAAAAGATCGAACAGCTTGTTCCTTTGGCAGCTGCTGAAGAAGACAAGACGCTTAACCGTCAATACGGTTGGGATTACATCTACGAGCCTGAAGCTGAAGAGCTTTTAAATGGCTTGTTGGTTCGTTACATCGAGTCTGTGGTGTATCAAGGTGTGATCGAAAACATCGCGTGTGAGCAGTCTGCTCGTATGGTTGCAATGAAAGCTGCAACTGATAACGCGGGTGAATTGATCAAGAACCTGCAACTTATTTATAACAAGCTGCGTCAAGCCGCGATTACTCAGGAAATTTCTGAGATCGTTGGTGGTGCCGCTGCCGTTTAACATATATTAGTTTGAATTGAGGAGACAGCAATGAGTAGCGGTCGTATCATTCAGATCATCGGCGCGGTTATCGACGTCGAGTTTGAACGTAACAGCGTTCCTAAGATCTATGACGCTCTCCAAGTTGACGGTACTGAAACTACATTAGAAGTTCAGCAACAACTTGGTGATGGCGTAGTTCGTACTATTGCAATGGGTTCTACTGAAGGCCTTAAGCGTGGTTTGAACGTAACTAACACTAACGCTCCGATCTCTGTACCAGTAGGTACAGCGACTCTTGGCCGTATCATGGACGTTCTTGGTCGCCCGATCGACGAAGCTGGTCCTGTTGCGACTGAAGAGCGTTTACCAATTCACCGTCAAGCGCCTTCTTATGCAGAACAAGCGGCTTCTACTGACCTTCTAGAAACTGGTATTAAAGTCATCGACTTACTATGCCCGTTCGCGAAAGGTGGTAAAGTTGGTCTGTTCGGTGGTGCCGGTGTTGGTAAAACTGTAAACATGATGGAGTTGATCAACAACATCGCGAAAGCGCACTCAGGTTTATCTGTGTTTGCTGGTGTTGGTGAACGTACTCGTGAAGGTAATGACTTCTATCACGAAATGAAAGACTCTAACGTTCTTGACAAAGTAGCAATGGTCTACGGTCAGATGAACGAGCCACCAGGTAACCGTTTACGCGTAGCGTTGACTGGTTTGACTATGGCTGAGTACTTCCGTGATCAAAAAGACGAAAACGGTAAAGGCCGTGACGTACTATTGTTCGTCGACAACATCTATCGTTATACACTAGCGGGTACTGAAGTATCAGCACTTCTAGGCCGTATGCCATCTGCAGTAGGTTACCAACCGACTCTTGCAGAAGAGATGGGTGTTCTTCAAGAACGTATTACATCTACTAAGTCTGGTTCTATTACGTCAATCCAAGCGGTATACGTACCTGCCGATGACTTAACAGATCCATCGCCTGCAACTACGTTCGCTCACTTGGACGCAACTGTTGTATTGAGCCGTGACATCGCTTCTCAAGGTATTTACCCTGCGATTGATCCACTTGACTCTACTTCACGTCAGCTAGATCCACTTGTAGTTGGTACTGAGCATTACGAAATCGCTCGTTCAGTTCAAAACGTTCTTCAACGTTATAAAGAATTGAAAGACATTATCGCAATTCTTGGTATGGACGAATTGTCAGAAGAAGACAAACTTACTGTATACCGTGCACGTAAGATCCAGCGTTTCTTCTCTCAACCGTTCCACGTAGCTGAAGTGTTTACTGGTGCTCCTGGTAAACTTGTACCGCTTAAAGAAACGATTCGTGGCTTTAAAGGTCTTCTAGCTGGTGAATACGATCACATCCCAGAACAAGCGTTCTACATGGTTGGTGGTATTGACGAAGTGATTGCTAAAGCTGAGAAACTTTAATTAGTTCCCTAATTTAGGAGATTCTCATGGCGACTATGCAATGTGACGTTGTAAGTGTTCAAGAGTCTTTGTACTCAGGCACTGTAACTATGCTAATTGCTAAAGGTGCTGGCGGTGAGTTAGGTATTATGCCTGGTCACGCTCCGCTGGTAACTTTGCTCCAACCTGGCGCGATCCGCGTTATTTTGGAAAACGGTACAGAAGAATTAATCTATGTATCTGGTGGTGTTCTAGAAGTTCAACCGCATGTTGTTACGGTTCTTGCTGATACAGCAGTCCGTGCAGAAAACTTGGATGAAGCTGCAATTATTGAAGCGCGTAAACACGCTGAACAATTGCTAGCAAATCAAAAGAGCGATTTGGACTCTGCTGCTGCTTTGGCTGCTCTTGCAGAAACTGCTGCTCAGCTGGAAACGATCCGCAAAATCAAAAACCGTGCAATGTAATTGCTGGTTTAAGATTGAAAAAACCACCCGAAAGGGTGGTTTTTTTATATAAAAACTATTTTGAAAAAAGTTACCAGATTTTAGCCTTATGAATAATTATTTTAAGAAAACTATATAGCTCTAATTTGTACCACTCGATATAACTTTTACCTGCGCTGCGTAATCTTTTGAACCAATCTGTAAGCAAAGTCATAGTCAGAAAAAAACAATGCTAAGTTGATATGGCGTCTTTAAGCTTTTCAGATTTATTCAATAAAAAGTTTCACGGTTCTACTACCTCTGTCACGACGCAAATCACGTTGTTATCCATTTATAAAAATTGAATTGGCCAAGCAGGGATCTAATTATGAGTTATCAATCCATTAACCCCTTTAACAACCAGAAATTAAAAGATTATCCGTCACACACTGATCAAGATATCCAAAATGCCTTGGATACCGCAGAAAAAATCCTGAAGTCGGATTGGACTCAACAAGTAGATACCCGGATTGAGGTACTTAGCAAACTGGCAAACAATATGCGGGAACGCAAGTCAGAACTGGCTAAAATCATGACACTGGATATGGGTAAGCTGATCAAGCAGAGTGAAGGTGAGATCGAAAGCTGTGCCAAAATTGCTGAGTATTATGCAGATCATGCCAAAGAGTTTTTAGCGCCAGTTTCTTATGAAACGGAACTAGGAGAAGCATGGGTAGAGCATCATCCCTTAGGCATCATCATGGCAGTAGAACCCTGGAACTTTCCTTTTTATCAGTTGATGCGTGTCTTTGCCCCAAACTGCGCGATTGGTAACCCTGTGGTAGCCAAGCACGCCAGCATTGTTCCGCAATGTGCTGAAGCCTTTGAACAGTTGATTCTGGATGCAGGCGCGCCGAAAGGTGTGTGGACTAATCTGTTTATCAGTAGCGATCAGGTCGCAGATATTATCGCGGATCCGCGTGTACAAGGCGTTGCTCTCACAGGTTCAGAAGGCGCAGGGCGTGCAGTAGCAGGGCAAGCTGGGAAACATGTCACCAAATCGACACTAGAATTAGGCGGTAATGATGTATTTATTGTGCTGGATGATGCTGATCTGGAAAAAGCGATCAAAATCGGCTGTCAGGCACGCGTTAATAACACGGGGCAGGTTTGTACAGCAGCTAAACGTTTTATCCTGCATGAGAAAATTGCGGAACAATTTAAATCGGGCATGATCAAGGTCTTTGAAGGCTTAAAAATTGGTGATCCGTTGGATTCTGAAACTACACTTGGCCCGCTGTCCTCAGCAGATGCGTTGGAAAAACTGACCAAGCAGGTTGATAAGGCAGTAGAGAATGGCGCGAAAGTCGTGACTGGTGGTAAGCCTTATGAGCATGAAGGTAATTTCTATCAGCCAACTATTCTGGAAAATATCAGCCGTGATAATCCGGCCTGGTATGAAGAATTCTTTGGTCCTGTGGCACAGATCTATGTCGCAAAAGATGAAGATGAAATTGTATCGATTGCCAATGATTCTAATTATGGTCTCGGAGGCGTGATTCATTCACAAAATATTGAGCGGGCGAAAAAGCTGGCTTCACGTGTAGAAACTGGCATGATCTGGATCAACTGGTATACCGATACTGCGCCAGAGCTGCCATTTGGCGGGATTAAAAATTCGGGTTATGGTCATGAACTTTCAAGCGATGGTTTCAAAGAATTTGTGCAGAAAAAACTGGTCGTCGTGAAAAGCCCAAAAAATAAGCCCAACACCAAACTAGAAAGCCACTGCTGAAGTGGCTTTCTTTTAATTAGTATTGATTAAATTCCTTTCGAATATGACTAATTATCACCTTATTATAAAGATACGGGCTTAAGAAGATGTAGTCTAAAATTTGAAGCTATCTTATTTGGATAAAAAGGCAGAGTAAAACTTGAAGTGCGACATAAACCACCTAATTAATTTAAAGGGTTTATGGAGTATATAAAATTGTCATACCATCATCTTAACTTTGAAGATCGTACTGCATTAATGCTTGAGTCAAGAAAAGAAGGCTTTTCACCCAGAAAATTTGCTGAACTTATTAAAAGACATCCTAGTACGATCTATCGTGAACTTAAAAGAAATAGCATCAATGACGTTTATCAAGCTCGATATGCTTCTGATAACACCTTCGCTAGACGTAGACGTGGTCACAGAAAACTCAAAATCGACTCAATCCTCTGGAGATTTATTGTTGAAGCGATCCGTTGTTTATGGTCTCCTCAGCAAATATCGAAGCGTTTAAAGACATTTTCTGATTTGGATCAAACAATGAATGTAAGCCATACAACGATTTATTCAACTATACGAGCATTACCAAAGGGTGAGTTGAAAAAAGACTTATTATCCTGTCTGCGTCATGAAAATAAAAAGCGAAAAGCTAACGGTGAACCTAAAAAAGATTCTATATTACAGGATATTAAAACTATTCATGAGCGCCCAGCCGAAGTTCAAGAAAGAAAAATACCGGGTCATTGGGAAGCCGATTTAATTAAAGGTAAAGACAATAAAAGTTCGATAGCAACACTTATTGAACGAAATACACGGCTCTGTATCTTGGCAACATTACCTGATGCAAAGGCAGAATCAGTGCGCAAGGCTTTAACTGAAGCTCTGAAATATTTACCTGCAGAACTACGTAAAACGTTGACCTATGACCGTGGACGTGAGATGTCAGAACATAAAATCCTCGAAGAAGATTTAGGCATAGATGTATATTTCTGTGACCCACATTCGCCATGGCAGAAAGGTACATGCGAAAATATGAATGGTTTAATTAGGCAATATTTACCTAAAGGGATTGATTTAAATCAGGCAGATCAGCATTATTTAAATCAAGTTGCCATGTCACTGAATACTCGTCCTAGAAAAGCGTTAGATTGGCTTACACCATTAGAGAAGTTTGCTCAGCTTGTTGATTATCATAAGGCTTTTGAAACTGTCGCACCTCATGTTTGAATTCGCCAAATATTATATCTGCTGATAGTGAATTTAATTAAATCATTATTATTCTTATATTTATGTGTAAATAAAAATATTTGTTTGGAGATAGTCGAGCATAATTTAAAAATAACAGCCAAAAAAATTTTAAGAATTTTTAAAGAATAGCGGAGAAATACAATTCTATAGTTGTTGCAGTTTTTCTATTGTCTATAATTAAGGAGATTATTCAAAAATAATCTGAAATTATAATAATAGAAGAGAGAATTAATATGCCAACAACAATGAAAGCAGCGGTCGTAACTGCATTTAACCAACCCTTAGAAATCCAAGAACTCAACATCCCTCAAGTTCGTCCAGGCAAAGTCCTGGTCAAGATCATTGCCACAGGTGTTTGTCATACCGATCTGCATGCCATGCATGGCGACTGGCCGGTGCAACCGAGCTTACCTTTTATTCCCGGGCATGAGGGAGTAGGAGAAGTGATTGAAATAGGTGAAGGCATTGACCATTTAAAAATAGGAGATATTGTCGGTATTCCATGGCTGTATTCGGCGTGTGGCCATTGTGAACATTGTTATGCGGGCTGGGAAACCCTGTGTAGAAAACAGCAAAATTCGGGGTATTCGGTCAACGGCAGCTTTGCTGAATATTGTCTGGCCGATGGAGATTATGTAGGAGTAATTCCGGAGGGAGTAGACTTACTTGAAATTGCACCTATTCTCTGTGCAGGCGTCACTGTCTATAAAGGTCTGAAAATGGCTGATGCCAAAACAGGAGACTGGATGGCAATTTCGGGCATTGGCGGTCTGGGTCATATTGCTGTTCAATATGCCAAAACCATGGGATTTAATGTTATTGCCATAGATGTGGATGACTCAAAACTGGAACTGGCCAAAAATCTGGGTGCTGATGTGGGCATAAATGCACTGAAATCCGATGTAAAAGAAGAAGTGATGAAAGCCACTGGAGAAGGTTGTCATGGGGTATTGGTAACAGCAGTCTCTCCCAAAGCTTTTGAACAGGCAGTCTCGATCGTGCGTCGGGGGGGAACTATGGTGCTAAATGGTTTACCACCAGGCAAGTTTGACTTGTCGATTTTTGATATGGTACTTGACGGCATTACGGTGCGCGGCTCGATAGTGGGTACACGACTGGATCTCAAGGAAGCATTGGATATTGCTGCCCGGGGTAAGGTTAAGGCACATATTAATGTTGAGCCGCTGCAAAATATCAATGATATTTTTCAGCGTATGGAACAAGGGAAAATTGATGGCCGGATCGTGATCGATATGCGACTTTAATTCCTCATTGAGGGAAAATAAAAGTCAATCTGGTTCTTGCCGGATTGGTTTTTTGATGAAAGGGATTGAATGAGTTTTAACCTTGTTTCTGCTCGGGATTCTGGATCAGCAAGCCGGCCAGTTTGATCATTTCGGCTTGAACATTGACCATCTGCGATTCAATCTTTTTCAAGTCCACTTGGCTAAAATCCACCTGACCATTCAAGAGGGGAGAAGCCAGCACTTGCTGGTTTGCAGACATCATATTATTACGAATCTGGTCAATTTCCTGACTTTTTAAGTTCAGGTTACCCAGCACCTGATTAAAACTGCTGAGTTGCTGTTGAAGCTGGGTCGCAGTGGATTGCAGCTGCTGGGTATCTTTGGCTTCGACCGCCGTTTGCAGTTCGGTCTGGGTCTGTTTTAACTGTTCCACATAACTGCCGGCCTTGAGCTGCAAGTCGGCGACATCCCGAACCATATAAAACATATTGCCAGATTTAAGTTCAGTTGGTGTTGCCGAGCCTTGTTGCTGAGAGGTTGGTTCCAGATCTGACGTTGTTGTATCTGCCTGTTCAGTGGGTGTTTCGACAGCCTGTTCGCAGCCCATCAGTAAAATTCCCGAGCTAAATAATGCGAAAGGAAGGACAGCATTGGCAAGAATTTTGGACATAGAATCAGGGTCTCGATACAGGTGATAGAATTTGGATAGTATTTAATATAAGGACAAACTATGGAGATAAAAAAGATTGTTGCAAACTCATAACAATTCTTCTGGATTTTAAATAATTAGCCAGACAGAAGTGAGAAAAATCTAATAAAAATGAATAAGTAAATATTTTATTTTAAGCGGGGCGGCTCGTTTGGCCGGCGATTAACTTGAAGACTTTATTGTGTGGAATTTCATTCGACTATTATTTTCCTGCGTCCTAAGCAATTGCTGATTGTGCACGGATTGGTTGAGTCTTTACAAATGTAGGTGAATATCAACTTAGTGAAATAAGAGTTTTAAATAGAAATAAGTACCCATTATGAAAACAGATACTTATTTTAATCTTAATGCTTATTGGGAGAGCAGAGCGTTATTTTGCCAGTTCTGCATTCACCGCATCTACAATGCGTGGATCATCTGCAGTAATGTCTGGTGCAAAACGTGCAACGACTTCCCCCTGTTTGTTGACCAGGAATTTTTCAAAGTTCCAGAGGACTTCAGGCGGTTCATTTGGAGTCAGGCCATAGTCGACCAGATCTTTCCACCATGGACCTTCACCAATACGTTCTGGCACAGCCTGAGTCAAAGTAGCATACAAAGGATGTTTAGCTTCACCCACGACCGGAATTTTAGCAAACAGCGGGAAATCCACCTGATAGTTCAGGGAACAGAATTCCTGAATTTCCTTTTCACTTCCAGGTTCCTGTTCCAGAAAATCATTGGAAGGGAAGCCTAAGATTTCCAGTCCTTCGGCTTTTTTATCATCATAGAGCTTTTGCAAGCCTTCGTATTGTGGAGTGAGGCCGCATTTTGATGCCACATTTACCAGCAGTAAGACTTTGCCTTGATACTGGTTCAGCGTCGTGTCCGTTCCTTGAATCGTTTTTACCGGAATGTCATACACAGAAGTGCTCATCGGATTTCCTTTTTATTAAATGAATGAGGGCTATTTGTTTTAACGGGTATTTAAATACAGTACAAGTCAGAATCAGTGAAATGCTTACTTGCCGGCTACAAATAGCATTAATTTTAGTTGAAAAATCAATTATGCTTAGGCACTTGCCAAGAAGGCATAGATTAACAATAGATAGAGACAAGGATGAAGTTATGACGCAGCAGCAAAAAACAATGTGGTGGGCCATGCTGCTTCCATTGACTGCGGTCCTGATCTGGTCACTGAATATTGTCGTGACCCGCTATGTGACGGACTTTATTTCGCCGGTGAGCATCAGTTTTTATCGCTGGTTTTTTGCCTTTCTGATTCTGACCCCGTTTATTCTGCCGCGAGTGATTCGTGAACGTGCCCTGATCGTCCCGCATCTGAAACAGCTGGCAGTGCTGAGTGCCTTTGGTCTGGTGCTGTATCAGGGCCTGGCGTATACCGCCGCACATTACACCACCGCCACCAATATGGGCATTATTAATGCCTTTATTCCAATTTTCACCATTTTTGTGTCGATGCTGATTCTGCGCGATATCCCGAATCGCTATGCGATTATTGGCAGTCTGTTGTCCTTTGCCGGGCTGATCTATGTGATGGGGCAGGGTAATCCGTGGGGGCTGCTGCATGCTGGCGGCCAGTGGGGTGATCTGCTGATGATTATTGCCGTATTTTTCTATGCCTTTTACGGGGTCTTTCTGAAAAAATGGCAGCTGCAGATTCCGCTCATGCTGAGCCTGTATGTGCAGATTCTATTTGCATTGCTGTATCACCTGCCGTTTGTGGCCTGGTTGGGTCTAGATGTCATTAATCTGGCCAATGCTGGCAGCGTCATCTACGCCAGTATTTTCCCGTCACTGATTGCACCTTTGCTGTGGATGATGGCGATTCAGCGTCTGGGGCCGAACCGTACCAGTATCTTTATGAACCTGATGCCGGTATTTACTGCTTTAATTGCCTTGGTCTGGTTAAAAGAGGCCTGGACCATTTATCACAGTATTGGTGGGGCGATTATTCTGTTCGGCATTGTACTGGCCCAGAAAAAAACCATGGTGCCGGTGCTGCTAAAAGCCAAATAATTGCCTAAAAAACGAACAAACAAACTTAGTTTTTTGCTTGAATGATCTCGTAAATAAAGACAAATAGACTTTAGTCGAGGATGGGAGGTTTTAGGTTTTTTAAAAAGCACTTTAAAAAGAGCAAGATAATTTGAATTTTTTTAAAATAATGATTGATTAATCATAGGTTTAAGCTGCTTTTTAAGAGCTAAAATATATTTGTTTTTTTTAAACTGTTCGCCCATAATACGCGCCATCGCAGATCAGCAACTGTTGCTGAAATGCCCAGAGATTTCGATACCCTCTGGATGTGATTGATACACATCCTTTTTTATGCTCAACCATCCCTATATGGTTGAGCTTTTTTTTGTCTTAAAACTTTAGTCGACTTGAAAAGAAAAATGACTGAGCAAAGGCTCAGTCACGAATAATTTCACCTGTTACGGCATCAATAATCCGGCTTGGTTTCTGGCTCAGTCCCAGATCACCATTCAGATAATTCAGATCCTGACCAAAATAACGCATGGCATCTTGCAGGGAACGTGCAGGTTCTAAGCCGGCAGGATTGGCACTGGTTGAAACAATAAAACCGCCAAAAGCCTGACACAAGGCTACACAAAGAGGATGAGTGGTCACGCGCACTGCCACTTTAGGGTGTTTGCCTTTAATCCAGCCTGGAATATCGTCATTGGCAGGGAGTAGCCAGGTGGTCGCCCGGTCTGTAGGTCGATCATTACTCCAGGACTCAATTACTTTTTCACGCATTTCTTCACTTAGATCCTGAAGTAAATGTTCCACTTGTGAAATATGAGCTGCGAGTAAAATCACGCCTTTTTCAATCGGGCGCTGTTTTAAGGTTAAAATCTGGTGAAATGCCTGTTCATTATAGGGGTCGCAACCTAAACCCCAAACAGCCTCTGTAGGGTATGCCAAGACCTGTCCAGCTTTGAGACATTCAGCTGCTTCGGCAACAGAGGTGGTGATCATGTGTATACCTTATCAAAACAAGAAGTGTCTATTGTGAACCTTATTTATGCGGACGACAACGTAGATACATGCCGGCTTGCTGGGTGCAAAAGCCAAGTAGCTCCAGTTCCATCAATTGACCGGTGAGAGAAGAAACATCCTGTTGCAGATGATGACTGAGATGATCCAGATCCTGTCCGACCCAGTCTAACTGGTTATAAAGTCTGAGCAGATGGGGCGGTATGTGTGCAGGAAGTTCATCCGCCATGTCATGTTGTACTTCATTTTGTAAGGCTTGCCATTGGGTCGCCAGAGCCAGTTCTTCAATCACCTGTTGTGGGTGATCAATCAGAATCGCGCCTTCACGAATCAGCTGATGGCAGCCCTTATGATATTCGCTATAAATATGCCCCGGAATAGCAAATACGGTTTTGCCTTGTTCGGCAGCCAGTTTGGCCGTAATTAGAGAGCCGCTTTTTAAGGTCGCTTCAGCCACAATGACCCCGAGACTTAAGCCACTGACAATCCGGTTACGCCGTGGAAAGTGATGCTGCAACGGTGGAGTCTCTGGCAGAAACTCGGTAATGACCGCACCACCATGTGCAATGATTTCCTGGCGCAATTGTGCATGTTGAGAAGGGTAGGTTTGATCCAGTCCGGTTCCCATCACCGCAATGGTTCCCTGATGTTTTAATCCTGCCCGATGAGCAGCTTCATCTATGCCTTGTGCTAATCCACTATTAATATAGAAACCCTGTTCACTCAAATAAAAGGAGAAATCATAAGCTACTTGCCGGCCGTGAGGACTCGGCTTGCGACTTCCTACAACCGCAATTTGAGCCTGAAGCAATGTATCCGGCTGACCTTGACCAAAAATAATTGGTGGTTTGTCTACATAGTGGCTGAGTTGCTGCGGATAGTGCAGATCATGATAGAGCAGGATGAAATCACTATCTCGTTGAATTTTTTCCAGACAGCGCTGAAATTTCTGCTGTGATTCTGGAAGCGAGAAGTCTTTTAAGCGTTGGACATGATTGGCATGAATGCCAAGCGCCTGCCAGGTAGGCACCTGATCAGGCTGTATGGCTGTGGTCAGACTTGAATAATGCTGACTGATTTTATAGAAGCTCGAAAGAGAATGCTGAACCAGATACCATAACGTCAGTGTTTCCAGTTGCACGCGTGATAACGAGTTCAGCATATCGAGACCTATATCTGTGTCTTCTTATTCTTTAAGTTGTAAAGTTAGATCAATCTATTATTCATCTAACAATGGCGCTTGAATATTGGCACCCACCTTGATAGGTAACTCACTTTCCAGCACATAAGCATAGCTGAGCTGATCAAAAGTTTTAAAGACCATCACATTGCCAATGCGCTCACCTGGAAGCTGTACGCGTTCCTTGGTTTTCGGATCAGTCACGACTTCACCTTTCTGGTTTACGCTGAAGACATGACCAGTCTGAACCCCATGTGCCGTACCACGGTCAATCGTCACGACGCTATGACGCGCAGCAGTACCAATTGAACCCAGTACACGCACAATCTGACCACCAGCAACCGTATTTTCTGCATTCACTGGATAGAACAGGGTAGGCAACATCGGATCGTATTCAGGCAATACACGGTCACCGCGACGCACTTCGGCATTATAGCTATCTGTTAATTCCAGCGTGGTGACATCACCTTCGCCACGTACTGCAATTCCGGAAGCAACCTGTTGCAACTCTAGAGCAGCCGTGTATTTCTTGCCATTGGCATCGGTAAAGACATAAGGGTCTGCTTCACGATATACCGCATAACGCTGGCCAACCACCAGACCATTACCGCGGGCATAAACTTTCTGACCTTTACCTGCCAGTACGCGCTGGTCTGCAGTGCCGAGAATGTAAGGCGTACCCTGAACTGAATCCGCTGCCACTATGGTATAGCGTTCCAGCCATTGCTGGATGTGCGCTAATGGAATCACTGGAATCGTATTATTTAAAGATTCAACGCGAACCTGTGGCTGTAGCGAAGTACTGCCAATATAACGACTGATGATGCCTTCACAGCCATCACCTTCGTCTTTACCAATGATTGGACGACCTTGATAGTCACACATCAACAGGCGGTCACCCGGGAAAATCCAATGTGGATTTTTCACGTGCTTGTTACTGGCCCAGATTTCTGGCCAACGCACCGGATTTTTTAAGAAACGTTTTGAAATATCCCACAATGTATCGCCTTTTTTGACCACGTAGACATTAGGCGCACTGGCTTTTAAAGCGGGTGGATTGACGTTGCGGGCAGGAGCTGCCTCGGCTGAATACATTGTCCCCATACTCACTCCGACACAAACTGCCAGTGCGAGCATTTGATTTTTTAACCCCAAGGCACTAAAAAATGGCATGCCCTTCAAAACCTTTTTCATTATCATAATTCCTAAAATTATGTGCGTAATTGCGTTATAATAACGATCTTACACACATTTTTTTGATGAAGCATTCCCTTCATTTGGTTTTTTGATCAATGGCATAATTGAGGACGCAGTATGGCCTTATTACCTATTTTAAGTTTCCCGGATCCCCGTCTTCGTACCATTGCACAACCAGTCGAAGAAGTTACTGATGAAATTCGTCAGCTCGCTGCAGATATGTTTGAAACCATGTATGAAGCGCCAGGCATCGGACTCGCCGCGACCCAAGTCGATCGTCATATTCAGCTGATTGTGATGGACCTGTCTGAAAATAAAGATCAACCCATGGTGTTCATTAACCCCAAAATCACACCATTGACTGAAGAAACACAGCCTTATGAAGAGGGCTGTCTATCAGTTCCTCAAATATACGATAAAGTTGAGCGTCCGTCACGCGTAAAAATTGAGGCAATTGGTCTGGATGGTCAACCCTTTGAACAAGAGGCTGATGGACTTCTCGCTGTGTGCATCCAACATGAAATGGATCACTTAAATGGTAAACTTTTTGTGGATTATCTGTCGCCATTAAAACGTCAGCGTGCCCGTGAAAAAGTAGAAAAACTGGTTCGCCAGCGCAATAAGGAAAAAGTTGCAGTTAAACGCTAAAATTATTTTCCCAAGCAATTTTTATGATTCAACAAGCCCAATTTTGATTGGGCTTTGTTATACTCAGCCTAGATAAATTTAAGGGTTTGCCTATGGTTCTGCGGGGAGGTCTGCTACTTTCCTTTGTAGCGGTATTTCTACAGATTGCTGTATTCTTACAGCCTTTGCTGCCGAAGCAATATCAGGTTGCTCCGGTCTGTGAAACCATCACGCGTGCCCTTTTAGTTTCCTCTCATGTTCATTCTGAACATCCTGCTCATCATCTTGATCAGCATCCTATTTCCTCGGACTCCATGGCGCATGAACACGATGCCAGTCATCAGTGTCAGTACTGTACTGTCTATGGCAACCTGGTTTTGCCGCC
Organism: Acinetobacter sp. YWS30-1; assembly: GCF_033558715.1. Taxonomy (NCBI): domain Bacteria; kingdom Pseudomonadati; phylum Pseudomonadota; class Gammaproteobacteria; order Moraxellales; family Moraxellaceae; genus Acinetobacter; species Acinetobacter sp. YWS30-1. Next base: position 2,871,087 of record NZ_CP114606.1, on the reverse strand, counting down.
TGAGCTTGAAGTGAAAGAAGTCCTGGATCGAATTCAGGTCAGACTATTGGCTTTTGAACAAGCCTTTAAGCATGTCTGGTTTATCCTTCAGCGACTCTTTTTAATCCCGCAGGGACGGGCACCGCCACTGTTTGCATAAATCCACGTTGTTTTGCCTGGGTCTTGAATGACTTGGGCCGTGTTTAATTTATGTATTCAGTGAGATAGAAAATGGCTCAGCCTAAATTCTCGTTACAGCCCCTTGCGGCTGCGATGTGTGTTGCCTGTTATTCATCAGTGGTTATGGCCAATGAAAGTATGCCTGTACACACCATGGCACCAATTGTGGTGACTTCAACTGCCGGTAATGATGCCAATGGTCTGATTGTCCGTGCTGATCCGAAACAGCCGATTCAGCCAGTGCCGGCAACTGATGGTGCAGACTATCTGCAAAGTATTGTAGGTTTTAGTTCAGTCAATAGCGGAGCTGGCACCAATGGCGATGTGACCTTTCGTGGCATGTTCGGTTCACGTATTAAAATCCTGACTGATGGCACTGAAAACCTCGGTGCCTGTCCAAGCCGGATGGATTCGCCCACTTCGTATATTTCTCCAGAAAGTTATGACCGTATTTCGGTGATTAAAGGCCCGCAAACAGTTCAATATGCCAATACCGGTTCGGCAGCAACCGTCATTTTTGAGCGTACACCTGAACAATTTGGAGAAGATCAACACTATCGCGGTCAGGCCAGTGTACTGATGGGATCTTTTGGTCGTCTGGACCAGAACATTGAAGCTGCTGCTGGTGATGAAAAGAAGTATATCCGCCTGAACACCAACCGTTCGGTATCAAACAGTTATAAAGATGGTGATAGCCAAACTGTACCTTCAGATTGGGAGCGATGGAATGCAGATCTGGCACTGGGCTGGATGCCGGATGAAGATACCTGGGTCGAGCTGACCGGTGGTAAAGCGGATGGTGAGGCGGTTTATGCTGGCCGTGATATGGATGGATCTCAGTTTGCCCGTGAAAGCCTCGGCTTACGTGTTGAAAAGAGAAATCTGACAGATGTCATTCAGAAAGTAGAGGCACAGATCAACTATAACTATAACGATCACATCATGGATAACTTTAGTCTGCGGCCTGTACCGATGATCCATGACATGGCAACCCATAGCATGAAAGCCAATCCATCCGCTATGCAGGTCACACGCCGTACTTTAAATTCCCGTATGGCGATAACAAGTGAATGGGATAAAACCCAGTTGATCGCGGGTGTGGATTTTCAGCGCAATACGCATGCTGGGGGAATGACTTCAACCAATATGAACATGCCGCTCACGCCAGATATGAAATTCCAGTCTTATGGAGCTTTTGGTGAGTTGAGCCATGAACTCAGTGATAACCATAAACTGGTTGGTGGTGTACGGGTCGATCAGGTTGATATTGATGCCTTAAAAACTGGTCAAAGCCGTCAGGAAATCTTGCCGAGCGCCTTTATCCGTTTTGAAAATACTCATCCAGAGCATGATGGCGGTAAAACCTATATTGGTCTGGGATACGTCGAGCGTGTGCCGGATTATTGGGAATTATTTAAAACCGATTATCAGGGTGTAACTGCAAATACATTTAAACAGTTAGATACTGAAAAAACCTTACAGCTTGATCTGGGCTATCAACATCATCATGGTGCCTTCAATTCATGGGTATCGGCTTATGCTGGTATTGTTCAGGATTTTATTCTGATGACTTATCCTGAAACTGCAAATTCAGGTCATGACCATCATATGGGTAGTGGCATGGAAGGAATGCAGTCGGTAAAAATGAATGGTGCAGATTCAAGAAATGTTGATGCGGCGATTGCTGGTGCAGAAGCCGGAATTGGCTACCAGTTTACCGATGCTATTCAGGCTGATATTAGTGCTATGTATGCTTGGGGTAAAAACACGACAGATCATACGCCATTGCCGCAAATTGCACCTTTAGAAGCCCGGGTGAATCTGCGTTATATCCAGGAGAATTATACCTTAGGGGCTTACTGGCGTTTGGTGGATGGCCAAAACCGTATTAGTGAACATGAAGGCAATATTGTTGGTTATGACCATAAACAGAGTGCTGGTTTTGGCACATTGTCTTTAAATGGCACCTATCATGTGAATGAGAGTGTGGATCTTTCAGTCGGTGTCGATAATGTCTTCGACCAGACTTATACAGAACATTTGAATAAAATGGGGAATTCAGGTTTTGGTTTTGCTTCAGATGAGCAATTTAATAATATCGGCCGAAACTACTGGGCACGCGTCAGTATGAAATTCTGATTTGACTAAAGTGAATACGAAAAGCAGGGCTTAGGCTCTGCTTTTCTTGTTTTTAAGGAGATTAAAATAATTAAATTCAATGGTTTATGATAAATATATATTTCTAAATAAAATAATGAACATTTTTCTTAAAATAGTTTTCATAAATAAAACAATAATTTATGAATTTGTTGGATTAGAAAATAAACACCTGATTCAAGAGTTTTGAAAAAGGTGTTGCAAGCCCTCTGAAATGCTGTAGAATGCACATCCATCGGCGGTGATGAAGATTAAAACTTCTGATAAAACAGTAACTTAGCATGAAATGGTTGAGTTAGGTTTTAGAAAGAAAGTTTGAAAATAATTTTCATTACTGGTTGACTTTCTAGAGATAGAGAGTAATATAGCCGACCTAGCTTGCTACTGACGAAGTAGCAAGAAGATCATTAAGAGATTATGAAGAACAACTTGTGTGGATTTTTACTGGTTGATTGATCGAAATTATTTTCATTGATTGAATGGTAGAAATTACTCGAAGTTTATTTGAGAAATATTTGTCAGAAAATTGATGAGCCAAGTTTAAGAACTTTACTTATAAAGTTCGAAATGATTTTAACTGAAGAGTTTGATCATGGCTCAGATTGAACGCTGGCGGCAGGCTTAACACATGCAAGTCGAGCGGGGATAGGGTGCTTGCACCTGATTCCTAGCGGCGGACGGGTGAGTAATGCTTAGGAATCTGCCTATTAGTGGGGGACAACGTTCCGAAAGGGACGCTAATACCGCATACGTCCTACGGGAGAAAGCAGGGGATCTTCGGACCTTGCGCTAATAGATGAGCCTAAGTCGGATTAGCTAGTTGGTGGGGTAAAGGCCTACCAAGGCGACGATCTGTAGCGGGTCTGAGAGGATGATCCGCCACACTGGGACTGAGACACGGCCCAGACTCCTACGGGAGGCAGCAGTGGGGAATATTGGACAATGGAGGCAACTCTGATCCAGCCATGCCGCGTGTGTGAAGAAGGCCTTTTGGTTGTAAAGCACTTTAAGCGAGGAGGAGGCTTACCTGGTTAATACCCGGGATAAGTGGACGTTACTCGCAGAATAAGCACCGGCTAACTCTGTGCCAGCAGCCGCGGTAATACAGAGGGTGCAAGCGTTAATCGGATTTACTGGGCGTAAAGCGCGCGTAGGTGGCTAATTAAGTCAAATGTGAAATCCCCGAGCTTAACTTGGGAATTGCATTCGATACTGGTTAGCTAGAGTATGGGAGAGGATGGTAGAATTCCAGGTGTAGCGGTGAAATGCGTAGAGATCTGGAGGAATACCGATGGCGAAGGCAGCCATCTGGCCTAATACTGACACTGAGGTGCGAAAGCATGGGGAGCAAACAGGATTAGATACCCTGGTAGTCCATGCCGTAAACGATGTCTACTAGCCGTTGGGGCCCTTGAGGCTTTAGTGGCGCAGCTAACGCGATAAGTAGACCGCCTGGGGAGTACGGTCGCAAGACTAAAACTCAAATGAATTGACGGGGGCCCGCACAAGCGGTGGAGCATGTGGTTTAATTCGATGCAACGCGAAGAACCTTACCTGGCCTTGACATACAGAGAACTTTCCAGAGATGGATTGGTGCCTTCGGGAACTCTGATACAGGTGCTGCATGGCTGTCGTCAGCTCGTGTCGTGAGATGTTGGGTTAAGTCCCGCAACGAGCGCAACCCTTTTCCTTATTTGCCAGCACTTCGGGTGGGAACTTTAAGGATACTGCCAGTGACAAACTGGAGGAAGGCGGGGACGACGTCAAGTCATCATGGCCCTTACGGCCAGGGCTACACACGTGCTACAATGGTCGGTACAAAGGGTTGCTACTGCGCGAGCAGATGCTAATCTCAAAAAGCCGATCGTAGTCCGGATCGCAGTCTGCAACTCGACTGCGTGAAGTCGGAATCGCTAGTAATCGCGGATCAGAATGCCGCGGTGAATACGTTCCCGGGCCTTGTACACACCGCCCGTCACACCATGGGAGTTTGTTGCACCAGAAGTAGGTAGTCTAACCTTAGGGAGGACGCTTACCACGGTGTGGCCGATGACTGGGGTGAAGTCGTAACAAGGTAGCCGTAGGGGAACCTGCGGCTGGATCACCTCCTTAACGAAAGATTGACGATTGGTAAGAATCCACAACAAGTTGTTCTTCATGACGATGTATCTGAGGGTCTGTAGCTCAGTTGGTTAGAGCACACGCTTGATAAGCGTGGGGTCACAAGTTCAAGTCTTGTCAGACCCACCATCTGCCAGAAAACAGAAAAACAGAAACATTGACTTATTGATAAGCTGGGGACTTAGCTTAGTTGGTAGAGCGCCTGCTTTGCACGCAGGAGGTCAGGAGTTCGACTCTCCTAGTCTCCACCACGTATTCGTTCGAATACGTAATAAGCAAACGGTTTGATAGCTTATAGAGCTTAGTAAGAAAGCGGCGTATAATGCGCGGCATTGTTATTAAGCTCTGTGATTTATCACAGTAATGCAATCCGACGAGGATGCATTAAATCATTAACAGAATATATTTGAGTTGAAATAATTTGTTCATACTCATGAAAGAGCGGAAACAAGAGATCGCAAGATTGATTGTTGAAGTGATTGAATGAGAACTAGCGAAATTAACTGAATCAAGCGTTTTGGTATATGAATCTAATTGAAGCTGTACAGTAGTTAAATCTACGAAACGCCAACTGTATGAGAGTGATGAGTAATCATCATAATCTGTTGCTCATCCTACTTGTAGGGATGAACGACTGTTTGGGGTTGTATAGTCAAGTAATTAAGTGCATGTGGTGGATGCCTTGGCAGTCAGAGGCGAAGAAAGACGTGATAGCCTGCGAAAAGCTCCGGGGAGGCGGCAAATATCCTGTGATCCGGAGATGTCTGAATGGGGAAACCCACCGGCTATAAGGTCGGTATCATAAACTGAATACATAGGTTTATGAGGCGAACGCGGAGAAGTGAAACATCTCAGTATCCGTAGGAAAAGAAATCAATTGAGATTCCCTCAGTAGCGGCGAGCGAAAGGGGAACAGCCCATTAAGTCATATCAGTTTTAGTGGAATGCTCTGGGAAGTGCAACCATAGTGGGTGATAGTCCTGTACACGAAAGGGCTGATATGATGATGTCGAGTAGGGCGAGGCACGTGAAACCTTGTCTGAATATAGGGGGACCATCCTCTAAGGCTAAATACTCCTGACTGACCGATAGTGAACCAGTACCGTGAGGGAAAGGCGAAAAGAACCCCTGTGAGGGGAGTGAAATAGATCCTGAAACCGCATGCATACAAGCAGTGGGAGCCACTTTGTGTGGTGACTGCGTACCTTTTGTATAATGGGTCAGCGACTTATATTCAGTAGCGAGGTTAACCGAATAGGGGAGCCGTAGAGAAATCGAGTCTTAATAGGGCGTTTAGTTGCTGGGTATAGACCCGAAACCGGGTGATCTATCCATGAGCAGGTTGAAGGTTGGGTAACACTAACTGGAGGACCGAACCCACTGTCGTTGAAAAGCCAGGGGATGACTTGTGGATAGGGGTGAAAGGCTAATCAAACTCGGTGATAGCTGGTTCTCCCCGAAAGCTATTTAGGTAGCGCCTCGGACGAATACCATTGGGGGTAGAGCACTGTTTCGGCTAGGGGGTCATCCCGACTTACCAAACCGATGCAAACTCCGAATACCAATGAGTACTATCCGGGAGACAGACTGCGGGTGCTAACGTCCGTAGTCAAGAGGAAAACAATCCAGACCGCCAGCTAAGGTCCCTAAATCATAGTTAAGTGGGAAACGATGTGGGAAGGCATAGACAGCTAGGAGGTTGGCTTAGAAGCAGCCACCCTTTAAAGAAAGCGTAATAGCTCACTAGTCGAGTCGGCCTGCGCGGAAGATGTAACGGGGCTAAAACTATGTACCGAAGCTGCGGATTTGCAATTTATTGCAAGTGGTAGGGGAGCGTTCTGTAAGCCGATGAAGGTGTGTTGAGAAGCATGCTGGAGGTATCAGAAGTGCGAATGCTGACGTGAGTAACGACAAAACGGGTGAAAAACCCGTTCGCTGAAAGACCAAGGGTTCCAGTCCAACGTTAATCGGGGCTGGGTGAGTCGACCCCTAAGGCGAGGCCGAGAGGCGTAGTCGATGGGAAATTGGTTAATATTCCAATACTTCAGTGTAATGCGATGAGAGGACGGAGAAGGTTAAGTCAGCCTGGCGTTGGTTGTCCAGGTGGAAGACTGTAGGCATGTATCTTAGGCAAATCCGGGGTACTCTATGCTGAGAGTTGATAGCAAGCCAGTTTACTGGTGAAGTGGCTGATACCATACTTCCAGGAAAAGTCTCTAAGCTTCAGTTACACTGGAATCGTACCCGAAACCGACACAGGTGGTCAGGTCGAGTAGACCAAAGCGCTTGAGAGAACTCTGCTGAAGGAACTAGGCAAAATGGTACCGTAACTTCGGGAGAAGGTACGCTGCCGGCGGTGATAGGACTTGCTCCTTGAGCTGTTGGCAGCCTCAGAAACCAGGCCGCTGCAACTGTTTATTAAAAACATAGCACTCTGCAAACACGAAAGTGGACGTATAGGGTGTGATGCCTGCCCGGTGCTGGAAGGTTAATTGATGGGGTTAGCGTAAGCGAAGCTCTTGATCGAAGCCCCAGTAAACGGCGGCCGTAACTATAACGGTCCTAAGGTAGCGAAATTCCTTGTCGGGTAAGTTCCGACCTGCACGAATGGCATAATGATGGCGGCGCTGTCTCCAGCAGAGGCTCAGTGAAATCGAATTCGCCGTGAAGATGCGGTGTACCCGCGGCTAGACGGAAAGACCCCGTGAACCTTTACTGCAGCTTGACATTGAACTTTGATCTTACTTGTGTAGGATAGGTGGGAGGCTTTGAAGTGGTGACGCTAGTTGCCATGGAGCCGTCCTTGAAATACCACCCTGGTAATATTGAGGTTCTAACTCTGCTCCCTGATCGGGAGCGAGGACCATGTCTGGTGGGTAGTTTGACTGGGGCGGTCTCCTCCTAAAGAGTAACGGAGGAGTACGAAGGTGCGCTCAGCGTGGTCGGAAATCACGCGTAGAGTATAAAGGCAAAAGCGCGCTTAACTGCGAGACCCACAAGTCGAGCAGGTACGAAAGTAGGTCTTAGTGATCCGGTGGTTCTGTATGGAAGGGCCATCGCTCAACGGATAAAAGGTACTCTGGGGATAACAGGCTGATACCGCCCAAGAGTTCATATCGACGGCGGTGTTTGGCACCTCGATGTCGGCTCATCTCATCCTGGGGCTGAAGCAGGTCCCAAGGGTATGGCTGTTCGCCATTTAAAGAGGTACGCGAGCTGGGTTTAGAACGTCGTGAGACAGTTCGGTCCCTATCTACCGTGGGCGCTGGAAATTTGAGAGGATCTGCTCCTAGTACGAGAGGACCAGAGTGGACGAACCTCTGGTGTACCGGTTGTGACGCCAGTCGCATCGCCGGGTAGCTATGTTCGGAAGGGATAACCGCTGAAAGCATCTAAGCGGGAAGCCTACCTCAAGATAAGATTTCCCCGAGACTTTATGTCTCCTAAAGAGCCGTTGAAGACTACGACGTTGATAGGTTGGATGTGGAAGTGCAGTGATGCATGAAGCTGACCAATACTAATTGCTCGTGAGGCTTGACTATACAACACCCAAGCAGTTGTATATAAAGCATCAATTGATTTCATATTGATCTAACGATCAGACGAAAACTTGATTTAGTTAAGCTAATCGAACAAATGAGAGTATAATTAAGCACTGCTTAGTTCTACTCGCAAGAACTCAGATACATCTGTTAATGCATTCTATTTGAAGAAAGCTAGGCAAACGAAGCGCAAGCAACGTAGATAAGACCATAGCGAGTAAGCATACCAGTTGTGCTGGCGACCATAGCAAGAGTGAACCACCTGATCCCTTCCCGAACTCAGAAGTGAAACCTCTTAGCGCTGATGGTAGTGTGGGGTCTCCCATGTGAGAGTAAGTCATCGCCAGCTCATTATTCCAAAAGCCCTCTGCTCATGCAGGGGGCTTTTTTTATGCCTGGAATTTAAGAAAATTAATTATTCGATGGTTATTTAAACTGAATCATCACATAAAAGGCGAATTGAGAAGAGTATACTGAGCAGGTTCATGGAGCGGATATGTCCTCAAATTCATCTTCAAGCCATATCGCATATGGTTCATCTGCTTTTAAAGCTATTTTATTCTCCTTATTTCTGGCGGGTTTTGCGATTTTCTCATCGCTGTATTGTGTCCAGCCCATGATGCCGATTCTGGCAGACTATTTTCATATCTCTCCAACACAAAGCAGTTTTCCACTTTCATTCTCTACCATTGCCTTGGCTATTGGCTTGATCTTTACTGGTCTGATTTCAGACCGTTTTGGCCGTAAGCCGATTATGGTCTGGTCTCTATTTTCAGTCTCAGTATTATTACTATTAAGTGCAATATTGCCGATCTGGTCCGTGTTTCTGACCACACGAGTAATGATTGGATTGACAGTCAGTGGTGTCGCAGCAGTCGCGATGACTTATATCGGGGAAGAAATTGCAGAAAAAGATATCGGTTTTGCCATGGGCTTATATATTTCTGGCACAGCGATAGGCGGTATGGGCGGACGTTTAATTGCCGGGGTGCTAGTCGATTTTATCTCCTGGCAATCTGCCACTTTGATTATCGGTATTTTAAATCTTTGTATCGCTGGATTATTTTTCTATCTTTTGCCTGCTTCGCGACATTTTAAAGCCTATCCAATTAAGTTGAATCGTTTTAAAAACTCATTTAGACAGAATCTCTCTGATCCAAAACTTCGGGTTTTATTCCTGCAAGGTTTTATCTTGATGGGCTGCTTTGTCTCGGTATTTAATTATCTGAGTTATCGCTTGATCCAAGCGCCATTTGAGTTATCTCATGTCTGGATTGGCGTGATTTCGATTACTTATCTGGCCGGAATTTATAGCTCGCCACGAGCCGCAGCTTGGAGCAGGAAGTTTGGACGTTATAGGGTACTTGCCGCCATGCTTTGTACCATGCTGTTTGGCTTAGCCTTAATGTTGATTAATAACTTGGCTTTAGTCTTTATTGGTTTGCTGATTTTTACCTTTTCCTTTTTTGCGGCTCATTCAACTGCCAGTAGCTGGGTATCGGTGCAATCCTTACAGTATCGTGCGGTAGGTTCGTCCCTTTATTTGTTCTGTTACTACCTGGGTTCAAGCTTACTTGGAAGTTCGAGTGGACTGGTCTGGGAAAATTCCGGATGGTTAGGACTAAGTGTATTTATCGCTATTATTTTAGGATTAGGCTTGCTGATGGCACAGCGTTTAAAACCTATAAATGATTCTTCAAAATCAGGATGAGTATATATTCCTAATAAAGGTCTTAAAGCTGTTTTTGTATAAATTATAATCAAGCAACCTAAGCCGAATTCATGCTAAAATACTCGGCTTTCATCTTTGATCACTTTTCTGATCTTCCATCTGCCAGCCGAGAATTGCTAGCCATGTCTACTGCTTATACCGCTCAGACTGCGCCTAAAGCGTTGTTTGATTACGACAAATATTGGGCGTCATGTTTTGAACCCGCGCCTTTTTTGCCGATGTCACGCGAGGAAATGGACCAACTCGGTTGGGACAGTTGTGACTTTATTTTTGTCTGCGGTGATGCCTATATTGACCACCCGTCATTTGTGACCGGGATCATTGGACGTGTGCTCGAAGCACAAGGTTTCCGCGTGGGGATTATTGCCCAGCCGGACTGGACTAATGTAGAAGCCTTCCGTGTACTCGGTAAGCCGAATATTGCCTGGGGCGTTTCTGCCGGTAATATGGACTCGATGATTAACCGTTATACGGCGGATCGTAAGATTCGTTCAGATGATGCTTATTCTCCAGATAACCAGCCGAATAAACGTCCAGACCGCGCAGCAACCGTCTATTGCCAACGTTGTCGTGAAGCTTTCCCGGATGTGCCGGTATTACTCGGTGGTATTGAAGGTTCATTACGTCGTATCGCACATTATGACTACTGGTCAGATAAAGTCCGTCGTTCGATCTTAATGGATTCTAAAGCGGACTTGTTGATGTACGGTAATGGCGAACGCTCGATCATTGAAATCATGCATCGCCTGGCTAAGGGTGAAAAGATTCATCAGATTACTGATGTTCGTGGTACCGCATTCATTATCAATAAACATAACCGTGCTGCGAAAGCCCAGTTTGTGGAAATCGCATCCAATGATGTCGATACCATTGGCCGTGTCGATCCGATCATCAACCCGTATGTGATGAGCGAAGATATTGATGGCTGTGAAATTGAAAAAGATAAAGGCAACAGCTTAAGCCAATACCAGAATTTCCAGAAAGAAGTCGTAGCCAATCCAATCGTGCGTGAAGGGGACAATTTAGATCCAGATACGCAAATTGTGCAGCTACAACCAGCTTCTAAAGCAATTAAACATAAATTACCACCACGTGAACTGGCAGTGATTCGTTTGCCTTCTTTTGAAGAAGTGGCGAATGACCCTGTGCTGTATGCGCATGCCAACCGTATTCTGCATCTGGAAACTAATCCAGGGAACGCGCGTGCTTTGGTACAAAAACATGGCGAACGTGATGTGTGGATCAATCCACCACCGATTCCATTAACTACCGAAGAAATGGATTATGTGTTCGACCTGCCTTATGCACGTCTGCCGCATCCATCCTATGGTAATGCACGCTTTCCGGCCTTTGACATGATCAAGTTCTCAGTGAACATTATGCGTGGCTGTTTCGGTGGCTGTACTTTCTGTTCGATCACCGAGCATGAAGGCCGTATTATTCAGAACCGTTCTGAAGAATCAATCCTGCGTGAAGTTGAAAAGATTCGTGATACCGCACCAGGCTTTACTGGCATTATCTCGGACTTGGGTGGCCCAACCGCCAACATGTACCGTTTGGCATGTAAAGATCCTGAGATTGAGAAGAACTGTCGTAAGCCGTCATGTGTATTCCCAGGCGTGTGTCAAAACCTGCATACCGACCATGCACCATTGACCCAGTTGTATCGTAAGGCACGTGCTTTACCGGGTATTAAAAAGATTCTGATTGGCTCAGGTCTGCGTTATGACCTTGCCGTATTGAACCCGGAATATGTCAGAGAGCTGGTCACCCATCATGTGGGTGGTTATCTGAAGATTGCACCAGAGCATACCGAGAAAGGTCCATTATCCAAGATGATGAAACCGGGGATCGGGACGTATGACCGCTTCAAGCAGATGTTTGACCGTTTCAGCAAAGAAGCCGGTAAGGAACAGTATCTGATTCCTTATTTCATCGCGGCGCATCCGGGTACCACCGATTACGACATGATGAATCTGGCGATCTGGTTGAAAAAGAATGGTTTCCGTGCCGATCAGGTACAAACCTTCTATCCGTCACCAATGGCCACTGCAACCACCATGTACTACACCGGTAAGAACCCGCTGGCGAAAGTCGCGCGTTATACTGAAGATGTGGACATCGTGAAAGGTGAAAAACGTCGTCGTCTGCATAAAGCCTTCTTGCGTTACCATGATCCAAACAACTGGCCTTTATTGCGTGAAGCTTTAAAGGAAATGGGGCGTCAGGATCTGATTGGTAACTCGAAACAGCATCTGATTCCAACCTATCAACCTGCTGGTACAGATGGGCAATACCAGTCTGCACGTAAGAAGAATTCGACTGTAGCGGGTGATTCACAGAAACGTACTGCTAACCCAGGTAATCGTGGTCAGGCTCAAAATAACCGTCCGAAAAAAGGCCAGATTCTTACCCAGCATACTGGTCTGCCACCGCGTGAAACAGGTGATGCGAAAAAGCCATTCGGCGGCTCTAAACCTAAAGCAAAATCAAAGCCAAAATCACGTGCTTGATTAAGCTGATAAAAAAGACACTTCGGGTGTCTTTTTTTATGTTCAGACTTTATTGATGCAGCTTTTGGGTTCTCAATTAAAATGTAAAATATTTTATTTTTAGTCGATTTAAATTTTTGAAAAATGATATAAAAATAACACTTTGTCGGAATTGTCTTACAGTTCAACCGATTTATATTGCGATCTATCAGGAGACTATTTTACAGTCGCGTATAAGGATTTAACCCTAATTTCTATTGAAATAGCAAAAAGCGGTTTTTAAGTAACCGGCAATCAAGTTTTGCTACGAATTGTATTGGTCTCTACACAGAATGGTAGCAGGGCAATTTTAAAAGTAGTATGGGTTTATACTGGATAACAATAAAACAAGAATGATTATAAGAATGCAAGGATTGAGTCATGACCACCTATATGATGATAGGGAGTTTCTTGGTGTTCTGTGTTGTGCTCATGGCATGGAAGCAGCTAAGGAATAGCCCAAAACCACAAGACAGCGCCTTAAAACAGCGCGCTATTTTTAATCCAAATGAACAACTGACGTTTACACGCCTGAAAGAAGTGTTGCCTGATTATATTGTACTGGCCCATGTTTCTTATGATGCACTACTTACCACCAAATTTGGTCGTACCCGGCACAAGTATCGTGATCTGATTGCAGATTTTGTGATTCTGGATCAGCAATACCAGATTGTTGCCATTGTAGCCGTCGATGATCCGGTGATTTTAAAACGTCCACAGCAGGCGCAATTTCAGGATGCCTTGTTGACTATGGCCGGTTATCGGGTCATTCGCTATGAAGATGTACCGGAATATTATCAGTTACGAGGAGATTTCCTGCGTGAGCAGGAGCATTCCAGTAAAGACCAGAGATTTACCGCTGTGAATGATCTCAAAAAATATCATCTCTATTCAGATCTGGAACGACGTAAAGTCAAAGCATTAAACTGATAGAACCTAAACGAAAAAAGTATGCCAAGTGCATACTTTTTTCTATTTTAGATGAGTAGCAATTAGGCCTGAATAGAAGTCTATTCAGGTTTGACGGCTACGACAGTCAGTTCCACTAACACGCGTGGATCATACAGTTTAGCTTCGACACAGGTGCGGGGTAGGGCTTGAATATCCGATACCCAGGCATCCCAGACTTCATTAAACGCTGCATAATCTTTTTCAATATCTTTGAGATAAATCGTCACAGACATGATCTGGCTTTTATCGGTACCGGCATCCGCCAGGAACTGATCGATAATATCCAGTGTCTGCTGGGTTTGACCTTTGATATCTAGATCCAGGTCTGTCGCCAACTGACCGGCGAGATGAACCAGATTGCCGGCAATGGCGATCTCAGAAAAGCGTTGTGAAACATGCAAACGTTGAACAGACATCAGCTTAATCCTTGGTTTTTGGCATCAAGGCTGCGACTAATGCAGTCAATAGGCAGCCTATCGCAAGATAGATGGCTACATAATGCCATGAACCATCACCCCAAATCACTAAGGAGGCTGCAATCATTGGGGTAAAACCACCACCAATAATACTGGCGACCTGATAACCGACTCCGGCACCGCTATAGCGATATTCCGTACCAAATAGCGAGGTAAAAATCGGTTGATGCACGCTGACCACCATGTCATGCGCGACATTGGCCAGTAGAATGGCGCCAACAATAATCATCCAGGTATTTTGTGCATCCAGTGCCATAAAAAACGGAAAGGCAGACAGTGCACCGATCAGACCACCCCAGACGCACATGGTTTTATGCTGAATTTTATCGGATAGCCAGGCAAAGAAAGGAATACTGAAACAGCTGATCGCACCAACCATCAGGGTAATATTCAGGAAGAATTGTTTATCCATACCCAGATTATTGGTGGAATAGTTCAGGGCAAAGTTGGTGACCAGATACATGGTCAGCAGTTCGGTCAAACGTAAGGCAATAATATAAAAGAAAGCTTTAGGATGTTTGCTGATGGCCTGCAAGATTGGCAGTTTTTCTGGATGATGATCTGCGTTAATCACTTTCTCTACGAATTCTTGAGATTCATCCTGATCACGGCGAATCCACATCGCAATCCCGATCAGCACGATACTGGCAATAAACGGAATGCGCCAAGCCCATTCAGCAAAAGCCTCTTCACCCAGTGTGGCAATAATAATGGATACTGCACCCGTTGCCAGTACCAGACCTACGCCATAGCCGACCTGAACACCACTGCTATAAAAGGCTTTTTTGCCTTTAGGGGCATTTTCCACCGCCATAAGGGCAGCACCACCCCATTCACCACCGACTGCAAAGCCTTGAATGGCACGCAGGGTCACCAGTAAAACCGGTGCCCACCAGCCAATGGCTTCGAAATTAGGTAAAAAACCAATCCCGACGGTGGAAATCCCCATCAGGACCACAGTCAGAACCAGCATTTTCTTGCGGCCGAGCTTGTCGCCGAAATGACCAAATACCACACCGCCTAGAGGACGAAACAGGAAGCCTACCCCAAAGGTGGCTAAAGCCGCCAAGGTACCCATATTGGCACCAATGCTTGGGAAAAACTGGTCTTTAAAAATTAAGGCCGCAACAATGCCGTAAAGGAGAAAATCATACCAATCGACAACAGCACCAACAAAACTGGATAACGCCGCTTTACGCGCGCGTCGTTCTTGAATAGCAGAAGAATTTACAGAGGACATGCAGGGAGGGATTCCATGAGATACATCAGAGTTGCCCTGTAATATTCGGATTTGATCGTCACGCCAATCACAGGACAGTATGCTGAAAGTAAAGGTGATTTCCAGCATCTCAGCACATACATGGATAATGCATTGCGCAGATAGAGTACTCCAAAAATTCAAAATGTAAAAACAAAGTTGCCGTATTTTTAAACTAACGTCTAATACTTGTACAAAATAGGCCTAAAGCAGCAGCAATTGCGTTTCTGTTTCACGTGCAGCGAGCTGATAGACGCCAAGCCCAATCAGCCGAAACTGCAGTTGAGGAGTAATATGCATCTCTTGAAGCAATAAGTGTAAAGCCTGCTCCAGTTCTTGCGGGCTACGCAGCAGCTGGCTGAAGCTTTTACTATGCTGCATGGTCTGAAAATTTTTCATTCTCAGTTTTACAGTAACCCCGCGAGCAGAGAGCTGTTTTTTTTCCAGACTCTGCCAGAGCTGGGCAATTAATGGCTGCCAGTAAGGCTGGCATTGCGGTAAATACAGATCATCATCGAAAGTCGTTTCCTTGGAAATCTGCTGGCGTTCCCGTTCAGCTTCGACTGGCCGATCATCAATGCCTTGAGCATAGAGAAACAGGCGCCGTCCATATTTGCCAAAATGCTGAATCAGGATCGCTTCTTCAATCTGCTGTAAATCTCCCAAGGTTTCCAGATTCAAACTTTTTAATTTTTCTTGGGTAACTTTGCCTACACCGGGAATTTTCTTCAGTGGAAGATCCTGAATAAAACGCTGCACCTGTGAAGGTTTGATGACACAGATTCCATTCGGCTTATGCCAGTCAGAGGCGATTTTAGCGAGAAATTTATTCGGCGCCACGCCAGCAGAAGCGGTTAGTCCAGTAGTTTGAAAAATATCTTCACGAATGCGCATTGCCACTTCAGTGGCACTTGGAATCTGCTGCAAATTTTCGGTGACATCCAGATAAGCTTCATCCAGAGACAACGGTTCGATGACCTTGGTATAAGTTTGAAATATTTGATGAATCTGACCAGAGACCTGACGGTATTTGGCAAAATCTGGTTCAATCACGATGACCTGAGGGCAGAGCTTACGTGCTTTAGTCATCGGCATGGCAGAGCGCAGTCCGAATTCGCGGGCCGGATAGGAGGCAGCCGCGACCACTGCCCGCGGATGATGCGAGGCAATCACCACAGGCAGAGCGTTCAGCTCCGGACGCTCACGCAGCTCGACTGAGGCGTAGAAGGCATCCATATCGATATGAATAATTTTGCGCATATCCAGTATCTTAAGTGGCTTTAGTTGGATTGGGAAGAGACCGGATTGACAAGTAAACAGGCTAAAGTATTATTCAATACGAAGCATATCCTGTCTAAATAATTCAATATCCATTTCATGGTTGAATCAGGGAGAAATTAGGTTTATTTCTTGGCCGGAGGCTGGGACTGATCCTGGGTGGGAATACTGTTCTGCTGTAAAAATTTGATCCAGTCTTGCTCCGAGCCATAAAACACATTCAGATCCACAGTACGGGAAATGCCGGGAATTTCACCCTGACTGCTATGCTGCCAGAAGGTCCATTTAGGCTGACCCTTTAAATCTGGCAAACCCTGGTACTCACGTACCCAGAGTGGTACGTCAGCAAACTCTCCTGCCAGCACAATGTTATAAAAAGATTTGGACACATAGAAAATCGGCTGCTTGCCATAATGGTGTTTTAAGGCATCATGCATGATCCGGATTTCCTTGAGCAGCTGCTCTTTGGAGTAGTGATTAATACACTTGCTGTCATATTCCAGATCCATTACGGGTGGCAGGGCATCACTTTTACGCGGAACAGACTCTATAAAATTCTGAGCCTGAATACTGCCATCACGGCAAAGCCGATAAAAATGATAAGCACCGACCAGAAAGCCCTGTTCGCGGGCCTGCAGCCAGTATTCCTGAAACTTGGTATCTTTAAAATCACCACCTTCTGTGGATTTTAAATAGACAAATTTATATTTCTGTTTCGGGATTTTCTTCCAGTCTATTTCTTTCTGATGATGGGAAACATCAAAACCATGAATCGAATAATCTGCTGCATGCGCTGATGGCTGTTTGAAAACCAGCAGATAAAGCACAGTGGTTACCACAAGCGTAATCAGCAGCCCGACTGCAATCACTGAGTGTTTTTTCCAGTTGCTAGAAGTGGGAGCTGCTTTCATGTGCACGGTGGCCTGATCTAGAGATATTCATATCGAGTTTATATTCTGCCCTAGACTGGTGTGTTTTTGGGGATATGCCAGAAAATATAGGCAGCAATAATGTTAATACAGCCTAGACAGAGCAGCGAAACGTGGAAGGCATTATCCAGCTGCTCAGGGCCGAAGTAGGCACTAAACATATTCACTAGCGTACCTGCCAGTGCCACCCCGATACTCATTGACAGCATCATGATCATCGACAGAAAACTGTTACCACTGCTGGCATCCTGCTGGCTTAAATCTTTTAAAGTCAGCGTATTCATTGAGACAAATTGCAGCGAATTCAGAATCCCGAACACAAAGAAATGAATGGCTCTTAGCCAGATAGGGGTTTCCGCCGTAGTCAAGGCAAAACTGGCAATACATAGACCGACCAGCAAGGTGTTGATCAACAAGACTCTACGATAACCGAAACGTTGAATGATTTTGCGGATAATCGGTTTAGATGCTAAAGAACCGAGTACGGTTGGAATCATCAGTAAACCGGTAATAAAAGGTTCAAAACCAAAAGCGACCTGCAACATTAAAGGCAATAAAAACGGAATCGAGTTACCGCCGAGCCGGGCAAAGAAATTACCCAGAATGCCAATCGAATAGATCTTATTTTTAAATAATTTACTGCGAAAAAGCGCATTCAGATGAGTATGTGAGTGATAGGCATAGATGAGTGAGGCAATCAGACCACTTCCGACCAGACTTAAGCTCCACCAGAGTGGATATTGTGGATTGGCAAAGTTTTCAATCCCTAGACACAAGCCGATCATTGCGATGACCAGTAGAATAAAACCGCCAAAATCAAAACGCTGTACCGTCGGTTCAGTGATATTCGGCATAGCTTTAAAGGTAATCAATGCACCCAGCAGACCAATCGGCAGATTGATCAGGAAAATCCAGTGCCAGGACAGGTATTCCACCATCCAGCCACCTAAGGTTGGACCGATTAAAGGACCCATTAGTCCGGCCAGACTCATCAGACTCATAGCGGATAGAAACTGGGTACGAGGAATAATTTTCAGCATGGCCAGTCGTCCGACTGGAAGCAGCAAAGCACCGCCAATGCCCTGAAATACCCGATAAACCAGTAGTTCATTCAGATTCTCAGACCAGGCACAGCCCAGTGAGGCCAGAGCAAAAATAATGATCGCTGCAAAATAGATATTTCTAACCCCAAAGCGATCAGCCAGCCAGCCACTCAAGGGAATGCAAGCTGCCACAGAAAGAACATAGGCCACCACCACACTATGCATCCGTAGCGGATCTTCCTGCAGATTGCTGGCGATCGCAGGCAAGGCGGTATTGATAATGGTGGTATCCAGGCCCTGCATGAAAAAGCCAATCGACACCAGCAAGACCAGCAGTCTGAATTCAGGTTGTAGCGATTGATGCGTAGGAGTGACATTCATGGATTTAAAAAATCATCTATTTTGAATAGTTTAAAGAAATCTATGCAGCAGTGTGACTGAAATAAAAACGATTGTGAATAGGAGTCGTGTAGACAAAATGCTAATGAATTCACAGCCTGATTTCAGTTATTGAAGAGGAAAGGGTAAAAGATATATTTCTATACTGCGAACCTCTCAAATTGATACAGATTTATAAATACGTCATTTTTGGAACACTTCAAGCTTCTTTTTAAGGAGCAGGCTACAAAAAAATATGACGGAAATGTCATGAAAATGAAATAAAACCGTCATAATCTGGGGCAAACTTCCAGAACTGCTGTACTGGGAACTGTCTAGTAAAAGGTTTTGTACTTATGACCATCGAGATTCTGATGGTAGTTGGCTTCTGTCTGGCCGCCTATTCCATCGTGGGGAATGATGTTCCGCAAACATTAGGAACATTTATTTCATCGAACTCACATCGCCCATGGTGGGTACTCTGGATTTACATCAGTACTATTCTGGTTGTGGTGTTAATGTATGGCTGGTTTGCTTCTGGGGTAGGGGATGCCTCTTATGGACGTCTGGAAACCATTCCTTTCCCTGAAGATGGGGTCACCTGGCTATATGTGGTACCGCCTCTTTTACTGATTATTTTGACTAAATATGGCATTCCGGTCAGTACTACTTTCTTGGTGCTCACGATCTTCTCCCCGAGCAGTCTGGGTTCCATGCTGACCAAGTCTATGATGGGTTACGCCGTCGCTTTCTTTGTGGCGATTGTGATCTATCGTCTGGTCATGAAAAAACTCGCGGTCTATTTCAGTGAAACCCGTGATCAGCAACATTCTCCGATGTGGATGGCCTTGCAATGGCTATCTACGGCATTTCTGTGGAGCCAGTGGCTGATCCAGGATCTGGCCAATATCTTTGTTTATGTGCCACGTCAGGTGCCGTTTGAGTTCCTGATCTTTGCAATTTCTGTCTTTGTCATCCTGCTGGGCATGATTCTTTACCAGCGTGGTGGAGCTATCCAGAATATTGTTGATACCAAGACCGGGGTGACGGATGTCCGTTCTGCTACGATTATCGACTTTATTTATGCATTGATTCTGCTGGTGTTCAAAGAGTGGAGTAACATCCCGATGAGTACCACTTGGGTATTCCTGGGGTTACTGGCCGGTCGTGAATTTGCGATTTCGATGCTGGTGACCGAAGTCAACAAGCACCGTACTTCACGGAATGTCAGCAAAGATGCCATGAAACTGATGTTTGGCCTAGCCATTAGTGTGTTCCTGGCGACGACTTTGCCTTGGTTCTATCACACGATTTCCGGTTAATGTCTTTGCATGTATAAATGAAAAAAGCGAGCATCAAGCCACTGCTGTCCCATAGTTTGCTTTAAATAAAAAAACCTGAGTCCTAACAGTTAAAATATGAGTGCAAACAAACACTTTAACGACCAGGATTCAGGTTTTGTCCCATCAGAATACCGTATTTCATGAGCTAATTAAACCTGTTGTGCGACAGGATTTTGAACAACTTGCTAAAGTACACCATGTTGGACAGAAATTTAGAGCGGCTTCCCGGTGGGATCAGTTTATTGCCATATTGATGTCTCAATTCTCTTGTAGGCAAAGTCTGAGAGATATTCAATCCAATTTGGAGTGCCAACAGGAAAAGCTAAGTCATCTCGGAGCAAAGTCTATTCCCCGAAGCACGCTGGCACGAATCAATGAGCAGCAGCCTGCTGCCTTGTATCAACAGCTATTTTACAAGTTGCTTAAATACTATGACCACTCAAAAGTCGCTCATAAATTTCGCTTTAAGAATCCCTTGTATTCCTTGGATGCCAGTCATATTGACCTGTCGCTTTCCTTATGTGAATGGGCCAAAGTTCACGACTCAAAAGCCAGCATGAAACTCAGTATAGGATTGAATCACAGCAATGATATTCCTGAGTTTGTTGCAGTTGAAAATGGCAAAGAAAATGACATGGTACAAGGCCGCAAATTCCAGTTTCCTGCTGGCAGCATTGTAGTTTTTGATAAAGGCTATGTCGATTACCAATGGTATGCAAATCTGACTGCTCAAAACATTGGATTTGTCACACGTTTTAGGCCTAAATCTGTGTATCAGGTGATCCAGCAACATCCAGTGCTTGAATCCAAAGGTATTCTAAAAGATGAAACCATTCAGCTGAATAGCGCACATGCCCTAAAAAGAAAAGCCCCAGTGTTAAGAAGAATTGAATATAGAGATCAGCAAAGTGGCAAGCACTTTAGCTTTCTCAGCAATAACTTTCATTTAGCCGCCTCCACCATTGCGGCGATTTATAAAGATCGTTGGAAAGTTGAGCTGTTCTTTAAGGCGATTAAGCAGAATCTCAAATTAAAAGCGTTTCTAGGCCGCAGCAGGAACGCAATTCAGACACAAATCTGGATTGCGATGATCGCCTATTTATTGGTGAGTTTCGCTCAACATTTAGGAAAAACAGGTTGGACAGTTCAACGTTTACTCAGAATAATTCAAGTGAATTTGTTTGAAAGAAGAACTTTAAAAGCTTTATTTTCACCCGATAAAATACCCATAAAACAAGAGGAAGCTCATTTGAGCTTCCTCTTGTGAAAAATTGTGGGACAGCAATGGCATCAAGCTCGCTTTTTTATGGCTTTAAATATTTGCTATTTAAAGCAGACAAGAAAATTTAAACGACGAAACGTTGCGGAGCATCCAGATTCAGCAAGGTGGTATAAATCTGATCTGCATGCTCACAGACAATCAGTTTAGCCCGATGCTGGGGCGGCAAGAAGCCTTCCTGCACGGCAAGATCAAGCTGGGCAATCAGGGGATTATAAAAGCCATTGACGTTATACAGCATCATCGGTTTTTGATGCTGGTTCAGCTGACCCCAGGTCGCAATTTCCAGAATTTCTTCAAAGGTTCCCAATCCACCCGGCAAGGCGACAAAGGCACAGGCACGATCTGCCATCATGGCCTTACGCTGATGCATGCTGGTGACGATATGCAGTTCTGTGAGTTGAGGATGGGCAATCTCATAATCCAGCATGAATTCAGGAATCACGCCCACCGCTTCACCACCATGCTGAATCATGGTGTCTGCCACCTGGCCCATCAGACCAATACTGGCGCCGCCATAGACCAGACCAAAACCATGTTCGGCCAGACCTTGTGACAGTTGAATCGCTTTTTCCAGATAAATCGGTTTGTTGCCGGCACGAGAGCCACAATATAAAGCCACTAGCGGGCGTGTTGTTTTTGGGGAGTTATCATTAAAATAATCGGTCATTTCCATTACACTTTGCATTTATTTTTTTCACCTTATCATTTTTTTATCTACTTACTATAACTTAGTTAACAAATATGACAATTCCATGAGCAGACCTCATTTTAGGACAAAATATTTCATTCAAATTCATCCATAATCCCGGATGAAAACAGGTGAATTTCATGCTGTTCTTGATATACTGAAAGTCTGTCTTACTACAATAGAACTCACATGGGTAGTCGAAGTTGGCGCTTTAATTCAGTAAAACGTCACATTATCAAGTCTTTAATTCAAGTCGGGTATCAACCTGTATCTCATCATGCAAATACTTGCTTTTCTCCTCGGTTAGGGGAGCAGATGCAATGATTTTTGAATGGATGTCAGATCCCTCTGCCTGGATTGGCTTACTCACACTGATTGTTCTTGAAATTGTACTCGGGATCGATAACCTGGTCTTTATTGCAATTCTGGCGGAAAAGCTTCCACCTGAACAGCGTAATGCGGCGCGTATTACCGGTCTGGGCTTGGCGCTGTTAATGCGACTGGTGTTACTGGCGTCGATTGCTTGGGTCGTAACGCTTACCGAACCGCTATTCCATATCTTTGAGCATCCATTTTCAGGACGCGACCTGATTTTATTATTCGGTGGTGTGTTCCTGCTGTTTAAGGGCACCATGGAGCTGCATGAGCGTCTGGAAGCCAAACCTGTGACCAAGGAAGAAAATCCGGTTCAGGCGGTGTTCTGGATGGTGATTGTGCAGATCGTGGTACTGGACGCCGTATTCTCGCTCGATAGTGTGATTACTGCAGTCGGTATGGTCAAAGACCTGTCTGTGATGATGATTGCGGTGGTTATTGCGGTCGGTATCATGTTGTGGGCCTCTAAAGCCCTCATGGATTTCGTCAACAAGCACCCGACAGTAGTGATTCTCTGTCTGGGCTTCCTGATGATGATTGGTTTCTCGCTGGTGGTTGAAGGCTTTGGTTTCCATATTCCAAAAGGCTATCTATATGCCGCGATTGGTTTCTCTGTGATTGTGGAATTCATTAACCAGACCATGAAACGCAATCAGGAAAAAATGGTCACCACTACTGATATGCGTTACCGTACTGCGTCTGCTGTGATGCGTATGCTGGGCGGTAAACCGGCTCAGGACAATGATTCTTCTGAGCCGGAAGATGTACTGGCGACCCGCGCCTTTGCGGATGAAGTCTTTGATGATGACGAAAGTGGGGTCTACCATAGCGTCATGGTGCAGGGCGTACTTGGCTTGTCAGAACGTCCAGTGAAGTCGGTGATGACACCACGCCCTGAACTGGAATGGATTGATCTGGAAAATGATCATGCCAGTATCAAAGAGCAGTTATTGCATATGAGCCATTCACGCCTGATTGTGGCGCGTGGTGAGCTGGACAATATTGCCGGTGTGGTATTGACCCATAAAGTCCTGAATGAATACATCGAAACAGGTATTTTGGACTTCGAAAAACATCTGCGTGAACCTGTGATTGTGCATGAAAATGCTCAGGTCTTGATGGTGATGGATCAGCTACGTCAGGCACCGCTACAAATGGCACTAGTATTGAATGAATATGGTTCCATTGAAGGGGTGGCGACACCGATTGATGTACTGGAAGCCATTGCCGGTGAATTCCCGGACGAAGACCAGCTAGAAGCAGCCGTAGAAAGCCTAGAAGATGGCAGCCTGATTCTGGATGGTTCAACCGATATTCGCCATGTGTCACTGCTTCTGGATCGTGATCTGGTCAATGAAACGGAAGAATATTCGACATTGTCGGGTTATATTCTGTTCCATCTGGGGCGCTTGCCAGAAAATGGCGAAAAGCTCGAAGCAGATGATTATATCTTTGAGGTGGTCACGATGGACGGCCACAAGATTGATAAGGTGCATATCATTGCCCCAGCGAACCGGAAAGACTAGTTCAGCGCCCGAAGGACGAAGCTAAAAGTTTGCTAAAATAGCCCGCACTGTCGGGCTATTTTTTATGGAATTGAAATGTCAGAAGCATGTCCATGTGGACGAGGTGAATACGCAAGCTGTTGCCAGCCACTGCATCAGGGCCAGCAATTTGCTCAAAACGCCGAGCAATTAATGCGCTCGCGGTATAGTGCCTTTGCCAAGCATGAAATTGATTATATCCAGCAGACTACTGCCCGTGGACAGCAGCAGGCTTTGGACATGCCAGCCATTGCTGAATGGAGTAGAACCAATCAATGGCTGAAGTTGGAAATCGTGCAGGCCAATGAAAAGCTGGACAAGACCCATGCGCTGGTCGAGTTCAAAGCACATTATCACGATGGCAAGCAGGCCCAGATTCATCATGAAATTTCACATTTTGTAAAGTTCGAGAATCGCTGGTACTTTCTAGATCCAACGACAGATCAACAGTTTACAATGAAACAGCCGTGCATCTGTGGCTCCGGGAAAAAATTTAAGCAATGTTGTGCGCATTTTTTATAATTTTCACATAGATTTAGCTTAGAATAGCCGCCATCTCATAGCCTCAGGTGGAAGCAGGGCGATGTTACTGACCGTCATCTATATTATTGCAATTACCGCTGAAGCCATGACCGGAGCCTTGTCTGCCGGTCGGCGTAGTATGGACTGGTTTGGGGTCACGATTATTGCCTGTGTTACGGCGCTCGGTGGTGGTTCGGTACGTGATGTACTACTTGGCCATTATCCTTTGACCTGGGTCAAACACCCGGAATATCTGGTGCTGACTTGCTGTGCCGCCTTTGTCACCATCCTGATTGCCAAATGGATGCGCCATTTACGCAATATCTTCCTGGTACTGGATGCCTTGGGCCTGATTGGCTTTACCATCATTGGCTGCCAGATTGCGCTGGAAATGGGGCATGGTTTTGTAGTCAGTGCGGTCGCCGGGGTTCTGACCGGAGTATCGGGCGGTATTTTACGTGACATTTTATGTAATGATGTGCCTTTAGTCTTCCGCCGTGAACTGTATGCCAGTATTTCCTTTGTTGCAGTCATCTTCTACTGGCTCTGCAGCAATTTCGGTCTGTCACTCGAACTGACCATTATTTCCACCCTGATTTTTGGCTTTAGTTTGCGTTTGATTGCGATCTATTTCGGTCTGGAAATGCCGAAGTTTATCTATAAGGATGATGACGAACAGTCCGCTTCATCCAAAGACGAATCTTGATATGAATTACGGTAACTGCGGGAGGGAAAACTTCCCGCAGGCGTACGTATTCGTAGTATAAAAAAATAAAAAATCAAACCTCCTGTTGGGACAGCAGCATCTCCCGTTTCACCTGATCAGAGATTTTTGTTATGGATTTAGTTTCTCGGATACAGCGCTTGCCGATCGGCAAGTTCCACTACACTCTTTTATGGGTGATTGGTCTTGGCTGGATGTTTGATGCCATGGATACGGGATTGATTTCCTTTATTCTGGCGAAAATGGCTGAAGACTGGCAGATGACCGCTGACCAGAAAAGCTGGGTGGTTTCGATCGGTTTTATCGGTATGGCGATTGGAGCGATTTTCTCAGGTGGACTGGCAGATCGCTGGGGACGTAAAACGGTATTTGCCAGTACGCTGGTGATTTATAGTCTGGCGACTGCTGCCTGTGCCTTTGCGCCGAATCTGACCTGGTTACTGGTATTTCGTTTTATTGTCGGTCTGGGATTAGGGGGTCAGTTGCCGGTTGCGGTGACACTGGTCAGTGAATATATCCCGGCACGGGTACGTGGTCGTTTCATTGTGCTGCTGGAAAGTTTCTGGGGCTTGGGCTGGCTGGTGGCTGCACTGGTGTCACGTTTTGTGATTCCTGATTTTGGCTGGCAAGCTGCATTCATGATTGGCGGGATACCGGCACTGTATGCCATCGTAATCTGGAAACTGGTGCCTGAGTCGGTACCGTATCTGATCAATCGTGGCCGGGTAGATGAAGCGCAGGCTCTGGTTAAAAAGATTGAGCGCAAATGCGGCGTCGAAGTCATGGAAATCTTTGAAGTTAAACCCGTGGCTGACAAGAAGAATATCTCGTTTACCCAGCTCTGGAGTGGTATTTTTGCCCGCCGAACCTTGATGCTGTGGCTGATCTGGTTTGGGATCGTTTTTTCCTACTATGGTATTTTTACCTGGTTACCAAGCCTTCTGGTCAAGGAAGGCTATACCATCGTGCAGTCTTTTGAATATGTCCTGGTTATGATTCTGGCGCAATTGCCGGGTTATATTGCGGCAGCATGGCTAGTCGAAAAACTCGGTCGTAAGGCGACTTTAGCTGGCTTTATCGGCATGTGTGCGATTTCAGCCTATTTCTTTGGTCAGTCCGGTAGTGTCACCGAGATCGTAATCTGGGGTTGTCTGATGTCCTTCTTTAATCTGGGGGCATGGGGCGTTCTTTATACCTATACACCAGAACAGTATCCAACCAATATCCGTGCTTTTGGTTCAGGCTGGGCCGGTGCAATTGGTCGTATTGGCGGGATTGCTGCACCTTTTGCCGTAACCCATTTGATGGGGATGCCAAATGGTTTCAGTTACGTCTTTACCATGTTTACTGCAGTATTAATCGCAGTAGCTGTGGTCATTTTAGTCCTGGGTGAAGAGACCAAGGGCAAGACGCTAGAATCTATGGGTTTATAAGGTTGGTGATTTTTTAGTTGCTCAGCTGCTATAAAGTGGATATTTTTAGCCCATAAGACACGATTTGTCGCGCTGTGTAGTTTACTGCCCTTGTGCAGCACACAGCCGCGACTTAGCATAAGAAACATTGATACAAAAACGAATTTTAGGATTATAGGTTGTTATGACAAGCCTTGCGCATCATGCGACAGAAAACCGTTCCGTAGCCGAATTTACCGAACAAGCTTATTTAAATTATGCCATGTACGTGATTATGGATCGTGCATTGCCACATATCAGTGACGGTTTGAAACCGGTACAGCGCCGTATTGTCTATGCCATGAGTGAGCTGGGTCTGAAATGGACCAGCAAACCGAAAAAATCGGCACGTACTGTGGGGGATGTACTGGGTAAATACCATCCACATGGTGACTTGGCCTGTTATGAAGCCATGGTCCTGATGGCGCAGCCATTCAGTTATCGCTATCCGTTTATTGAAGGACAGGGCAACTGGGGTTCACCAGATGATCCGAAGTCTTTCGCGGCAATGCGTTATACCGAAGCTAAACTGTCGCAATATAGCGAACTGCTTTTATCCGAACTAGGACAGGGTACCTGTGACTGGCAGGATAACTTTGATGGTTCGATGAAAGAACCGATTAACTTGCCGGCACGTGTTCCTAATATTCTACTAAATGGTACCACCGGGATTGCTGTGGGGATGGCGACTGATATTCCGCCGCACAACTTACGCGAAGTGGTGAAAGGTACCATCGCTCTGATTCGCAATCCGAACCTGACCGATGCCAAAATGGCAGAATACATTCCGGGACCGGATTTACCGACCAAAGCGGAAATCATTACGCCACCATCAGAGCTGCTTAAAATCCAGACGACAGGTCGTGGCAGCTATCGCATGCGTGCGGTATACACTATTGATAAAAATGAAATTGTGATTACCGAATTGCCATATCAGGTATCCGGTTCAAAAATTATCAGTCAGATCGCGGACCAGATGCAGGCGAAAAAGCTGCCATTGGTCACTGATGTTCGTGATGAATCTGACCATGAAAATCCAACACGTTTAGTGGTGGTATTGCGTTCGAACCGTATTGATGCTGAAGCGGTAATGAGCCATCTGTTCGCGACTACAGATCTGGAATCCAGCTATCGTGTCAATATGAACATGATTGGCGCGGATGGCCGTCCACAGGTGAAATCGATTCGTCGTATTCTGCTGGAATGGATCGAAATCCGTAAAACTACAGTCACTCGCCGTCTGCAATATCATCTGAATAAGATCGAAAAACGCCTGCATATTCTCGGCGGTTTGATCATTGCCTACCTGAATATTGATGAAGTGATTCGGATTATTCGTGAGGAAGATCAGCCTAAACCAGTGTTGATGGAACGTTTTGGTATTGATGAGATTCAGGCCGAAGCCATTTTAGAACTCAAGCTACGTCATCTGGCCAAGCTTGAAGAAATGGAACTGCGCCGCGAACAGGAAGAGCTGGAAGCTAAAGCTGCCGTGATTCGTGAACAGCTGGCGAATCCTGAGTCTTTAAAAACTTTGATCATCAATGAACTAAAAGAAGATGCCAAGAAATTTGGGGATGATCGTCGTTCTCCAATCGTGCAACGTGCCGAAGCCGCTGCTATTGATGAAACTGAAATGCTGCCAGCGGATCCGGTTACAGTGGTATTGTCTGAAGCGGGCTGGATTCGCTGTGCCAAAGGGCATGAAGTGGATGCTGAAAATCTGAATTTCCGTGCGGGCGATCAATACCTTAGTCATGCCCAAGGTAAGTCTAATCAACGCGTCTATGTATTAGATGATAGTGGCCGTAGCTATGGCTTGCCAATCAATAGCCTGCCATCGGCACGAGGACTCGGTGAACCGTTGAGTTCAAAACTTTCTCCGGCAAGTGGAGTTGGTTTCAAGCAGGTATTGGTCGCTGAAGATGATGCAGAAATCCTGGCAGTCAGCAGCAAAGGTTATGGATTTAAAACCCAAGCCAAGCAGTTGGATACCAATGCCAAAGCTGGTAAGGCTTTCCTGAATCTATCTGAAGGTGCACAGGTCATGAACCTGCAGCCGCTGGAAGACGCAACTCATGTCGCACTACTCAGTTCAGCTGGCCGTCTGCTGGTTGTTGATCTGTCGGAATTACCTGTACTCAATAAAGGTAAAGGTAATAAATTGATACAACTTGAAGATAAAGATCAAATTTTATCCATGACAATATTGAAACTTGATGAAATAATTCAAGTGCTTGCAGGACAGCAACAATTAAAACTTAAAGGGGATGACCTGCAAAAATATATTGGGAAACGAGGCTCTAAAGGAACCCTGTTACCACGTGGATATCAAAAAGCAAATAAACTGTTGATTCAAAGATAATACTAGCATCCATGAATCGAAATACGTTATATATGAGTAACGATTCGACAAATGGATGCAATGTTGCACATATACAAGTCTAAAAAATGACGTGCAGCATTGAAAAAAACAGTTGAACTACTAAGGATTATGATTGGAGAGATTGGCATTATGGAAAAAATTTGGTTCGCTGAATACCAAAAAACAGGGATTCCAGAAACTGTAGAATTACCAGCAGAAAATACGTCTCTGGTTGATATTTTTGAACGCAATTTCCAAAAATTTGGCTCACGTGATGCCTTTATCTTTATGGATAAGACTTTAACGTTCAATGAATTGGAAGAAGCTAGTCGTAAATTCGCAGCATATTTACAAAGTTTGGGTCTGGCAAAAGGCACACGTGTTGCTGTAATGATGCCAAACGTTCTTCAGTATCCGGTCGTAGCATTGGGGGTGTTCCGCGCTGGTTTAGTACTGGTGAATGTAAATCCACTATATACATCACGTGAGCTTGAGCATCAGTTAAAAGATTCTGGTGCTGAAGTTCTGGTCATTATTGAGAACTTTGCAAGCGTTTATCAGTCAATTATTGGCAAAACGCCTGTGAAGCACGTCGTGGTTGCTTCTGTGGGTGACATGCTGGGTGCTTTAAAAGGTACTTTGGTGAACTTTGTATTGCGTTCAGTACGTAAGCAGATTCCGGCATGGGATATTCCAGGCCACATCAAGTTCAATGCAGCCCTGAATAAAGTTAACCCAAGCAACTATAAACGCCCTGAATTGACTTTAAGTGATACTGCTGTACTTCAGTACACAGGTGGTACTACTGGTGTTTCTAAAGGTGCTGAACTGACCCATCGTAACCTGGTTGCTAACCTGTTGCAGTGTGACGGTATCTTCCAGAGCAAATTCGGTGCGCAAGATGGCCAGCCAGATGACCGTATTTTCTGTGCTTTACCGCTTTATCACATCTTTGCTTTCATGGTCTGTGCACTTTACGGCATGTATAAAGGTCAGGCGAACGTTCTGATTCCTAACCCGCGTGACCTGCCTGCGGTGATGAAAGAATTACGTAAATACCAGCCAACATTCTTCCCTGCTGTGAACACGCTGTTTAATGCGCTTGTAAACAACGAAGAGTTCAAGCAACTGGATCATAGCCGTTTAAAAATGGCGATGGGCGGTGGTATGGCTGTTCTGCCTTCTACTGCAGAAGCCTGGAAGAAAATTACTGGCACTAACATCATTGAAGGTTATGGCCTGTCTGAAACTTCTCCAGTAGCAACTGCGAACCCACCGGCATCTGAAGCATTTAGCGGTACGATTGGTATTCCGTTACCTTTGACTGAAGTTGCAATTCTGGATGATGACGGTAATGAAGTTGCACTCGGTGAGCAGGGTGAAATCTCAATCCGTGGTCCACAGGTGATGAAAGGCTATTGGAACCGTCCGGATGAAACCGATAAAGTGATGGTAAATGGCTTCTTCCGTACCGGTGATATCGGTGTTATGGATTCACGTGGTTACATCAAAATCGTTGACCGTAAGAAAGACATGATTCTGGTCTCTGGCTTCAACGTTTATCCTTCTGAAATTGAAGAAGTCGTTGCAAAACATCCAAAAGTACTGGAAGTGGCTGCAATTGGTGTACCAGATGAAAAATCAGGTGAAGTGCCAAAACTGTTTGTGGTGAAGAAAGACCCTTCATTGACGACTGAAGAAGTTCTGGCATTTGCAAAAGAAAATCTGACCGGTTATAAACGCCCACGTTATGTTGAATTTATGGATGAATTACCAAAATCTAACGTAGGCAAAATCCTGCGTAAAGATCTACGTAAGACTGCATAAATCCTGCAATAAAAAAAGCGCCTGAGGGCGCTTTTTTTAATTCTCTTTTTTCATTAGCCAGCGGTCGAAGTAAGGACGTCCTACCCCGATCACACC
Organism: Acinetobacter sp. YWS30-1; assembly: GCF_033558715.1. NCBI lineage: Bacteria > Pseudomonadati > Pseudomonadota > Gammaproteobacteria > Moraxellales > Moraxellaceae > Acinetobacter > Acinetobacter sp. YWS30-1. The sequence continues at coordinate 2,840,315 of NZ_CP114606.1, read as the reverse complement.
CAAAAAAATAAACATGGTACCAAACTGGCGGTTAAATCCTCTCAAATTAAAACTGCCATAACTGAGAATATTATCTATCAGGCAATAAATGATGATTGCGACCACCCAGTGCCAGATCGGCATGCGTTTGATGCCCACGGCATAGAAGGCAATCCATAAGATGGCAAAGGTAAAGAGGGGAGACCAGATATTCATATTGGCACAAATGACCGCTATCAGAAATGCAACAATCGGCAATACGATTTTTAATACGCGATCCACTTGACGTTGATGCTGGCGCTGTTTCTCGAGGACATCGAACATTTCATTTTGATCAGGGCTGACCATAGTGAATCCTTAATCATTTATAAAAACACTCTATTTAACAAAATTTATTCACGAAACGCCATGCTATGATAGACATAAAAATTCTCAAGAGAAAAATCAGATGCATAGCATTAGTGGGGTTATCTATCTCATTTTGGCAGCTTGTCTTTTACCTTATGTTTTTACCTTGATTGCGAAAAAATCGGCAGGGTTTCGTGCAAAAGACAATCAGAATCCGCGGGCATTTTTAGAAAAGTCTACAGGCCTGGCCAGTCGCGCCAATGCCGCTCAGCAAAATAGCTTTGAAAGCTTACCGCTCTTTATCGCCTCGATTCTGATGGCAGAATATATGGTCGTGCCGCAAAGTCTGGTGATGACCTTTGGGATTGCCTATCTGGTTTTTCGGGTCATCTATGGGATCTGTTATCTGGCGAACTGGTCGACCTTACGTTCAATTGTCTGGCTGTTATCTTTATTATGTCCAATAACCTTACTGCTGTTAATTATCAAAATCTCTTAAGCTTAAAATAAAGCAGGTCGAGATATTTACAGTTCGATATTTTAAAATCAAAAAAAATCTGTAAAAACCGTTATAATTGTCGCGGTTTTTAAAAGATATAACTTGTTAAAGAGTGATGCTATGAGCTACAGCAATATCCCAGCGGGTAAAGATGCGCCAAACGACATCTATGTCATTATCGAAATTCCTGCAAATGCAGCACCAATCAAATATGAAATCGATAAAGATTCTGATGCATTATTTGTAGACCGTTTCATGGGTACAGCAATGTTCTACCCAGCAAACTATGGTTATGTACCAAATACACTTTCTCTAGATGGCGATCCTCTAGACGTATTGGTCGTAACTCCACATCCAGTAGAGCCAGGTTCAGTCATTCGTTGCCGTCCTGTAGGTAAACTGAACATGGAAGATGATGGTGGTGTTGATGCGAAACTGGTTGCAGTTCCACACGACAAACTGACTCCGATCTACAAAGATGTTCAAGAATATACTGATCTTCCTCCGTTGCTGATCAGCCAAATCGAACACTTCTTCCAGCACTACAAAGACTTGGAACCAGGTAAATGGGTTAAGTTAAGTGGTTGGGAGGGTGCTGATGTTGCTAAAAAGGAAGTACTCAGCTCAATTGCAGCTTATGCAGAAGCAAATAAATAATTCATTTGCTTTTCAGTTTAAGTCTTTAACTTTTTAAAACTTAAACAAAAAAACCTGCACAATGTGCAGGTTTTTTATTATGGCTTGAAATTCGGGTGAATTAGAATAATTTCACAGGAATATCTAACCAGATACGCCATTCGTTGGTGTCACCAATGTATCGATCAGCTTGATAATCATCGCTTGCACGGTAGTAAGAGTGACGTAAACGCAAGCTCGCATCTTTAGCAAAACCAGATTGAACAGTATATTTCACCTGGTTAAAGAATTCACGTTCTTGTGCATCGCTAGTTACTAACTGAGAATGATCTGGACTACCTGCTACATCAATATCCCAACCATATACAAATGCGGAAGTCCAAGATAGACCAGGAACATTTACAGCACCGAAGTCAAATGTGTATTGAAGTTGTGCTGATTTTTCATTATTGCCAATGAAGTCAGACAGGTATGAGTTTGGTAGATAAATCGTTTGATGACCATCACCTACACCGCGACCCAAACCATAGTCATAGCCTGTGTTACCAGTATTTTGTTGGTAAGCCACCATGATATTGTGCGGACCAGTATTGTAAGTGGTAGAAATAGCCCAAATATTGTTGCTTAAGTTACTTAAGTCATTTGTGGTATGAGAATAAGTATATGCACCACCGTCAGCTTTTTTATCCCACTCAGTATGATAGCCACTGAAATCGTGAGTTAAAGTGCCGCCATTGGCTACTGCATAGCTATAGTTCGCATTCACATAATGACGGTCTAAACGGTCTTTAATATCTGTACCGTAGTAAGAAGCGTTTAGAGCATCACTAAATTTATATTTCGCGCCCCAAACAACAGCACGATCAAGCTCGTTACCATCAGAGTCGATTTGGTCTGAATATTGGTTTTTAGTAAATTTACCAGCTGTTAATGACAGGTTATCAATTTCATTGCTAGTCACTAATACGCCTTCAAAGTATTCAGGAACGAGACGTGCAGTATTTGATGCCAATACAGGAAGATCTAAAACTTGGGTACCATATACAGCAGTGGTATTAGATACACGAGCTTTCACATAAGCGCCGCCACGAGCCCAATGATCATAAGTATCGCCAGCACCTTTAACGTACTCACCTTTAGCATTGAAACCGTTTTCACGAGGAATCATGCCATTACCGGCATTTTTGTTGTTTCCTAGTTTGAAAGAAGCATCACCGATGATCCCGGCACCAAAGCCGACTACACCTTGAGTAAAGCCAGAATCCAGTTTCACAATTGCAGTCTGTGCAGCTGAACTTGTATCTGCTACGCCATTTTTCTTATCACGAGATAAATAACCAGTACGGAAAAGTACAGATCCTTCTGCGTCTTCTACAAAACCTTTAGACTCACTCTGCTCGCTAGCAAAAGCGGTTGAGATCAATGCAGCCTGAATCAAAACTGCCAATGTTAATTTTTTTGTGTTTTGCATTGGGAGAGAGCCTTATACAAATTGATGGAAATTTTTAGGAATTGTATAAGATTCGCTGAATAAATGTCATTTTTATTTACGATATTCCACTAAAGTCGATGGATTTTTTTTAATCTAAAGTGAATAATGGTAAGAGATCTAACAGTCTAAATCCTGACCATATAGTAAAAAAACAAATAAAAACAAAGATATTTTTTAAATATAAATTCTCTGAAGGGTATGACTCATGAGTGCATCAATAATATTTAAAATTAAAATTCTTAGAATGAAAAAGTTGAGTGTTCAAAATCTTCATTTTCTGTATCAGACTCTTCATTAATAATTTCTTAAAAGTGAGAATTGATTATAAATTATTGAATTTTAATATATAAATATTTAATTTAAATATTTATAAATCCGAAAATGCGCATAGATTTCTGAATAATAAAAAGTCATTCCATGAGTATCACTTTTTCTTGCTTAGCACTATTTTGAACTTTTTAATCCAGAAATTTTCTGAGTTTGAGCAAGAATCGAAAACTCGAATAGAGCAATGTGTTTCTTTACTTTTTATTTCTGCACCTTTTTTTAGCACAAAATTTAATCAAAGCGAAAATAGACTCAAAATGGCGCAACTTGTAAATGATTATGTATAAGACCGAAAAAAGAAAATAAATCCTTGAAAAAGGACTAAGGTTAAAAAGAATCTATTAAAGTGCTTTTTTTAAAAATTTAAATATAATTTAAAAACAAACACCTAGTGCTTTATTTTATTTTTATTCATCAGATTTTAGTTGTTTTATTCCAGATTGGCATAGCTCTTGCAGTTTCGAGCTTGAGTTTAATCAATGACCATAAAAAACGTCTCAGACGATCTGGGGGAGTCACACAATGAAATCAACATTAAAAGTATTATCTCTTGCTTTATTGGGCGCTGCATCTTCTTTTACTTTTGCTGAGGAACCGGCTGCTGAACATACGGTATCTGGAAATATCAGCGTACTTTCAAGCTATAACCTGCGTGGTATTACCAATACGCCAGAAAATAAGGGCGCTACTTTACAGGGGGGGCTGGACTACAATCATGCTTCTGGTTTCTATGCAGGCTGGTGGGGTTCGACATTAGACTATGGTGATGATTTGCCCAATGCCTTTGAAAATGATTTTTATGCGGGCTATAACGGTTCAATCAATGAAGACTGGGGTTATACAGCGGGTTTAACTTATTATTACTATTATGATATTGGCAATACAGGCTCAAATGGTTTTGAAACCATGCTGGGTCTGACGTACAAAGATTTTGGTGTGACTGCTCAAACATTGCTTGAAGATCTTGATTGGGGTAATGCAGGGGATACCTATCTAAAAGGCACCTATAGCTATGCACTGCCAAAAGATTTTAGTCTGGATACTGCACTTGGCCTATATATTTATGCCAAAGATGGCGACATAAAAGGAACAGAAAACAGTTTCGGTTTCCGTCATTTCGATATCGGTCTAAGCAAGCCACTTGCTGATACAGGCATCACCGCCAGCATGAATTATATTTTTGGTGGTTATAACCGTTTTGAAGATAAACAGAAAAATAAAGTGGTATTAGGACTAGGCTACAGCTTCTAATCTTTGGGGTTTAAAAAAGGCGATCTCAGGTCGCCTTTTTTAATATTCTAAATCTGCTGCTGCCCGCGATAAGACAAGGCTTCCGATAAGTGCCCAGTCTGAATATCTGGACTTTGGTTAAGATCGGCAATGGTTCGGGCAACACGCAAAATCCGATGATAGCCTCGTGCTGACAAATTCAGTTTCTGCTGAGCCAGTTCAATCATTTTCTGAGCTGGTGGATCGAGAGGGGCGTATTGTTCTAGTTGCTTTGGACTAAGACTCATGTTCAAGGCATTTTGCCGTTCGATCTGAATATTATAGGCGGTGATCACGCGCTGTCTGACCGTTTCAGAGTTTTCGACAGGTTTATTGTCCTGTAATTCCTGTGCCTGTAAAGGTGGTACGTCAATATGCAGGTCAATCCGATCCAGTAATGGGCCAGAAATCCGGTTCTGATAACGCTTGATGCTTTCAGGTGAACATTGACAGCGGCTGTCCTGATTAAATGCATAACCGCATGGACAAGGATTCATGGCTGCCACCAGTTGAAAATTGGCTGGAAAAGTAATTTGCCGGGAAGCACGTGAGATTACAATTTCTTTGGACTCAAGCGGCTGACGTAATACTTCTAAAACCTTGCGGTCAAACTCAGGCAGTTCGTCTAGAAATAAAACGCCCAAATGTGCCAGTGTGATCTCTCCAGGTTTAGGATGTGAGCCACCGCCGACCAGTGCAATGGCAGACGCAGTATGATGCGGTGCCCGAAATGGCCGCTGGCCAAAGGGATGATTGGCATTGGCAATTGAATAGATACTAGCAACTTCCAGATTTTCCTGAGTATTTAAGGGAGGTAAAATACTGGCGAGGCGCGATGCTAATAAGGTTTTACCTGTACCAGGTGGGCCGCGGAACAGCAGGGAATGGCCACCTGCAGCTGCAATTTCCAAGGCACGTCGTGGTCGCAATTGTCCTTTCACATCCGCAAGATCAAATTTATAAAAAGAGTGCTGATCTAATGGACTGGTCTTAAACGGGGGCAAGGTTTCTGCTTGAGCCAGATGTGCACAGACTTCCTGTAAATGATTGGCAGCAAATACCTGAAAATCCGGAAGCTGAGAGGCTTCCTGAGCATTCGGACTAGGCAAGATCAGTTGATGCTGTGCCTGCTGGCAGGCGATTGCAATACTCAGGATTCCTGTTACAGGCCGCAATTGACCATCTAGGGCCAGTTCACCAATAAATTCAAGGTCATCTGTGCAATTTTCTGGAAGCTGCCCTGAGGCCACTAAAATTCCTAGCGCAATCGGCAAGTCCAAACGTGAGCCATCTTTAGGTAGATCGGCAGGTGCCAGATTAATGGTCAGGCGTTTGGTCGGAAACTGAAAGCCGCTATTCAGAATAGCTGATCGAACCCGATCCTTACTTTCCCTGACTGCGGCTTCAGGAAGCCCCACAATGGTGAGGGAAGGCATGCCAGAACTGACATGAACTTCGACTTCAATTAAAGGTGCATGCAGGCCTAATAGGCCTCGCGTATAAATTTTGGCAAAAGACATATTGTTGTTCCAATATAGTGCATTATTTTTATTGTTCTCGTGTCTTTTGTGCACTGTAGTTGTGCTTATTTTTTAATCGAGACTTTTTCTTCTAGCTCTTCGACTTGTTTTAGTAAAACATTTAAACGCTGATTGGCATTATTTAGGGCAGTGCGTTGACGTTCGAGCTCTTCTTTAGACACTAAATCCATTTTACTGACGGCTTCATTGAGCAGGGCACGCAGATTGTGCTCCAGGTCCTTTTTAGGCTGTTCAACTTGCTGCAAAATTGCTTGTAACAGGGTTTCAATCATAATCCGATCCATCGCCATATAAATGCGCGGACAGTGTAGCATTGCTGCAAGAGTGACTTACAGTATTTCAGATAAAATATAGGCTGCTTCGATTAGTAATATTGTAAAAATCCACATAAAAAATATCCAATTTGTGCAGATTCCAATACGTTATAAGTATAAAATGAAAGAGCAAGAAACATCATGCCGGGCTTTCTAATTTCCCCCGACCTTAGGAATCTTGGCATGAAATTTGAACATAAAACCTTACTGGTGAAATAAGCCGAAGGAAAACAAACATGAAGCTCGTAACTGCAATTGTAAAACCTTTCAAATTGGATGATGTGCGTGAAGCATTATCTGAAATTGGTGTTCAAGGCATCACTGTGACTGAAGTCAAAGGCTTTGGTCGTCAAAAAGGCCATACTGAACTTTATCGTGGTGCTGAATACGTTGTAGATTTCCTACCGAAAGTCAAAATTGAAATCGCAATCAGCGACGAAATGGTTGATTCGGTAATTGAATCAATTACTCGTGTTGCAAGCACTGGAAAAATCGGTGACGGAAAAATTTTCGTAACTAACTTAGAACAAGTCATCCGTATTCGTACCGGTGAAACAGGTGCAGACGCTGTTTAATTTGGCACGAAGTTTGCTGAGTACCTAATAACTCACAAAAAACATGGTTGGGGGATACGAATGAAAAAAATGCTAATGGCGTTCGGCTTGTCCAGCGCTCTTTTAGGTGGTTCTGTTGCGTGGGCTGAAGAGGCCGTAACAGCACCAACACCTACTGAAGAAGTCGCACTCGTTGCAGAGACTGGCGATACTTCACTTACAACAACAGACACAACTACAGCAGAGATTGCTGAAGTGGCGCCAGCGGAACCAGCAGCGCCTGCAGAAGAAGAAGCTACTCTCGATACTGGCGATACAGCCTGGATTCTCACTTCAACAGCTCTTGTATTACTGATGACCATTCCAGGTTTAGCCCTGTTCTATGGCGGTATGGTCCGTAAGAAAAATGTGCTGGCAACAATGGCACACAGCTTTGTTGCTGCAGCCGTAGTCAGTATTGCCTGGGTCGTGATTGGCTATACATTGGCCTTTGGTGAAGGAAATGCCTTTATCGGCAGTCTGGACAAGCTCATGCTGGCTGGAATAACCACCGATGCGCTTTCAGGCACGATTCCTGAAATCCTGTTCGTGATCTTCCAAATGACGTTTGCCATCATTACGGTTGCCATCATCAGCGGTTCAATTGCGGAACGTATGAAGTTTGGTGCTTTTGTGGCATTCATTGCACTTTGGGTGATTCTGGTGTATGCACCAATTACTCACTGGGTCTGGGGCGGCGGCTGGTTAGGCAACGACGGTGCGCTTGACTTTGCTGGTGGTACAGTCGTTCACATCAACTCAGGTGTAGCGGGTCTGGTTGCAGCCTACATGCTTGGTAAACGTATGGGTCTTGGCCGTGAATCAATGGCGCCACATAACCTGACTTTAACTGTAGTCGGTGCAAGCTTACTTTGGGTAGGCTGGTTCGGCTTCAACGGTGGTTCAGCATTGGGTGCAAATGGTTCTGCAGGTTATGCGCTGATCGTAACTCAAGTTGCAGCAGCGGCAGCAGCGATCTCTTGGTTAATTACTGAAAAAGTAGTACGTGGTAAAGCATCTGTATTAGGTGGGGCTTCTGGTGCGGTAGCAGGTCTGGTGGTAATTACTCCAGCAGCTGGTTTTGTCACTGTCGGTGGTGCGCTGGCAATGGGTCTGATCGGTGGTGTGGTATGTTTCTGGGGTATTACTGCTCTGAAACGTACACTGAAAGCTGATGATTCTCTGGATGCCTTTGGCCTGCACGGTGTGGGTGGTATCGTTGGTGCGATTCTGACAGCATTCTTCGCAAGCGAATTCATCATGGGTGATGCTGCTCCAGCAAATGTAATGAGCCAACTTTGGGTTCAAGTTGAAGGTGTACTTGCAACCATCGCTTACTCTGCAGTATTAACTTTCGTGATTCTTAAAGTGATTGATCTGATCATCGGTATCCGTGTTTCTTCTGATGATGAACGCATGGGTCTGGACTTGAGTCAACATGGCGAACGCGTAGAATAATCTGCTAAAACAATAATCAATATATTGTGTAAAACAGCCCATCTGGGCTGTTTTTTTTCTATATATTGCGTAAAACTCTACAAAGTTTAGAATTTTTGCTACACTCGGAAATCATCAGGATTTGTTCAATTAAACCGCTATGCATTGCCCATTTTGCAATACACCAGACAGTAAAGTGATTGATTCACGCCTGGCCGCTGAAGGTTGCCAGATTCGCCGCCGTCGTGAATGCGTCAGTTGTAATGAACGCTTTACCACCTTTGAAAGTTATGAAGTGGTGATGCCGCGTGTCATCAAATCTGATGGCAAGAATGAACCCTTTGATGAAGCCAAATTACGCCGTTCCCTGATGCATGCCTTGCAGAAACGTCCTGTGACGCAAGAACAGATTGAAACGGTGCTCAGTGATATCCAGTTGCAGATTCGCCGTCTGGGTGAGCGTGATGTGAAATCACGTACTATTGGTGAAATTGTCATGCAATCTCTATTCGCACTTGATCATGTGGCTTATGTCCGTTTTGCTTCGGTGTATCAGGATTTCCAGGATGTCGAAGCCTTTCGTCGTCAGATTGAACAGATGCAGCAACGTGGTGAGTTTCAAGAATAAGCATGACTGAACTCACTCAAGATCAAATCTGGATGCGCCGTGCCATCGAACTGGCACGTCAGGGGCAGTACTCCACTAAACCGAATCCGAATGTCGGCTGTATCATTGTCAAAGATGGCGTAGTCGTGGGTGAAGGTTTCCATCCTAAAGCCGGTCAGCCTCATGCGGAAGTCTTTGCCATGCGTCAGGCGGGAGAGCAGGCATGCGGTGCAACTGCGTATGTGACGCTGGAACCTTGTGCGCATTATGGTCGTACACCGCCGTGTGCCAAAGGATTGGTTGAAGCAGGTGTGGCTAAAGTGATTGTTGCCTGTCCTGATCCAAATCCACTGGTTGCTGGTAAAGGTGTGCAGATTCTGAAAGATGCTGGTATCAACGTTGAAGTCGGCATTTGTGAAGATGAAGCGCATCTGCTGAATGATGGCTTTCTAAAAGCGATGGCGACTGGGATGCCTTATGTGCGTTTGAAAATTGCATCAAGCTTAGATGGCCGTACGGCTATGGCATCCGGTGAATCGAAATGGATTACCGGTCCTGAAGCCCGTCAGGATGTCCAGCACTGGCGTGCCATTTCTGGCGCAGTGATTACCGGGATTGAAACTGTATTGGCTGATGACTGTCAGCTCAATGTCCGTAGCCTGAAAGGTATGAATGACATCAGCACGGTAGTTCAGCCCAAACGGATTATTCTGGATCGCCAAGGCCGTTTGCCACTGAATGCCAAAATTTTGGAAAATCCAGAAACGGTAATGGTGATGGGGCCTTATCGTCAGGAGCTGGCTGATCTGGGTGTGATCCAACTCGAAATTCAGCCTTTAAAAGAATTATTACAGCAACTGGTTCAGCAGCATCAGATATATGATGTGCTGGTGGAAGCAGGTGCGACTTTATCTACTGCATTTTTACAGGCAGGGCTGGTGGATGAACTCATCAGTTATGTTGCACCGACTTTATTGGGGCAAACTGCGCGTAGTATGTTCAATGCAGAATTCAGCCGAATGGCAGAACAACTTCGATTCAAGTTGCAGGACGTGACCCGTTTGGGTGATGACGTGCGCTTCAGGTTAATTCCCTCTCAAGAGACACTATGAATTCAGAGTCTACGGTTTACCACAAACGTCGCCATGCGGCACGTACCACAGATGAATATCTTTTCCATCAGTTGGTTCCTTATTTGGGGAACAAACGCCGTTTACTACATTTAATTCTGGAAGCACTTGAGAGCACGGGAACCTTAAAACGCGAAGATGGCCGTGCGCCGATATTTGCCGATTTTTTTGCAGGTTCCGGGGTGGTTTCACGTCTGGCCCGTCAGAATGGCTATCGGGTGATTGCCAATGACTGGGAACCCTATAGTCATGCACTCAATCATGCAGTTTTAGCTTGTACTGAAGCACCTGCCTTTAAAGAGCTCGGTGGCTATCAGAAAGCGATTGATTATCTGAACCGTTTGCCTGAAGTTAAAGGCTGGGTGACACATAACCTGTGTCCGCGTAATGATGAGATTTATGATCCGACCCGAGACCGTTTGTTCTTCAAACGCCGTAACGGCATGCGTATCGATGCCATCCGTCAGCAGATTGCGACCTGGCAGGCTCAAGGTGCGATTGATGACGTGGAAATGAGTGCTTTGCTGGCACCGCTGCTCTATTCAGCCAGTTTTGTCAGCAATACCTCAGGTGTATTTAAAAGTTTCCATCATGGTTGGGGCGGTAAAACCCAGACTGCACTAGAACGCATTGAATCACTACTTTGGTTAACGCCAAGCCGTTTCTGTGAAGATGCTAAGCATCAAGGACCTGCCGCAGAAATGTGGTGTGTGGATGCCCAACACTTAGCCAATCAGATGAGTGGTTTTGAAGTCGATGTGGCTTATCTGGATCCACCGTATAACCAGCATGCCTATAGTAGTAACTATCATGTACTCAATGCTTTAACGCTGTGGGATCAGGTGGATTTACCGACTCCAGACACTAAAGGCTTCAAGAGCGGGATTGACCGTGCATGGCGTAAAGAACGTCCAAGTCAGTACAACTCATCCAAGCATGCCAAAGAAGCCTATGAAACTTTGTTGGCGACCATTAATGCGCGTTTTATCCTGACCAGTTATTCAACCGATGGTAATATCAGTGCCACAGATTTGCTGCAGGCCAACCTGAAACGTGGCCGTGTAACCTTGCTCACTCAGGATGTGCCACGTTATCGTGTCAGTAAGCAGCGCCAGTCTGAACGTGCACGCGTATTGGAATTTATTGTAATTACCGACACGCATGCCAAGTCAGGTCCACCAATTCGTCAGTTACTGAGCCAGTTGCATCATTATGCTGAGCTGGGCGGTGTGGATACGACCGGCGTGAGCACCCAATTGGCCTTGTGGTAAGCGCAGAGAAAAAGGAAATAAAGATGTTTACAGGTATTATTGAAAGTCTGGGCAAGGTCGAGAGCTTGCAAAGCGTTGGCGGTGATGTACGCTTACGCATCCAGACGGATCTGGATATGTCCGATGTACATCTGGGTGACTCGATTGCCACCAATGGCATCTGTCTGACCGTAATTGACTGGGGTGAGAACTGGTATGCTGCAGACGTATCACGTGAAAGCCTGGACCGGACTACACTGGCTAACTGGAAAGTCGGCCAACCTGTAAATGTCGAAAAGGCAATGCTGCCAACTACACGCTTTGGCGGACATATTGTCTCTGGTCATGTCGATGCGGTTGGTGAAATTACAGTAGTACGTTCCGATGCCCGTTCCATTTATTTTGAAGTGACTGCACCAAAAGAAATTGCCAAATATTTGGCAGAGAAGGGCTCTATAACAGTAGATGGTATCAGCCTGACCATTAACCACTTGCGTGGTAACATCCTTAGTCTGAATCTGATTCCACATACAGCCGAACGTACCAATATTAGTACCTGGAAGTTAGGCACTAAAGTCAATCTGGAAGTGGATGTACTGGCGCGTTATATCGAGCGTTTATTGCTTGGTGACAAGGCCGCAGAAACTACAGAACAGTCTAAAATCAGCATGGAATTCTTAGCCGAAAATGGCTTTTTGAAATAAATCCGCTGAGCAATTACCAGACAGTCTAATTGAAAAATTAGACTGTTTTTTTATTTTTCGGGATAATACGTAGCTCAACTCGCGATTTTAGCCCCAGTGGACAGGTCGAATGCTCGATTTTTTACTTCATCTTGAACAGTCTTTACCTCTATTGCTGGAGCAGTATGGGGTGTGGATCTATGCAATTTTGTTCCTGGTGATTTTTGCGGAAACAGGTTCGCCATTTTTTTTCTTTTTGCCCGGTGACAGTCTGTTGATTGCCGTCGGTGCGCTGTGTTCCAGCTCCGATCTGATTACCTTACACTCCATGGGTTTATTGCTGCTGATTGCTTCGATTCTGGGTTATACCGTGAATTATTATTCAGGCAGGGTGCTCGGATTAAAATATTTCAATGAGCATTCACGGTTTTTCAAACCCGAATATATGGTCAAAACCAATCATTATTTTATGAAACATGGCGGCAAGACGATCTTAATTGCGCGTTTTATTCCCTTTGTACGTTCCTTCGGTCCTTTTGCGGCAGGTTCTGGCCATATGAGCTTTGCAACTTTCAGTTTTTATAATGTGACTGGGGGAATTCTCTGGATTAGCACTCTGCTAGGGGCTGGCTATCTGCTTGGCAATACCGCATTTTTACTGGCTGACTTGTTTTAATTTTAAAGCAGATTTTATAGTTTGATGGAATAAACTAACCAAGACAGGGGATGGATTAGGCTGAAAAATAAAAAGAATCTTTTCAGCCAACTGACGATCAACTTTACTCAGCCAGATCAGAATTTTTCAGAATATAGTCAATTTCTTCTTTGGCTGCAGCGCGTAATTTCTCACGCAGTGCATTGACGGTTTGTTCAATCACAGTTTCTGCTTCGAGTTCCAGACGTAACCGTAAGCTTTCCAGCTCAGATAAAATCTGGGTATCGTCGATATTTAGGCGACCTTTGGCAAAGTCGAGCACCTGATCCGGATTTTTCTGATAACGTGCGGCATAATCCTGAACCTCAGTATCTAGCATATGACGCATTTCAGCCAGCTTCCGGGTCTGCTCGGCAAATTTTCGCTCTTCATCACGGCGTAGCTGTTCGGCATAGGCTTGCTCTTCAGCACGTTTTTCGGCTAAGGCTTTTTCGAGTGCCCGTTGTCTGCGAATACGTGCTTCTTCAATCAGTTCGGCCTTGCGCTGTGCATACGCTGCTTCAATTTTACGCTCAGACTCTTTCTGTAACTGCTGGTCGCGAACGAGCCATTCTTCTACAGCAGTTTCAGGCTTAAGTACTTCACAGATGCGCGAGAGGTCATCGATAAAGGTCTGACGTACAGCCTCAGGCGTGTTTAACCAGCGCTGTTTAAAATCTGGACCTACATTTAATGCCACTTGCATCTCCTTGTTCACGTGATTACTTAGAGCTTAAAGGTATTTGGCTGAATGCCAAAGCGACGATATTGTTTATATTTCTCACGTCCCAGCTGTTTAGCCGGTTCATTGTTTTCAATAATCTCAATAATGTGACTAAATTTCGCATCAGGTTCAAGTGCTTCCGGATTAAAATTAAAAATAATCCAGCCAGGCTGCTCTGGTAATTGAGCCGATATACAAACGGTCGCATCTGGCTGATCGATTCCATGCGGAATAAAGCTGGCAGGATCAAAGTTCCATAGCTTTTCATCCAGTTCCTGCTGTAAGGCAGGATCGGCACACAGCAGCCAGATACGCTCTGGCTGACGCAAAATTTTACGGCATAAACGACAAGTGCTGTCCACTTGTCGTTCAGGGCTTTTTTTAAATAAATAAAAGCTGACCTTAGCCATGCTTTTGGACGCGATTAGCCAGGAATTGCATTAATAGAGGTACTGGACGGCCAGTTGCGCCTTTATTTGGACCTGAATTCCATGCAGTACCTGCAATATCCAAGTGAGCCCAGCGATAGTCACGTGTAAAACGTTGCAGGAAGCATGCGGCTGTTACAGAACCAGCTTTAGGGCCACCAATATTGGCAATATCAGCAAATGGTGAATCCAGTTGTTCCTGATAGTCGTCCAGTACTGGCATGCGCCATACACGGTCAAATGCATTTTGGCCGGCGGTTTCAAGCTCTGCAGCCAGCTCATTGTCTGGCGTAAACATACCGGTCAAGACTGAACCTAAGGCCACTACACAAGCACCGGTTAGAGTTGCAATATCAATCACCAGGGCAGGGTTGAAGCGTTTCACATAAGTTAGCGCATCACAGAGTACCAGACGGCCTTCAGCATCAGTATTTAAAATTTCAACAGTTTGACCACTCATGGTGGTTACGATGTCACCTGGACGGGTGGCTTTGCCCGATGGCATATTTTCCGCTGCAGCAATCGCACCTACCACATGAATTGGTAAACGAGATTCGCATAGTGCACGAAGCGTGCCCAGAACTGAAGCTGCACCGCACATATCGTATTTCATTTCATCCATGCCAGCGCCTGGTTTTAATGAAATACCGCCGGTATCAAAAGTAATGCCTTTACCCAGTAATACAACTGGTGCTTCTTCACGATGAGCCAGATATTCAATTGTAATAATACGGCCTGGACGGTCTGAACCTTTGCTAACTGCAAGGAAGGCACCCATACCAAGGTCAGCCATTTGCTGTTCATTAAGTACAGTTACTTTAAGCAGGTCCGGATATTGAGCCGCCAGCGCTTGCGCCTGTTCTGCCAGATATTCTGGGAAACAAATATTGCCAGGACGATTACCCAGATCACGCGCCAGATTCTGACCAGTCTGAATGGCCTGAATCAATTGCAACTGTTCAGCTGTTAGCGGAGTTTCGGCAGCGATGAAATCAATCTGCTGCAGAATAAATTCGTTCTTTTTTGACTTGTATTCGTCATAGCCGTAGCTGGCTTGAGTTAAAGCCAATGCAAACAGATAGTGCAATTCTTGTGGAAGTTGTGTCAGATCAACAGAAATCTGTTTGAATTTTTTTTGAGAGGCTTTAATAATGGCCTGGGCAATTTTCGCCAGTTTTCCCGCTTGTAATTCGGCAGTCTTGCCGAGGCCGATCAGGGTGGCATGCTGAGACTGGCTGACCTGTCCAATCAGGCTTAAACTTTCTGCTAGACCGGCCTTGAATTGGGAGGCTTCAATTAATGTATCTAGGCTGTTGATTTGGTATGTTGATGCAGCGCTCTGAATCTGTTCTGAGTCGACTAAAATCAACAAAGATTGACTTGATCCATTCTCTGGGAATGACGTATTAATTGTAAGGTTCATATCTTGTTTTCACGCCTGTTTAGATTTGCAAATCATTCAAGCATTGAAACATTTATCCGAATAGATTTTCAATGGGCAGAGCCACCTAGGTTTTATATTTTTGCTATTCGGGTAAACTAGCACTCGTTTTATGGAGCTCATTTTGGAAGAACTAATTTGATTATTCGGCGTTATCTGGTCAAGCAAGTGGTATCGACCTCCTTGGTGGTGATTGTCTTACTGACCCTTATCATGATGGGCGGTCGTTTGATCAAGTATTTTGGTGTGGCCGCACAGGGGCGTCTGGATGCTGGAATCCTGTTCAGCATCATTGGTTATCGTTTGCCTGAATTCCTGACCTTGATTCTTCCACTTGGGTTCTTTATTGGCTTAATGCTGGTCTTTGGTCGTCTCTATGTTGATCATGAGATGGCGGTCTTAAATAGTAGCGGAATTAGCCGGCATCAGCTGGCACGTCTTTTGATTCCGATGACTTTGGTCTATCTCCTTGCACAAGGCTTTCTCATGTTGTGGGCTTCACCGTGGGGGATTCGACAGTTCGAAGCCTTGACCAGTGAGCAGGCAGTACGAACCGGCTTTGATCTGGTTCGGCCCAAAGAATTTATCTCTTCCGGACCTTATACCATTTATGCCGGAGATCTATCCGAAGATCGCAAAAACCTGAAAGATATCTTCTTCTATCAGCGTGCGGAAAAAGAAGGCAAGCCAGATGTGATGATTCTGGCGCAGGAAGCGACCCGAATTGAAATGCCGAATGATGCGGCCAATGTGGTCGATCTCGTCAATGGCCGCCGCTATGAAATTTATCCAGGCACGCCGCAATATACCCAGGCTGAATTTGAAAGCTATCGTTTACGGATCGAAAGTGATAAAGAAGCAGAACTGGCCAGTGATGAAGTCGAGGCCTTGCCGACCGGACAGCTTTGGAAAAACCGTCAGGATCCGGTGGTAGCCAGTGAGCTTGGCTGGCGTGTCTTTGTACCATTTGCCATTGTAATTGCCCTGATTTTGTCTGTAGCTCTGTCTGAAGTGAGCCCACGTCAAGGTCGCTATCTCAAATTATTCCCGGCACTGATGATCTTTGCCAGCCTGATCGTCGCCCTGATGGCGATCAAAACCCGGGTCAGCAAGGCGGAAATGGGCATTTGGGCTTATCCATTGGTCCTGATCATATATGCCATAGCCGGTGCATTGTTCTCACGTAAACAGAATTTGGCGCCAAAAATTAAAAAACGGATTCAGCGAGTGAGGTCTTAACAATGTTAGCACGTCGTATAGTTGCCAAACATGTGACCGGAACCACCGCGCTGGCGATGCTTGGGGCAACCGCTGTTCTTTCAGGTCTGCAGGTCTTATTTACGTATTTAGGTGAATTGGGTTCCCTGAAAGAAGGCTATGGTGCCTGGGATGCCTTGAAATATGTACTCTGGGGGGCACCGAATTATCTTTATGAAATCCTGCCAATTTCGGCACTGATTGGCGCGGTACTCGGTTTAGGTACATTGGCTTCCAATAGTGAACTGATCATAATGCGTTCAGTCGGAGTCAGTCTGTGGCGGATTGTCGGCTGGGTGATCCGTTCAGCATTGCTATTGGTCGTATTATCGTTTGCCCTGAGCGAGTGGGTGATTCCATATACCAATGAACAGGCCAAAGCAGTCAAAAGCTATAACAAGCCAGTCAAAATTGGTGAAGTGAAAGGTTACTGGACGCGTGAGGGTAATCACTTTATCTATATTGATTATGCCAACGCCAAGGGCCAGCTGAAAAATGTACAGATGCTGGACTTTGATGACAATTACCGACTGCGGGGTACTCTGGATGCCAAGCAGGGTGAATTCGTCAAAGATGGGGCTTGGAAACTAGATAGCACAGAACAGTTTGATATTTTACAAAACGGCAATGCGACACTGGTACAGCATGATGAGCAACCACTGGCTTTGGCCTTGCAGCCGAAATATGTGCATATGGTGACGATTGATCCGGAAGATTTATCGCCAAGCCAGCTGGTGAGCTTTATGAGCTATATGCATGAATATAGTCAGGTACCTAAAACCTATCAGCTGGCTTTCTGGCAGAAAGTCGGTTCGCCATTTGCCCTGATTGCGCTGGTAGTGATTGCCTGTTCATTTATCTTTGGGCCATTGCGTCAGCAATCGATGGGCTTCCGTTTGGTGATTGCGTTATTCGCAGGGTTAGGCTTCTTCTATCTGCAGGATTTTCTCGGTTATGCCAGTCTGGTCTATGCGCCGTCACCGGCATGGTTTGTATTTATTCCTATTTTGCTGATGTTTGCTATTGGCGGCTACTTGCTCCATCGGGCCCGCTAAACTACAGGAAAATAGAAGAAATCAATCGCAACAAGAGGCTTAAACCATCGTCTGGTCATGGCCTCTTTTTGCAAAATTCGGTAAACTAGAGCGATTAATTCGTAGACGAAAAGAGTATTTCATTATGACGGATGCAACTGCTGGCAAAATCCCTCACGTTTTGGTGATTATGGATGGTGTGGGTCATCGCGAAGCGGTCGAAGACAATGCGTTTTTAGCGGCTAAACGACCAAATTTAACTGCTATGCAGGAAAAGCATCCGCATGGTTTGATCTCAGGTTCAGGTGAAGATGTCGGCCTGCCTGATGGTCAGATGGGGAACTCTGAAGTCGGTCATATGAATCTTGGTGCTGGCCGTGTGCTGTATCAGGACTTTACCCGTATTACCAAAGATATCCGTACTGGGGCTTTCTTCGAACATGAAGTGCTGGTAGATGCGGTTGAGAAAGCCAAAGCAGCAAATGGCGCAGTCCACATTATGGGTCTGTTGTCTGAAGGCGGTGTGCACTCACACGAAGATCATATCGTGGCGATGGCTGAATTGGCTCTAAAACGCGGTGCTCAGGTTTATCTGCATGCGTTCCTCGATGGCCGTGATACACCACCAAAAAGTGCGCAACCCTCTTTAGAAAAACTGGATGCATTATTTGCTCAATATCCGGGCCAGGGTCGTATTGTCAGCATGATCGGTCGTTATTTTGCCATGGATCGTGACAACCGTTGGGATCGTGTAGAGCAAGCGTATCGTCTGCTGACTGAAGGTGAAGCAGTGCGTACTGCAGCTAGTGCAGTTGAAGGTCTGGAACAGGCTTATGCTGCAGAGGAATCAGACGAATTCGTAAAAGCGACTCGCATTGGCGACACTGTGAAGATTCAGGATGGCGACAGCGTCGTATTCATGAACTTCCGTGCTGACCGTGCCCGTGAATTGACTCGTGCCTTTGTTGAAAAAGATTTTGCCGGTTTTGAACGTAAGGTTGTACCGAATCTGGCGAAATTCGTGATGTTGACCCGTTATCAGGCGACCATTGATGCACCTGTGGCATATATGCCAGAAGCGCTGGTAAATTCTTTAGGTGAGTATCTGTCGAACCTAGGTAAAACTCAGCTACGTATTGCAGAAACTGAGAAATATGCGCATGTAACGTTCTTCTTTAGCGGTGGCCGTGAAGATGAGTATCCAGGTGAAAAACGTATCCTGATCCCATCTCCAAATGTTACGACTTATGACCTGAAACCGGAAATGAGTGCCTATGAAGTCACTGATGAACTGGTGGCAGCGATCAATTCAGGCGAGTTTGACCTACTGGTTGTGAACTATGCCAATGGTGATATGGTCGGTCATACAGGTGTATTTGATGCAGCAGTGAAAGCCGTTGAAGCTGTGGATACTTGCCTGGGCCGTGTTTATGAAGCTGTGATGGCGAAAAAAGGTCATATGATTATTACTGCAGACCATGGTAATGTGGAGCAGATGCAGGATTATCAGAGCGGTCAAGTGCATACCCAGCATACCACTGAACTGGTTCCATTTATCTATGTGGGTCCAAGCTCTGCAACAATCGCAGAAGGTGGCGTATTGGCTGATGTCGCACCAACCCTGCTGAACTTGATGCAAATTCCGGTACCAGCTGAAATGCAGGGTCGCAATCTTATTGAGCTGCACGCTTAATCTTTTATAAAACAGGTATAAGAATGATAAAAACACATGGCAAGTCTGTAGTCTTATCCTGCTTACTGATGTGTTTGAGTCATTCCGCCTGGAGTGCTGTTTCGACCGAGATGGCACTCGATGAACTGGAAATGGATGAACAGGTCTATAATGAAATTCCTGTTACATCCATCCAGGAATTTGTTCAGATTTATGGCATCGTCAAAGATAATTATATTCAAGACAAAAATGACGATGTGCTTTTCCAGCAAGCCATTCAAGGTTTGGTGAGCGGCCTGGACCGCTATTCCCGCTATTTATCTCCTGAAGACTATAAACAGCTGCGTGAATATACTGAAGGTGATCTGGCCAGTATTGATTTTGATCTGCATTTTAATCCACAGCTAAAACAATGGATGGTACAAGGCCTAAGTCCGGATGCTGACTCTGCCAAACAAGGCCTTCGCAATGGTGTCACAGTTTATAAGATTGATGATCAGGTCTTGAGTGCGCTGAAACGTGAGCAGGTGCGAGATTTATTGACTGGTGCCATTGGCTCTACTTTAACGCTTCAGCTTTCTGCGCAAAGTGTACCGATTACACTGGTCCGCAATACCAAAGTGGATACCGAGATTAAATCGACTTTACACAGTAATCAGGTTCTGGTGCTGCAGGTCAAAGTTTTCCAGCAAGATACTGCTAATGAAATCAAGCGAATTATTGAAAGTTATTCAACCAATCGCCTGAAAGCAGTGCTGTTTGACTTACGTAATAATCCGGGTGGTTTATTGTCTGCGGCTGTTGAATCAGCAGATTTGTTCCTGAATCAGGGCATTATTGTCTCGACCAAGAGCCGTTCTGAAGGTAATCAGCAATTTCAGGCACTTCCAGGAATTGAATTTCAAAATCTGAAAGTCGGGATTCTAATCAATAACCGTTCGGCTTCCGCTGCAGAAGTATTTACTGCTGCTCTGAAAGAACATAATCGTGCCTGGGTGGTAGGGGAAAAGAGCTATGGCAAAGGGGTAGTGCAGAAACTGTTTCCTTTGAGCAATGGCTCTGCTTTGCAGATGACTGTATCGCAATACTTTAGCCCGAGCGGCAATATGATTGAAGGACAGGGGATTCAGCCACATTTCACCTATCCTCTCGGTCAGGATGCGCGTGAGGAGAGCTATCTGGATCACGTCACAGACTTGCTGCTCCTGCAGAAATAATTATTCCTCTTCTTCGGTATCCAGTCCGAATTTTTTCAGACGATAACGTAAAGAGCGAAACGACATACCGAGTTTTTTGGCGGCCAATGTACGATTCCAATGCGTCAGATTCAAAGCATTCAGCAGAATTTCTTTTTCAATCTTTTCTAAATACAGTTCCAGACCTTCCTCGGGGAGTTTCTTGGGAATAATGATCTGATCCGTAGATGAGGTCGGCTCTGCCAGATTTGCCGTTTCTGATAAGACAGGTGCCAGATGACGCAGTGGAGCAGTTTGCAGATGCTGAAGATCAATCTTGTCTTCATCACTCAAAGTAATTGCGCGTTCAATAATATTACGCAGTTCGCGTACATTGCCCGGATAGTATTGCTCCAGTAAAAATTCCTTGCTCCGTTCCGTCAGTTTTTTCGCAGGAATCTCCCATTCCTGGCAGATCTTTTGAATAAAATGCTCAGCGAGGAGCAGAATATCCTGGCCGCGCTCACGCAGGGGTGGTAAGACCAGATCCATCACATGAATACGAAAGAACAAGTCCTGACGGAATTTGCCTTGTTGTACCAATGCATCGAGATCCTGATGGCTGGCACTGATGACACGGAAATCGACATCAATTTCAGTGTCAGAACCGACTGGACGAATGCGTTTTTCCTGGACGGCACGTAACAGTTTGACCTGCATAGATAGCGGTAATTCAGCAATCTCATCTAAGAACAAACTGCCTCCATGGGCAGACTGAATCAGTCCCTGCTTGTCCTGAGTCGCACCCGTAAAGCTGCCTTTCTTATGGCCAAACAGTTCACTTTCCATCAGTTCAGTCGGAATTGCACCGCAGTTAATTGCGATAAAAGGCCCTTCATTGCGATTGCTGAGACGATGAACCAGATTGGCCACCACTTCCTTCCCGGTACCTGATTCGCCAGTAATAAATACGGGTGCCTGAGAGCGGGCAATTTTTTTCAAGGTGACACGTAATTGCTGAATAGGCAGGGATTGTCCAATTAGCAGCTTATGCTCTAATGAGTCATTGGAATTATTCTGATAATAGTCTACTGGTTTATTTAGCGCTTTTTGCAGCAGTTGTTCCAGATGCTTTTGATTAATCGGTTTGCTGACAAAGTCAAATGCACCTGCCTTGAGTGCAGCAATGGCAATTTCCATATTACCATAGGCCGTTAGAACAGCTACCGGAAGGTGAGGGGAATGCTGGTTAATCCAGTCCAGTAATTGCAGACCATTGCCATCAGGAAGATTTAGATCTGTCAGACAGGCATCATATTGATGATCCCTAAGACATTTTTTTGCATCTTCCAGACGATGGGCAATATGCGTACGGATTCCCATGCGCATCAATGACATTTGCATGAGGGTACATAGATCTTCCTCATCATCCACCAATAAAACCAGTGGTTGTTGTTCCACAATATTTCCCCTTATTCCTTTTATGCTGTCACACGTTGACAGCTAATCCGAAAGCATGCGCCCTGTTCTTGTGAAATGTAGTTGAGTTGTGCCTGATTGGCTTCACAAAAACTATGTGATAAATATAGTCCGAGTCCCGTTCCATGGATAGACGTGCTGAAAAAAGGTTTAAATAATAATTCCTGATCATGGGTGGCAACACCAGAGCCAAAATCCCGGACATCTATCCATACCTTATGTTCATATGGGTGAATATTCAATTGAATATGGGGTGAATCCGGTGAATTATGACGGATAGCATTACGAATCAGGTTAATTAGAATCTGACGTAACTGGGCCTCATCAAACTGAATTGCCAGTGGTACATCAATATTAAATTGAATCTGGTCCGCCACATCTGCTAAATCTTCCTGAATAAACAGTGGTATAAATTCATTCAGCTGAATTACGACTGGATGGGTTTCTTTATTCTTCACCATATTCAGGGTGTCCTGAATAATCCGGTCAATCCGGGTGGCCTGTCGGCTAATCATCTGATGCAGAACTTGTTGCTGTTCAGGTTCAGAATCGAGATAAAGATCATTGGCCTGTACAATGGCAGCCAGAGGATTGCGAATTTCATGGGCAATACTGGCGGAAAGCTGGCCTAGAGCAGCAAGCTTTAACTGTTGCACCTGCTGATTAAGTTTGCGGGCATCTTGCAGCACGAGGAGCGTCAGAGTCTGGTGCGGCACAATCAGCTTTTGTACCTGCACGTGAATATTATAACGACTCTGCTGGGATTCAAATTGAAACCGCTCGCCATTTTCCAGATTTTCAAAACGGATCAGTTCAAACAGGTCATTTTGAGATTGGTATAACGAAAATCTTTCATGGGCATACATTGGCTCAATGCCGAGCAGATGACAGGCAGCCGGATTACTGAGCACCACATGGTAATTCTCATCTAAAACCAGATAGCCGGTTTCAATCTGTTCCAGAATATAGCGGTTAATATTCTGTAAGCGATATAGTTCCAGCGATTGAGAAAAATTCAGGTTTTCCAGAATCTGAAAGCGCCGTACCGCAATTTGTCCTGAGCCATAGACGACAAAAAACAAAAAGGCCAGCAGGGCACTATTCCCGATATTGGTAAGCGAGGAAAAGGCAAAAATACTGCCGATAAAATGCTGGTAGATGATACTAATCACCGCAATCAGGGTGATGATCAGGGCCTTCTTGGCATCGAGCAATAATGAGGCTGAAAAAATGGTAATAACAAAAATCAGTCCGAGATGCACGTTTGGACCCTGACTGGCCAAGGTCAATAAACTGAGAAAAAAGACATCGCTGGCAAAAATCAGAATGAACTGCGGCTGAATCAGGCGCTTTACCCATCTCAGCGTAAACAGCTGCACAGTATTGACGGCGACGCTAATCATTAAGGCATAGTGATAGAGTTTAGGATACTGATAATCTGTAGTCATATCAGGATAAGTCAGCAGAAAAATCAGCAACAGACCCGTGCTGATAATCAGGCGGTAGGCGCTATACCATAGGCCCAGATGATATTGATTCAGTTCAGAATAACTGGATGTTTGCGCCATAGGAACCGCATTAAGCAGAGGGTTAAATTAAGGTTTAATCAGGCCATAGCGCATTGCAAGATGGGTTAGTTTAACATCACTATCGATATTCAGTTTTTCGAAGATCCGGTAACGGTAAGTATTAACTGTTTTAACACTTACAAACAGCTTGTCGGCAATTTCCTGCGCGCTGATACAGTTCACTACCATCATGGCTACCTGCATTTCACGTTCAGACAGTGCGTCAAAAGGAGATTGCTGGGTATCGGACAGGTAAGAACTCGCCAGCTGTTCAGCAATGTCGGCACTGAAATATTTACCGCCCTGCATGACTTTATTGATGGCACGGACCATCTCTGATACAGGTGCACCTTTGGTGATATAACCTTTGGCACCTGCTTTCAATAATAGTGAAGGATAAGGTTCTTCAGCCAGGCCACTGACCGCAAGAACTTTGGTTTCAGGAGCAGTCTGTAGCAAACGGCGTGTGGTTTCTACACCACCGATACCTGGCATGTTGACATCTAACAGAACCACATTGGGATGATGCTGACGGACGAGGGTAATTGCTTCTTCACCAGATTCAGCCTGTCCAATCACCTGAACATCCGCATGGTCTTCCAGCATTCTGCAAATTCCAGTACGAACTAATTCATGGTCGTCGACAACTAAAACTGTGATCACCTAGACTCTCCCTCATTAAAAAATCATTTTTTTGTTACATAAAGCAAAATAAGCTTGCAATGAAACTACAAAATTAGCAATCCTATTCGCAGATTAAATCTGAAACTTATCACATAGTGTCAAGAACAAAAAATGTTCGGCATTGTGTTTAAATGTAAGGCATATTAGAGGTAATACGCAAATCAATCTTACCTCTGTTAGTTGAGTGAAGGAATAGTGAAGAAAATAAACAAGTCTTTAAGGCATCTACTCGGCCTGTCCGTGTTAATCAGCATGAGCACGACAAGTTTTGCTGAAATCATTATGAATTCTGGCACAACAGAGGGCGGATCCAGCATCAGCTGGTCTTCTGATGAAGTCAATCAGCTCATGAATGATAATTTGAGCGTATCTGCTGCAGAACCTTCACCACCAGGTTCAGCAACTGTTACGACGACGATTCGTCAGGGCGGCGCACCAGCACCAGTACCGACAAAACCTGTGCAGATTATTGATAATAGTCATTTTATTAATCAACCTGCTGTAAGTGCGCGTGCAGCTCTGGTGATGGATTCACAGACAGGTGAAGTGTTATTCAGTAAAAATACCAATAATGCTTACCCGATTGCGTCGATTACCAAATTGATGACTGCAGTAGTGATTTCAGATGCGCGTTTGAATATGTCTGAAAAAATTACCCTGCAACAGGCTGATTTTTCCTGTGCAGGCTGTAAGAGCTCAAGTTCTACCTTAAGAGCCGGGGACAGCATGAATCGTGCTGAAGCCTTATTATTTGCTTTGATGAAGTCTGAGAACCCGGCTGCAGCTGCATTGGCGCGTACTTATCCAGGCGGTCGTGCAGCCTTCATTGCGAAGATGAATGCCAAAGCTAAAGAGCTGGGCATGAATTCAACCCACTATATGGAATCTACTGGCCTGCATCCTGGCAATGTGTCTTCTGCACGTGATTTGGGGATTCTGGTCAATACCGCTTCACAGTATGGCCTGATCCGTCAATTCTCTACCACTGCCAGCTATGATTTCAACCTGGGTTACCGTGTATTGAAATCCAACAACACCAATTCACTGGTGCGTAATGGTGGTTGGAATATCAATCTGTCTAAAACCGGTTATATTAATGAAGCAGGACGTTGTGTCGTCATGCACACCACCTTGAATAACCGTCCTGTGGTGGTCGTGGTATTAGGTGCGGATTCAACTGCTGCACGTACCAATGATGCGACTCGTCTGATGACTTGGGTATCTAGCCTGCCTAAACAACGTGTTTAATCTTTTTTAAGCGCATATAAAAAGCCCTGCAATTGCAGGGCCTTTTATTTCAATCTAAATTACATATTAGAAAGAATTGATTCACGAACCTGTTCTAAAGTTGCGTCAATTGAAAGCATTACAGCATCAGAACATTGTTTGATCGCAGTATCCGGATCTTTCAGACCGTTACCAGTTACAGTACACACGATCACAGAACCTTCAGCAATTTTACCTGCTTTAATGTCACGGATTGCGCCACCGATTGAAGCTGCAGATGCAGGTTCTACGAATACGCCTTCATACATAGAAAGAAGACGTTGCGCTTCCAGAATCTCGGCATCAGTCAGTTCATCGAACCAGCCTTTAGAATCACGAACAACCGCTTTCGCATGGTTCCAGCTTTGTGGATTACCGATACGGATTGCAGTTGCAACAGTCTCAGGATTTTCAACAGGTGCACCACGAAGGAAAGGTGCAGCACCAGAAGCCTGGTAACCTACCATTGTTGGCAGACCTTCAGGTTTAGGACCAGTGAAGGCATCAGTAGCAGTGTCGTAAACCACTTGCTCAAACTCGCCAGCAGGCTGATTTGCAACCGCTTCGGTATAACCCATCCAGTGCGCAGTAATGTTACCCGCATTACCTACAGGCAGGCAGTGGTAATCTGGTGCACGGCCCAATTCATCCACGATTTCGTAAGCAATGGTTTTTTGACCTTGCAGACGGTATGGGTTGATTGAGTTCACGATAGTGACAGGTGCTTTGTCAGCGATTTCTTTTACCAGACGCATACCGTCATCGAAGTTACCGCGGATTTGCATGGTGATCGCACCATACATCATCGCTTGCGCCATTTTACCCATCGCAATTTTGCCTTCTGGGATTAAAACAAACGCCTTGATACCTGCACGCGCTGCATAAGCTGCTGCAGCTGCTGAAGTATTACCTGTAGAAGCACAGATAATCGCTTTAGAGCCTTCTTCAACCGCTTTTGTTACCGCCATGGTCATACCACGGTCTTTAAATGAACCAGTCGGGTTTAAGCCCTCGTACTTCACATAAATTTCAACATTTTTGCCAATAATGCGCGGAATATTCGCAAGCTTAATCAGTGGCGTGTTACCTTCACCCAGAGAAACGGCTTTAGTAGTTGCAGACACTGGTAAACGGTCGCGATAGCGGTCAACTAAACCAGTATAACGATTGGCATTCGACATGATGATGTTCCAATTGTGTAGAGCTTGGCAAGGGGAGAGTGTCCCCTCGACCCGATTAATTATCAAGCGATTCTAAACGAATTCGTACAATTTCGCCATGAATGACAGGAAGAGCTTGAATTTGTTTTAACGCTTCATCCATTTTCGCTTCCTTGACTGGATCAGTCAGGATCACGATAGGAATAAGATCTTTCAGACGTGACTGCTGCAGAATTGCATCAATACTGATGCCTTCGCGGCTTAGAATAGAGGTTACTTCAGCCAGTACTCCGGTTTGATCTTCAGCATTGATCCGGATGTAGTATCCAGTCGTCATTTCTTCACGTGGCAGGATTGGCAGGTCACTTAAGCTTTCAAAAGCCAGTTGTGGAATTGTACCAGCACCATCTTCAGTATAAGAAATATCACGTACGATATCCACGACATCTGCGACTACTGCAGAAGCTGTAGGACCTGCACCCGCACCTGCACCGTAATACAGTGTAGGACCAACCGCATTGGCTTGAACCAGAACTGCATTTTTTACACCATTCACATTAGCGATCAATTGCTCTTCAGGAATCAGAGTAGGGTGTACACGGAGTTCGATACCCGTTTCAGCACGACGGGCAATACCGAGGTGTTTGATACGGAAGCCCAAGTCTTCAGCATATTTCACGTCTTGTGCAGTAATTTTGCTAATGCCTTCAGTAAAGACTTTATCAAACTGTAATGGAATACCAAAAGCAATAGAGGCCAGTAATGTCAGTTTGTGTGCTGCATCGATGCCTTCTACGTCGAAGGTTGGATCTGCTTCTGCATAACCCAGCTCTTGTGCTTCTTTCAGTACATCAGCAAAGGCACGGCCTTTATCTCGCATTTCAGTCAGGATGAAGTTGCCTGTACCGTTAATGATGCCAGCCAGCCAGTCAATCTTGTTGGCTGCCAGACCTTCACGCATCACTTTAATAATTGGAATGCCGCCAGCCACCGCTGCCTCGTAAGCAATTTGCACAGCGTTGTCATCGGCAAGTTTGAACAGTTCATTTCCATGTTCAGCCAATAGGGCCTTGTTGGCAGTTACGACCTGTTTGCCATGCAAAATGGCTTCTTTAATCACTTCATAAGCAGGGTGAATACCGCCCATGACTTCAACCACCACATCTACATCAGGTTGACGTACGATATCGAGCAGATCTGCACTTTGTTTGACTGATTCAGGTAGATCCAGATCAGGACGCGGACGACGCGTACCAACATGGGTAATTTGAATTTCACGACCGGTGCGACGTTTAATCTCAGCAGCATTTTCTTTTAATAGTTTAAGGGCACCACCACCCACAGTACCAAGACCGAGGATTGCCAGACGAACTGGTTTCACGTCACACTCCAAATATAAACAGTTTTTTACGAGAGCCTAGATCATAGCTAAAAAAGCGGCCTGACTCTAGGGTCATTTCAGAATATCTTCATCTATAAAATAAAGTTAAATAACTAATTAAAATGAGTTATTTAAGTCGATCCAATAATTCTGATGTGCTCATATAGCCACCGAGATAAAGTCCTTCAGAACTGTATACACCCGGCGTACCATTGACACCAATATTAAGACCCATTTGATATTGATCTTTCACAGGATTTTTACAAGTAGTCGGCGTGATAGATCCACCGGCAATGGCCTGATCGAAGGCTGCGCGACGGTCGGAATTACACCAGATGGCTTCCATGGCGGGCATATGCTGTTCACCACGTGGCCAAGCAATATAACGCACTTCGATGCCTTTGCTGTTCATTTCATCCATCTGTTCATGGAATTTGTGACAATACGGACAGCTGACATCGGTAAAGACATAGATCACATGCTTGGTTTTACCTTTGGCTGGATAGATCAGCAGGTCTTCCGCTTTAAGGTTTGCAAAGATTTTCTTGTTGACGTCAGATTGCAAAGTTTCACTGACATTGTGCAGCTCTTTATCTCCAAGGCGAATGACATCGCCCTGAATCAGATATTTGCCATCATTTGTCACATAGACGGGTGCCATACCTTCCAGGCTGACCCATGACATGTTGGGTACTTCAGTGGTTTTAATACCCGTGATTTTTGCGTTAATTCCCGCTTTTTTGAAATGACCTTCGAGCGTTGAAATCAGGCGTTGCTGTGCATTACGTTCGCTAAGGTTAGAGGCTTCACCCGTCGCCGGTGCACTTGCTGTAAGCGTATCTTGCTTTTTATCTGAATTATTGGAATTGGAACATGCGCTCAGTCCCAGACCGGTAGCAAGCAGACAAGCGATAAAAATTTTGGTGCGGGCAAATGTCATAATAACCCTTTTTTTCTTGGACTAAAAACAGAGCATTAGCATAGCAAAAAAAGATAGAGCTACGTCAAACTTCTCAGTTTATTCTATTTGAATCAGCTCTTAAGCCCGTGGATGATGGGTTGCATGCAGTTGCTGCATTCTGACTTGTGCCACATGGGTATAGATCTGTGTGGTGGATAAATCACTATGACCTAGCAACATTTGTACTACCCGTAAGTCAGCGCCATGATTAAGTAAATGCGTGGCGAAGGCATGGCGCAAAGTATGCGGAGACAGTTCAGCTTGAATTCCGGCTTGTAGTGCGTAGCGTTTAATGGCATACCAGAAATTCTGTCGGCTCATGATGCCGCCATGCTGGGTGAGGAACAGATAATCAGTTGCTGTTTTATACAATTGCGGACGTGCTTCTTGTAAATATTTTTCTACCCATTCACAGGCCATCTGTCCCATTGGCACTAGACGTTCTTTATTGCCTTTACCAACAATACGCAAATAGCCCTGTTTTAAATTAATCAGATCGAGACGCAGATTAATCAGTTCTGTCACCCGTAAACCACAGGCATAAAGCACTTCAAACATGGCACGATCACGTAAACCGAGGGCAGTATTAATATCGGGTGCATGAATCAGCGCTTCAACATCAGCTTCAGACAGGTCTTTAGGCAAAGCACGGCCCAGTTTTGGTGTTTTATGGGCAGCAACCGGATTGTCACTCCGCAGTTTTTGTTCCCGCAGGAATTTATAAAAAGAACGTAAGGCGGACAAACATCGTGCAATTGAACGTGGACTTTTTTGCTGTTTGGTCAGTTCAATCAGTACATCGGAAATATCGTCATGGTTCCATTCTGGTAAAGGTTTAACCAGACATTCGGCACACTGGATCAGATCAGACAAATAGGCATTTCGGGTATGAGGGCTCACTGTCTGGGCAATCAGATAATCGCGAAAACCCTGTAAGTAACTGAAAGCTTCAGGAATCTGAACTGGACTAGGAATGCGAGGTTTTTTATTCAGCATGATGTTTAATGAAGATAATTTTAAAAGCGAGAAGCCTGATTGCTCATCTCCACTCTAGTTTAATTTTACGAACATGTCGATGTGCTATACAGCTAAGAAGAAATGTAATTAATACTTATTTGTTAATTATTCTCATTTGTTTGTATACTGTACAAAAGTCTTAGGAATTTTCACGGTGCGTTTGTCTGATTTGAAAGCAAAACAAACTGCCATCATTCGAAAAGTTAATCGAACTACTGATGGTAAAGGCGCTTCCCACGATGTTGTGGCCAGTCGCTTGGAAACTTTAGGTTTTGTACCAGGGACTCAGGTACAAGTCATTACCAAAGGTATTTTTGGTGGGGATCCGATTCTTATTCAGGTGGGGTTTACGCGTTTTGCTTTACGAAAATCGGAAGCGGCCAAGATTGAAATTGAACAGGGAGCCGCGGCATGAGTGATACCTTACGTATTGCCCTTGTCGGTAACCCAAACTGCGGTAAAACTTCTTTATTCAACCATTTAACCGGATCCCGTCAAAAAGTCGGCAACTATGCCGGGGTTACGGTTGAGCGTAAAGTCGGGAATTTCACACTTCCTTCAGGTAAACCGGTACGTGTACTGGATCTGCCAGGAACTTATAGTCTGGATGCCACCAGCCCGGACGAAGAAATTACCCGTAATGTGGTTCAGGGTAAAATTGCAGAAGAAGGCCAGCAGGATACTTTCCTGTGCGTTGTAGATGCAACTAACCTAAAACTGCATCTGGGGCTGGTACTGGAAATGATTCAGCTGGGTCGTCCAATGCTGGTGGTGCTGAACATGATGGATGAAGCACGCCGTCGTGGGATGCAGATCAATACCCAGAAACTGTCTGAGCGCTTGGGTGTGCCGGTAGTTGAAACTGTTGCTGTGCGTACTTCAGGCATTGAAAATCTGAAAAATGCACTGGATAAAAACAAGTTTTCTGCCCCGCAAACTGAACTCAGCGGTTTGAGTGGTGATCACCATCATCAGATTGCCAGCATTCTGAAAGATGTGGTGAATTATGCCGATCAGGAAGATAAACGTACTGATTTTCTGGACAAGATATTCCTGCATCCGGTATTGGGCCTGCTTAGCTTAGCCATTATGATGTTTGTGGTGTTTCAGGCGGTCTTTGCCTGGGCTGCGCCATTTATGGACGGAATTGAAACTTTCTTCGGCTGGCTGGGCGAGTACATGGGTGGGCTGATCGCTCATCCTTTATTAAACAGCTTGGTGGTTGACGGGATTATTGCCGGTGCGGGTGGGGTCGTGGTCTTCCTGCCGCAGATTCTGATTCTGTTCTTCTTTATTCTGGTACTAGAAGAGTCCGGCTATTTACCACGTGCCGCCTTCTTGCTGGATAAATTGATGTTTAAAGCAGGTCTTTCGGGCCGTGCTTTCATCCCTCTATTGTCCAGCTTTGCCTGTGCCGTGCCGGGGATTATGGCTTCAAGGACGATTAGTGATCCACGTGACCGTCTGACTACGATTTTTGTGGCGCCACTGATGACCTGTTCGGCACGTCTGCCAGTATATGCTTTGCTGATTGCAGCGTTTATTCCTGAGCAAACCGTTTGGGGTTTCATGAACCTGCAGGGTCTGGTGTTATTTGGTCTGTATATGGCCGGTATTCTGAGTGCACTGATTGTTTCCTTTATCCTGAAATTTTTCCATAGAGACAAGTCACAGCACATGCTGTTGATGGAGCTGCCAAGTTACCGTTTCCCGGATGTGAAAAACGTCTGGATTGGGCTATTGGATCGCGGCAAAATTTTCTTGAAGCGTGTCGGCGGCATCATCTTTGCATTATCTATTCTGCTATGGTTCCTGTGTACGTTCCCGCAGCCACCAGAAGGTGCAACTTTACCGGATATCGATTATTCCTTTGCCGGGATGCTGGGCCATGTAATGCAACCTATTTTTGCCCCATTGGGCTTTAACTGGCAGATCTGTATTGCACTGATTCCGGCGATGGCAGCGCGTGAAGTCGTTGTGGCAGCATTGGGTACGGTTTATGCCTTGTCTGCAGTTGATGAAGATGCCATGTCTGAGGGTCTGGCGGCACTGATTAGTGGCGGTGGTGATCTGGGCTGGTCGATCGCGACCGGCTTGTCTCTACTGGTCTGGTTTATCTATGCGCCGCATTGTCTGGCGACTTTAGCCACTGTGAAGCGTGAAACCGGTTCATGGAAAACGGTCAGCTTTATGACCTTCTACCTGTTTGGTTTGGCATATTTCATGTCATTCCTGACTTATCAAATTGCATCACATTATTTGGGTTAAACTGGCTGAAGGGAAACCTTGGCTAGATCTGACTGATCATGTGAATGGGAGATTGAGATGATTGAAATTCTGATTGTAGCGGTACTGGTTGTCTGGAGTGCGCTCGTGGTATTTAAAAAGGTATTTCCGAATACCTCACGCTCAGTCTTCCAGAAGCTGTCTGATGCCTGTGCAGCCAAGGACTGGTACACGCTGGCGAAATGGTTAAAACCGGCTATGGCCAGTGGCTGTGGTGGTAACTGTGCCTGCCCGGCATCGGAACAAAGTTCGGATGCTAAGCCTAAAGCTCAGGCAGTGAAATGGAAGTAAACTTTCATTCTGTTTGAGAATAAAAACTGAGCATGTAAATGAGTGAGGGAGTTTAGAAATAAGCTCTCTAATTTTTTATTTTTTAAAAACTTATTAATTTATCTGGGTAAGAAGAATCCACTATTTTTCTTTATATGAATGGAAGCATTGTCTGATTTTCCTTTCAAGTTATGGCTAGCATAGTCTTAACTTTTATTCCCATGATGACTCCAATAAAAATTTATTAATTATTAAACCGATTAAAGATGAAGATTTAACGGTATTTTTTTACGCCCTGACACAAAAAATGCCAGAGAAAGTCAAAACAGAAAAAGCATTCAAAACAGCAAAGTGCTACCATTTCGTCAGTTTTAAAATAGACCAGAAAATGGGGCGAAAATGTTAATACAACGTGGTGGATTAAAAGTCGTTGCAGGACTCGGGATTTCAGGTGTTGCTGCGGTCAACTTCTTACATGGCCAGGGCTACCGCGTTGCAGTAACGGACTCAAGAGCTACCCCTCCGGGACATGACCAAATTCCTGCGGAAGTACAGACCAGTTTTGGCAATTTTGACCAGAATCTGTTGCTCTCTGCCGAAGAAATTATCATCAGTCCGGGACTCGATCCAAAACTGCCTGAAATCCAGGCAGCACTAGATCAAGGTATTCCTGTGGTAAGTGAAATCCAGATTTTACGTCGTGCGACTGATAAGCCGATTGTGGCGATTACCGGTTCCAATGCCAAAAGTACCGTAACTACTTTAATCGGTCTGATGGCAGCGAATGCGGGTAAAAAAGTGGCGGTTGGGGGGAATCTTGGTCGTCCAGCACTGGATCTGACCAAAGATGATCCTGAGCTGTATATTTTGGAGTTGTCGAGCTTCCAGTTAGAAACCACATCAAACTTGCAGGCTGAAGTGGCTGTTGTTCTGAATATGAGTGAAGACCATCTGGATCGTCATGGCGACATGATGGGTTATCACACCGCCAAACACCGTATTTTCCAAGGCGTGAAAAAAGTGGTGTTTAACCGTGATGATTCACTGACCCGTCCACTGGTTCCAGATGCAACACCGATGCAGAGCTTTGGTTTGAATGCACCGGACATCAACCAGTACGGTATTCTCAAAGATAAGGATGGCACGATCTGGCTGGCACGTGGTCGTGAACGTCTGCTCAAAAGTTCTGACATGTACATTCAAGGTACCCATAATGTGGCGAATGCCTTGGCTTGTCTGGCTCTAGGTGAAGCAATTGGCTTACCAATGAACGTTATGCTAGATACATTAAAAACCTTCAAAGGTTTGGAACATCGCTGCGAATTTGTTAAAGAATTCAATGGGGTACGTTATTATAATGACTCCAAAGGAACCAATATCGGAGCAACGCTCGCAGCACTTGATGGTCTAGGCATGGCGATCGAAGCTCAAAGCGGTAAGGTTGCCATTATTCTTGGTGGTCAGGGTAAAGGTCAGGATTTTACTGCTTTACGTGACTCATTATCTAAGTATGCAAAAATCGCCGTATTGATTGGCGTGGACCGCCCAATTATTGAAGAAGCAATTGCAGGTACGACTGAATTGATTCATGCGGAAAGCCTGCAGGAAGCAGTAGAAGTTTGCCAAAAGCGCACTCAGGCACATGATGTCGTGTTATTGTCTCCTGCATGTGCAAGTTTTGACATGTTCTCCGGTTATCCGGAACGTGGTCGCAAGTTTGTGGCCTATGTGAATGAACTCAATTAAGAATAACAAGGATTCGTGATATGGCTGAGTTTGCTCAGACTGCGATCAATAAAATTAATCAATTTTATCAGCAGTGGGTACCTAAGTTACCCGCTGAAGTTAATCCGCGTAATGTGCTGATTTTTTGTGTGCTGGCTTTGCTGTGCATCGGTTCGATCATGGTGGCATCGGCTTCGATGCCTTATGCGGAACGGATGCATGAGAATGCTTTCCATTATGTGACCCGACATGCGATCTCGATTCTGGTTGCGGCGGGTGCAGCCTTTTTAGCCTATAAAGTTCCATTAAAAGTCTGGTTCAATAACACTTTCTTTTTATGGATTATTACCATTGTTTTGCTGGTCGCCGTACTCTTTGTCGGGACTGAAGTAAACGGCTCCAAGCGCTGGATTCGGGTAGCCGGTTTTACCTTGCAGGCTTCCGAAGTCGCTAAGGTCATGATGGCGATTTTTACCGCTGACTATGTAGTCCGTCGTGCTGAAGAGGTTCGTAATAATATCAAAGGCTTGGTACGATTAAGTGCCATCATGGGTGCAACCGTTGGCCTGATTATTCTTGAGCCTGACTTAGGGGCAACAGTGGTAATCACCCTGACCATGCTCGGTGTATTCTTCCTGGCTGGTGCACCCTGGATTCAGTTCGGTGTCGCTTTTATTACTTTATTGGGTGCATTTGCTGCTGCGATTGCTCTGGAACCTTATCGTTTACAACGTTTATTGTCTTTCTCGAATCCTTGGGAAGATCCGCTCGGTACCGGTTATCAGCTTTCTAATGCCTTGATGGCGTTTGGTCGTGGTGAATGGACCGGAGTAGGGCTAGGCCATAGTATCCAGAAAATGTCATATCTGCCGGAAGCGCATACTGACTTTATGTTGGCAATCTTAGGGGAAGAATTTGGTTTCTTGGGTATTTCTACCATTCTGATTCTGTCCTTCACGGTGATGGTCTGCTGTATCCGGATTGGGCATCGTGCCTTGCAGCATCAGTACTTGCGTGCAGGTTATCTGGCTTATGGGATCAGTATCATTTTCCTGTTACAGATTCTGGTAAACGCCGGGATGAATATGGGCCTATTGCCAACCAAAGGGTTGACCCTGCCATTTATTAGTTATGGCGGTTCATCACTTATTATTTGTGCAGTGATGATCAGTTTGATTTTGAAAATTGATTCGACGACTCAGCAGGTCAATCCAAGCCGGGAAGAATCAAGCTTCTAGATTAGACGGACGCTGTGGATCAGGCTGAGCATGGTCAAGTACTGTGCTCGGCATGACAGTTCCACAATTCAGGCAACGCACAAAAGCACTTTTCGCCTTGGAAAGTGGAATCAGCGGAATAAAAAATAAAGAAAAATAATTACGCTGCTGTTTGAGTTCATACCCAGAACGGGTTCGGCAGACTGGACAAAGAAACTGACTTTTCTCAATGACTTTGGTTTTCGGTCCTACACCAAAAATAAAAAACATTTTTATAGTCCTCACTCGCCTTTGTTATTGCTTTTAGCTTAAGTGAAAACCTGTTTTTATAAATAGTGACCTTGTAGCTCAGTTGTATGCGGGATTCGGGAAATATCCCATTGTGCGACGGCTTGTTCGAGCATATGAGCAGAGCGATCCAGTTCTACGGGCACCTGACATAGGGCTTGAAGTGCTTTTTGCAAGAGCAGGGGAGCCTGATCAAGATCCAGTGCTTGCGCCAAGTTTTGTTTAGATAGTTTCTGGCCCTGATCATTCATTGCCAGTGGTAAATGCATATAGCTTAAACGCGGATAACCTAGTAATTGACCCAGATAAATCTGACGTTCCGTGTTGTCCAAAAGGTCTGCACCACGGACTACATGGGTCATGCCTTGCAGATAGTCATCGACCACAACTGCCAACTGATAATTGATGATGCCATCACGGCGTTTTAAGACAAAATCGCCCAAGTCCTTTTTCAGTTGTGAGCAGTGTCGGCCTTGCAGACGGTCTTCAAAACAGATTTCAACATCTTCAACCTTGACCCGAATTGCCTGATGTTCAAAAGGCAAACCTAAGTCACGACAGGTGTCCTGATAAATATGATTGGAACCCAGCATTTTACGGGTACATTGACAGGCATAGACCAGACCCTGCTGGCGCAGTTGCTGGATCACATTTTCGTAAATATCCAGACGATCTTTCTGATAAATGATTTCACCATCTGGCTCGAATTCAAAAGCATCCAAGGCACGCAAAATATGTTCTTCGCTGCCGGGATAAATTCGCGGGATGTCTGTATCTTCAATACGGACTAGCCAGCGCCCCTGATGGGCTTTGGCATCGCAGT
Source organism: Acinetobacter sp. YWS30-1 (assembly GCF_033558715.1). Lineage (NCBI taxonomy): Bacteria > Pseudomonadati > Pseudomonadota > Gammaproteobacteria > Moraxellales > Moraxellaceae > Acinetobacter > Acinetobacter sp. YWS30-1. The sequence continues at coordinate 2,803,660 of NZ_CP114606.1, read as the reverse complement.
AACTAGCGACTGCGGTAATGAGGGAACCAAAATGCAAAGGGCCGGTTGGCGATGGCGCGAACCGGCCCACGTAATTCTCTTCAGCTTTCCCTCCCTTTGATAAAGGGAGGGTCAGGGAGGGATTACTTAAAGACATGCTTAACCGTTATTTTGCTTCTCTTTGATCTCTGCCAAAGTTTTGCAGTCGATACATAAAGTTGCAGTTGGACGTGCTTCTAGACGGCGCAGACCAATTTCGATACCACAAGTTTCACAGAAACCGTAGTCATCGTTTTTAATCGCTTCGATAGATTGCTCGATTTTGCGGATCAGTTTACGTTCACGGTCACGAGTACGAAGTTCGATGGCAAATTCTTCTTCCTGAGTCGCACGGTCGTTTACATCAGGGAGTGCAGTGTTTTCGTCTTGCATCGTATTTAAAGTACGATCAACTTCTGACATCAGTTCAGCTTTCCATGCCATCAAGATTTGGCGGAAGTGTTCAAGCTGCCCTTCAGACATGTATTCTTCATTTTTTTTAGGTTGATAAGGTTCAATACCAAATAAGCTAGCAGTAGAACCACCCTCAGTCGTTTTCGGCTTAGATTTGCGCACACGTTTTGTAGGTTTTTCCTCTACAACATCAGTTTGTTCGTCTAAGACTTGATTTTGGTTGTCATTCGCCATTTAGGGCATTCCTCATCATATGCGTATGTTAATACGCAAAAAATATGGTGATATGCAATTTTTATCCACCCTGTAGAAAGATTATCCTCCTACGGGGGTCGTCATCATATAGACTTTTTATGCTTTTTGATAGTCTTTGATGTCTGGATTATAGATATCACATTTCCTTTGGTTGCAATAAAGTAATTCAAAAAAAATAAAATGCAAAGTTAATAACCTGAAATTTCGGTATTAATATTTTGCTGGCTTAAGGTCACACGTTCGATATGTGTATCGAACTCCCCATTTTGTTTCAAATGTAATACACGATAGCCGGGTGCCGCCTGGTCTAGCGCGAATTCATCACTCTTGGGTTTGAACTGTACGCTGGTCGATGGCGTCGATAAAAACTGGATACCGTGCCATTCATTGCAGGAATCCTGATGCACATGACCAAACAGAACCAGCTTCACATTCTGGTGCCGGGCCAGTACATCTTTTAGATCTTCGGCATTCTTTAGCCGGTGCTGGTCAATCCAGTGCGACTTCATCGCAAAAGGATGATGATGGCAAGCCACAACCACATGCTGATTACGGTATTCAAGCAATAATTGGTCTAGCTGTTCCAGTTGAGCCTGCTCTACCCAACCATCTATCCGATCCTGGACTGCACTATTTAGTAAAATCAGGGTCCAGTTGCCAAAATGAATCGCATGAGCCTGATCTCGATCCTGATAAAAAGGAAAGACCTTGATGTCATCATGATTGCCCGGAATCTGGTAATAGGGCACCTGGCAAGACTGGATATATTTTAAATAACGTGTATAGGTTTCTGCGATCGGCACCTGTGCCAGATCACCGGTATGTACTAAGGCATCCATTCCTGGAAAATTATACTGAATATGCTGCATGACTTCATGAAAGCTCTGCTCCGGGTTCATATTCGCGAATTCCAGATTGGGCTGATCCATCAAGTGGGTGTCAGAAATCTGGATAATGGTCCATTCTTGTGGCGATGCAGGACTGAATTTTTCCGATGTCATGTCTGCCCCCTTAAACCTGATGGGACAGCCTGTTGATGCTGTTGTAGCCATTGTAAGGCCATAATCACAGGTGCATTTCTCAAGCGACCATTATTCAGCAGGGTCGGAATATCGGCATAATCCAGAATGTGCAGCTGGATATTTTCCCCTTCATCCGGCATACCAAAAACACCGCCTTCTTCAGGCAGTTCAGTCTGGGCGACATAAAGATGAAACAGTTCCGAGCAGGCACCGGCAGAAGGGTAGAAACTGAAAAGATGCTGTAAGGAATCAACAGTGCAGCCTGACTCTTCGAAAGCTTCGCGGCGAATACAGGTCTCAGGCGTTTCATCGCCATCCAGTACACCGGCAATGACTTCTAGTTGCCATGGCGTATCCTGATCATCCAGCCCGCCAATACGGAACTGTTCAATCAAGCCGAATTTTTGCTGTTGATCGTTATACAGCAGTACCCCAGCGGCTTCAGGACGATGGATGAGCTCACGCTGCAATGCAGGTTTATAAGATTCCTGATGGAAGACACGATGACGTAACGTGACTTTTTCCACCTGAATAAATCCCCGATATAAAAACTCACGGGCCTCTATCCTAAAATCTTTTTTATTATAAGAGGCTTGTTTAATAATATTCATAACTCAGAAAAGGATGAAATAACTTATTTTTTTCATCCTATCTGAGATTTTTATGAAAACAACTGTTTTTTTTACGGTTTTACACCTTGTGGTACAATTTTTGACCAGAGCTATGGAAATCGTTTTTCATCTGCTTAAGGCCGGCTTCAATCTCTGCCTGCGTTACAGCCGGGGTTTCATCAGCAGATAACTGGCTGGCATAATCCCGCACATTTTGCGTGATTTTCATTGAACAGAACTTTGGTCCGCACATTGAGCAGAAGTGAGCCGATTTATGCGCCGCTTTTGGCATGGTTTCATCATGCATACTGCGTGCTGTGTCCGGATCCAGGCTCAGGTTAAACTGGTCTTCCCAACGGAACTCAAAACGGGCTTTAGACAGAGCATTATCACGTGCTTGTGCTCCCGGATGGCCTTTGGCCAGATCAGCAGCATGTGCAGCAATCTTGTAGGTAATGATGCCATCTTTGACATCTTTCTTGTTCGGCAAGCCTAAATGTTCTTTCGGTGTCACGTAGCAAAGCATTGCCGTACCGTACCAGCCAATCATCGCGGCACCTATCGCCGAAGTAATGTGGTCATAACCCGGTGCGATATCTGTGGTTAACGGCCCAAGAGTATAAAAAGGCGCTTCCTTACAGACTTCCAGCTGCAGATCCATATTTTCCTTAATCATATGCATCGGTACATGGCCAGGACCTTCGATCATCACCTGTACATCATGTTCCCAGGCACGATGCGTTAGTTCACCTAAAGTCCGTAGCTCGGCAAATTGCGCTTCGTCATTGGCATCCTGAATACAGCCCGGACGTAAGCCATCCCCAAGGCTGAAAGACACATCATAGGCTTTCATGATTTCACAAATTTCATCGAAATGGGTATAAAGGAAGTTTTCCTGATGATGGGCCAGACACCACTGTGCCATGATCGAACCACCACGCGATACGATGCCAGTCAAACGATTCGCGGTCAGTGGTACATAACGAAGTAACACACCGGCATGAATCGTGAAGTAATCCACGCCCTGTTCAGCCTGTTCAATCAAGGTATCTTTAAAGATTTCCCAGGTCAGGTCTTCAGCTACACCGTTGACTTTTTCTAGTGCCTGATAAATTGGTACGGTACCGATTGGCACTGGAGAGTTACGGATAATCCATTCACGGGTTTCATGAATATTCTGACCAGTCGACAGATCCATAATCGTATCGGCACCCCAGCGGGTTGCCCAGGTCATTTTTGACACTTCTTCTTCAATACTTGAACCTAGTGCGGAGTTCCCGATATTGGCATTGATTTTCACCAGGAAATTGCGCCCGATGATCATTGGTTCCAGTTCAGGGTGATTGATATTGGCAGGAATAATGGCACGGCCTGCAGCGACTTCCTGACGGACAAATTCAGGGGTGATTTCCTGTAAATTTTTGGCACCAAAATTCTGTCCCGGATGCTGGCGCATATCGGTCCCTTCCAGCTGACGCAGGTTTTCCCGAATCGCGATATATTCCATTTCCGGCGTAATAATGCCCTGTTTGGCATAGTGCATCTGGGTCACATTCTGGCCAAGTTTAGCCCGGCGTGGTTTCTGGATATGGGCAAAGCGGATATTGGCAGTACGGATATCGCGCAGACGTTGGCGACCAAACTCAGAACTTAAATCATCCAGCATTTCTGTGTCATTACGTTGTTCAATCCAGCCTTCACGCAGATTTGGTAGGCCTTTATTCAGATCAATTTCAACATTTGGATCGGTATAAACCCCTGAAGTGTCATAGACCATCAACGGTGCATTATATTCACCGCCCAGACCAGTCGGAGTTTCGCTGAGAGAAATTTCTCGCATGGGCACCTGAATATCAGGACGCGAGCCTTGCAGATAAACTTTCCGGGAAGCCGGCAGAATGCGGGTCAGATCGCGCGCTTCCTGCTCGTGTGGAGTAAGGGGAGTTTCAGAAGAAAGATTCGTTAACTGGCTCATTGCAATGATCCTTATGAATGACATCAACGAATCAAGCACGACCAAAAACGTGGACAGAATTATCTGGGAGTAGATAAAACAAGGGTAGTCGTTTTTAGATGGCTTGATTCCTACGCAGGTATTAACCTGATCAGGTTCAACGGTACTCACTATCAAATGGCCGAAAAGGCTGATTTAAGTGATCTCAGCGAGTTATTACTCGCGCTCCGTCAAGCGAGGCTAAATCTTAGCTTAGTTGGTATTTAAAAAGTAGCTTTAAATTGGGAGGAGTTGCTGATTTTCGGCTATCTCATCGATTTTTAAGAAAAGATTGTTTTAAAGACAGATCGCATCCTTAAAGCAGTCTTTACCATAGTTCTGTGAGGGTGGGGTGACTTGAGCATAATATAAAATCTGTTCAGTGCTGGAACGGTCACGATATTCCGCAGCTAAGGCACGCTGACGCTGTTCAGGATTCATGTCCAGAAACTCTAAAAATAATTGCGCCTGTGTCGATAACTTGGATTTCTGACCACGCGCTAGACCAATAATAGTTTCCAGATGGCTGGTTTCTACTGAATAACGGTCACGATAATCCTCAGAGATTGGCGATTGCTCGCTGCCTCTGAACAGGAAATAAGTATATTGTTTCAGCAGATATTCGGCATCGCGCTGATAGCTACTTTTCGGATAAGTTTGCAGATAATCTTCCCAGAATAAAGCGCGAGCGGCAATATGGGCAGCTTCAAGCTGTAAGCGTTTTTCGACCAAGACCGGTTCCATATTCTGCTCAGCCAGATTTTCAATAAATACCTTTTCGGCAGCTGGTAAATACGGCGCAAAGATACGTACCAGATATTCCGGACTACGACGATATTGTAGCGTGCCATTGCCCTGATCTAAGAGTTCTACATAGGCCTGACCTTTATGCTTCAATAAATACTGGTCGCGTGTAGTCAACTGTTCAAAGTGGCTTTGCTGAATGGTGGGATGCTGAGCCATATCCAAGGCATATTGCTCGAAAGCACGTTGCTGGAATTCGGTACGTTCCACATGCAGGAAGCGTTGATACATTTCGGTGGAACGCTGCATCAGGTGTTTCTGCTCGGCCAGTTCCATGAGCGGCAGACACACTTTAAGATCCTGATTAATCTGTTCCAGCGCAAAAGTGGTGCGCTGTTCATTAATCTGGGACATGTTTTTTTCAATATTTTCACACATGAGGGTGAAATCGTTCGCGGGAGATTGAACGGTTTTAACCTCGGCCTGTTCCATTTCAACTTGCGGTTCTGAGGATTGCTGGCATCCGCCTACGAACAGCAAGCTGCTGAAAACAAAACAAACTTTGAATATCGAATGAATTCGCGTTAACACTATGCTTCAGGACTCTATATAGATGAAATCAGAAATAACTGCCTTACTGGGAGCTATATTGTATAGATCTAATTCAAGTTCTATGTGTAGTATTGTGAATGGCTTTGTTAAGCTAGGATGCGGGATAGGGAAAATAGGAGGAATATTGAATAAAATCGTGGATCTATAAGAGAAAAGTAATAAAAGTCATACGTAAAAAATCAAAAGAAATCTTTAGTATTGCTGGGTTTAAAGCGCCTTAATCTGATGATTTAAATGGCTGTAGGGGTGAAAATTATAAAATGAAATTAAAACTCATCGTCAGTGCCTGTTTATTGGGTGCCAGTCCGACACTGTTTGCGCTGGATCTGCTTGAAGCTTATCAGCGTGCCCAGCAGAATGATCCGAACTGGCAGGCGAATCTGTTGCAATACCAGTCGGATCAGCTCAATCTGGGCATTGCCAGCGGAAATTTATTGCCGACTGTGACTTTATCTGGAAATGTGACCCGTAAAAACCAGTCTGCTGATAATTCATCGATAGAAGGTTTGCCTGCCGAATTTGGGGAACTACAAGGTTCGAGTACGACCACACGGCAGATTGCAGTCACTGCACGTCAGCCACTGTTTCGTTGGGATGCCTGGCAGGGTTATAAGCAGGTCAAAACCTCGGTAGAACTCAGCGAAGTTAATCTGCGTCTGCAAAAGCAGCAGCATATTTTGCAGGTGGCAGAAGCCTATTTTAATGTTTTACGTCAGCAGTCTTTAACCACAGCTTATTTACAGGAAGAGCAGGCTTTATCAGAACAGTTAAGGATGATGAATGCCAAACTTCGAGAAGGGCTCGTGGCGAGAAGTGATGTCAGTGAAGCCAATGCCCAATATCAGAGTGCGCAAGCTAACCGGATTTCTACACAGGTGCAGTTGGTTCTAGCTCAGGAACAGTTGGCTCAGTTGATTGGACCTTATCAGGAAAATCTGGCGGTTCTGCGTGAGGATTTCCAGTTTCAGAAACCTGTTCCGAGTAATATCGGTTCCTGGACCGAACTGGCACAAAACCAGAATCTGGAAATTCTACAGGCCCGTTTGCAGAAACGCTATTCGGAAGATGCCAAGCGGGTAGAGCAGGCGGCTCTCTATCCTCAGGTTGAAGCCGTCGGAACCTATGGCTATTTAAAGCAGACTCCTGAAACAGTGTTATCAACCAATGGTGATTTTGACCAGATTGGCGTCGAGGTCAACTGGAACCTGTTTACCGGGGGCCGAACCCAAAAAAGTATTCGTCAGGCCGGCGTAAATGTGCAGCGAAGTGAAGCCCAACTGGATGCCGCAATCCGCAAAGCCAACACCGATGTCAAACAGTCTTATCTGCAGGTAGAAACGGATGAGGCCAAACTCAATGCACGTAAAGCAGCGATGCAATCTTCAGATATTGTGTCTCAAGCTTCCAGAGCTCAATATCAGGAAGGTTTAAAAACCATGGTGGATGTATTGCTGGCGCAGCGTAATGCCTTCTCTGCTAAGACTGACTATCTGAATGCTAAATATGATTATTTGCTGCATGTACTGCAATTACAGGCTTCAGTAGGACAATTGACAGAAAAGGAACTGGCAGAGATGAATGCCTGGCTCATTGAATATGACCGTTCTTAAAGACGACTAATGAGTTGTCATCAAACTTTCATGATGGTCATGCTTTAATGATATTTCATGATGTGTTCTTGCCTTTTCCTGTTCTGGAGTAGATTTCCTTGAGTCCCAATAATCCTGTGCTCAGTCATCATATTTCTTCGCAATTCAATGAAGAATTGCAGGATGTAAATACCAAATTCATGACCATGGGTGGCATGGTAGAACAGCAGGTAGCCAATGCCATTCATGCGCTGCTGGATACAGATGCTGCCATGGCGGTCGATGTGCAGTTTCAGGACAATACTGTGAACCGCTTGGAAAGTGAAATTGATGAGGCACTCACTCTGATTTTGGCTCGCCGTCATCCCGCTGCCATTGATCTGCGTATGGTGCTTGCCATGTCCAAGGCCAATACCGATCTGGAACGGATTGGAGATGAAGCATCGAAAATTGCCCGTATTGCCCAGACTTTGTGTGAAGAGGGTGGTTCACCACGCGGTTATATGGAAACCCGACATATTGGTAACCAAGTTCGAGTGATGATTCATGATGCATTGGATGCCTTTGCTCGTCTGGATGTAGACCAAGCGCTGCGCGTGATGCAGGCCGATGCCGACATTGACCGGGAATATCAGTCCGCTACCCGTACTTTAATGACCTATATGATTGAAGATCCACGGCATATTAGTCGGGTGATTAATGTACTTTGGGTACTACGTTCGCTGGAACGCATTGGAGATCATGCACGTAATATTTCGGAACAGGTCATTTATATGGTCAAGGGCCTGGATGTACGGCATAGCAGTGTCGAAGAAATTGAGCAAAAATTTCAACGTTAATTAAAACTAAATAATAGTAAAAAGCCTGCATTATGTAGGTTTTTTTATTTCAAAAATATGTTCTTGATATTGTGAAAGCTAGATAGGATAGGTGTTCCCTAATATTGCTATGAGAAAAATCACATAAATAACAATTACTAATAAGCTTTATAAATTTAATTAAAAGAAATGTGAACTATTTATCAAAAAACATACAAAAGTTGTATATAACTTAGCAAAATGCGGGTTGATTTATGAAAATGGAATCATTTTCAGAAAGTGAAAAGATTTTTTCATGTGCTCATCAAACCTATAGATAAGAAAGAAAAACGAAGCTCTTTTGTTATCAGTCACATACTTCTGGTCTAAACCTAACCCTGCATTAATTTACTCAGTGAAATTATATATTTAAGAGAAAATTCATGATCATTGATGAAAGTCAAAGAGAAGCTTCCCGAATTTATTTTTCTGTGCAGTTAAAGTTTGTGATCGCGTTAATGGGTGCGTGTTTTTGGACCGTATTTTCCATCTGGATTGCTCAGGACTGGTTGCATGATTTGAGCACTTATGTTGGTTACTTTTGGGCTATTTTTCTGATTTATGGTATTGCCATTATTCCAGGATTTATGAACTCATTTGCGGCATTAAGCCTGATGATGGACAGACGCCCTAAACGCCAGCCATTAGCAGTTTATCCAGGGATTACCATGTTGGTGGCTGCTTACAATGAAGCCGCGTCAATTGAAGACACTTTGGTCAGTATTAACCAGCAAAAATATCCGGGAAAATTACAGGTTATTGTGATCAATGATGGTTCTCAGGATGAAACCGCAGAGATTGTTCGCAAAGCAGAATCAAGATTTCCCTGGCTGACTTTATTGGATTTAAAGCAAAATGCAGGGAAAGCGCACGCCTTAAATGAAGGCCTGAAACTTGCGGAACATGATCTGGTAATTACCGTCGATGCGGATTCCTATCTCCATCGTGTTGCCCTGATCAATATTGTTGAACGCTATGTGGCAGATCCTCCAAATACACGTGCGGTTGCAGGTAAAATTCTGGTACGTAATTCGCGTACCAATCTGCTGACCAAAACTCAGGAATGGGACTATTTTCTGGGAATCTCAGCAACCAAACGCCTGCAATCTCTCTATCAGGGAACTTTGGTAGCGCAAGGTGCTTTTTCTATTTATGACCGTAATGCCCTGATTGAAGTCGGTGGCTGGCCTGAATGTGTAGGTGAAGATATTGTGCTGACTTGGGCCTTGTTAAATGCAGGTTATCGGATTGGCCATTGTGAGGATGCCTGCCTGTTTACCAATGCACCGACGACGCTTAAAGTGTTTGTTAAACAGCGTCAGCGTTGGGCTCGTGGCATGATTGAGGCATTCATTAAACATCCTAGTATTTTAATGTGGGTAGAGAGTACTTCAACCCAGAAGATTATCAAGAATCGATGCTCGCTCTTGGTTGGCGTCAGCGCTTCGCTGGCTGGTCTGCAGGCTTAACTGCAGGCTTTGGTCGAGAAAAAATTAATCAGGATCCGAGCCAGTCTACCCAGCTATTCGAACTTAACCTACAAAGTCCTGTTCGTGGCTCGCAATTTCTGCGGATGAATGCTGGCTATAACCGCAGTGCTTCGTTCTATGGTCCGAATTACGATTATCGTTATATCAGGGGTGAATGGATTGTGCATTTTTAAATCTGGATCATGATATTTTGATTTTAAGCGGTCTTTAAAGACCGCTTTTCTTTTTTAGGGATAGTCTAATGAAGAGCTAACTATGCGTTTCTTCCTCTGCATCATCTTCAAAAGTCTTGGCAATTTTTTCAATATTCAGGCTCTTGGCCATCGCATCGAAAATTTCCTTATATACGCCGTCCTGATGATAAAGCGCGTCATGTTCACCGTGTTCGGCAATACAACCTTCTTTCATCACATAGGTATAGTCTGCATCAATAATTTGAGACAGGCTATGCGAAATAATAATCACGGTACGGCCTTGCTTGATCTGATCCAGACTTTGTTTGATCTGTTCTGTCGCAATGGCATCCAGACTCGCCGTCGGCTCGTCCAGAAAAATAATCGGCGGGTTTTTCAGGAACATCCGTGCGATGGCAATCCGCTGTTGCTGACCGCCGGACAGTTGCAGGGCATCGGAATCATAGCTATCCGGTAGCTGTAAAATCTGTTCATGAATCGAGGCTTTTTGAGCAGCTGCAATCACCTCCTCCATACTGGCATTGGTTTTGCCATAACGGATATTGTCAAAAATTGTGCCCTGGAAAATATGGTTTTTCTGTAGTACCAATCCGATATGATCACGTAAATATTGAGTGTCATAATCTTTTAAATCAATCCCATCCAGCTTGATCTGGCCTTCCTGTGGTTCATAAAATTTATCTAGCAGACTGATCAAGGTTGATTTTCCGGCTCCCGATAATCCTACCAGTGCGGTAATGGTATTGGGGCGGATTTCCATATTGATATCTTTTAAAGCATGATGCCCATTCGGATAATAAAAATTCACGCCACTTAGCTCAAATCGGCCTTGGACAGGTGGTTTTTGCTGGCCACTCTGTTCAATTTCAGCATCCGCTTCCAGAATATTAAAGAAGCTTTCTGAATAGATCATGGCATCATTCACTTCATCATAAATCCGGTGCAACGAGCGAATCGGGGCAGAGACGTTATTAAAGAGCAGCACATGGTACATGATCATGCCGATACTCATCTGGCCATCCAGTACAAAATAGGAGGTCAGAATAATAATCAGGACTATGCCGATCTGTTCAATAAAGGTTTTTAAGCCATCAAACAGGAAGCTGGTTTGCCGGGTTTTCATCTGGTTATCGGTCAGTTCACGCTGCAAGCTCAGCTGCTTGTCTGATTCAATTGATTCCCGGTTAAAGGATTTGATGACTGTAATTGAATTGATGATACTGAGAATCCCTTGGCTCTTTTTTTCCCGGCCATCTCTCAGACTACGGCGCCATCCACCAAGTTTTTGTGCCTGTTTATAGGTGAGCCAGAAGTAGATCGGTACAATCGCTGTGGCGACCAGCCCGACATAAAAATTGGCATAGTACATCAATCCGAGCGCGACAATTGCACTGGTAAATAGAGGAAAAATATCAATGAAAAAGATCTGAACCAGTCGGGTGAGGGAGCCAATTCCGCGGTCGATCCGGGTCTGCAATTTTCCGGCCTGATTATTATCCTGATTAAAAAATGCCAGCCGATACTTTAAAAACTTTTCAATAATGCCTTGAGCCAGATCTTGGGAAATAAAAATCCGCAGCTTTTCTCCATAAAACTTCTGCCCAAACTGTACCAGTGCATTCACCACCTCTTTACCAAGTAAAATGGCAGAGATAGTAATCAGTATATGCCAGCCTTCATCCAGCCCTTGTCCTTGTTCCAGCAAAGCATTGATACTGTCGACTGCATATTGCAGGGTCAGTGCATTGACCTGAGCAGTAAAGGAACCGATCAGGGTCAGAATGAGGGTTGCAATCACCAGAAGTCGATAAGGGCTGACAAAGGGACGAAGTTTTAAAAACAGCTGCCATAAATTCATAAGCAATTATTTTTATTGTCAAAGTTGAATTTAGTCTAGGCAGGAATAAAGGTACTCACAAGAGTAAATGTTGTATTTATTTGTGAAATTAGATTGTAATTTTTCCGGATAAGTCTCAATCTTTTCAGCAAGATACTGAAATTTTTAGACTGATTTTAAAATGACTTTGGACCTGTTTGCGCCAGAACCTCAAGCTAATCTATTACCCTTTGATGGGGTCGTGGAAGATTATGGCCAGATTTTGGATGAAAAGCAGAGCCAGCAATATTTACAGGATTTTTTAGCTCATCTGGTCTGGCAGCCGGACGAAGTGAATTTATTTGGCAAGCATTATATTACGGGACGAAAAGTGGTGTGGTATGGCGATGAACATTATCAGTATCACTACTCTGGAAGTTTCAAGCAGGCTCAGATCTGGACACCGGGTCTGTTCCGGTTAAAACAGCATATTGAAAAGCTGGTCGGTCATTCGTTTAATTCCTGTCTGGCCAATTTATATGAAGATGGTTCGCAAGGTCTGGGCTGGCATAGTGATGATGAAGCGGCTTTATATCAGGGAACGTCACAGGAAAATGTGATTGCATCCCTCAGTTTGGGGGCAACCCGCAAGATGAGCTTTAAACACAAAACAGAGAATGAAACAGTAGATCTGCTTTTACAAAGTGGTCAGTTGATTGTGATGCGAGGACAGACCCAACACTACTGGAAACATTGTATCCGGAAAACGACTCGGGTTTTAGAACCTAGAATTAACCTGACCTTTCGTTATTTTTTTCCTTAATTAAATTATCTTTGATAAAACCAAAAATGTTAGTCCATTCGTATTTAAAGTTCTTTCTCTATCAGGGAGAAATTAGGATAAGGGGATTTCTTCGGTGTCGAATGATGAAAAAATGATTGATGAAGGCACTCTATTGTTTTTAGATTAAAAGTACCCCAATGAACTAAAAAAGAGATTCTTCAATTCAAAAAAAATAGTATCTCGAAAGATGCTATTGCTTATATTTAAAAGAAATTTAGGGTTGCAGTCCAGCCGGATGCCTATACCAGCTTTCAATCAAGAGGGCAGCAGCAATACTGTCCGCAGACAATTTTTTGCCGCGACCTTGTGCCTGATAATGATCCAGTTCATCCCGTGCTTCACGAGTGGTCAGGCGTTCATCCACCATCAAGGTTTCAATATTGGTCTGATGACGTAAACGGCGGGCAAATTTACGTGCCCGTGTCGACAGTTCAGATTCACTATCATCCATATTTAGTGGCAGGCCGACCAAAAATAGGCCCGGCTGATGGCTTTTTACAATTTTCAGTAATTCGTCCCAGTTCGGAATCCCGTCTTTCATAGGAAATAAAGGGAGGGGATTGGCACTTTCAATCAGGGATTGGCCGACTGCTATTCCCATTTTCTGTGTACCAAAATCAAACGCCATAATAGTGTTTGGCGCGTTTACATCAGGCATGTCCAATCTCGGAAGATAACCAGGTTCGGTCTACGCCCATTTTTTTATAGGCAGCATCCCAGCGGTCGTTATAAGGTAAGTTAAAAATCAGGTCCATATCGGATTCACAGATTAGCCAGTCACCTCGGGCAATCTCTTCTTCAAGCTGATGTTTGCCCCAGCTCGCATAACCCAAGGCGATCTGATAGCGGCCTACGCCTCCATTATGCGCAATCGCATCCAGAATATCTTTAGATGTGGTAATACAAACATTTTCACCCACAGCAATAGAGGAATGCCAAGTCGGCTGACCGGTATGCAGGACAAAACCGGCCTCTGGTCGCAAAGGTCCACCTTGCAACACTTCATGGGGATTGACATTATCCGCCTCAATGTCCAGATCATTCAGCAATTCTTTAATTTGAATGCCAGCAGGGCGGTTAATAATAATCCCTTGAGCGCCATCTTCATCATGACGAGCCAGATAAATGACCGTATGGGCAAAAAAATCGTCACTTGCATGGGGTGGCGCAATCAGACAACGATGAGTCAGATATTGTTTAGTCACCTGAGCGGCTCTCCAAAAGTCTATATCGTTTGTGATCGTGGTAGATGATTTATCAGGGCAAAAGACTGGATTTTCAATTTGCAAATTATCTATTCCTTTATTTACTTATCCCACAAAAATGCACCACTGACAACTTAGCTTTGTAGATACTGAGTATAAAAAAACTACAAATAGGTATTTTTTTTATTTTTTCAATAAATCAATAAAATCAGTTTTATTTTATTGAATGGTAAATTCTAGAGTGCATTTATTATTGACTAAGAATATAAAATAAATTCAATAAGGGATAAGTTTATATATTTTTAATTGTTTAATAATTAAACTAAATAATTAAATAAAAGAAAATATTAAATTTTATATTTAAAGCGGAGTGCTTTATTTTTTATTAATTTTTTATAAGTTATTTTATTAATGAATAGATGTAATTAATTAAACTTATATAGCAATAATAGAAAAGATTTTTCATACTTAAAAACGATCATAATTTGTAAAGTTTATTTAATATTGTTTAATTTAGGTAAATATAATGCGTTTGTTTAGAGTTAAATTTTACGTAATATATACATAAACTACATATTGAAACAATCAGGCTTTGTTTGTAAGATGCGCCGATTTTTAATCTTCTATTATTTTAACGGATCGTTATGCATCATTTTTTTAAAGGGACGGCAGAGTAAAACTTGAAGTGCGACATAAACCACCTAATTAATTTAAAGGGTTTATGGAGTATATAAAATTGTCATACCATCATCTTAACTTTGAAGATCGTACTGCATTAATGCTTGAGTCAAGAAAAGAAGGCTTTTCAGCCAGAAAATTTGCTGAACTCATTAAAAGACATCCTAGTACGATCTATCGTGAGCTTAAAAGAAATAGCATCAATGACGTTTATCAAGCTCAATATGCTTCTGATAACACCTTCGCTAGACGTAGACGCGGTCACAGAAAACTCAAAATCGACTCAATTCTCTGGAGATTTATTGTTGAAGCGATCCGTTGTTTATGGTCTCCTCAGCAAATAGCAAAGCGTTTAAAGACATTTCCTGATTTGGATCAAACAATGAATGTAAGCCATACAACGATTTATTCAACTATACGAGCATTACCAAAGGGTGAGTTGAAAAAAGACTTATTATCCTGTCTGCGTCATGAAAATAAAAAGCGAAAAGCTAACGGTGAACCTAAAAAAGATTCTATATTACAGGATATTAAAACTATTCATGAGCGCCCAGCCGAAGTTCAAGAAAGAAAAATACCGGGTCATTGGGAAGCCGATTTAATTAAAGGTAAAGACAATAAAAGTTCGATAGCAACACTTATTGAACGAAATACACGGCTCTGTATCTTGGCAACATTACCTGATGCAAAGGCAGAATCAGTGCGCAAGGCTTTAACTGAAGCTCTGAAATATTTACCTGCAGAACTACGTAAAACGTTGACCTATGACCGTGGACGTGAGATGTCAGAACATAAAATCCTCGAAGAAGATTTAGGCATAGATGTATATTTCTGTGACCCACATTCGCCATGGCAGAAAGGTACATGCGAAAATATGAATGGTTTAATTAGGCAATATTTACCTAAAGGGATTGATTTAAATCAGGCAGATCAGCATTATTTAAATCAAGTCGCCATGTCACTGAATACTCGTCCTAGAAAAGCGTTAGATTGGCTTACACCATTAGAGAAATTTGCTCAGCTTGTTGATTATCATAAGGCTTTTGAAACTGTCGCACCTCATGTTTGAATTCGCCGACTTTAATTTCTACTCTATGTTCAGCATCTATTATTTCCCATGCGGCAGTATTCAAAACATATAATGAAGAAGGTAATTTTTTTCGTAGTCATTTAAATGCAGAACTGTCTGAAAATTTAATTACAGATTTCAAGAATAAAACTAATTCAAAAGATGGAGTTTTATATCTGTTAGAACAAGCCCGTTTATTACAGGTTAATCATCAATATGATCAAAGCCAAGAATATTATAAACAGGCTTTTACTTTGCTGGATAAACAGCAAAATCGTGCGAAAGTCAGTGTATCCCGTGTGGGCTTTAAAGCTCTGGCTTTGATGAGTAATGATTCAATCGTTCCTTATCTGGTGCCACCACATGAACAGGTACTGGCACATATTTCTCAGGCAAAAAACTATATTTTTCTCAAAGATTTAGAAGCTGCATCCGTAGAAATGCGGGTCGCGCAAGGCCTCCAGCGTGAAATTGAACTGGCTCACCAGAAAGAGCTGGAAAGAAAAAAAGATAAAGTTAAAAAACCGGCTACTGAAGGAAATCCGCTTAGCGCACTGGATGAAGCGTTTATAGGTTTGGACCCTATTGCAGGCAAGATTAAAAACAGCTACCAGAATGCGTATGCGTTCTACATGGCTGCCAATTTATGGGAAACCTTGGGTGAATATAATGATGCCTTGGTAGATTATAAAAAGGCCTATGAATTACAACCAGATGCGCAGATTGCCCAAGATGTAAAACGCCTGAATCAGTTAGTAGCAAAACCAAAAAGTGGCAGTGTGCCGGTGATTGTCTTTATCGAGCAAGGCATTGTGCCACAAAAGGTTGAAAACAAGATTGATGTGCCAACACCAGGCGGTCTGGTCAATATCGCTTTTGCGACTTATGAACCAAGCACCTATGTGGCACCGAAAAGCTTAAAAGTCAAAGTTAACAATAAGCCTATGCAAGACAGCTACGTGATTAGTGATATTGGCGCTCTGGCAGTTAAAGATCTGAAAGAAAAAGTAGTAGGCAATCTGACCAGTCAAATCATGCGTGCAAGCGCCAAATATGCGGCACAAAAACAGTTGGGCAATCAGCTGGGTATTTTGGGTCAGGTGGCCGGCAATGTGCTTAATATGTCAACTGAACGTGCCGACTTGCGTGGCTGGAGTACCTTGCCAAGTAATGCCCAGATTGCCCGCTTAAATCTCGCTCCAGGTAACCATAAATTACAGCTCTCTAGCGGCAGTCTTTCCAGTTCAGCTGTCAATCTGGATGTCAAAGCCAATCAAACTGTCTTTGTCTATGCACATCACGTCAATGACAAGATTACTGCCAGCGTAAGCACCATCCCACATTAATAAAATCTAAGAGAACGATATGAAACATCAATTCAGCTTTGCAGTACTTGGTTTAGGGGCACTGTTAATGGTGGGGTGTACTGCACCGAATGCCTTGTCGACCCAGACCAATTCAAGCAATGAAATCAGCATCCGTACGATCACCAATAACCCGATCCTGAGTACGGAAGTATTTGTAGAACGCGTAAATATGAGTGCGGCAGGGGATTTGAAGCGCGCATCAATTGCAATCAAAAACCGTCGTTTTAATAACAAAGATTTTAGCTACAAGATCGTGTGGGTAGATGCGCAAGGTGCGGAAGTGAATCCTGAAGGTGCCATCTGGAAGCCGATTCAGTTAACTGGCCGTGAAACCAAAGGCGTGCAATCCCTGGCGCCAAATCCATCTGCTGTCGATGTTGTTGTGTACTTGAAAAAATAAGAGAGATTAAACATGAATGCAAAATTGATTTTCGCTGTATTGGCAGCAACGACTCTGGTTAGTGGCTGTGCGTCTACTGGTGCAGTGAGTTATGGCGATGCGCAAGCAGTTGAAACTTTGACGACTGACTTCGGTTCGACTGATCTGCAAATGATCGCAGCGAAAATGGTGGATGACATGCTGATGTTCCCGCCGATCGTACAGATGACACAAAACCGTCGCCCGGTGATTGTAGTAGATCGTATTCACAATAAAACTCAGGAACATATTGATACTGAATCCATTACTGACAGCATTCAGAACAAGCTGATCAACTCTGGAAAATTCCGGTTTGTGGATATGAAGTCTGTGAATGCGATGGCGCAACAACTGGCCTATCAAAAACAGAGCGGCATGGTGAATCAGGCAACCGCTGTACGGAGCGGTGGTCATATCGGTGCTGAATATATGCTAAATGGCAACTTGTCGAGCATTGTAAAAAATGCGGGCAGCAAGAGCGATGTGTATTACAAGTTCACCTTTAAATTGCAAAACCTGCAGACTGGAATTGTCGAGTGGACTGGCGAGAAAGAAATCCGTAAAGCAGGCAAGCGTTCGACTTTCGGCCTGTAATTTAAATTAAGGTTGCTGTGCTTTGGCACAGTGACCGCAGAAGAATTCATTATGAAAAAAATATTACTTGCAGGCTTATTGTCCGGATTGCTCAGTTCACCTGCTTTTGCAGCAATTAAGGAAGTGATCAAAGAAGCCAGCGGCAGTGGTTCTACACAGCATCAGGCCATTTCTGAAGCGTTATTGGTAGCGGTTCAATCAGTAAATGGTGCTTCGGTTTCTTCACAGATGGATTATGAAGAAACCGTTTCTTTATCAGTGAATCATCAAGGCTGGACCTATACCGGCAAGGTATCCCCGGTCTTTAGTGTAGCCAATCAGGGCTCGGGTTCAGTTACTAAATTCCAGGTGCTCAGTGTTTCTGGAGCGAAGAATAATTATCGGGCCAAAGTTCGTGCTCATGTAGTTAAATTTGAATCTGCTGTGCAGGATCAGCATTTACACCGGATCGCTGTTTTACCATTCCAGATGGCAGAAAAAAATAATCGACTGGCTGGTGGGGGATCTGCCCGTGAATTTAGTCAGGAATTATCCGATACACTGGGCACTTATCTGACCCAAAGCGGACAGTTAAGTGTGGTTGATCGTCACTATATTGAGGAAATGCAGTCTGAAACTGATTTCCTGTATTGGGATGGCGCACCACAGGAACTGGCACGCATTGGTCAGAAAGTTGGCGCAGATTATTTGCTGGTTGGTCAGATTAAAGATTTATCTAGTGCCAGTGAGCAGCAGATGTATGGTCTGAATGCTGGCGCGGCTCAGGTGAGTCTAAGCTGGCGGGTGATTGAAGCAGCGACCAGTAAAGTTGTTGCAGCCGGAATCTTTAACCGTACCTTGTCTAATTTAATGACGCAGAATATTTTGACGAACGATTTAAATGACAGTACTGCAGACAAAATTGCTCAAGGTCTTAATCCAGAGATTTTACAAGGTTTGAAATTGCAGCCTGTACAAACTCGTCAAGCTTATGACCAGTCACCCGGTTATGGAATGACACCAGGTTCTAGTGATCAACCAGTCAAATGGTAATTTTTGGCTTTAACTAAAAGCTGTTCATAAAAAAATCCCTGCACTAGTTAGGGATTTTTTATTAAGCATGATTTATGCTTGCTGAAACTTTAACTGTCTTAACTGACGTGCATGCTGCAAGGTGGTTTCATTAATTTCCACGCCACCCGTCATACGTGCAAGTTCCTGTACAATTTCACTTTCTTCCAAATTAATAATGGTACTGCTGGCCGGATCAGTCTGGCGTTTTTTCACTAATAAATGCTGGTCGGACTGTGCAGCCACCTGCGCCTGATGGGTAATACAAAGAATTTGTACATGCTGTGCCAGATCAGCCAATAAGCGACCCACGATTTCCGCAGTTCCGCCACTGATCCCGACGTCGATTTCATCAAAGACCAATACTTCAGCTTCGGTTTTTTCTGCATTCATCACCTGCATCACCAAGGCGATACGGGATAATTCACCGCCTGAAGCCACGCGTGCCAGAGGTTGTGCTGGTATGCCCTTGTTGGCAGTAAACAGAAGCTGAATAAAACTCAAACCTTCACTTGATGGATGTTCCAAAGGCTCAAATTTAAATTCAAAATGCGCTTCAGGTAGGGCAAGCTGTTTCACCTGTTCGGTCAGTTTTTTCGCCAGCGGTTCGGCTGCATCACGGCGAATCTGGTCCAGATGTTGAGCTTTGCTTAGAAACTCCTGATAAGAGACCTCGACCTGTTCAGCCAGAGTTTCTGGGTCTTCTAGCTGATGCAATTGTTCAAGTTCAGTCTGCCAGGCCTCATATTCTTCTTTCAGCAATTCTGGCTGGGTGCGGTATTTGCGTGCTAAACGGTGAAACACTTCCAGTTTGGAATTCAGTTCTTCCATACGTTCCGGATCAAAGCTTTGCCGATCCATAAACTGGCGTAAGGTCGCCGTCGCATCTTCGAGTTCGCTTTGGGCATTCAGTAAAGAGGTATAAATCTGGGAAAGCTGCTCGCTACGACCGGCATGCGATTCCATACGGCGTAAAATTGAAGCCAGTTCCTGCGAAATATTCTGTTCACCTTCATCCAGGCCATTCAGGCTATAGATACAATCCTGCATGATGGCTTCATGATGTGAAAGGCGGTCAAATTCCTGCTCAATTTCCTGATAATCCGTCTGGACGACTTCTTCCAGTTCTTCAAGTTGCAGCTCCAGAGTTTCCATACGTTGCTTACGGGTTGCTTGTGCATCCAGCGCGGCCTGATGCTGGCGAATATTTTTATGCCAGGTGCTATAAGCGTCACGTACTTCCTGAGCTGGTGCATAAAAATTGCTATAGCGATCCAGCCAGTGTTTGGGATAAGGTGGTTCTAGAAGTTGCTGCTGACTATGCTGGCTATAAAGCTGAACCAGTAGTCGGCCAATTTCTTTCAGTTCAGACAGACTACTGGGACGACCATTGATCCAGGCCTTACTGCGGCCAGTGGCAAAGATCACCCGGCGTAAATGAATCTCTCCCGACTCATCATCCAGTTCATGCTCTTTTAACCAGCTCGCTTCAGGGCTGTCTTCCTGATAACTAAAGGTTGCTGTTACATCCGCTTTTTCGGTGCCATAACGCACATAATTGGTATCGGTTCGCTCCCCCAGACAGGCAGACAGAGCATCCAGTAACAGGGATTTACCTGCACCGGTTTCACCAGTAAGAACGTTAAAACCTTTATCAATATCAATAGCAAGATGCTCGGCCAAAGCAAAATTGATCAGAGTTAAATGTGTCAGCATAAACGCATCCGGGCTGCGAAAAGTTTGAATGAAATAGCATGTCAGTTGCTTCAGTCTAGCAACGCGGCTGTTATTATAAATCAGGATAAATCGATTTCATTCTATCTTAAATTTCAGGGATTAATACACGCTTATTTGAATGTTGTGTCACAGGAACCAAGATCAGGCCACTGAAGTTACAAAAGATATTTTCATTTTTCTGACATGCTTGAAAGTTAAATTAAATCAGGTCGGAATATATTTTGCTTATAAATGGCGGGAAAAATCACGGCATTTTCCAGGATCTGCCGAAATCATTCAAACAGGCTGGAATCAAGGCAAGCAGGGGGCACCAATAATTTCATTCAAGTCCGATAAACTTCGATTGATTAGTTGCGGGTGCACATTTAAACTACAGCAATCAAAATATTACAAAATGCTTTATCTGGAGAAATGGCATGTCAGCTCAGTTTGATCATGTATCAGTACTTAAAAAATCGAATGTGTATTTTGGCGGGTTGTGCATTAGCCATGTGGTGCAATTTGAAGATGGCACTAAAAAAACCTTAGGGGTAATTTTACCTTCAGAAAATGCATTAACTTTTGAAACACATGTGCCTGAGCGTATGGAAATCATCTCAGGTGAATGCCGTGTGCAAATCGCTGATAGCGAAGAAAAAGAACTGTTCCGTGCTGGTCAGTCTTTCTATGTGCCAGGCAATAGCCGTTTCAAAATTGAAACTGATGATGTGCTGGACTATGTTTGCCATTTTGAAGGCTAAACAGACCTACAGATGAGCTGTAACCGATCAAGAAATTTTGTTCTGAATCGGTTAAACTAAGCTTAATACAGAATCCTGTGAAGTTGGCTTTGCAGGATTTTTCTTTTGCTGCCTATTTCCCAATTTATTTTCGAGGTCGTTCATGGCTAAACCTGAGTATTATTATGGCGTCCATTCAGTAGAATCACTGCTGGAGCTTGAGCCTGAACGTGTCTTGACTCTTTTTACCCTGAAAGGCCGTGATGATCAGCGCCTGAAACGTGTGCTGGAATTGGCTGAGCCTTTTGGCATTAGTGTTCAGCAGGCTAGTCGTGACAAGCTGGAAAAACTGGCTGGTTTGCCTTTTCACCAAGGCGTTGTAGCGGCAGTTCGCCCGCATCCAACCTTAAATGAAAAGGATCTGGAAGATCTATTGAAACAAGATTCTCAAGTACTTCTATTAGCACTCGATCAGGTAACGGATCCACATAACCTGGGTGCTTGTATTCGTACTGCCGCAGCGATGGGTGTAGCGGCTGTGATTGTACCGCGTGACCGTTCAGCAAGCCTGACGCCGACTGCACGTAAAGTGGCAGCAGGTGGTGCAGAAAAAGTGAAGTTTATTCAGGTGACCAATCTGGCGCGTACTTTGGGTCAAATCAAAGATGAATTTAATGTACGTGTGGTTGGTACGATGCTGGATGAAAAAGCTTTACCTATCCAGAAATTTGATTTTACTGGTACAGGTGTATGCGTGGTGATGGGTGCGGAAGATACCGGTTTGCGTCCAATTACCCAAAGCCAATGTGATCAGACGGTTTATATTCCGATGGCAGGAAATCTGCAAAGTCTGAATGTGAGCGTGGCAACAGGGATGGCTCTTTATGAAGCCTGTCGTCAGCGTCAAGCTTAAGTCCTTTTTATTATTTACCTAAATACTGTTAAAGAAGAAGTCTATGTCTCCCCGAACGCAAGGTTATGCCTTTGTCTTAATTACCATGTGTATTTGGGGAGGTTTTACCTTAAGCACGCGCTTAAGTGCCCAGTGGGGGATTAGTGCCTGGGATCTGGTGGGATTACGTTTTCTATTGGCTTTTCTGATTCTGATGCCAGTCCTGATTTATAAAAAGGACACAGCCTTTTTGTGGAGTAAGGAATCCTTTCTCTTAGCCATGATTGGCGGGGTAGGGTATTGCCTGACCGCCTATACTGCTTTCCATTATGCACCTGCAGCTCATGCTGCCGTATTTCTAAATGGCTGTATTCCACTTTGTACCGCAGTGGCTGCTTTTGTGTTATTTAAACAGGGATTTGACCGACATACTTGGATCAGTATGGCGATTATGCTGCTTGCGATTGGCAGTATGAGTTGGCTGATGTTCCGAGAGTCCGGTGTGGCCTTGGGATTAGGCGATCTGCTATTTTTCATCAGTGCAATGTGGTGGGGTGTATTCACTGTACTGCTACGTCAATGGAAGCTATCTGCCTGGCATTCTATGGCCAGTGTAGCGATCTGGTCAGCCATCATTTATGTGCCAATTTATCTGCTATTCTTCCCCAAACATCTGGATGCTGCTGAACCTTGGCAAATGGCTTCCCAGGTACTCTTTCACGGTGTTTTTGTGGTGATTGTAGCGACACTAACTTATGTGGAAGCGATTAAGCGTTTAGGTGCATTTAAAGCGGGCAGTATCGTGACCCTCGCACCATTCATTGCTGCCATACTGGCTGTACCGTTATTAAATGAACCTCTAAGTCTCGCGATTGTTTCTGGTTTGGTAGGTATGGCAATTGGTGCCATACAACCTTGGCGCTGGCTGATGCATCAAGATAGCCTGAGTCAGAAACTGGAACAACAAAAAAAGCAGTCCTAAAAGGACTGCTTTTTATTTGAACTCTAACTGAGTTCGGGTTAATGATTTTGAGCAGCCATCTGAAGATACTTTTCATGTAATGGTGTGAGATGAGCATAGAGATGTTCTAGCTCACCATCATTCAGTACAATATCATCAGCCATGGCACACTTTTGTTCACGCGGCATTTGTGCGGCAATGATCTTCTGAATTTGCTCTACATTTTGTCCATCGCGCTGTGAAGCCCGTTGAATTTGCAGTTCAATAGCAGCATCAATTAATAACGTATGTTGTGTTAGTTCATGCTGATTTGTTTCAAACAATAAAGGAGAAACTAAAATCGCATAAGGACTTTGTGCTGCATGTAACTGTTGAATAATTGAATTGCGAATAGCAGGGTGGGTGATATTTTCCAGCATTTTTCGTGCTTCTGGAGACTGGAAAATATGTTCGCGCAAAACACGGCGATTCAATGAACCATCCTTGAGTAAAACCCAATCGCCGAAAGCTTCCCGAATTTGCTGTAGGGCTGGTTGACCGATATCAACGACTTCACGGGCGACAATATCCGCATCTACGACAGCAATCCCTTGAGCTTCAAACCATTGGCTGGCAGCAGACTTGCCACTACCAATTCCACCAGTTAAACCGAGTACAAATTTCACTTTACTGACCTAAATAGATTTTCATGATCTGCTCACCCCATAAAAAGGCAATCCAGCCGGCAATGGCAATATAAGGGCCAAAGGCAAAGGGCTGATTTTCTTTACGGACTTTAAGCAGGATAATCCCAATAATCGCGCCCACCAATGATGACAATAATACAATGAGTGGTAGGAGCATAGGCCCCATCCAGGCACCTAAGGCAGCTAGTAATTTGAAATCTCCATAGCCCATACCTTCCTTGCCGGTCACCAGCTTAAACAGATAGTACACCACCCACAAGCATAAGAAGCCAATGATATAGCCCCAGATGGCAGAATCAGGGGTAGTATAAATCGCATAACTATTAATGCCCAGGCCGAGTGCAGCCAGCGGCAGGGTATAGCGATCGGGTAATAACTGGGTATCGAAATCAATAAAGGTGAGGGCAATCAGGACATAGGTAAAAACCAGACCAAACAGCATCTGTATGGTAGGCCCAAATACTGCCACCACTATCAGTGCACAAGCAGCTGTCAAAAGCTCAATAAATGGATAGCGGATACTGATAGGATTTTGACAGTTACCACATTTACCACGTAATAAGATCCAGCTAATCACCGGAATATTCTGATACCAGCGAATAGGAGTCTGACATTTCGGGCAGGTTGAAGCTGGTTTGCTTAAAGTAATTTTGCTTTCATCAATAATGGGCTGATCTGGATGCAAGAACAGCTGGCAATCTGTACGCCATTCCTGTTCCATCATTTTAGGGGTACGGTAAATGACAACGTTTAAAAAGCTACCAATACAGAGACTAAAAAGCCCAACTGCGAGATAAAGCGCAGTTGGGTTTTGACTGAAATATAAAATAAAATCTTGCATTAAACCACGGAACCCATTTGGAAAATTGGAAGGTACATTGCGATAACAAGGCCACCAACAAGGACACCAAGAATTGCCATAATCAAGGGCTCCATCATGGAAGTTAAACCATCAACCGCATTGTCGACTTCATTTTCATAATGGGTTGCGACTTTATCCAGCATGGCATCCAATGCACCTGATTCTTCACCAATTGCAACCATTTGTACGGCCATAGAGGGGAATTTATCGGTGACACGCATGGCAAATTGAAGCTGTTGACCTGTCGCAACATCTTCCTTGATTTTTAATACCGCCTCCTCATAGACCACGTTATTGGTTGCACCAGCAGTCGATTCAAGCGCATCAATTAATGGCACACCGGCAGCAAAAGTGGTGGCGAGAGTGCGGCTATAACGGGCAATGATCGCTTTATAGACCAGATCACCAAAGATGGGTGCTTTGAGCGCGGCCTTATCCAGTAAATCACGGAATTTTTTGCTACGCTTTTTCGCTTCAAGGAAAGCAGTAATCACTACGCCAATTCCAATAATCAAAAGGAACCAATATTTTTGCATCCATTCGGACATATTGACTACCATTTTAGTAAATGCAGGTAAGTCTGCACCGAATGAAGAGAATAAGTCCTGGAATACAGGAACTACTTTCACCATCAGGATAATTGTGACGATCACAGCTACTACAATTACTGTAGCTGGGTATTTCATGGCTTTTTTAATTTTTTGCTTTAACAGCTCACTTTTTTCTTTATAAATCGCGACACGATCCAGCATGGTTTCCAGAGCACCAGATTGTTCGCCAGACTCAACTAAAGAACAGAATAGGTTGTCAAAATATTGTGGGTATTTTCGTAATGCTCCGGCAAAAGTATTCCCCCCTTCAACTTCGCCTTTAATTCCAAGCACAACCTCGCGCATAGATAGATTTTCCAAACCTTCTGCGACAATTTCAAAGCCTTGTACTAAAGGTACCCCGGCTTTCATCATGGTCGCTAACTGACGGGTGAAGATGGTGATATCCAGCGTGGAAACTTTTTTCTTCATCAAACCTTCGAGAATATTTTTTTTCTTTTCTCGAATAGTTTTGATCGTGATGCCTTGTTTGCGCAAGTTCACTTTTGCCAAGGCCATATTTCGTGCCGGCAATTCCCCCTTGATCTTGGCGCCTTTGCGATCAACCCCTTCATAACTGAAGATCGGTGTCATTTGGCCTTTTTTTACTGCTGCCATAGCTTTATCCTTATTTTATATTCAGCACGATCATTCGCTGGTTACACGATTGACTTCCTGTAAAGAAGTCACCCCCTGCATAACCTTCACTAACCCTGATCGGCGTAAATTGTTAAATCCTGCACGTGCGGAAGCTTCAGCAATTTCAATGGCATTGCCATCTTCCATAATAATTCTTGAAATCTCAGGTGTTACCTTCATAACTTCATAAATACCGACCCGGCCCTTATAACCTTCACGACATTCATTACAGCCGACTGGCTCATAAATCTGAAATTCAGGGCTTTGTAAATCTGCTTCGGTAAAGCCCATCTCCAGTAAGCTTTGCTTTGGAATGTCAGCCGGTTTTTTACATTGTGAACACAAGCGACGGGCCAGACGCTGCGCAATCACCAGATTGACTGAAGTCGCGATATTGAAAGAAGGTACGCCCATATTACGTAAACGGGTCAAAGTTTCCGGAGCACTGTTGGTGTGCAGAGTTGACATCACCATATGACCTGTTTGCGCTGCTTTGATTGCAATTTCAGCTGTTTCCAGATCACGGATCTCACCGACCATGACAATATCAGGATCCTGACGCAGAAAGGATTTTAAAGCAGCTGCAAACGTCAGGCCAACTTTATTATTGACGTTCACCTGATTAATCCCTTGCAGGTTAATCTCGACTGGGTCTTCCGCAGTAGAAATATTGGTATCTTCACGATTTAAGATGTTTAAGCCCGTATAAAGGGATACTGTTTTACCGGAACCAGTAGGACCGGTAATCAGTAACATCCCTTGCGGTTTATCTAAGGCTTCCATAAATAATTCTTTCTGCTCAGGTTCATAACCTAAAGCATCAATTCCCAGCATGGCACTAGACGGATCTAAAATACGTAGAACCAGTTTTTCGCCAAACAGGGTAGGGAGCGAGTTAACACGGAAGTCGATGGCTTTGTTTTTTGAGAGCTTTAATTTAATACGGCCGTCTTGAGGCACGCGTTTCTCAGAAATGTCCATCTGCGACATGACTTTCAAACGCGACGCCAAACGGTTTGCCAGTTGTAGCGGCGGTGTTGCAATCTGACGTAAAACCCCATCGACACGATAGCGCACCCGATACATTTTTTCATAAGGTTCAAAATGTAAATCTGATGCCCCCATACGAATAGCATCAATCAGTAACTTATTAATATATTTAACAATAGGGGCTTCTTCACCCTTGTCTTTTTCGTCTTCTTCTTGAGTCGGATCGGCTGTATCGACATTTACATCCAGATCGAAATCATCATCAAAATCAAAAGTACTTTCTTCAGTAAAGTTTTGCTCAATCAGTTTTTCGAGTTTATTGTGTTCAACAATAACAGTTTCAATATTCAGTTTGGTTGCAAAGCGGATGGCATCCGTTGCTTCGATATTGGTCGGATTGCTCGTGGCGACATAAAGAATATTGGCGTTTTTATAAATTGGCAGAATACGATGCTTGGTAATCAGCTTTTCATCAATATCTTCACGCAGGATTTGTCCCGGATCATAAGCACCAATATCAAATAGAGGCTCACCAAATTCTACTGAGATCGTTTCAGCAATGGTAGTAGGGGAAAGATTATGATGACTGACCAAATAGGCCACGATATCTGTTTTTTCCTGTTTGGCATTGGCTAAAGCAGTCCGCATATCTTCAGCTGATAATACCCCTTCATCGACCAGGCGACGAATAAACCCCGTAAATCTTGGTGACCCCTGCAATGCTGTCATGCTTCAAATGCCTATCAATTCAATTTTTTTAATTTGCTATTCTAAAATTATACGTTTGTTATACAAAAATACCATAGCTGAGAATGCTGCAATCTTCGTGATATTCAGTAAAAGCTTGAACTGGTCGGAAGAACCGGGCATTTTTTTCAGTGATAACAAAAAATAACCATTTTGAATAGTCTAAACTGAGAAATAGGATGAATAAAACTATTCTTTAAATTTTACAATTCCGTGTAGAATGTGCCCAATTCAAGATATGTCAGTGAAATAGGTTATTTATGTCGGTTTCGACGATTACCCCTTGGGTGGTGGGCAACTGGAAAATGAATCCAATGCAGGCAGATGCCCAAGCTTTGGTTCAGAATTTAAAAGACTTGCTTGAGTCTGCACCAGTTTCAACAGAGAAATGTCATTTGGGTGTGGCGCCGACAACCCTTGCCTTAACTCAAATTCAAACTGCATTTGCTTCTGCTAATCGCCCTGTATATACCGTAGCACAAGATGTATCACGTATTGCAGGGACAGGCGCTTATACTGGGGAAGTGAGTGCTGAATTATTGGCTGATAGCCAGATTCACTATGTATTGATTGGGCACTCTGAACGTCGTGAAATTTTTGCTGAAAGTTCACAGATTTTAAATACTAAAATCAAGAATGCCTTAAATGCCGGTTTAACCGTAATTTACTGTGTGGGCGAAAGTCTGGAACAGCGTGAAGCAGGGCAGGCAGAAGCGGTGGTTCTCCAACAGATTTGCGATATCGCGACTGTGGTAGAAGATGAACAGTGGAAAAATATTGTGATTGCTTATGAGCCAATCTGGGCCATTGGTACCGGTAAAACAGCTTCTCCAGAAGATGCGCAGGCCATGCATGCCCAGATCCGTCAGGGTTTGAGCCAGATTACAGGTTATGCTGCGACTATGGCAATCTTATATGGTGGTAGTGTAAAACCGGAAAATGCAGTAGAGTTAGCAGCCTGCCCTGACATTAACGGGGCATTGGTGGGTGGTGCATCACTCAATGCTGAGTCGTTCCATCAAATTGCTCAAGCATTTGCAAATACACAATAATTAGGAGTTCAGCATGCAAACTTTTGTGCTGGTAGTACATATTATCTTAGCGATTTTGATGATTGTCTTGATTTTAGTTCAGCATGGTAAAGGTGCGGATGCAGGTGCATCATTTGGCGGCGGCGGTGCGGCAACGATCTTTGGTGCCTCAGGTTCGGGTAATTTCATGACCTGTTTGACGGCAGTTTTTACCGCATTGTTCTTTGTGACCAGTATTACTTTGGCGATTCTTGCCAAGAAACAAACCACGAATGCGTACAGTTTATCGTCAATTCAATCAGCACCAACTGCGCCTGCGCAACCGGTTGAAACTTCACCAACTGCACCACAAACGACCGAATAATTTTAATTAAACCTTTCTTTTTTTCAGTGATGCGACTAGAATGCGTCACAGCTGCGGTGGTGGTGGAATTGGTAGACACGCTACCTTGAGGTGGTAGTGCTTTCGGGCGTGGGGGTTCAAGTCCCCCCTTCCGCACCAACTTATAATCCAGAATATAAGTTGGTGTATGCAGCTAAAAAAACTTCTGTTGATGCGGGATGGAGCAGTCTGGTAGCTCGTCGGGCTCATAACCCGAAGGTCGTTGGTTCAAATCCAGCTCCCGCTACCAATCAATCCTTTTTTAAAGACGCAAACTTTTAAAAGGCAGCTTAAATCTGATTTAAGTTGAGAAGAATTATTTGCATGTTGTTGCGGGGTGGAGCAGTCTGGTAGCTCGTCGGGCTCATAACCCGAAGGTCGTTGGTTCAAATCCAGCCCCCGCTACCAATCCTTTAAAGCTGCAAACTTTAAAGGCAGTTTAGTGTAAAATATTAAGCTGAATATTATTTGTATGCTGATGCGGGATGGAGCAGTCTGGTAGCTCGTCGGGCTCATAACCCGAAGGTCGTTGGTTCAAATCCAGCTCCCGCTACCAATTTTTCAGTAACAGATAACAAATATGCAGAATGATGTGGTTGTGATTGAAAAGTTCGCATCTTTTGTATATAATTTTTGCACGTTGATGCGGGATGGAGCAGTCTGGTAGCTCGTCGGGCTCATAACCCGAAGGTCGTTGGTTCAAATCCAGCTCCCGCTACCAAGTTTCTTAAAAGAGGCTCACAACTATGGTGGGCCTTTTTGCACAGTGGGATTTGAAAAAAGTTCAAATTGTGCATTAATTGGGGCGATTTACGCCCTTTTTTATTGGCTATCGTGTAGTGTCGACAATATTTGGTCAAATCTCCATGTTTCACTACTACTATAGTTTGTATTGGTTTGTAGTGGTCAAATAGATCATAAAATCGCACCAGATGACGAGAGTAAATGAAGCTATCAAATAAAACTCAAGCACTTCAGGACTTGATTGCACCAGCAGTTGAAGCCTGTGATGTAAATCTGTGGGGGATTGAATTCCTGCCACAAGGCAAACGTTCATTATTACGGATCTATATCGACAAACCGGTCGATGAAAATGCAGCACCTGTTGTCAATGAAGATGGCGAAGAAGAGCAGGGTCGTGGTATTGGGGTTCAGGACTGTGTACGTGTCACACAGCAAGTCGGCGCGATCCTGGATGTACATGATCCAATCTCAGGTGAATATTCGCTTGAAGTGTCTTCACCAGGTTGGGATCGTCCATTCTTCCAGCTGGAGCAGATGGCTCATTATATCGGACAAACGGTTGCGCTGCGTTTGATCAGTGCCGTCGATAACCGTCGTAAATTTCAGGCAAAACTGGTTGCAGTCGACCTTGAAAATGAAATGATTCAAGTTGAAGTAGAAAAGCAACAGATTTTGGATATCGACAGTCACAATATCGATAAAGCAAACTTGGTCTATCAAGATTAATTCAATTAATAAGAATCTGAACGAATAGGTGACTTATGGCACGTGAAATTCTTACCGTCGTTGAAACGGTTAGTAACGAAAAAGGTGTAAGTCGTGAAGCAATTTTTGAAGCGCTAGAACAAGCTTTGGTTGCAGCGACTAAGAAGAAATTCTACGAGGGGACTCACTCGGAAGAAGCTCGTCTTCGTGTAGAAATTGACCGTAAAACTGGTGATTATCGTACTTTCCGTCAATGGGAAGTGGTGGCTGATGAAGATCATGAAATGCCTGCCTGTCAGGATGCGATCTCTGATGTGGATCCGGCACAATGGTCGATTGGCGATATCCGTGAACTGGAAGTAGAATCAATCGATTTCGGTCGTATTGCTGCCCAGATCGCGAAACAGGTGATTGTACAGAAGATCCGTGAAGCAGAACGTGCACTGGTTGCTGATGCTTATGAATCTAAAGTCGGTGAGCTGATCTATGGTGAAGTGAAAAAACAAACCAAAGATGGCTTTATCATTGACTTGGGTGACAACGCAGAAGCGTATCTGGCACGTGAAGAGATGATTCCGAAGGAAATCCTTCGTCCGAAACAACGCGTAAATGCGATTCTATATAGCGTTAACCGTGAAGGCCGTGGTGCACAGTTATTGTTGTCACGTGCTAAACCGGAAATGCTGATTGCATTGATGAAAAAAGAAATTCCTGAAATTTCTGAAGAAATCATTGAAATTAAGGCCGCAGCTCGTCAACCGGGTGTTCGTGCTAAAATTGCAGTGAAAACCAATGACCACCGTATTGACCCGGTGGGTGCTTGTATTGGTATGCGTGGTACCCGTATCCAGGCTGTACAGCAAGAGCTCAATGGCGAGCGTATTGATGTGGTGGTTTGGTCGGATGATCCTGCGCAATATATCGCAAGTGCATTAGAACCAGCAGATGTATCTAGTATTGTCATCGATGAAGATGCACGTACTGCAGACATCATTTTCGCGACTAGTGATCAGCTAGCTCGCGCAATTGGTTCACAAGGTCAAAACGTTCGTCTGGCATCTGAACTGACTGGCTATAAGCTGGACATGATGCTGGAAGAAGAGTACTACGCACGTCAGCAAAGCGAAGCACAAAAATACCTGGATATGTTTGTTACACGTCTGGATATTGCTGAAGATTTGGCGATGGCGTTAGTAGAAATGGGCTTCACCTCGCTTGAAGAAATTGCTTACGTACCGCCAGAAACGTTTGATGAAATCGAACTGGATGCGGAACTGGTTGAACTACTGCAAAGCCGTGCGAAAGAAATTGCACTTGCTGATGCATTACAACAGCAAGAAAACGTACAAGCGCCAAGTGAAGAACTTGTTGCAATGGAAGGCATGACAGCAGAGATCGCGCAAGCTCTCGCAGCTCGTGGTGTGGTAACCGTAGATGACTTAGCTGACCAAGCGACTGATGATATCGAAGATATCGAAGGTCTCGGTGCTGAGAAGGCCGGTCAACTTATTATGAAAGCGCGCGAATCATGGTTTAACTAGGAGGTAGTATATGACGGACAAGTCGATTAAAGAGTTAGCACTCAGCGTGGGTCGCCATGTTGATAAGCTCCTAGAGCAGGTTCGTGAGGCAGGTTTACCACAGCGTAAAGCTGACGATATTATTACCACCGAACAACAAGATCGCTTAATGAATCATGTGAAAAAGACACAAGGTTCAGATGGCCATGCAGGACAAATCACGTTGAAACGTAAAACGACCAGTACTGCTAAAGTGGCAAGTACTTCAGGTAAGGCGAAAACGATTAATGTAGAAGTTCGCAAGAAACATACATTCGTCAAGCCAGACCCGGAACAAATTAAAGCAGAAGCTTTAGCGAAGGCTCAAGCTGAACAGCAAGCGAAAGCAGAAGCTGAACAGAAGTCAGCACCAGCTAAAAAACCTGCTGATGCACCTAAATCAGGTACAAACAATGCAAGCAAAGCGCTAGAAGCAATGCGTGCAGCTCAGAAACAAGAAACTGAGAAACAGGAAACACCTAAAGCAGCTGTTGTGGTAAAACGCAAATCAACTAATAAACCGATTGTGAAAGCAGCGGTTAAACAAGTTGAAACAGCAGAACAGAAAAAAGCGCGTGAAGCTCAAGCCGCTCAATTAAAAGCAGCTGAAGAAGCAGCACGTCGTAAGGCAGCTGAAGAAGCACAACAACGTACCCTTGAGCAAATGCGCAAGATGGCATCTAAGTATTCTTCTGAAGATACCACTGCAACCATTCGTGTGATTGATGATTCTCCACTTGCTGCTGGTCTAGTTGGCCAGGCATATGAAGACTCATTTGCGAAAGAAGACCGCGAAATTAAACGTGGTACTAACACTTCAAATACACGTTCACCGAAGAAAGGTGGTCGTCGTGGTGAAGAGCAGTCTTTCCGTGATAACTCACACAAACGCGGTTTGAAATCTAGCCAAGCGAACAAGCATGGTTTTGAAAAACCAGTGAAAAAACAGGTTTATGACGTTGAAATCGGTGAAACGATTGTCGTTGCTGACCTGGCTGCGAAAATGGCAGTTAAGGTTCGTGAAGTGATCAAGTCACTGATGAAAATGGGTGAACTGGTTACTCAAAACCAGGCGATCGATCAGGAAATCGCGGCTCTTGTGGTTGAAGAAATGGGCCATAACCCAGTACTGGTTTCTGAAACTGCAGTTGAAGATAACCTGCTTGAACAGGCTGAAGAAGCTCGTGGTGCGCAAACCACTCGTGCGCCAGTTGTTACGATCATGGGTCACGTTGACCATGGTAAAACATCGCTTCTAGACCGTATTCGTCGTGCCAAAGTGGCGCAAGGCGAAGCAGGGGGTATTACCCAGCATATCGGTGCTTATCATGTAACCACGGATAAAGGTATTATCACATTCCTTGATACTCCGGGACACGCAGCGTTTACTGCAATGCGTTCACGTGGTGCCAAAGCGACTGATATCGTAGTTCTGGTTGTTGCAGCAGATGATGGCGTGATGCCACAAACTGCAGAAGCAATCGATCACGCACGTGCAGCGGGTACACCGATCATTGTTGCAATCAACAAGATGGATAAAGACTCAGCTGATCCAGATCGTGTATTGAACGAATTGACCACCAAAGAAATCGTACCTGAAGAATGGGGCGGTGACGTTCCTGTAGCGAAAGTATCTGCACATACTGGTGCCGGTATTGATGAACTTCTTGACCTGATTTTAATTCAGTCTGAATTGCTTGAATTGAAGGCGTCTGAAG
This sequence comes from Acinetobacter sp. YWS30-1, assembly GCF_033558715.1. NCBI lineage: Bacteria > Pseudomonadati > Pseudomonadota > Gammaproteobacteria > Moraxellales > Moraxellaceae > Acinetobacter > Acinetobacter sp. YWS30-1. Next base: position 2,769,858 of record NZ_CP114606.1, on the reverse strand, counting down.
AAGGTGCGGCACAAGGTGTTGTGATTGAAGCGCGTGTTGATAAAGGCCGCGGTGCAGTGACTTCTATTCTGGTTCAAAACGGTACGCTGAAAGTGGGTGACCTGGTACTTGCTGGTTCATCTTATGGCCGCGTTCGTGCCATGACCGATGAAAACGGTAAACGTATCAAGTCTGCAGGTCCTTCGATTCCAGTTGAAATTCTGGGTCTTCCAGAAGCGCCGATGGCAGGTGACGAAGTTCTTGTTGTGAATGACGAGAAGAAAGCACGTGAAGTTGCCGATGCGCGTATGGATCGTGAACGTCAAAAACGTCTTGAACGTCAATCTGCAATGCGTCTTGAAAACATCATGGCGTCTATGGGCAAAAAAGATGTGCCGATCGTCAATGTGGTATTAAAAACTGATGTACGCGGTACATTGGAAGCGCTGCATGTTGCATTGGCTGAGCTTTCAACGGATGAAGTAAAAGTACGTATCATCGGTTCTGGTGTTGGTGCGATTACTGAATCTGACGTCACACTTGCTGAATCTTCAGAAGCGGTTCTTCTTGGCTTTAACGTACGTGCCGACAATACTGCACGTCAAAAAGCAGATGCAGACAGTATCGACATTCGTTACTACTCAGTGATCTATCAATTGATTGATGACGTGAAAGCAGCGATGAGCGGTAAGCTTGCTCCTGAACACCGTGAAACCATCTTGGGTGTTGCTCAAGTGCGTGAAGTGTTCCACTCAAGCAAATTCGGTGCTGCAGCAGGCTGTATGGTGCTTGAAGGCGTATTACACCGTAACAAACCGATTCGCGTATTACGTGATGACGTGGTGATCTTCCAAGGCGAGCTAGAATCTCTTCGTCGCTATAAAGAAGTGGTGGAAGAAGTTCGTGCCGGTATGGAATGTGGTCTTGCGGTGAAAGGCTATAAAGACATCAAACCTCTCGATAAAATCGAAGTGTATGATGTGCAATTGATTAAACGGAGTCTTTAATGGCGGGTAGTCAACGTCTGAAGCGTATGGCGGATACGGTACAACGCGAGTTGTCTGAACTGATCCGTCAGGAGCTGAAAGATCCACGTCTGGGTGGTCTGGTGACCATCTCAGCCGTGAAGGTAAGCCCAGACTTAGGATATGCAGAAGTTTATGTCACAGTAATGGGTCGTGAACTTGGTGATGAGCAAAGTGAAGCGGCAAATAAAGAAACACTCGATGTCCTGAATAAGGCATCCGGGTTCCTGCGCCATGAACTGGGCCGTCGGATCAAGACACGTATTACGCCTCGTCTACGTTTCCATTATGACAAAACCAATGCATATGGTAACTATATGTTTGGTCTGATTGCTGAAGCAGTGAAGGATTTACCTCCTGCTGAAGACAAGAAAGATGAAGAATAAGCTTTTATAAAGCGCAATAAAAAAGCCACCTTAGGGTGGCTTTTTTATTGTTGAACTTTTAAGTAGAACTGGCTAACTATTACTTTGAATCCTGGTCATTCATTTTCTTTTCATAAAATGCACGACGGCGGGTTTTCTGCCAAGGCAATGGACGTTCTAGTGTTTCTGGCACTTCACCACTCATCGAGCGCAAACGTAAATGCAAGGCCGCTTGCGCCATCAGGTTGGCAGATACCGGTGCAGTAATGAAGGCAAACAGGGTAATCAGTACTTCAGCAAAACCTAAACGACCATAGATAGCCGAAAAAATAATAGAAGCGATCAGAAAGCTTCCTAGACCTAAGGTACTGGATTTGGTCGGTGCATGCAGACGCATAAAAAGGTCGGGTAGACGTATCATCCCAATGCCGCCCACCAGCATAAAGAAAGCGCCAATCAATAAAAAAATCGAAACTAGTATTTCTAAAATCAAAGGCATTTAAAAACTCCTAGTCGATGACATGTCCAGTGGTGAAATAGCGGGCAAGGGCAGCGGTAGAAACAAAGCCCAGCATGGCCACCAGTAGGGCACCTTCAAACATGAAAGTGCTGCTCCAGTAGATTCCCAGAATCACCACCAGACAGGTTGCATTTAAAAATAGGGTGTCCAGTGCCAGCAAACGGTCGACGATTGATGGGCCCATAACCAGCCGGATCAGACACAACAACATGGAGATCGTGACAGCACCCAGACAAATCAGCAATGCATATGGCAGAATGGTCATGCTTCAGCTCCTGATTGTGCGCTAAAAATTTTAATCAAAGGTTGTTCATAGCGCTGTTTGATGGTTTCAATTTCAGCCTCTTCATCATCCGTGCTTAAGGCATGCACCAGAATATCGCCACGGTCCTGATCAATCCCCGCAGAGACTGTACCTGGTGTCGTGGTAATAATCATTGCCAGCAACGTATTCACTTCTTCATGTTCGGTATCCAGCGGTACCCGAAACCATTTGGGATGCAGATTTTTGGTCGGTCCCAGCACCAGAATCGCTACCTTAATGTTTGCGACAATGATGTCCCAAACAACGATCCAAAACAGGCGCATCGCCGGGATCCACCGGATATTCGGCGTGTAATCAATGAAAGGGGCGACCATTCGCGGAATCAAGATGGCCAGAAATATTGCCATAAGGAGTGTGCCGGCTTCCATATTATGGGCCAGCATGACCCAGCTCATCGCCACAATTACTGACACGAAAGGATGAGGGAACCAGCGTTGAAGTAATGATTCAGCCATTAAAGTCCCTCCGCCGGTTTAAGTTGATTGTCGTCGTATTTGCTCTGTTCAATATACTGTTTATCAATCTGACGCTGTTTAAATTCAGAAATATGATCGCCATTTAAGGTATTTTCTGAAATGACATAAGGAATCAGGTGCGCATTTGGATCAGGCGTTTCACCACCGTATTGGGTTTCTGGTAAATAACCCGGATCAAATGGCTGAACACTGATGAACTTGCCTTCAGCATCACGTTTTAACAGTGCTGCTTCATAAATCGGATTGGTCTTAATCTGTGCTGCGGTCTGATAATTATATTGATAAATCGGTGCAGCAAAAACAACGTAGGCTGTCAGACTGAGCAATAATAGATAAATGACCCGGTCATTTCGTGCTGGTGCCTTGCTGGGCAAGGATTCATATTTGCTGAATTCTTCAGAATTTTCATCCTGTTCTGGTCGGCTTGAACGCCAGAACAGAATAAAACCGACCCGGGTAAAAGCCAGAATACTTAGTAAGCTGACCAGTAGAACCGTAAAGATAATCAGCATTTGATGTTCAGACTGTCCTGAAGCTTGCAGGATAAACACTTTACCGAAGAAGCCACTGAAAGGTGGCAAGCCGGCCATCATCAAGGCAATGATGAAATACACAATAGAAACCAGCTTATTCTGTTTCATCTGTGGGGCAATTTTAAAGTGATCTTTAAATTCACCGCGTTGTGAAGTAATCCAGCCACACAGGATATAAAACGCTGCGCCAATCAGGGTACTGTGCACCATATAATACAAGGCACCTGCCCAGGCTTGAGTACTGTTCATGGCAATCGCAATCAGAATGGTGCCGACTGAAGACAGGATCATAAAGCCGACAAAACGGCGTAGACGTTCAGTCCCAATGGCACCAAATGCGCCATACAGTGAGGTAATCACCCCAATGACCAGCAGACAGTTCATCAGGATCTGATGACTGTATTCATCATCAAATACAGTACCATTGACCCGGATAATCGCGTAGATCCCGACTTTGGTCATGATGGTAAACAGGGCAGCCACCGGAGTAGTTGCCACAGCATACGTTTTAGGAAGCCACAGGCCTACCGGTAACATGGCTGCCTTGATCCCGAACACCACAAATAGCATCAGTCCGCCCGCAACGGCCAGCTTATGTTCATCGCCTGCCAAAGTTGGCATCAGTCTAGCGACATCAGCCATATTTAGGCTGCCGACACTGCCATAAATCATGCCGAGCCCGATCAGGAACATGGCAGAAGCGAGCAGGTTAATAGCCACATAATGCACACCGAGCTGGAAGCGTGCCTTGCCTTGCCCATGCAAAAGTAGGACATAGGAGGCCATTAACAGGATCTCGAAGAATACGAACAGGTTAAACAAGTCACCGGTCAGGAAGGCACCACTAAGCCCCATTAATAGAAAATGAACCATGGCGTGGAAATAACGCCCGCGAATATCCCATTCTTTGCTGGCATACCAAACGATTGGCAAAGCGAGTGTATAGGTCAGTACCAGCATCAAGGCAGAGAGCTGGTCCAGGACCAGCACAATACCAAAAGGGGCAGCCCATTCACTTAAAGTGTAGACATTAATTTGCCCTTGGCTGCTATTGATCAGGTAGCCAATCGCCATAATCAAACCCAGTAGGGTCGAAATATGACTCACGCCACGACGCCACGGCTGACGCCAGTCGGTAATCAGAGAACCAGAACCTGGGTTACCTAACAGTACTAAAATAAAGGCGGTAAAAGCCGGTAAAAGAATACTGAAAATAGGGGTGTGTTGATTCAAGAAGTTGAGAAGATCAGTCATTACGGCTCATCCTCACGTGGGTCATGTTGCGGTATCTCTTCTTTGGAATCAACGTGGTCTGTTCCTGATTCATAACGGCTACGTAAGGCCAGCTGTACAATAAAGGCGGTGGTAGCAAAACCGATTACAATGGCGGTCAGCACTAGCGCCTGAGGTAAAGGATCGGTGACCTGCGTGGCTTCGGTGAGCACTGCAGGCGAATTCATCTGAATACGGCCCATGGCAAATAAAAACAGGTTCACTGCATAACCAATCATGGCCAGCCCAAGGACGACCGGAAAGGTACGTGCTCGCAGAATCAGATAGATCCCGGTGGCAGTGAGTAGGCCAATTGCTGAGGCTAATAAAAGTTCTAAACTAATCATTCTATTATCCTCTTGGTACTGGGCCAGTCATACTTGAGTGACGGGAGTCACCCAGAACGGAAATCATCAACATGGTCGCCCCGACTACGGTGACATAGACACCGACATCAAATAGCGCGGCAGAAGCCAGATGCATATCGCCAAGTAATGGCGGATGGACATGAATATGGGCACTGGTCAGGAATGGACGTGACCAGAACCAGGCTGCGATACCGGTTAGGCCTGCAATAGTCAGACCGATACCAATCCAGATTTCATAGAGACGTCCAGATTTAGCTCCCAGCATTTTTTCTGCATGATCCTGACCAATGGCAACGTATTGAATGATCAAGGCCAATGAGGTGACCAGACCGGCAATAAAACCGCCACCCGGAAGATTATGGCCGCGCATAAAGATATACAGACTCACCACCAGTGCTACCGGTAAAATCCATGATGCAGTAATTCGTAGCATCAAAGGGGAGGGGTTAAAACGGTAAGTCAGGCCTTGGGTAATAGTGGTGCCATGAGCACGCATACCGTCCATTAGACTCAGTACCCCAATGGCAGCAATCCCAAGTACGGTAATCTCGCCGAAGGTATCGAAACCACGGAAATCGACCAGAATTACGTTGACGACGTTTGTACCGCCACCAAGCGGAATCGATTGTTGGATGAAGAACCAGGAAATTGAATTATGGTCACGTGTCATAACTAGCCAAGCAACCGTTGCAATTCCTAGACCCCCGCAGACCGCAATCACTGCATCTCGCCAGCGTCGGGTCGGGCTGGATTCATAAGGCGTTAATTGTGGCAGGAGTGACAGGCTCATCAGTAGCAGAACAGTTGTTACTACATCGACTGTAATCTGGGTCAAAGCCAGATCGGGTGCCGAGAAACCAATGAAAACCATGGTGACGACCAGACCGACCGCACCGCTGATCAGGATGGCTTTAATCCGTTCATGATGGAACCACAGCATCATCCAGCAGGCTGAGAACAGCAGTAACCATAGAACGATGGCCAGAACTGGTGCATGGGTCAGTTCGCGGCTACCGGTGTCGATCCCATTGACGACGAGTGGATAGCCCACCAGACCAATGGTAAACAGCACCGTCCACAAAATATAACTTTGCAATTTGCCATTTTCAGTCGCACGGCGGAAACGTCTTGAATTCAGTAACAGATTTTTCAGGAACAGATCAAACAGTACACGGCCTTGCAGTTTGCCCAGTTTTGGATCCAGATCAATTTCCCGGATCGCACCGCCTTTGGCCAGTGCAAAATAGAAAATTGCACCGCCGAATATCGCGATGATACTCATCACCAAAGGCAGATTAATACCGTGCCAGAGGGCGAGGTGAGTTCCTTCAAAGGCGAAATTCTGGGTTGACGCTTGTGTGGTGCTATTTACAATCTTTTCGACCAGTAATCCTGGTAGCAGACCAACTGCAATACACAGAAAAGCCAGTAAGATAGCCGGTGCACGCATACCAAATGGCGGCTCATGCGCAGCTTTATTTGGGACTTGCTGGCCTAATGGACCATCAAAAAACACGCCATGTACCAGGCGAATCGAATAGGCGACAGCGAAAATCCCGGCCAGTGTTCCTGCAATAGCAGCACCGACCATGACTGGGCCACTTAAGTTTGCGACCAGTTCGGTAAAGAACATTTCCTTGGACAAGAAACCATTGGTTAATGGAATACCAGCCATGGAGGCGGCGGTGATCATGGTCAGTGTTGCGGTAAAAGGCAGCATTTGCCAAAGACCAGACAATTTTCGCAGATCACGAGTACCGGATTCATGGTCAATGATCCCGGCAATCATGAATAGGGCAGCTTTAAAGGTTGCATGGTTAATGATATGGAAAATTGCTGCTGCCACGGCCAGTGGTGAGCCAATACCCAGCAAACACATGATCAGGCCCAAGTGGCTAATAGTTGAATAGGCCAACAGACCTTTCAGATCTTCTTTAAAGATGGCAAAGAACGCTGCCACACACAGGGTAAATAACCCGATAAAAGTAACAATATTATGGAACAGTGCCGCGCCTGCAAAAATCGGCAATAAACGTGCGACTAAAAACAGGCCCGCTTTGACCATGGTGGCAGAGTGCAGATAGGCAGACACCGGCGTCGGTGCTGCCATGGCATTTGGTAACCAGAAGTGAAACGGGAACTGCGCACTTTTGGTAAAAGCACCGAGTAAAATTAATAATAATGTCGGTACAAATAGGGCATGTGCCTGAATCTGTTCGCCCATCATCAGGATCTGGTCAATCTGATAGGTACCCGTCATCTGTCCGAGCAGAATAAAACCACCCAGCATAGATAAGCCGCCCATGCCGGTAATGGTTAGAGCCATGCGTGAGCCGCGTTGGGCCGCTTCGTAATTGCTCCAGTAACCAACTAGCAGGAAGGAAGAAATACTGGTGAGTTCCCAGAAAATCAGGAGAATCAGAAGATTATTAGACAATGAAATACCGAGCATCGCTGCCATAAACAGCATCAGCAGGAAATAGAGTTTACTCAGGGAGTTTTTAGGACTGAGATAGTAATAGGCATAGATATAAATCAGGGTACCAATTCCACTAATCAGCAGAGCAAACAGCATGCCCAAAGCATCCAGCCGGAAACTGAAGTCGATTCCAAGCTGGGGTAGCCAGGACCAGGTCTGGGTAATTACCGTTCCATTAAATACAGCAGGCGCCTGACTCAACAGTAATAAGAAACTGCTGAGGCTGACGGCAATTGCTCCTAAAGCCGTTACCCCGCGTGAAAATTGCTTCAGCCACGAGACAAGGGTTGTGCCTAATACTAACGGTAACAATATAATAATTGGCAGCACACTCGTATCCATTGTCGTGATATAGGTTAAGGTCAACCTAGGGTGAATCTTTATCTTTCAAGGATTACAGGACCGCAAAGAGCGACCCAAAACTTCTCGATCTTGAAAGCCAGAATGATATTCAAACAGAATAAAACAGTTGTATTGCGCAACTTATAAACGATAGCAAATTCCGATTTTACAACGAAAATTGCAAGTAAAACCGATCATATTACAGGATAACCACAACATCAATGTTTTTATGTAGAACTTGTAGATTATACGTAAGCTTGGTTTTGATATGGGGTGCATGCTTGAACATCTCGTACAAATTTGACCGAAAATAAAGATCAAACTCCCTGCATTTATTGATAAAAATTTATAACTTCTTGATCAGGAATGCAGAAAATCAAAACCTATTCTTGCATCCTGATTTTAATTTTTAAATTGCATTATCGTTTCAGCACTAGTTAAGAAGATTGAGGCAGGCTTTGTGAATTATCCTGACTCAACAGTTGTAAAAGTTCTTGCTGCTGTTCTGTGCTTAGCTGTTCCTGAATCAGTTGCAAAACAGACTGAGCCGTCAAGTTGACTATTTCTGGTTCCTGAAGTGCATCTTCAACTTTTTCTATATCTGAATGATTTTGGCTCATCTCAAGCGGCAACTCTGCATAAAAATGATCATACTGAACCTGCATTGGATTTAGATGGATGGGATGCACCTGTTTATTTTCCAGTTTTAGACACTGAAAATCCTGAGCCTGCTCCAGCAATTCCGGCCGGTTTCCAGTCACAATAATCTGCAAGTTAGGAAACGCCTGATGCAGACGCGGTAAAATGACGGCGGCCATGTCCTGATCCAGTTGATGATCAATTTCATCAATCAGTAAAATGCCAGTACCTTCCTGACAGGGAAATAAGCTGTGCGGATTAAGCAGACAAAGGCGCCGTACAACATCTCCCACCAGTGCAATCCAGTTCCGGATACTGCTCGACAACTGCTGAAAGCTAAAGGTGTGATCCTGATAACGCACCATCAATTGCAGCTTGGGCTGGTAGTCTAGATAAATCTGGCTAAGTTCTGGTAGTACAATGGATAAAGCTTCACGCAAGGCAGTCAGGCTCGGTGTATGCATATGTGCTTTAGCTTTTTCAATTTGCTGGACCAGCTGATCTGCTTGTATATCATCCGATTGCTGTAGCGCCTGATCTAGAATCTGGTCAATGATCTTGGCACTTTGTGCATTTTCGATATCACTGATTTCACGAAACCATTCAAAGAAACGTGCAAAAGTCGTAAAGGGAATGGCGGTAATTTCATAGGCATGCGCAGTCTGAAAAATGGCCTGATTATTTTTGCTGAGTATATTGATTTCATTGACGAAGCGTTCAGCCGGATAATAGGCGACCATAGGCAGACCGAGCAAAGGGTCATGTTGTCTTGCCTTTTGATAGAGATTCACCATGGCATCGAGTTGCTGGGTTTCCGCTTTGGCAAAGCCAATGCCCTGACTATTTAAGGTTTTATATAACTGCCAGGAACAGGATTGGGCAGGGGCTGCTTCTCCCTGTGCTGATTCAGGCAATGATCCCAAATCATCAGGAAAACGCACCTGAATATCAATTTTGGATTGCAGGCGGTTTTGCAGGATATCCTGATCCAACATGCTTAAACCTGCGGTACGCAAGTCACGAAAACGTGCAGAAAACCAGGTCAAAGCCTGATAACTTAAGCGCAGCAAGGTGGTTTTACCCGAACCCTGATCACCCAGAATTAAAGTCACAGGTGATTTTTGCAGATCAAAATCGAGCTGGATATTAGAAAAGTGCAGAGCATGTTTGAGTTGTATTTTTTCGATGTGCATGGATCACCTGTAGCGTGATTTTTACATCTATGTTTTACCTTAGCCAACGGCTTGGCGCAGTGACTGTGGCATCCTGATTTTCAGTTGTTGAATGAGGTCATAAATGTGATGAATATTTAAGCTTACTTTAGCACGAGTACAGGCCACGTAAAGCAGACGTAACTCTTCGTCACTAATTTTATGGTCTTTCTCATTCAGCTTGAACTGGTAGTCATCTTCAATATGCACACGATCCCATTCCAGACCTTTGGCCTTATGCGCGGTAGAGATGATGTAGTCCGCTTGTCCGATTGGGGTGATTTTGGCGAGGGCAGTTTTCAGGGGATCAGTGCCATGTTCATCAACCAGTTTGACTAAAGGCTTGATATCACTGCCTTCATTGGTCTCACAGTATTCGTGTACATCATGCCATGAGTTAAACCAGGCCAGTTCAGGCACATCAACCACACGCTTGCCCTGTTTCAGCATCGCAGCGGCATCAACAAAACGGTTCAGTTTGACATGATCCGCTTGCAGGCTGACTTTATCGCCACGTACTAAACCGGCAAGTAATAGTTCCATAGCACGCGCATTGGTCCGGCATAGAATCGCATCGCGTAGTTTAGTGTGCGGTTTATTGACCACTTTGGAATTTAAGTGCGGATTGCCGAGTAGGGGCACGGTTTCATTCAATGCTCCTAAAATCGCATTAGCATTCAGCGCAATTTCAGGCCCGAAACGGAAGGAAGTGGTCAGACGAGATTCGGGTAGCGGCAGCTGCTGCATGGCATTCACTGCGCCACGCCAGGCATAAATTTGCTGGTGCGCATCGCCGACATAGATGACCTGAGTGCTACGCTGTTTTAGCAAAATTCCAAGCATTAGCGGATCGGCATCCTGTGCTTCATCAAACAGCACATAGTCGGCAGGAATATTGGGCTCAGACAATGCCCAAAGTTTCAGGTAAATATCATGCCCAATCCCGGCCTGATGATTGGGATCAATTGACTCTAACCAACGCCGTTCAACTGCTGGATAAAGTTTCTTTTGCAATGCTTCAATATCATCTGGGTGTAGCCAGCTCGGTGCCTGAATATGTCGCGGGGCGGGATATTGCGAACTGGTCGAGCAGAAATAGCCGACTGCGTTCGCAACCAGACTGGCCAGACGCGAAGGCATCAGCACATATTTTTCATAACGTCCGCCCATCATCCGGCGCAAGGTCATCGGTTCAAGGCGATATTCTTTGGCAATAAAGCTTGGACTTAAACGCGGTAGGCGTAGTTTATCCGTGACTCCACGTGGAACACTGCGAAAAGCCAGGGAGTGGAAAGTACGGCAGTCGACACCACGATGAAACTTGTTTTGTGCTTCTGAGGCAATGGATTTATTAAACGCCAGATACATGCCGCGCCGTTCCGGCATGGCATCACTGATCATTTGCAGGGTCGTAGTTTTACCTGTGCCCGCATAGGCAATGACTTTAAAAGATTTTCCCAGACGTGCGTTATCAATAGCAGTTGCCTGCTCATAGGTCGCTTTGGGTTTTTGCAGATCAGACACAGGTAGATTCATTCACGATTTAATGTTGGCGATTGGCTTTTTCAACCAGACCGGATAGACCCTGACGGCGTGCCAGTTCATTCAGGACCAGTTGCGGATCCAGGTCGAAGTAACCGAGCATCACAATGGTATGGAACCATAGATCAGCCACTTCATAGATCAGGTCATTCTTGTTGTCTTCAGAGGCTTCAGTTTTGAAATCTTTAGCCGCGATCACGGTCTCAAAGCTTTCTTCACCGACTTTTTCCAGAATCTTGTTGAGGCCTTTATGGTACAGCTTGGCCACATAAGAGGATTCCGGATCGGCTTTCTTACGCTCTGCCATCATCTCGCCCAAGTATGACAATACTTCAACCTGTTCAGACTGAGCGGTTGAGGCATTCATAGCAAGGGTATGTGGATTTGTTGATTTTTCACCATAGATTGCTGCTGGATCTTTGATTTGTGCATCCACAATTTCCCAGCCATTTGGGGTTAATTTACGGTAGAAACATGATTCACGGCCGGTATGGCAGGCAATACCACCATGCTGTTCAATCTGTAAAATAATTACATCCGCATCACAGTCCAGACGGATTTCATGCACAGTTTGGAAATGGCCAGATTCTTCGCCCTTATGCCATAACTTGTTACGTGAGCGGGAGAAATATACTGCCTGATTTTTTTCGGCAGTTAAAGCCAGCGCTTCACGGTTCATCCAGGCGACCATCAATACACGACCAGTTTGATGGTGCTGGGCAATGGCAGGAATCAGACCTTGTTCGTTAAATTTTACTTCATCGAGCCATTGCACGTTGTTCATAAGGGTTTCCATTAATTGAATCAGAATATAAAAAGATGGATAGGAAATATCCGTCCATAGTGTACGTGATCTCGTCGCATTTGCGGCAAAAATCTGTGCCTGAAAAGACAGGATGTGTCGTTGGGCGCATTCAGATTATAAACCTGAGCGGCTGAATCGCTAAAGTACAGAAATAAAATAGCCGCCAGTAGGCGGCCGGAATATTCTTGAAGAAATTACCAGTGCTCGCCCGGGAAGATCCGTGCATAGGCCTTTTGCACCCAGTTCAGTTTTTGTGGCTGACCCACTGATGCTGAAGAGCTTGGGAACAGGTTATAACCGATCGACATCAGGACATTGTTGATGTCTGGTGCAATCGCATAGGTAATCGAAGCCAGACGTCCCAGATTGGTCGCCACTTTCTTCGGACGTTTCACAATCGCATAAGCAACCAGTTCGGCTGCCTGTTCCGGAGACAAGGTAGGCACATATTTATAAATCTTGGTCGGTGCGATCATTGGTGTACGAACCAAAGGCATATAAATTGAAGTGATTGCAACTTTATGTGAATGGACTTCTGCAGACAGACAGCGGCTGAAAGCATCCAGTGCCGCTTTAGATGCGACATAAGCCGAGAAGCGGGTGGCGTTCGCCAATACACCAATCGAGCTGATATTGATGATATGACCTGCACGGCGAATCATCATTTGCGGCAGGATATTCATCACCAGGCGCACTGCACCAAAATAATTTAGCTGCATGGTACGTTCAAAATCATGAAAACGATCTACTGATTCATGCACCGCACGGCGAATCGAGCGGCCCGCATTGTTAATCAGGATATCGATATGGTCGACTGAAGCAATAATCTGTTTGGACACTTCATCAATGGATTCCATATTGTTGAGATCACATGGAAATACTGAAGCTTTACCGCCTTTGGATTCAATTTCTTTTTTTACTTGTTCTAGGGTGTCTTTGGTACGCGCGACCAGTAAAACATGTGCGCCAGCATCTGCCAGCTGATGTGCCGTCGTTAAACCTATACCACTGGATGCGCCTGTAATGAGAACAGTTTTACCTGCAATACGTTTTTCCAATTGTTTCTGTAGTCTAGTTTTCACGTTTGTTATCCCTAATTTGAAGACTGCGTTCAAATTATTTTTATTAAAAAATCAAAGATGGCTCTAAAGAGATAAGAGCGAAGATGAGTACTAATATAATAACTAATTATTTAAGAAAATCTATACATTAAACTATTGAAAATAAAATAAAAATTAGAGTAATTGCTCTAATTGTGTTCGCCGTTTCAATTGATTTTTATCATGAAAATAAATCACAAAGCAAGTGATTGTATTCAAAAAATAAATAAAAAAACTCCAGCATTTTTGCTGGAGTTTTCTGCTTTAAAATGGCGCTTAAACTGCTGCAAGAGATTGTTCCAGATCCGCAATCAGGTCATCAATGTGTTCAATTCCAATCGATAAGCGAACCATATCTTCACTCACACCTGCTGATTTGAGCTCTTCAGGATTGAGCTGGCGGTGGGTGGTGGTTGCAGGATGACAGGCGAGACTCTTAGCATCCCCAATATTGACCAGACGGGTGAACAGTTGCAGGGCATCGATAAAACGGGCACCGCCTTCACGGCCACCTTCTACACCAAAAGTCAGAATGGCAGACGGTTTACCTTTCACATATTTTTGTGCCAAAGCATGCTGCGGGTGATCTTTCAGACCGGCATAATTGACCCATTTTACTTTTGGATGTTGTTGCAAATATTCTGCAACCTTCAGCGCATTTTCGGTATGACGTTCCATACGCAGGCTCAAAGTTTCCAAGCCTTGCAGAATTAAAAATACATTTTGCGGGCTGATCGCTGCCCCGGTATTACGCAGAGGTACGACACGAGCACGCGCGATATAGGCAGCTTCACCTAAAGCTTCGACATAATTGACACCGTGATAGCTTGGATCAGGTGTATTCAGAGCAGGGAAACGCTCGGCATGTTGCCCCCATGGGAACTTGCCACTATCCACGATAATACCGCCGATCGAATTACCATGACCGCCAATGTATTTGGTGAGTGAATGCACCACGATGTCGGCACCGAAATCAAAAGATTTTTGTAGGACTGGGGTGGCAACCGTATTATCAACGATGACTGGTACGCCATATTCATGGGCAATCTTGGAAATCGCTTCGAGGTCAATAATATTGCCCAGTGGGTTTCCAATTGATTCCACAAAAACCAGTTTGGTCTTGTCATCAATTAGGCCACGTAATGCTTCCGGGTCTTGATAATCAAAGAAGCGAACTTCGATCCCTTGTTTAGGCAGGGTATGTGCAAACAGGTTATAGGTGCCACCATATAAAGTGGACACCGAAGCAATATTGTCACCCGCTTCAGCAATGGTCTGAATCGCATAGGTAATCGCAGCCATACCCGAAGCTAAAGCCAGCGCACCAATACCACCTTCCAGAGCTGCAATACGTTGTTCTAGCACCGCTGTGGTAGGGTTCATAATGCGGGTATAAATATTGCCCTGAACTTTCAGGTCAAACAGATCGGCACCGTGCTGAGTATTGTCAAAGGCATATGAGGTGGTTTGATAAATTGGCACTGCCACAGCTTTAGTAGTAGGTTCCGGGCTATAGCCTGCGTGAATCGCTAAAGTTTCTGCTTTATGAGTCATGATCGTTGGTCTTCTTGTGTTTTTAGCTGTAATGAAACTGCTCAAATATTAGCACTTGAAATATGAAGAAAAGTGCATATTTATTCAAATGAATATCTTAATTAACGATATAGCATCAATAAAATAATGCAAGTTTAGGTGTCAGAAATGCTGTTTGAAAAATAAACAGGATTAAACTTGTAACAAGGCATTAACTTCACGTGAATGGCTTATGTTTTGAAGACTTTCTGCGTATAATAGCCGATTATTTTTTCGCTCATGATTGAGCAGGGGGAGTTTGTTTCTTCCCCCATTTGGTTTTTCAATTGAGGAGTCCTACGTGGCCCAATATATTTATACGATGAACCGAGTGTCCAAGATGGTTCCGCCAAAGCGCGAAATCCTCAAGGATATCTCCTTATCATTTTTCCCAGGCGCAAAAATTGGTGTGCTTGGTCTGAACGGTGCAGGTAAATCTACTTTGCTTCGTATTATGGCGGGCGTAGATAAAGATTTCTCTGGTGAAGCACGTGCGCAACCGGGTATCAAAATTGGTTACCTCGAGCAAGAACCACCACTTGATCCAACCAAAGACGTTCGTGGCAACGTTGAAGACGGCGTACGTGAAGCACTTGATGCATTAGAGCGCCTTGATCAGGTATTTGCAGACTATGCAGATCCAGATGCAGACTTCGATGCACTAGCAAAAGAGCAGGAAAAACTGGAAGCAATTATCCAGACTTGGGATGCGCATAACCTGAATAACCAGCTGGAACAGGCTGCAGCAGCATTAAATCTGCCTGCATGGGATGCAGATGTAACCATGCTTTCAGGTGGTGAACGCCGTCGTGTTGCATTGTGCCGTTTACTGCTGTCTAAACCAGACATGCTGCTTCTCGACGAACCAACTAACCACTTGGATGCAGAGTCTGTATCTTGGCTGGAACGCTTCCTGAAAGACTTCCCGGGCACCATCGTAGCGATTACGCACGACCGTTACTTCCTTGATAACGTGGCCGAGTGGATTCTGGAGCTTGACCGTGGACATGGTATTCCTTACCAAGGTAACTATTCTTCTTGGCTGGAACAGAAAAATGCGCGTTTAGAACAAGAGAACAAGCAGGAAGAATCGTTTGCTAAAGCATTGAAAAAAGAACTTGAATGGGTTCGTTCAAATGCGAAAGGCCAGCAGAAGAAAAACAAAGCACGTATGGAGCGTTTCGAAGAGCTTAACTCTCGTGAATTCCAGCAACGTAACGAAACATCTGAAATCTATATTCCACCTGGTCCGCGTCTGGGCAACAAGGTGGTTGAAGTTGAAGGGATTAGCAAATCGTTTGGTGACAAACTGCTGTATAAAGACTTGTCTTTCACAGTACCACCAACAGCGATTGTCGGTATCGTAGGTCCAAACGGTGCAGGTAAAACTACATTGTTCCGTATGATGACGGGCGAACAGCAACCCGATACTGGTACAGTGACTTTGGGTGATTCTGTAAAAGTTGCTTATGTGGGTCAGATTCGTGACACCCTGGATGACAATAAAACCGTTTGGGAAGAAGTGTCTGGCGGTCTGGATATCCTGAAAGTGGGTGATTACGAAATTGCATCTCGTGCTTATATTGGGCGCTTTAACTTTAAAGGCCAAGATCAGCAAAAACGTGTAGGTGAATTGTCAGGTGGTGAGCGTAACCGTTTACAACTTGCGAAAATCCTGCAACAAGGTGCGAACGTAATCCTGCTCGATGAACCATCAAACGACTTGGACGTAGAAACTTTACGTGCGTTAGAAGATGCGATTTTGGTCTTCCCGGGCTGTGTGATGGTGGTATCGCATGACCGTTGGTTCCTGGACCGTATTGCGACTCACATCTTGTCATTTGAAGATGAGACTCCAGAATTCTTCACCGGTAACTATACCGAGTTTGAAGAGTATCGCCGTAAGAAATATGGCGATGATCTGGCAGCGAAGCGTCAGAAATATCGCAAAATTGGTGCTTAATCAAAGCGCATAAAAAAACCAGCTTTCGGGCTGGTTTTTTTCTTTAATATTGGACACTCATTTGGCTATAAGTATTTGATAACAGTTGTGCAGCTTTTAAATGACCTTGCTGTTTAGCCTTATTCAGCCATTCCTCAGCATGAAAATAATTCTGATCTAAACCTAGACTACCTTTAAGAAAGTGTTTACCCAGTCTATATTGCGCTTCGGCGTGACCACGTGTTGCTGCACTTAAGTAGTTCCAGAAAGCATTGCGTTGATAATTTTCTTGCTGCTCTAGCTGCGTAATTTGAAATTGTTCAGCTTGGCGTTGCTTTAAAATATGGCAAAGCTTTTCAAACTGTACAGCTTCCAGATAATAGGTGTCTGCTTCAGAAATATAATTTTCCATTTCTGAACCTGTTGGCTCATCATGAGAAAACAGAAAATGTATGACTTTTTTAAGTTTAAGCATTTTTATTCCTCACCTTTGCCATTATTAACAATTAATTAAACTATCCACTAAAGACTACAATATAAAGCGGTTTTATTTCGGTAATGAATTACATGCTTTTAGTCTCATGTTGATATTTTTGTGTATTTAATGAGCAAAAACAAGCAGTAGAAATAAAAAAACTTCATTTTAAAAGTGAAGCAAATTGGAAGAAATATGAATTTGTTGTTCTAGTCGACATTTTGATATTAGGGGTTAGAAGATTTAGTTTTACTAATAAAAAAATCTTGCATAAACATGCAAGATTTTTCGGCTTTGAAAATGAGTGAACTCTAGAAATCAGATTTCCCACTCATGATTGCATTCACGGCATTTCCATTTCTTTTGGCTTTGCATGAAAGCCTGCATGGAAATTTTAAAATCAGGCAAATCTTTATAGAACATGAAGCCTGCGATCAGACAGATAATAAACACGATCACAGTAGCGGTCTGTAAAGTCGTACCTGCACCATCTCCAAAAATCCACATCGCGATGCTAATGATGACCAGCAGCAATAATACAAACAGGGCAGGCACCAGCATGATCAGGCTTTTAGGCACGACTGGGCGCGCCGCCGGTTGACCTGGCTGAGCAACGGGCATGATTTTTGGGCTTTGACATTTAGGGCAACGATATTGCATTACTACTCCAAAATTCTAAATTACTGATTATTTTATCGGAAGATACGCAAAAACCGAAATACCGCCAATATAAAACAGACAGACAATAAAAAACCCAAGTCACAATGCTTGGGTTTTTTATTAAGATGTTGCCATCTTGAATATGGCGTCCCTACGGGGATTCGAACCCCGGTTACCGCCGTGAAAGGGCGATGTCCTAGGCCTCTAGACGATAGGGACAAATGAGGCAAATACATAGGTAAAGCAAGACTTATTTGGTGGAGTCAAGGAGGATCGAACTCCTGACCTCTACAATGCCATTGTAGCGCTCTACCAACTGAGCTATGACCCCAGTCTGTGTGAGCGCTATATTATGGATATAACGCTTAGACGTCAACTAAAAAATAAATTAAGCTTGATCAACTGCTTCATTTTTCGGCAGTTTCAGACTCTCATTCAGTTTTTCCCAAGCTTTTACTTCTTTCTTGCTAGGAGCACCGACCACTTCCAGCGCGTGGCGCAGACGGGCAAAAGTTAGATCCGGACCAATAGTGACCATGGTCTGCATGACTGGGGTAGAAGCGGTTGAACCGGCAATCGCAATAAAGAACGCTGGCATAAAGTCACGTAATTTAATGCTCATCTGATTCGCCAGATCCATCAACGTTTGGCTAACAGTGTCATTGTTCCAGGTGAACAGGCTTTCTAGACGCCAGATCGCAAATTGCAGGCTTTGACGCACTTGTTCTTCAGAAAGTTTTTTGCTTTCGAACTGTTCTTTAGTCAAAGTCGGGAAATGGTTGAAATAGTGCGCTGACCAGTTCACTGCTTCAGACAGCAGATTGATCCGTGGTTGAATTGCAGCAGCGATTTCTTCCAGTTTGGCACGGTCTGCTTTCCAAGCCAGTAAGGTATCTAACAGTTCAGCAGGAGAGAGAGCTTTAATCCATTGGCCATTTAACCAGTTGAGTTTCTCAATATCGAAGATAGGACCACCCAGAGAGACACGGTTAATGTCAAAGTGTTCAATCATTTCAGCCAAAGTGAATTTTTCACGCTCATCTGGCATTGACCAGCCCATACGGCCTAGATAGTTCAGCAATGCTTCTGGCAATACGCCGATATCTTTGTAGTAGTTAATTGAGGTCGGGTTCTTACGTTTAGACAGTTTTGATTTGTCTGGGTTACGCAGTAGAGGCATGTGGCACAGGACTGGCATGTCCCAACCAAAGTATTTGTACAGCAACTGATGTTTCGGTGCAGATGGAATCCATTCTTCACCACGAATCACATGCGTAATTTGCATCAGGTGATCATCAACCACGTTTGCCAAATGGTAAGTTGGCAGACCATCCGTTTTTAGCAGAATTTGCATGTCGACTTGCGCCCATGGAATTTCTACTTCACCACGGAGCATGTCATTAAAGGTACATACCCCTTCAGTCGGCACTTTCATACGGATCACGTGCGGTTCACCAGCTGCCAGACGACGTGCCACTTCTTCTTTAGACAGTTTTAGACCGCGGCCATCATAGCGTGGAGTTTCGCCACGAGCCTGCTGTTCAGCACGCATTTCATCCAGTTCTTGCGCTGTTGCGAAGCAGTAGAAGGCATGACCTTTATCTACCAGTTCTTCTGCGTATTTTTTATAGATGCTCATGCGTTCTGACTGACGGTACGGTGCATGTGGACCACTGACATCTGGACCTTCTGACCAGTTCAGGCCTAACCAGCGTAGGGAGTCCAGAATCATTTTTTCAGATTCAGGAGTAGAACGCAGCTGATCCGTATCTTCAATACGAAGAATGAATTTGCCACCGTGCTGTTTGGCAAAACACAGGTTGAACAGGGCAATATAGGCAGTTCCCACATGCGGGAAACCGGTAGGAGAAGGTGCAATACGAGTACGAACAGTCATAACCGGATCTAATCTTAAATATAAAATTGCAGCTATTATAACGAAAAAGCCACATCACTTAATGCTTTATTCAACATTGAATGATGCGGCTTTTCAGGATGAGCAAAATATAACGAATGTGGAGAACTAAAACTAAGTCTTATGAATTGCTCGGAGAAAAGATACTTTGCACAAAGCGGGTAAAGCGCAAGTTTTGAGCTGCAAAAAAGCTTTGAGTCGGATTTGATTTGAACGCAGTCAGCGCTTTAAGTTCATCCTCAGTATGAAAAGCATTTTTATCAGCTTTATGTTGCTGAATTGCTTTTTCAATTGGTGAGGTTTTCACTTCAATTGCACTTACAGAGGCTTTAGGTAGCTCTGTTTTCACAACTACGGCATGGCCAAGTTGAATCGAGAACAGCGTGATAAGACTTAGGATGCTGGCTGTAAATATTTTAAATTTCATATCCAAACTTCCTCCTTGGCTTTGGTTAATCTTGTTTTGTTAAAAATGTTGTTATAATACTGGCTACAATCTAATCACATTCAGATATGAAAAAGTAGAACCAAGTCACATTTTTTACAAAAAACTAATATTTCTCTGTGGAAAATTACTAAATCTCAGGATTTCCACATTTAAGTTGCCTATTTGTAACAGATAACTGTGTAGAGATCGTGAAGAACTGTCTTATATTGTAGCAGGATATTAAATTTTTAGGGGAAAATGTATCCGAAATGAATTGTGAGCATATATATCAAAAATAGAATATGATTGGATAAAATATTATAAACACATGATTGTTAAGTAATTTTTTTGTTTATATAGTGCTGAGTAAATTAGCAATGAGTGCCCATCATGAAAAAGATAATAACTTCTACTATCTCCAAGTGAAAGAGGACTCCACCCGTCAGTCAGGGTGGAGGTGAATTTCACAAATTTCAACCTTGTTGATTCTGAATATATTGTTTGATTATTTCCAAAGGCGCACCACCACAAGACCCTGCAAAATATGATCTTGACCATAAAACAGGTTTTGTATAATTCCCTCTCAAGTCTAAAAACTCATTTCGCATTCTTCTACTTGTTACAGACTTTAAATTATTAACCAATTTGCTTAACTGTACCGTTGGTGGATACTGAATAAGCATGTGAACATGGTCGGATTCACCATTACATTCCTTTAATTCAGCATCAAAATCTTTACATATTTCAGTTGCACACTCATTGAAATATTTATGATGCAACTCACCTAGTATTTTTTTTCGATATTTCGTTATAAAAACTAAATGAACATGAAGATTAAAGGCTGAATGTCGGTTTTTATATATCTCACTCATTGAAAAAATATACCTAAAATGTTAGAATCAGCACCATATTACCAGATACACACTCATTAATGAAAATCAATAAAGCGTATAAATTTAGGCTTGAGCCTAATGTCGAGCAAGAGGTTATTTTAAATAATCTCGTTGGCTCTGCACGCTTTGTTTGGAATCAAATATTAGCAATTTCATTTGAAATGTTTGCTCAAAATAAACACATTAATGCGGTGAATCTAGTAAAAAAGATAACAGCACTGAAAAAGAATCCTCAGTTTAGCTTTTTAGATGGAAATTCAAATGCTGTGTCACTTCAACAAAAAGTTCGTGATCTTGCATCAGCATGGGGGAAGTTTTTCAACCCTAAAGAACATGCTCGACTAAAAGAAAAAAAGCGCAAACCTAAGAAACCTAAATTTTTTAAATTGGCTGATGGTACTGAGGTTCAGTTGCGCCCACTTATGCCTAGATTTAAGAAAAAATCAGACGGTTATGATTCCATTCGCCTTGTACAATTCGATAAATACTGTTGGGTTAAAGGAAATAAACTCAAACTCCCTAATGGCGTAGGTGTTATTAAATTCAGGAAGTCGCAAGAGATTCTAGGCACAATAAAAAATGTGACGATCAGTAAGGTGTCAGGACGTTGGTACGTTTCATTCTGTACTGAAACAGAACTTACTGAAATGCCGATCCACCCATCAAAATCAGCGATTGGTGTTGATCTTGGTGTTAAGAAATTAATCACTACCTCAAATGGTCAGGTCTTTGACCCGATCAATAGCTTTAAAACCAATCAGATTAAATTAGCTAGACTTCAACGGAAGCAGAGAAAGAAAGTTAAATTTAGTCAAAATTGGAAAAAACTGAATTTTAAAATCAATAAACTACATCATCACATTGCCAATATTCGTCATGACTACTTGCAAAAAATCACTACAACGCTCAGCAAAAACCACGCAATGATTGCTGTTGAGGATTTAAAAGTAGCAAATATGTCGAAGTCAGCAAGTGGCACAATCGAAAATCAAGGAAAGAATGTAAAAGCTAAGTCAGGCTTAAACAAATCAATCCTAGATCAAGGTTGGGGCATGCTCGTTAGTATGTTGGAATATAAGCAACAATGGCGAGGTGGATTACTTGTAAAAGTTGATCCGAAGTACACAAGTCAAACCTGCTGTGAATGTGGTCATGTAGCAAAAGAAAACCGACAAACTCAAGCTAAATTTGAGTGTGTCGGATGCGGTTATGTTGCGAATGCGGATTTAAACGCATCTCGTAATATATTGTCGGCAGGACATGCCGTTTTGTCTGTGGAGGGTGGATGCGGTAAAGGTCGCCCTAAGAAGCAGAAAGCAAGCGAAATCCGTGAGGAAGTCGCCTAAGAGCTTTGCTTTTAGAATCCCCCACTTGAGTGAAAACGAAAGTGGTGGGAGTATGTCAATTATATTCACCAAAAGGGCAGGAGCTGGCAGCGAAATATTACTTCCGTCCACGTGATGCTAAAGCAGCAGCAAAATATGCGGCGCAATTCCCAAAAATCCAGACTTTTACCATTGATAAAGTCTTTGGCGGCTGGGCAAAAGCGCAGAAAACCCATTTTGTGAATGGAGCCATCTACGATCAAATCTCTGCGGAAAACCGTAAATAATTCTAATTACTGAACCATAAGTAGAAAGCGGATAATTTATTATCCGTTTTTTTTATATCTAAAGCATAAAATGCTATAAAAATAGAATAAGCCTTTAATTTAGATATTTTTATTATATAAAACATGAAATTAAAACAAAAAATAACTAAATATTACCCTGTATGCACTTTGTTTGCTCAATTGCGAAAAATAATTTTATTTCATATAGTTATATCTAATGAAGATAATCTCCCGATGCTCTTATGAAAACTCAATTAAAATCACTGGTTAGTGCTGCCTTATTGGCAACAGGTCTGACATATACTGCAACTGCGAGCCAAGCCGCGGATCGTGAATTCCTGAACGTTTCTTATGATGCGACCCGTGAATTCTATGACGAATTCAACAAATCTTTTGGTGCCTACTGGAAAAAACGAACCGGTATTGATGTGAACTTTAAACAGTCTCACGGCGGTTCAGGTAAACAGGCCCGTTCTGTGGTTGACGGTTTAAAAGGTGATGTGGTGACCTTGGCATTGGCAAACGATATTGAAGAGATCGTAAGATCTGGTCAGATCCAGCCAGGCTGGCAAAAAGAGTTCCCGCACAATTCTGCACCTTATACTTCAACGATTGTCTTCATGGTACGTAAGGATAACCCCAAAGGAATTAAAGACTGGAAAGATCTGACTAAACCGGGTGTAGAAATTATTACACCAAATCCGAAAACTGGTGGCTTGCCACGTTGGGTTTATCTGTCAGCTTGGGGTTATGCAGAGAAACAGCCGGGTGGTAGCAAAGCCAAAGCCCAAGAATTTGTCGGCAAGCTTTATAAAAACGTCAAAGTGATGGACTCTGCTGCACGTGCATCGATGACCACATTTGCTGAACGTAATATTGGTGATGTGTTGTTAACTTGGGAAAATGAAGCCCTAGTAACACAAAAAACTCTCGGTAAAAATAAGTTTGATATCGTTTATCCATCTTTGACCATTCTGACTGAACCCTCTGTAGCCATCGTAGATCGTACCGTAGATAAAAATGGCAATAAATGGTTAGCTAAAGGTTATATCAACTATCTTTACTCTCCACTTGGTCAGGACATGGCAGCACGACATTTCTACCGTCCACGTAATGAGAAAGTATTAGCCAAATATTCATCACAGTTCCCAAAAATTAAAACCTTTACCATTGATGAAGTATTCGGTGGCTGGGCCAATGCACAGAAAACTCACTTTGTGAATGGCGCAATCTTCGACCAGATCTATAACTCGAAGCGTTAATCTGTTGATTAGAAAATAAATTTAAAATATAAAAAAGCTTCCTCGATGGAGGCTTTTTTATCGGCTGTCGAAAAATAAAAACGGTTTTCTCTATAGAAATTAATATTTATCTACAAAAAGTCGTTTGGAGCTTTAGCTAAACAGAGTGATAATGTGCAGTTAAATTTTTCGCCCTATTGATTGAGTTTTTATGTCACATATTTCTGTATTACTTCACGAAACGATTGATGCCTTACTGGCTGGTCGCAATACGGGAATTTATGTGGATGGAACCTTTGGTCGCGGTGGGCATACACGTTTATTACTTTCCAAATTAGATGAAAATGCACGCGTCTATGCTTTCGATAAAGACCCGCAAGCATTGGCTGTTGCCGCAGAACTGGAACAGGGAGATTCACGTTTTAAAATTATCCATGCCAGCTTCGCTGATTTAAAACAGGCATTAGCTGAGCAGGGTATTGAAAGTGTAGATGGTGTGATGGCTGACTTAGGGGTGTCTTCACCGCAGCTGGATCAGGCAGAACGCGGTTTCAGCTTTATGAAAGATGGCCCGCTGGATATGCGTATGGACAACTCGCAAGGTCCGACTGCAGCAGAATGGCTGGTGGATATTGAAGAAGAAGCACTGGCCAATGTGATTTTTCAGTATGGGGAAGAGCGTTATAGTCGTCGTATAGCCAAAGCGATCAAGGCTGCCGGATATATTGATACCACAGCCAAACTGGCGGAAATTGTGAAAGTTGCCCATCCAAAATGGGAAAAAAATAAACATGCTGCCACCCGAACTTTCCAGGCAATTCGTATTGCTATTAATAAAGAATTAGAAGATATTGAAACTTTCCTCCCTCAAGCGGTTGAAATTTTAAAACCAGAGGGACGTTTGGCTGTGATCAGCTTTCATTCATTAGAAGACCGGTTGATTAAACAGTTTATTCAAAAAGAATCAACGCTTGAAGAAGATTCAGGCTGGGGAATGCCGCAACAACAAAAGGATACGCGACGTTTAAAGAAAATCGCCCGGGTCAAGGCAAGTGATGAGGAAGTTAAAGCCAATCCTCGTTCACGTAGCGCATGGCTGCGCGTGGCAGAACGTTTAGCTTAATAGGCACATCATGAAAACTGAAGTGGTTGATAAAAAAACAGAAAAGTTATGGCTGAAAAAAGTCATTATTTACCTCATATTGATATTGATGGTCTTCATCAGTGCGGTATTTGTCGTCTTCCAAGTCTTTGAATACCGTCAGGATAACCGCAAACTAAGTACCTATCTGCGCGAACGGGATGACCTGAATGCAGAGTGGGGACGTTTGCTGATTGAACAGCAGACTTTCGGTGCGACCGCGCAGATTGGTACCCGTGCAGTGACCCAGTTAAGGATGTATTCACCTCCGATTTCACAGAGTGTCGTGATTTCCTTACCACAACCTTCAGATGAGAAAAAATAAGGCTAGCGCTCGAACATGGTAGACAAGAGAAAGAAGCAACCGGTACGTAAAAAGCAGTCCGTCACCGAGAAAAATGCCTTAAATGTTTATATCAACCGTTTTTACATCATGTGGGCCGTGGTGCTGCTGTGTTTTGTGACACTAATCGGCCGAGCTTTCTATGTGCAGATTATTAATAAGGATTTTCTGCAAAATAAAGCCAATGCCAATATTTTACGAACCAATACCATCAAGGCCATGCGTGGCGTAATTTATGATCGTAATGGTATTCCACTGGCGATCAGTACGCCGATTATGAAAATCGTGATTGACCCACGTGACTATTTTGATAATAAAAGACTCTATGATGAAACCATGCTGGCGCTACAGAAAGAGCCGAATAGCCGTAAACTAAAACGCCAGCTCCCAGATAAAAACCTGAATCTGGATGAGCTGGCTGATGCAGTGGGCATGGATCGTGCTGAATTGCGCAAAAAGATGGAAGAGCGTCCACGTTCACGTTATCTGATCCTGAAAAAAGAAGTGCCGCCACAACAGGCGGAACTGATCATGAAGCGTAATTTCCAAGGTGTGTATACCGAGAAAAACTATAAGCGCTATTATCCTCAGCCCCAGCCAAACTCCCAGATTATTGGTCTGACCAATAGTGAGGGAATTGGGATCGAAGGTCTGGAGATGCAGCTGAATACCCGTCTTGCCGGTCAGGATGGTGAACAGCAGATTATCCGTGACAAAAAAGGCAACCGGGTTAAAGAACCGGAAGTGATTAAAGAAGTTGAGCCAGGTGAAAACATTACCCTGAGTATCGACTCACGTTTACAGTACATTATGTATCGTGAACTGACTGCAGCAGGCGTCGCCAATAATGCCCGCTCCGCAACAGCGATTGCAGTCGACGTCAAAACCGGTGAAATTCTGGCAATGTCTTCTTGGCCCTCTTATAACCCGAATGACAAGAATGGCTTATTAAATAAAGACGCAATGCGTAATCGTGGCGCTGTCGATTCCTTCGAGCCGGGTTCAACCATGAAGCCGCTAACTGTGGCGATGGCTCTAGAGAGCGGGAAATATACGGCCAATTCGGTCATCAATACGAGTCCAGGTAGTATGCGGGTCGGAAACCACACTATTCGTGATACGCATAACTATGGTCAGTTGACGTTGGGTGGGATTATCCAGAAATCATCAAACGTCGGGGTAGCTAAATTAGCTCTGTCACTGCCGTATGAAACTTTACCGACTTTCTATAAACGTCTTGGTTTTGGTCAGCGTTCCGCAGTGAAATTTCCGGGTGAAAGTTCCGGTTTGATTCTGCCGCCAAGTAAATGGAATGTATCTGAAGTAGCAACTATGGCCTATGGTTATGGTCTGAATGCGACTGTGCTGCAACTGGCTGATGCCTATGCCATGCTGGCGAACAAAGGTGTGAAAGTGCCTTTAAGCCTGTATAAATTAGAAGAACAGCCACAGGGCGAGCAGATGATTGATCCACAAATCGCAGAACAGGTTCTGCTGATGATGGAAACAGCAACTCTGCCTGGTGGTACAGCAACCCGTGCAACCGTACCTGGTTATCGTGTTGCAGGTAAAACCGGTACTGCGCATAAATTGCGTGCCGACCGTAAAGGCTATTCAACCAGTGAATACCGTGCTTTATTTGCTGGTGTAGCACCCGTGAGTGATCCGCGTATTGCTATGGTGGTGGTCGTGGAAAATCCGCAAGGGTCTTATTATGGTGGTACGGTATCTGCACCTGTCTTTGCCCGTGTGATGCAGGAATCTTTACGCCTGCTAAATGTCCCGTTGGACAAACCTTTAGAATCTCCCAAAGTCCAGTAAATAGGTGATCAATGTCCATTACATTTCAAGATCTCTACGCCGTTCAAGAACCTGCTGAGTGGATGCGACAATCCTTTCAGGGTTTCGAACTGGACAGCCGCAAAGTTAAACTGGGGCAAATTTTTATTGCTCTGACCAGCTTGTCTCAACCTGAAAAAACCGCAGAATATGCCAAAAAAGCCCTGTCATTGGGTGCACTGGCCGTAATTTCAGAACAAGAGCTAGGTGTTACTCCAGCTTTGGTAGTACCCAATGTCCGTCACTTGATGGGCGAGTGGCAAAAGCGCTATCTGCAAGCGACTCAGCCAGTCAAGGCTGCCCGTATTCTGGCCGTAACTGGTACCAATGGTAAAACCACAATTTCCCGTCTGGTTGCTGAGTTGCTGATGCTGCAAGGCAAAGCTTGTGCAGTTATGGGGACTACTGGGAATGGTATTTTGCCGAATCTGGAAGCCTCTTCTCATACCACCCTTGATGCCCTGCAATTGCAAAATGCCTTGCATGCTTATGCACAGGCAGGTGCGGAATTTGCTTCAATTGAGGCGAGTTCGCATGGTCTGGAGCAGGGCCGTCTGAATGGGTGTGCGATTGAAATTGCGGCTTATAGCAATTTAAGCCGTGACCATCTCGACTATCACGGTACGTTGGAAGCTTATGCAGAAGCAAAATCGCGTTTATTCAGTTTTGAATCTCTGAAAGTTGCAGTTATCAATATTGATGACGCACATGCAAAAGTGATGCTGAATGCTGCAAAAGCCAATCCGAATCAGCCGAAAATTCTGACTTATTCTTTGTCACAAGCAGCTGATTATCAGGTTCAGGATATCCAATACAGTATTTCCGGTGCTGAATTTAAATTGATCACTGCACAAGATACATTTACTGTGCATAGTCCTTTGCTGGGTCATTTCAATATCGAAAATCTGGTTGCGAGCCTGGTTGTGGCAGAGCAAGCCGGTTTTGCATTAGCCGATTTAATTGCAACTGTGCCCGAGCTGAAAGGTGCTCCAGGCCGTATGCAGGTCATTCGTGATGATGAGCGTTTATTTGTTGTGGATTATGCACATACTCCAGATGCCCTCACTCAGGTCTTGCTTACGCTGAAGCGCCATGTCAGTCAAAAACTCTGGGTTGCTTTTGGTTGTGGCGGTGATCGTGATCGTGGCAAACGTCCGTTGATGACTCAAGCGGCCCTCGAAGGTGCTGATATTGCAGTGCTGACTTCGGACAATCCACGTACTGAAGATCCAAACCAGATTTTCGCTGACATGAAGCAGGGTATCGATTTTTCAGACAAAACCTATCATGAAATTCATGACCGTCGTGAAGCAATCCGCTTTGTAGTCGACCAGGCACAGCCAGGTGACATTGTGGTGATTGCCGGTAAGGGACACGAAAATTATCAGGAGATTGATGGGGTGCGACATTGGTTTGATGATGTGGTCGAGGTACAGGCCGCGATTGATGCCCAGCATCACAACCGTGATTTAGCATTTCCAGCGCATTAGGATTTCACATGCATACTTCAACAACAAGTACCGTGCCTCTAGAGCCATGGACAATTGAACAGTTACAGCAAGCCACTCAGGGTTATTGGCTGAATGATAAAAAACCTGAAGGTCAGATTAAGCGGATTTTAACTGATTCCCGTTATGCCGAAGCAGGTGATGTTTTTTTGGCACTTAAAGGTGAGCGTTTTGATGCGCATGACTTTATCGCCCAAGTGGCTGAGAAGGGCTGTGGAGTCGCAATTGTCAGTCGACCTGTTGATGCAGAGATTTGCCAGCTAGTAGTTGAAGACACTCGTCTGGCACTGGGTCATCTTGGCGCTTATCGTCGTCAGCAAAACTCACAGCTTAAAGTCATTGCTTTGACAGGCAGTAGCGGTAAAACCACGACCAAGGAAATGCTGGGCAGTATCTTGTCACGTCTGGCACCGACTTTAGTCACTCGCGGTAACCTGAATAATGATTTGGGTGTCCCAATGATGTTGCTGGAACTGCGTGCTGAACATCAGTATGCGGTGATGGAGCTGGGTGCGAGCCATCAGGGTGAAATTGATTACACTTCCAATCTGGTACAGCCGCATGTGGCCGGTATCATTAATATCGGTACCGCACATTTGGGTGAGTTTGGTGGTCGTGATGGGATTTGTCGCGCCAAGTCTGAAATCTATTCGCATATTTCTGAAACTTCGATTGTGCCCGCAGCAGATGATTACGCCGAGCAGATCCGTGCAGACGTCAAAACAGAGAAGACCCTAAGTTTTGGTCAGGGTGGTGACGTCTACGCGACTGACGTAGAACTACATCCGCAATCTGTGACTTTCACGCTAAATACACCGCAAGGCAGTAAAACCGTAAATCTGCCATTTGCTGGTGAACACAATGTGCAAAACGCAACTGCAGCAGTGGCTTTTTCTTTGGCGATTGGTATCAGTCTGAATGATATCGTGGCTGGCCTTGAACAGGCCGTTGGTGCCAAAGGTCGTTTGAACTTTATTCCGCACAAAGAATTTTTATTTATTGATGATACCTACAATGCCAATCCAAGCTCGATGCGTGCAGCGGCTGAAGTTTTAGCGCAGCAGCAGGGTATTCGAGTGATGGTGACCGGTGATATCGGTGAACTGGGTTCATCTGCCGCGATCGAGCATTATAAACTTGGTCGGGATCTGGTATCGGTCAAAGGCATTAATTTTGTGGTGGCTGTGGGTGAATTTGCTCCAGCTGCACAAGAAGGTGCACGTAGTACGCAATATGGTAAGAAGATGCAGGCTTTCCTCAATCAGGAGCAGGCTTTACCATTTTTAATTGATTTGATTGAAACACATCATCCCCAGCCAATGTCTTTTCTATTTAAAGGGTCGCGTTTTACCCATATGGAAACATTAATGGCTGCATTGATGGAGAAACTCTAAATGCTGTTATGGCTATTTGACCAGCTGGCGGGCTTTGATAGCACGTTTCAGGTGGTTCGTTATCTAACTTTACGTGCTTTGCTCAGCGTCTTGACCGCAATGACTATCGGTTTGGTCTTGGGTCCGATCATGATCCGCAAATTGCAGGCACTAAAATATGGTCAGGCAGTAAGTTCGTTTGCTCCTGAGAATCATGCCAAGAAAATGGGTACACCGACCATGGGTGGGGTATTAATCCTGCTCTCGATCGGGATCTCCACCTTACTGTGGGCGGACCTGACGAATCCTTATGTCTGGATTGTGCTCTCGGTAATGGTGATTTTCGGCGCCGTTGGCTGGGCGGATGACTGGATTAAAATCCGTTATAAGGACAATGCCGGTTTACCTGCACGCAAGAAATTCTTTTGGACGTCTGTAGGTTCAATCGGTGCTGGTATTGCACTGTATGTGATCGCACAGCAGCAACCGAATCCAGTTGTGACTGCCAACATGCTGGATGTGTTGATTCCATTCTTTAAGGATCACACCATTCCATTGTCTGTGATTCCGCTGGGAATTGGCTTCATTATTTTCACTTACTTCGTGATTAATGGTGCATCCAATGCCGTAAACCTGACCGATGGTCTGGATGGTCTGGCAATTATGCCAATTGTCCTGGTTGCGGCAGGTTTAGGGGTATTTGCTTATTTGGCAGGCGATGTACGTTTCGCTAACTACTTACATATTCCTTATGTGAAATATTCTTCTGAACTGGTGGTGATCTGTGCTGCGATGATCGGTGCCGGTCTGGCATTCCTCTGGTATAACGCTCATCCAGCTCAAGTGTTTATGGGTGATGTGGGTGCGTTATCTTTAGGTGCGATGCTGGGTACGATTGCCGTGATGGTGCGTCAGGAAATCGTGTTTGCGATTATGGCAGGTGTATTCCTGGTGGAAGCAATTTCAGTCTTCCTGCAAATCGGTTCATTAAGAATGCGTAATAAACGGGTATTCCTGATGGCACCTTTGCATCACCATTATGAAAAGAAAGGTTGGCGTGAAACTCAAGTCGTCATCCGTTTCTGGATTATTACAATTATGCTGGTAGTTTTTGGCCTAATGACCTTAAAATTACGCTAAGAAATGCATTTGAAAAAGTCGGCGCATGCCGGCTTTTTTGTTTTGGAGAAATTTAAAAATGAACCTACTGATGTGTCCTGTTTGTCGTGAGCAGTTACGCTTAAATGAACGTACATGGCGCTGTGACAATCAGCATAGCTATGATGTAGCCAAGCAGGGTTATGTGAACCTGCATGTGGTGCAGCATAAACATAGTAAAAATCCGGGCGATACGCCTGAATCTGTGCAGGCACGCCGTGCATTTCTGAGTGCAGGCCATTATGCGCCTTTGCAACAGGCTGTGGTCAAGAAAATCCGTGAGCTGCGGATTGAAAATCTGCTCGATATTGGTTGTGGCGAAGGCTATTACACCAATGCCATGCAGGCTGAAGTCATGCAATGTGTCGGCGTAGATATTGCCAAAAATGCAGTTCAGGTTGCAGCTAAACTGAATAAAGAAATTACCTGGGTGGTAGGGACAGGGGCAACCTTGCCGGTATTGGATCAATCCATTGATCTCTGTACCAGCTTATTTAGCCCGATTCCGAAACAGGAAATCTTGCGGGTATTAAAGCCAAAATCTTATTTGATGGTAGTGACGCCTGCACCACAACATTTGTACGCGATGCGGGAAGCCTTATTTGAGGAAGTGAAAGCACACGAGCCACAGAAATTTGTTGAGCAGTTGCAGGATGTATTTAATCTGGTAAGTGAACAGGTGATTGATGCGCCAATGACTTTGCCTCAAGCGGATTTAAAAAACCTGATTGCTATGACTCCCTATGCTTATAAAGCCAAACCTGAACGCCGTTTGGCACTTGAGCAGCAGGATCAATTCGATTTAATGGCCCAATTCCAGATTTATGTATTTCAGAAGAAGTAAATCGGTTATTTAGAAATAAAAAATCCCTCATTATTGAGGTAATGCCAGTCAGTTAAGCAAATTTTAGTAAAATGTAGTAAAAATGAGTGTATGTAAATACGCTCATTTTTTTATGTCTTTATCTGAACATTTAGAATCCACTCTTGAACATTCTCTCCCATCACTCAACCATTTTTGTGAACTTATTGATTTAAATTGGATTGAAACAAGCCTGCATCAAACAGGTAAGGCATCAATCAGAAGGAGAAAATTACCTGCTGAGCATGTGGTTTGGCTTGTTATTGGGCTTGCCTTGTTTCGAAATCAACCCATCAGCTATGTTGTAGAGCAATTAAACCTCGTGTTTGGTACAACAGAATATTGTGTTCCTAGTGCAGCAGTCCAAGCACGACAACGTTTAGGACAAGAGCCTTTAAGTACCTTATTCTCTCTGCTCAGCCAAGCATGGTTTGATGAAACACAGCAACAATATTC
This sequence comes from Acinetobacter sp. YWS30-1, assembly GCF_033558715.1. Lineage (NCBI taxonomy): Bacteria > Pseudomonadati > Pseudomonadota > Gammaproteobacteria > Moraxellales > Moraxellaceae > Acinetobacter > Acinetobacter sp. YWS30-1. The sequence continues at coordinate 2,737,460 of NZ_CP114606.1, read as the reverse complement.
AAACTTTCAAGGACTTAGCATATGTGCTGTTGATGGGGTGGTTTGGTCTATGCCGCTGACCGAAGAGAACTTTAATCATTTTGGCTCATCTAAAGGTAAAACTGCTGTAGCACCTTACCCACAAGTGAGAGCCACGTGCCTAGTCAATACCAATACCCATGAAATCATAGATGCCCAAATAGGCAGTATGGATCAGGGTGAACTCACATTAGCAAATCAATTATCTCCTCCAGCACAAAGTATTACATTATTTGATCGAGCTTATTTCTCTGCTGATTTTCTAATAGGGTGGCAAACACGTGCAGAATCAAGTCATTGGCTGATGCGAGCAAAAGATAATTTACGTTATGAAATTATTAAACGGAATTCCCCACATGATTTTCATATCAGGATGCCAATATCACCTAGAGCCAAGAAGCTTAACCCAACGTTAGGGGATTATTGGGAGGCACGTTTGATTGAAGTTGAGCAGGCAGGAAAAATCAGACGTTACATTACTTCATTATTAGATTCAAAGACATACCCACTTATAGCCTTGGCAAAGTTATATGCTCAGCGTTGGGAAATTGAAATGTGTTACCGAGAAATTAAAAGCAATTTGCAGAAAGGTAAGCTCTTAAGAAGCAAGCAACCAGACTTAATTTATCAAGAATTATGGGGTGTCTTGATTGCCTATAATGTTCTGAGACGACAAATGAAACATATGGCTCAACGAGCTAAAGTAAGTCCTTTGAGAATCAGTTTTCATATTGCATCTATTGCCCTTCTTAATTTACTCAGATTCGACTCTTTGGCTTCTGCAGGTAATCTCCCCAAACATCTGGAAAGTTTAATGGAGAAATCTAATCGGTATGTTATACCTGAGAGAAGAGTGAGGAGTTATCCAAGGGTTGTAAAAGGAAAACCTCAAAAATACCCAAGAAAAAGCCAGTCAATCTCTTAACTGACTGGCATTACTCATTATTGAGGGATTTTTTATTGGTTCAGATTATTCAAGTTCTTCAATCAAGTTTTCCAAAGGATCCACCACCCGATTTGGCTGTGGTGGCTGGTCTCTTGGGGCCACTCTTTCATCATCCGGTATGCGAATTTCCTGATCAGGCAAATCTTCAAAATCATTGCTTTGTCGTTTAGGTGCTACAACCGGGGCAGGGCGATACAGAGGCGTCGCTAAAGGTGGAGAAGACGGATCATGCTGTTCCTGCTCACCTTGCACTACTTTATTACGGTTAATAGGTGCTTTAGCATTACGATCCAGGCGAACCCAAGCTTCTGGTGTACCTTTTAAGGCATTACCCATAAAGTCGGTCCAGATTGGTAAGGCTGCCACGCCACCGTATTCACGGCGACCTAAAGTTTTTGGCTGGTCGAAACCGACCCAGGTAACGGTGACCAGCTTGCCATTAAAACCTGCAAACCAGGCATCTTTGGCATCATTGGTGGTACCGGTTTTACCCCCAATATCGCTACGACCAATTCTTAAAGCAGCACGTCCTGTACCATGCTGAATCACATCACGCAGGATATTGGCCATATCATAAGCAGAACTAGATTTTAAAATACGTTCTGCCTGACGGTAATTACTGTCTTCAGCCGAGATTTTTGGTGTCTCTGGTTTTTGCGCTAGGGTCTTGTTATTGATTTCAATTGCTTCATCATCAGGAGTGAGTGCGGCTGTTGGTTGAGGACTTTCTTCCTGAGCATTAATACACGAGATGCAGGCATATTCAGGCTTAGCCTCAAAAATGGTCTTGCCATAGGCATCTTCGATCCGCGTAATAAAATGTGGCTGAATCCGATAACCGCCATTGGCGAACGTAGCATAACCAGTAGCCATCTGGATTGGTAAAACCTGAGGTGTACCTAGAGCAATGGTATAGTTCCGTGGAATCTGGTTATCCTGCAAGCCAAAATCCATAAATAACTGACGTGTACGCTCAATACCAACAGTTTGTAATAGGCGTACTGAAACCGTGTTACGTGACAGATATAAAGCACGACGTAAAGGAATCATCCCTAAATAACGGCCATCCGAATTACGCGGACTCCATTTACCAATAGTAATCGGTGCATCATTGACCATGGTGTGTGGAGTCATACCACGTTCTAAAGCCAGAGCGTAAACGAAGGGTTTAATAGTTGAACCCGGCTGACGCCAGCCTTGAGTCGCACGGTTAAATTTGGATTGATAAAAATTATAACCACCCACAATGGCTTCAATCGCACCATTATTCGGGTTCAATGCAATTAATTGGCCCTGTACCTGAGGCGTTTGTACCAGTGCCCAGGAACTTTTATTCTCGTTAGGCCTTAAACGAACAATATCTTTAACTTTGACAATCTGTGATGCTCTGCTTGGTGCAGCACCTACACTATCTGCACTACGATAAGGACGGGCCCAGGACATGCCTGACCAAGGCACAGTTACGGTTGTACCATCCTGCATCAACGCTTCAAAGCTATTATTATTGACCTTGGTCACTTCAGCAGGATAAGTATTGGCATAGACACGGAAATTTTGCAGGGGCTGATCATGAGCTTCGGCACCTCGCCAGCCATGACGACGATCATAAGCTTCTAAACCGTCCTGTACCGCCTGTTCAGCATAAGCCTGACGTTCACTATGAATCGTTGTGTAGACTTTATAACCTGAATCTATGGCCTGTTCACCAAAATTTTCTACCAGTTCAGAGCGAACCATTTCACCGACGTAGGGAAATTTGTTACGCGTACTGCGGTCAGGCATATCCAGGTTAATCGGTTCAGCAATGGCTTCCTGATATTGGCTTTGATTCAGATACCCCAATTGCAGCATGCGACCTAAAATCCAGTTACGGCGTTCTAATGCACGTTTAGGGTTGGCCACCGGATTATAACGAGAAGGTGCTTTAGGTAGGCCAGCAATCATTGCCATTTGCGCAATCGAAAGCTCATCTAAACTTTTGTTGTAATAGATTTTCGCTGCTGCCGCAATGCCGTAAGCATTTTTCCCCAAGAAAATTTTATTGACATATAAAGTCAGAATTTCTTCTTTACTTAAATTCTGTTCTATTTTACGTGCCAGGAAAATTTCAGTCAGCTTACGCTTTAAAGTACGTTCGGGACTTAAATAGTAGTTTTTGGCGACCTGCATGGTAATGGTCGAACCGCCAGTCTGTACATCAGAGCCGGTAATAGTTTCACTGACTGCACGTCCTAAGCCTTTAAAGCTGATCCCGCTGTGTTCGAAGAAACTGGAATCTTCTGCAGCGAGGAAGGCGTGAATAAATTCTTTCGGAATCTGTTCATAATTCACAGGAACAGAAAGCTTGCCACCATACTCTGCAATGAGCTCATTATCTGAGCTAAAAACTTGTAAAGGCTTTAATAAAGGCGCCTTTTTAAGCGTAGACATTTCAGGCAAAGATGGGGCAATATAGAGATACATGCCATAGAAACCCATCGGAATTGAGATCAAAATAATGATAATGATCAAAAAAAATGGATGAACAAGGCCTGAACAAGATAGCTTTTTCATAACAAGTAAGTTTTAATAAGAGCTAATGGCAAACTAATTACCGGTCAGTATATCCTTTAGATATGCATATTGTTAGATGAGTTATTGTATCTATATAAAATTATAGACCGGCACAGATTGGTGAGTTTGTTTTTATTGGGGATAAAAAAATAATAGGAATTGTATTGTGCGCAGGTTATATCGTAAGCCAAATAAGGGGTTAATAGGAGTGGATATTAGTTCGACTTCTGTTAAAGTTTTAGAGCTCTCTGTAAAGAACGGTCGGTACTGGGTAGAAAGTTATGCTTTGGTCCCACTACCAGAAAGTAGTGTCGTTGAAAAAAATATTTTAAATCCAGAAGCGGTGGGTGATGCGTTGGGGCGTGCGATTAATTTGGCCAATACCCAGTCCAGTCAGTCAGCCTTTGCGATTCCAACTTCTATGGTCATCACCAAGATCATCGAAATGGATGCTGATATGTCGGATGATGAACGTGAAATTCAGATTCGTGAAGATGCCGAACAATATATTCCTTTCCCACTTGATGAAGCCAGTCTGGACTTTGAAGTTCTGCCAGACCGTTTAACCAATCCGAACCGGGTTAATGTCCTGTTGGTAGCGACCCGAATCGAAAATGTCGAAGCACGTTCTGAAGTACTGCAAATTGCCAACCTCAATCCAAAAATTGCAGATGTCGAAAGTTTTGCATTAGAAAATGCATTCAAGGTGTTTTCGGATACCTTACCGATGGGGGTAAATACTGTCGGGATCCTGGATATTGGTCATAGTATGACGACCTTATCCGTCATGCAGAATAACAAGATCATTTATACTCGTGAGCAGGTTTTTGGTGGTAAGCAGCTGACTCAGGAAATCCAGAACCGTTATGGATTGTCTTTTGAGGAAGCAGGACGTGCTAAAAAAACCCGTGCCTTACCCGATGATTATGATATCGAAGTGCTGGAACCTTTTCTAGATGCAGTCGTGCAGCAGGCAGCGCGTTCATTACAGTTCTTCTTCTCTTCATCTCAGTTTAACGAGATTGACCATATTTTATTGGCAGGGGGGAATGCCAATATTCCAGGTCTGGCAAAACTATTACAGCAAAAACTCGGCTACCGGGTCACGATTGCCAATCCATTCCTGCAAATGGGCTTTTCTCCTCAAATTGATATTAAAAAAATTGAAAATGACGCGTCCTCACTCATGGTTGCATGTGGTTTGGCATTGAGGAGTTTTGATTAATGGCAAAGATTAACTTACTCCCTTGGCGCGATGAGCTAAGAATTAAAAGAAATAATGAATTTGTAGCGATTTGCGCAGGGGCACTTTTTCTAGGATTGGCAGCAGCAGGTTCAACCTGGTTCTATTACGATCAAAAACTTCAGGATCAGGAACAGGCCAATCAGCTGGTGGTCAGTACTAACCAGAATCTGGATGTACAGCTGAAAGCATTGGATGGTTTACAAGACCAGCGTAATGCAATTGTTGAACGTATGAAGCTGATTCAGGGTTTACAGACTCAACGGCCGATCGCAGTTCACCTGATTGATGAAATTGTACGGGTCACACCAAGCAATATGTACATTACCAAATTCCAGCGTACCGGCGATAAATTCACCATTGAAGGTAAGGCGGAAAGTCCGAATACAGTGGCTGAATTGCTACGTAATCTGGAGGCTTCTACCTGGTATCGTAATGCATTTATGAATGCTTTCCTGGTTGCTGAAGAACCAAAAGATAAAGCGCCATCATCAGTGATTCCTCGAGTGGAAGAATCTTATGGCAGCTTTACGGTCACGGTTGATCTGGATCAAATCGCTGAGCCAACACTTAAAGAAGGACAAACACCAGCCACAACTACAGCGGAGGCATCATCATGAGTAATGACGGATTCGATGAATTAAGCCAAGACGTAGTGGCTGTTCCTAGAAAAAAAATGACAGTTGAAAAATTCTTTCAACAATTCAATACACTAGATCCAAATAATTATGGTAGCTGGCCATTATCAGTCAAAATTACCTGCTGGATCTTTATTGTTATTCTGGTTTTTATGCTGGGGTATTTCGGGTTTATTCGCGGTAAGATAGAAGCGATTTCACAAGCCAGTGCTCAAGAACAAAACCTGTTAAATGAATTCCGGGAAAAGGAATCTAAGCTTCGTAATTTACAGCAGTATCAGATTCAGTTGCAGGAGATGGAAGCACGTTTTAATCAGCAATTGGAACAATTGCCGAAAGAAACTGAAATTCCAGGTCTGGTTGAAGATATTAACCTGAGTGGAGTGAACTCCGGACTGAAATTCAAGAATATTCGCTTGGAACCTGAAATCAAACAGGAATTCTTTATTGAGCAGCCGATCGCGATTGAAGCCACTGGGGATTATCATGCCTTTGGTTCTTTTGTGAGCAGTATTGCAGGTCTTTCGCGCATCGTTACACTGCATGACTTCACCATTACAGGGACTGAAAATAAAGAAAAGAAATCTGAAATTCCTGTCATTGATTATGTAGTAAAAGCTAAAACCTACCGTTATGTAGGAAATGCAGACGCGTCATCTACTCCAGCTACAACTGATACGCAGGGAGCTCAGTAATGAATATCATTAAAATTACTTCAGCTTTAACGCTCGGACTTTTATTGGTGGGCTGCGAATCAAGAATTGATGCAGTCAATCAGGAAATGGCCAATATTCGTAATCAACCACCATTACCGATTGAACCGGCACCAGATTTTATTCCGACAGAAATGTTTAATTACGCAGCTCATCAGCTGAAAAGTCCTTTCCTGCCAAGCTCTTTAGCAGCTGAATTGAAAATTATGGCAGGTAAGCGAGTTTATCCGAACTTGTCACGCCAATTACAGCCTTTAGAAAGCTATCCACTCGAAACCTTAAGCATGAAAGGCAGTATGCGGAATCAGGCGGGGCAGATTCTGGCTTTAATTCAAACGCCTGATGGGGAAATTGAGCGGATACAACGTGGCAGCTATATGGGACTTAATCATGGTCGTGTAACGAGAATTACGCCGACACAGATTGACTTGATTGAGATTATTCCAGATGGCCGTGAGGGATATGTGGAACGACCACGAAGTCTGGTTTTGATTGGGCCAGCGCCATAAGTTTTAAGGAATAAAAATGAATAAGAGTATTAAAGAATTTATTTTTGGGGATGCTAATACAATGAATCATGTGTTTCGTCAGTTTTCTATGGGGGCTGTCGCGATTGCTGTGATGCAAGTAGCGAGTGCGCAAGTTTCAATGACCAATGTAGTGCCAATGCAAATTCCTGGACAGGGAACTGAAATCCGGGTGATGTTTAATGGCTTGCCACCTCAGCCTCAAGCTTATCAGCTTGAATCTCCATCACGCCTGATTCTGGATTTTAATGAGGCCCAACAAAATCTAAAACAGTCTAGTATTCCAGTCGCAACTGCTGAAGCCAGTTCAGTGGATGTTAGCTCAGATGCACAGCGTTCTCGACTGACGGTGAATCTCGCTAATGCAGGTGCATTTACGACGCGTGTGGAAGGCAATACCTTTATTTTAAAAATTAATTCTGCCACTCCAGTCGCTATTGCTCAGCCTGTACAACAGCAGGTCGCTCAGGGGATTACTAATATTGGTTTCCAGCGGGGTGCGCAAGGTGAAGGACTGGTGGTAATTGATCTGGCAGGTCAGAACACACCAGTCGATGTACAGCAGCAGGGAACCAAAGTGATTGTGCGGACTCTGGGCTCCAAGATTCCGGCACATTTGACCCGACGTTTGAATGTGAATGATTTTGCCACGCCTGTTTCAACCGTAGATGCAGTCAATCAAAATGGTTCAGGTGTAATTACTATTCAGTCTACAGAAAGTTATGAATATATGGCTTTCCAGACGGATAATAAGCTGACGATTAGTTTGAAGCGTCCAGAAGTTAAGGGTCCATTACGTCCTAAATCAGTCGCTTATACAGGCAAGAAAATTTCCCTCGATTTCCAAGATATTGAAGTTCGTCGAGTTCTACAATTATTAGCCGATTTTACCGATATCAATATGGTTGCTGCAGATAGCGTACAGGGTAATATTACCTTACGCCTCAAAGAAGTGCCTTGGGATCAGGCTTTAGATATTGTATTAAAAACCAAAAATCTGGATAAACGTCGTAATGGTAATGTGATCTGGATTGCACCAGTGGCAGAACTAATTAAGGCCGAAGAAGAAGAAGCTAAGGCTTTAAAACAAAGCGTTGCACTTGCACCGATTCAAACTGAATATATGCAGCTCAGTTATGCAAAAGCAGCAGATATTGAAAAACTGATTACTCAAAATAAAAGTGCATCAGGATCAGGTAATTCAAGTAATAGTACTAATAACGATGATAAAGAAAGTTTATTAAGTTCACGTGGCTCTATCTCTATTGATGCTCGTACCAATACCATTATTGTGAATGATACCCAGCCATTTATTGATAAAATTCGCAATATGGTGGATCTGCTGGATGTACAGGTAAAGCAGGTGATGGTAGAGGCGCGTATTGTCCGTGCAACCACTGACTTTACTAAAGAAATGGGGGTGAAGTGGGGGATTCTATCTCAAGGGATTACCAATAATAATCACCTTCTCGTTGGTGGTAGTGATACGACTCTTTGGGATTTGAGGGAGCCTGAATTTGATAGTGAAAGAGGGGGGTGGACCTATGAAATTCAGAGACCGGATAACCTTAATGTGGATCTAGGTGTAACTAGTCCAGGAGCAAGTCGCATCGCCTTTGGTTTAATTAGCCTATCAGATTTTATGCTGGATCTTGAACTTTCTGCGCTACAGGCAGATGGTTATGGTGAAGTAATTTCTACACCAAAAGTGCTCACTGCTGACAAGCAAAAAGCGACTGTGGCATCTGGTTCCCAAATTCCTTATCAGTCCGCAGAAGGTGGTGGTGCTAATGCAGTTTCAACTACTGAATTTATTGATGCAACTTTAAGTTTAGATGTAACGCCAAGTATTACACCAGATGGTAAAGTGCAGATGGAGTTGAATATTACCAGTGACTCACCAGGAAATCCGACACCTACTGGACAGTTAACGATTAATAAAAACCAGATCAATACTAATGTACTGGTTGATAATGGTGAAACAGTAGTACTTGGTGGTATTTTTGAGCAAGAAACTCGAAATGCACAAACTAAAGTTCCTTTCTTGGGCGATCTACCTTATTTAGGTCGTTTATTCCGTAAAGATGTAAAATCGGATAACAAACGTGAGCTACTGATTTTTGTTACACCTCGAATTGTTAATGACAGTGTTTCAAGAAATCATTAATATATTTTGAATTTAACAAAATGAATAGGTGACTCCTTGCCAAGCAAAGAGTTTGAAACCCTGCCAAATATCTATTTGGTAGGGCCGATGGGGGCCGGTAAAACAACAGTAGGACGACATTTAGCAGAACTGTTAGGACGAGAATTTCTGGACAGCGATCATGAAATTGAGCGGAAAACAGGGGCTACTATTCCCTGGATCTTTGAAAAAGAGGGTGAAAAGGGTTTTCGTCATCGTGAAACTGTTGTAATTGATGAGTTAACCTCACGCCCACAGCTGGTACTTGCAACTGGTGGTGGTGCAATTACTCAGGCTCCTAATCGGGATTATTTAAAGCAGCGAGGTATCGTTGTTTATCTTTACACTCCAGTTGAAATTCAGCTTCAGCGAACCTATCGCGACAAAAACCGTCCCTTGTTACAAGTCGAAAATCCTGAACAGAAACTCAGAGATCTGCTTGCAGTGCGGGATCCGTTATACCGGGAAGTCGCACATTACATCATTGAGACCAATCAGGGGGCTGCACGAGATTTGGCGCAGCGTATTCTGAATCTCATTCTTCCAAAAAAATAAGTTCAGTTGAAAAAGTGGTTATCCCCTCATGAAAACCTTATATGTCGAACTCGGTGAACGTCGTTATCCTATTTTTATTGGCAGTAACTTGAATCCTCAGGAATTGCTTGAGCCCTATATTCATGGCAAGCAGGTGATGGTTGTCAGTAATGAGACGGTGGCACCACTCTATCTGGATCGCTATAAGGCTGCATTGGAAAATTTGGGTAAAACTGTGGCGACCTGTATTTTGCCAGATGGTGAGAAATACAAAAATATTGAGCATCTAAACCTAATTTTTGATGCATTGCTTGAGGCAGGCTTTAACCGCGACTGTACGGTTCTGGCACTCGGTGGTGGTGTTATTGGAGATATGGCCGGTTTTGCCTCTGCCTGTTTCCAGCGTGGTGTCTATTTTATTCAGGTGCCAACGACTTTACTCTCTCAAGTGGATTCCAGCGTGGGCGGTAAAACTGGCATTAATCATCCACTGGGTAAAAATATGATTGGTGCTTTCCAGCAGCCACAAGTGGTGTTGGCAGATATGTCACAGCTGTCAACTTTACCAGATCGTGAACTGTCTGCAGGCTTGGCTGAAGTGATTAAATATGCCTTGCTCGGTGATGAAGAATTTCTGGTCTGGTTAGAAGCCAATATGGAAGGTCTTATTGCTCGTGATGAGCAATTGCTGGCCGAAGCAGTTTATCGTTCTTGTGCACATAAAGCTCGTATTGTAGCCAATGATGAAAAAGAGCAGGGTGAGCGTGCTTTACTTAATCTCGGTCATACATTCGGTCATGCGATTGAGTCTTATCTGGGTTATGGTGAATGGCTGCACGGAGAAGCGGTAGCAACCGGTATGGTGATGGCAGCAGATTTATCCCATCGCATGGGCTGGATTTCATTAGAAGACCTTGAGCGTACAAAAAAAATCATTTCTCGTGCGCAATTACCTATTGTTTGTCCTAAAATCCCACTTGACGATTTCTTGGCTTACATGGCTCACGACAAGAAAGTTTTAAATGGGCAGCTTCGTCTTGTATTATTGCAGCAACTTGGAAAAGCGGTCATTACTCGAGACTTTGATGTCGAGTTGATGCAACAGGCGATTTTAGCTCATCAGGCATAGGTTTAAATTTTTATGACAGCATTACGTACCCCTTGGCAAAAGATTCAGCATTATTTCTGGCTGGTCTGTGGCGTATGCTGTCTATTTGCTGCCTTGGTTTTTTGGGCTATTACCGATACAGATGAAGTTGTAGAAGTAGAGAAGAAGCCGGAAACGGAAGTTGAATTACAGATTCAACCAGAAAAAGTGGCCTCAATGACCCATCTTGGTGCACTTTCTGATGAGGTTAAGCCTCTTGCTCTCAATACTCGGATTGTTGTCAATGTTAGTCATGAGCCTGAATTCCGCGGAACCAAATATATTGGTAAAGTAAAGAAACAGCATGCGATTGAGCTATTTCGTGTAGGTAATGAAGCCATTCTAAAAACCTTCCTGAAAAAGCAGCAGGATCGTAAGCCTTTTGTTTATTTAAGGCTTTCGGGTGAGAACCAGCCTGAACAATATGTATTGTTATATGGTCTGTATAAAACCGCAGCAGAAGCTCAACAGGCTTTATCAGTGCTCAATCTGAATCTGCCTAAATCCGTCCAGCCTAAAGTTGTGGCCATGCAACAATATGCCAGTCTAGTCAACAGTATGGGTTCGGAAGAACTGGCAAGTAATCAAAAACTTTATGAAATTCAGTTGAAAAATGTACCTTTACCGAAAGTCGATGAATCCGTACAGATCAGACCGAAAGCTCAACCTTCAGCCCCTGTAGTCACTCCTAAAGAAAGCACCACGAGTACCACGATTGTTCGACGTGATCAGGAAGGTAATGTAGTGGATGTACAGAAATCTCAGAGCCATGTCGAAGGAAGTCCGCGCTCATCAAATGGCAATTCGCGACCTCAAGAAAATGAGATTAGTGATCCATTTAACTAGGTCGGTCTAAAATAGCGCACAGACACTTTATCTTTATTATAAATGTGCGCTTTTGGTGCAAAAAATATGCACCATAAATAACCAGTATTTTTCTTTTGTAGACTAAATCTTTGTCATTTGTGTTGTTTTGATTTTTGCTCCTTAAGTTGGCATGAAATTTGCTTTATTGGTGCATGAATTGAATTAATCTCCCTGTTTTGGCGCGAAAATGATTCGATGAATAGGCGTAATTGTCATCTTTGTTGCTTATTTTTATCTTATCCATCAGCAAAATGAATGTTATTTTTCATGCATTCCGTCTGAAAAAGGATTATGTTGAAAAGATACTCAATGATATTTTGCTCTATAAAGCTGCTTAGCTTGCGGAGTAAATCAGACAGTCACGCACAGCAGAATTTTGATTGTTTAATAGCCTATCGGGCTTAGTGAAAAGAAGGGTACGCTATGCACATGCCATCGCCTAATAATGTAGCTCCCGCTCAAGGTTTATACCAACCGGATGAGTTTAAAGATAACTGTGGTTTCGGTTTGATCGCCCATATGCAGGGTGATGCCAGTCATGATCTGGTCAAGACCGCAATTCATAGTCTAAGTTGTATGACCCACCGTGGCGGTATTGCTGCTGATGGCAAGACCGGTGATGGTTGTGGTCTATTGCTGGCAATGCCTAAAGAATTCTTCCGTGAAGAAGCCAAACGCTTAAGTGACATTACCTTAAGTGAGATTTTTGCTGTGGGTACAGTATTCCTGAATCTGGATCCAGCATTAGCCGCACATGCAAAACAAGTCCTGACCAAAGAAATTGAAGAAGAAGGCTGTCGCGTTATCGCATGGCGTGTTGTACCGACGAATAATGATGCGCTTGGTGAGATTGCAATGCAGTCTCTGCCGGCTTTTGAGCAGGTGATTGTTAACTGCCCAATCGGTGTAACTGAAGTTGAATTCAACCGTAAATTGTTCCTTGCACGTCGTCGTGCTGAACAGCAGTTAACTAGTGATCCATACTTCTATGTGACGACCTTATGCTCAACTGTAATCAGCTATAAAGGTCTGATGATGCCGGCAGCGATTGCTGACTTCTATACTGATCTGGCTGATGAACGTCTGGCATCACATATCGTGGTTTTCCATCAACGTTTCTCTACCAATACATTGCCACGCTGGCCATTGGCTCAGCCATTCCGTTACCTTGCCCACAATGGTGAGATTAACACTATTACGGCTAACCGTAACTGGGCAATGGCGCGTACACCTAAATTTGAAAACCCATTACTGCCAGGTCTGACTGAGCTGAATCCAATCGTAAACCGTACTGGTTCAGATTCATCTAGTCTGGATAACATGCTGGAAATCCTCGTGGGTGGTGGTATGGATCTGTTCCGTGCGCTACGTATGCTGGTTCCACCTGCTTGGCAAAACGTTGAAACGCTTGATGCTGATTTACGTGCATTCTATGAGTTCAACTCTAAACATATGGAAGCATGGGATGGCCCTGCTGGTTTAGTTATCCAAGACGGTCGTCATGCGATCTGTATGCTGGATCGTAACGGCTTGCGTCCGGCACGTTGGGTCATCACTAAAAATGGCTACATCACACTGGCGTCAGAAATCGGTGTATGGGGTTATGAACCTGAAGATGTCATTTCTAAAGGACGTGTGGGTCCTGGCCAAATGCTGGTGATCGATACTTATACCGGTAAAGTATTAGATACTCAGGATGTGAATAATCACCTGAAACGTATGCGTCCGTACCGTGAATGGTTACGTGAAAATGCTGTACGTCTACAAGGTAGCCCTGAGCTGGAAGAATATCTATGTGAGCGAGGCTTGAAAGGTGACAACCTGAAAGCGGCACAGAAAATGTTCATGGTGACTTTCGAGGAACGTGACCAGTTACTGCGTCCAATCGCTGAAAGCGGTCAGGAAGCTGTGGGTTCTATGGGTGATGATACCCCGATGGCGGTTCTGTCACGTCAGGTGCGTCATGTATCAGACTATTTCCGTCAGCAGTTCGCTCAGGTAACGAATCCGCCAATCGATCCATTACGTGAATCGATTGTAATGTCACTAGAAACCTGTTTAGGTCGTGAACAAAACGTTTTCGAACAGGGTCCAGAACATGCAGACCGTCTGATTATTTCAAGTCCGGTTCTGTCTAATTCAAAAATGCATCAGATCCGTACGCTAGGCCGTACAGGTTATGAGATTGCGGATATTGATCTGAACTATGCTGAAACTGAAGGCTTAGAAGCTGCGATTGCTCGTATTTGCGAAGAATCAGCGCAAGCGATTCGTGACGGCAAAACTTTATTGGTACTTTCAGACAAGAAAATTCGTGAAGGTTTCTTGCCAGCCAATGCTGTGATGGTCACTGGTGCAGTACACCATCATTTGATCAATACTGGTCTGCGTACTGATGCGAACCTGATTGTTGAAACCGGTTTTGCACGTGATCCACATCAATTTGCCGTTCTACTTGGCTTTGGTGCGACAGCAATTTATCCGTACCTGGCATATGACGTGATCAATGATCTGGTGGCTAAAGGTGAATTGCTGGGTGATCCGGTATATGCGCAAAACAATTTCCGTAAGGGTATTGAAAAAGGCTTGCTGAAAGTCCTGTCTAAGATGGGTATTTCAACTGTGGCTTCTTATCGTGGCGGTCAGTTATTTGAAGCAGTCGGTTTATCCAATGAAGTTGTGAACAAATGCTTCGTAGGTGTTCCGAGCCGTATTCAAGGTGCAACTTTTGCTGATCTTGAAAATGACCAGAGGCAACTGGCAGATTTAGCCTGGAAAAACCGTAAGCCAATCGATCAGGGCGGTATGCTGAAATTTGTCTTCGGCAAGGAATACCATGCGTTTAACCCGGATGTGATTAACTCACTGCATAAAGCAGTACGTTCTGGTAATTATGCGGACTTTAAAGAATATGCAGAGCTGGTAAACAATCGTCCCATTGCAACCATTCGTGACTTATTCAAGCTGAAAACTGACAACTCAATTCCAGTGGATCAGGTTGAGTCTGTAGAAGATATTCTGCCTCGCTTTGACTCTGCGGGTATGTCTTTGGGTGCGTTATCTCCTGAAGCACATGAAGCGATTGCGATTGCCATGAACACCATTGGCGGTCGTTCTAACTCTGGTGAGGGCGGTGAAGATCCAGCCCGTTATGGCACCATCCGTAACTCGAAAATCAAACAGATTGCATCCGGACGTTTTGGTGTAACTCCAGCGTACTTAACATCAGCAGAAGTACTGCAAATTAAAGTAGCTCAAGGTGCAAAACCAGGTGAAGGTGGTCAGTTGCCAGGTGGTAAAGTGAATGGCTTGATTGCCCGTTTACGTTATTCAGTTCCAGGTGTGACCCTGATTTCACCACCACCACACCATGATATCTATTCGATCGAAGATTTATCGCAGTTGATCTTTGACTTGAAACAGGTCAATCCGCAAGCGATGGTATCGGTGAAACTGGTATCTGAACCGGGTGTAGGTACGATTGCAGCAGGTGTGGCAAAAGCTTATGCCGATTTTATTACCATTTCTGGTTATGACGGTGGTACAGCAGCATCTCCATTATCCTCGATTCACCATGCGGGTTCTCCATGGGAATTAGGTTTAAGTGAAGCGCATCAAGCACTTCGTGTAAACGACCTGCGTGGCAAAGTACGCGTTCAAACTGATGGTGGTTTAAAAACTGGTCTGGACGTCGTAAAAGCTGCGATCTTGGGTGCAGAAAGCTTCGGCTTCGGTTCAACACCAATGATTGCCTTAGGTTGTAAATACCTGCGTATTTGTCACTTGAATAACTGTGCGACCGGTGTTGCGACTCAGCAGGATCATCTGCGTCAAGAGCACTACATCGGCGAACCACAAATGCTGATCAATTTCTTCACTTTCATTGCTGAAGAAACACGTGAATGGTTGGCGGCACTTGGCGTATCTAGCCTGAAAGACCTGATTGGTCGTACAGATTTGCTGGAAATCCTGCCAGGTGAAACTGACAAACATGCTCACCTTGATCTGAGCAAACTGCTAGAGTCACATCCAGCAGCAGAAGGCAAAGCACAGTACTGTGAAGTACAGGGTAATGAACCGTTCGATAAAGGTATTCTGGCTGAGAAGATGGTAGAAGAAATTCTTCCAGCAATCGAAGCAGGTACAGGTGGTGAATACAGCTTTACCGTAGGTAACTGTGACCGTTCGATTGGTGCGCGTCTGTCAGGTGAAATTGCCAAACGTTATGGCAACCTGAGTATGGAAGCACATCCGGTTAAAGTAAATCTGACTGGTACAGCGGGTCAGTCACTCGGTGTCTGGAATGCCGGTGGTCTGCATCTGAAACTGGAAGGTGATGCGAACGACTACGTGGGTAAAGGTATGGCAGGTGGTCGTATCTCGATTTTCCCACCGAAAGGTTCGCCATTCCAGACTCAAAATACTGCGATCATTGGTAATACCTGTCTGTATGGTGCGACTGGTGGTAAATTGTTTGCTGCAGGTACTGCGGGTGAACGTTTTGCAGTTCGTAACTCTGGTGCCTTTGCTGTGATTGAGGGTGCAGGCGATCACTGCTGTGAATATATGACTGGCGGTATTGTGACTGTCCTAGGTAAAGTAGGTCATAACTTCGGTGCAGGTATGACCGGTGGTTTTGCTTATGTATTGGACCTGGACAATGATTTTGTAGATCATTACAACCATGAGTTGATTGAACTGAACCGTATCTCAACTGAAGCGATGGAAGAACATCAGACCTTTTTGCTTCGCATTTTAGATGAACATATTGCAGAAACAGGTAGTGCTTGGGCGTACAAGATCCGCCATGAGTTTGATTTCTATAGTCGTAAGTTCTGGCTGGTAAAACCAAAAGCAGCTAACTTATTGACCTTGTTGAAAACAACTCAAGCTGATCCACAATAATTCCACTACTGCAGATATAGGCAGACCTAAGGTAATGCGAATAAAGCCTTGGGTCTACCCACGGAGAGAGAGATGGCAGAGCGCCTAAATAATGACTTTCAATTCCTGGATGTCGCACGCCAAGATCCAGAGAAAAAAGAGATTGACGTCCGCAAAGCAGAATTTGTGGAAATTTATAAACCTTTCACAACAGAAGTGGCTGCAAATCAGTCACATCGTTGTCTAGGTTGTGGTAACCCGTACTGTGAATGGAAATGTCCGGTTCATAACTACATCCCAAACTGGTTGAAGTTACTGGCAGAAGGCCGTATTTTCCAGGCAGCAGAACTGTGTCACCAAACCAATACTTTGCCAGAAGTCTGTGGTCGTGTTTGTCCCCAAGACCGTCTGTGTGAAGGTGCTTGTACCTTAAATGATGGTTTTGGTGCAGTCACCATTGGTAATGCTGAAAAATATATTAATGACACTGCTTTCGCTTTAGGCTGGCGTCCAGATATGTCTCATGTGAAATGGACTGACAAGAAAGTTGCCATCATTGGTGCGGGTCCTGCCGGTCTAGGTTGTGCTGATATTCTGGTACGTAATGGTGTGAAGCCAGTTGTATTTGATAAACGTCCTGAAATTGGTGGTCTGCTGACTTTCGGTATCCCAGAATTCAAGATGGAAAAAGACGTGATGAAACGCCGACGTGAAATTTTCACGGGTATGGGTGTTGAATTCCGTCTGAATACTGAAATTGGTACCGATGTTACTATCGACCAGTTACTCGCTGACTATGATGCTGTCTTTATGGGTATGGGAACATACACTTATATGAAAGGTGGCTTTGCTGGTGAAGATCTGGATGGTGTATATGATGCACTGGATTTCCTGATTGCTAACGTGAACCGTTGCCAGGGGTGGGAAAAAGATCCATCCGAATACATCAGCGTTGAAGGCAAAAAAGTGATTGTCTTGGGTGGTGGTGATACCGCGATGGACTGTAACCGTACTTCAATCCGTCAAGGTGCTGAGTCAGTGGTTTGTGCTTATCGTCGTGATGAAGCGAACATGCCGGGTTCACGTCGTGAAGTAAAAAATGCGCGTGAAGAAGGTGTGGAATTCCAGTTCAACCGTCAACCTATCGAAATCGTGGGTGAAAATGGCAAAGTGACTGGCGTAAAAGTGGTAACGACTCAACTGGGTCAACCAGACAGCCGTGGCCGCCGTAGTCCGGAACCAATTCCAGGTTCAGAAGAAATTCTGCCTGCAGATGCGGTATTGTTGGCATTTGGTTTCCGTACTAGCCCTGCAGACTGGTTTACTGACGTAGAAATTAACCTGGATGGTTCGGGTCGCGTACTTGCAGCTGAACAACAGCAATACAAATTCCAGACTTCAAATCCAAAAATCTTTGCTGGTGGCGACATGGTCCGTGGTTCTGACCTGGTGGTGACTGCGATCTGGGAAGGTCGTCAGGCTGCAGAAGGTATTCTCGATTATCTTGATATTTAATCTAATTTAATCATCTATTTAAAAAAAACCCGCTACGGCGGGTTTTTTTATTTTTCTTTGTTTTGAATATTTGGTTAGCTTAATCCTATGAGCTTATAAAATATGAATTTGAACTTATAGATATATCCAATATTAATTCGTAGCTCTGAAGCAGAACAGAAGGAATAAAAACGATAAAAGTAAAAAATTATAAAAATTAACAAAAACTAGGAAAAATATGTTTAAAATCAAATTAATTAAATAAATATCAATAAAGAATTGAGGATAAAAGATGATCCCTGTATTAAAAAAATCTTTCATTGCTCTGATGTTAGCCAGTACCCTGACGCTTACAGGTTGTGGCTATAACACCTTACAAGTCAAGGATGAGGCAGTAACTGCGGCATGGTCTGAAGTGCAGAACCAGTATCAGCGCCGTGCTGACTTGGTGCCGAATCTGGTGAATGTGGTAAAAGGCTATGCAGCGCATGAAGAGCAGGTATTGACTGAAGTGACTCAGGCACGCGCCAATGTAGCAGGTTTGAAAGTTGATCGTGAAGTGCTGGAAGATCCTGAACTGTTCCAGCGCTATCAGGAAGCACAGGCACAAATGACCAGTGCCTTGTCACGTCTACTGGCAGTAACTGAAAATTATCCTGATCTGAAAGCCAACGAGCAGTTCCGCGATCTGCAGGTACAACTTGAAGGTACTGAAAACCGTATTGCAGTAGCACGTAACCGCTATATTACCACTGTACAAGATTTCAACTCTTATGCACGTCAGTTCCCGCAGGTGATGACGGCTAAAGTGATTGGAATGGATACCAAGCCAAACTTTAGTGCAGAGCAGAGTGCGCAACAGGCACCTAAGGTTTCATTTGACTAAGCTTGATCTTGGGTAATCACTAATAAGGTGGCTGCAATGATGCATATAAGCGCTGTAAAACTTTATATAGGTCTATTTCTCAGCCTCATTATGAGCCTGATGAATCCTGCCTGGAGTGAAACAGCAACGGCAACTGATACAGAAGAAGTCATTGTTGCACGTGAAATTTTGCAGCCTAAAAAGAATACTACGGATCAAAATGTAGAATCAGCCGCTACAGCTCCGCAGCCAAAAATTGCCAATGATATGGCAGAAGGTCAGGTTCAGCGCGACTTGCCCAGCATGAATGAGCCAGTCATTGATCAGGCAAATTTATTGACAGCGGCAGAAAAACAGCAACTTAGTCAAAGAATTATCAATCTTTATCAGGCGGGTAAGGCTCAGATTGGCGTAGTAATTGTCCCTACCACGGGCCAGGAAGATATTTTTGACTATTCCATGCGTGTGGCAGATCGCTGGCAACTGGGATCAAAAGAACACGATAATGGCCTGTTAATGACCATTGCGGTAAATGACCATCGTATCCAGATTTTAACTGGATATGGGTTAGAAGGCGTTCTGCCAGATATTGTGGCTGGACGGATTATTAATAACAAAATTACACCTTTGTTTAAGCAGGGTCAGTATGCACAAGGGATAGATGCTGGGCTGGCAGAAATCGAGCGTATTCTAAATCTGGATCCTGAAATTGCAGCTCAAGCAGCAGCTGAGCTTAAAGAACGTCAGGAACAGGCTTATCAAGCGCAGCAAGCATCTCAAGCGACTTTTGGTTCGGTTATTTTCATTATCGTTGCTGGTGTTATTGGTTCCATGATCTTTGGCAGGAAGCTGAGTGCGGCCACTGCCGCAGTGGCTGGAACTGCAGCTGGGTTGGTCAATGGAATGGGATTGATCGCTAGCCTATTAATTGGTGCTGGAGTTTTCTTTTTACTCGTGACCTCACTTGCTCAGTTGATCCTGCATGCTTTCATGGCAGGTGGAGGTCGTGGCGGTAGTAATGGGCGTGGCGGTTTTGGAGGCGGCGGCTTCGGTGGAGGCGGCGGTGGTTTTGGTGGGGGAGGAGCATCAGGCTCATGGTAACAACTACAGATACAACAGATATTGTCACGCAGCCTAAGCTGGAAGAGCATGCCCAACCAAGTTTTAAGCGCTGGCTTAAGCACTTCTTTTATATGCCTGCAACCAAGCGGTTTTTCTCCAAGCAGGATCAGCATGCGATTGCATTAGCTGTAGAAGAAGCAGAGCATGGGCATGTGGGGGAAATTCAGGTCGTGATTGAAGGATCTCTACCTTCTCGTTCTGCTTATTACCAAGATACGCTGTGTCGTGCCCGACAACTTTTTGCTGAATTGGGTGTGTGGGATACAGAGCATAATAGTGGCGTGCTTTTATATTTAAACCTCTGTGATCATAAAGTAGAAATTGTGATTGATCGAGGAATTAAACAGGCAACCACCCAAGATGTATGGGATCAGATTTGTGAAAATATTATTCAGCAGTTGAAGCAACAGAAGTATAAGAATGGGGTGATTTTGGGTATTAAGCAGATTGGAGAAATTTTAAATCACTACTATGATCGAAAAATAGATGATTTAAACAATGAATTGGGGAATAAACCAATCATACTGGGGTGACTTTAGTTAACTAATTGACAATTTTTGTCAGTTAGTTGCACAAAAGAACACACAAAGATTACAAAAATAAAAATATTTTTTTAAATTGCTGTTTTTTCTCTCAATTTTATTATAATAAAACTTGGCACACTTAGTGCTAAATATAAAATTAAGCTAAATGAGCTTTTTCTTTAGGCTTATAAATAAACAAAAACATTTGTGGAGAATGTTATGAATACAGTACAAAAGGGTTTTACCCTTATTGATACTCCATAAGTGTCCATATAAAATGAACAATCCATAAGTAAGTCAATATGGACATAAAAATAATAAATTTGATATGAAGAATCAATATTATCTTTTTCTACTTTTTTCGATCTCCGTTTTTACTCATGCTCAAGAACTAGACTTAATTCAATATTCAAATATTTCATCAATTCCTCAAATTGTTTTGCATCCAAAAATCCAAACAGAACTTCAAACATTGTTAAAGCATGATTATCTAAAATTTCAATCTAATTTCGATAATTACTCAGCGCCCTATTTACTAAAAACAGATGAGGCTCTGTATTATGAAGGTCGGTCTGGAAGCAGTTTAGATGCTTCATCAGCGATTGTGTTTAAAGATGGGCGATTGTTTGCTGCCATTTATTATTCTACAACCAAGACATTAAAATATTTTAGTAATGATGCGAGTTGTTCAGAACAGTTATATCCTGCGATTCAAGTTTTTGCTCAGCAGCGTGAAATTCAAAATATTGAGTATGTGACAGCAAAAGCGGATAGCACTTTAAAATATCATCTTGGTTTGCCTGCTCAATGTGAGGCTTATATAGAAAAACTAAAGAAAGGAAAATCTAAACCAAGATGAAAAATCTATAATGGCTCAATGGAAATATACCCATACCACCAGTTAAAACACATTTTTTCTATTTTTAAAATATCTAGGACGGCACTTTGCAACATTCCAGATACTCATTTTTATTTAGTAGATGATACGGGCATTATATAACCAATGCTATAAATAACTTGCACAAATTATGTTGTGTAACGTATGTAACAAGTTGAAATTTTTAAAAAATAGGATAACTAAAAATGCAACCGACTGAATTAAAACAATTACCAGACTGGTTATTAGAACAGTTACCCCAAATAACTGAACCAGCAATTTTATCACTGCGAGATACTAAACTTGTCGTCACTTACCCTGATCGTATGGAAGCAATTCACGAAAGCTTAAAAGACGTACAACACCAGATCCATCATGTCAAACCTACAGATTTACAGATTCTACCAGAGGTTTATCAATATTTTGGTGAGGATAAAGAGAATGGTTGCCTATTTTTTAAAACCTCTGAGCATCTTTCTAGTGGTTTGTTTTCCTACACCGATCAAAATAAATTTGAGCATTTACAATCTGCTTTACAGACTGCCTTTGAAAATGAGCAAGCATATCTCGCAAATCCAACGGACTTTTTAACTGCCTATCATTTTATTGATACACACCCAGCTTTTTGGACGGTTATTGGCGATGTACCATCATGGCATTGGAATACATGGGGGCATTGCCAAAATGTTTATCACGGCGCATATAATGATGAAGATGATGGGAAATTAGTGATTTATTTAGAGACTGGCTCACATCTCAATAAAGTAGAAGATGGTGGTAAATTATACCAAGAGCATTATCATGATTATCGTTTAGATGTTTGGGCAGATACGTTTGAACTGGCGTTTATCAAGTTGGCGGCAATGGTGTATAAGTTTTTTGACCATCAAGGTGTTGAGCGTCCAGATGTGCCACATATAAAACCAGCATGGGTTCTGGAGCTTGATGAACGAATTGCAGAATTTAAAAAAATGGAAAGATGAGGGGCTGTGAGTATTCACTATTAGGGGGGCGTCCACGAGTTGTTAAAGTATGTCGTTTAAAACATCTGCCAGCTTTTGACCATTCTTACGATCAATTAAACGTGCTGACATACCAAATTCATTTGGACCACTGTAATCAGCTAAAATTGTATCTCCAATAAACAAAATGTCTTTGGCATGACATTGTAATTTATCAATTAAATATTGATAAATTTGTGACTCTGGTTTAATTGCTCCAACCTCATAACTCCAAGCATAAGCATCAAGAGAAGGTAAAAATGAAGAAACAACTTTTCCATATGGCATAGCTAAGTTTGAGCATAATGCCAATCTGAATCCCAATTTTTTTAATTCTTCCAAAGTTGATAGCGTATCTTCATATAAAATAATAGATTGTATTTCTTCGTCTAAATCATGCGCAAGTTCTTGTAGTAATTGCTCTGGAATATTTATCCCTAGCAACTTTATAAGTTCAGTAAAACTTAAATTTTGAGACATAATAAATTTGGCATCATCAGGTTTTGGCTGTCGACCATTTTCCTTAAGCCATTTCATTAATTTTCTATATGGGGAGCGTCTTTCCCCTATCTTCACAAGTGTGCCAAATACGTCAAAAACAATGACTGAAGGCTCCATATGGCCTGCTTTTATAAATGATTCCATATTTTTACAACCAATTAAATTGAATTTTACTTTTTGTTGAGATTACCATAAGAGACATTGCTATAAAAAATTAAGGGAGATATTTGATATCTCCCTTTGATTATTTTATTCACTGAAATTTGCAAACATAATTTTTGGAAAATTTTTCATGAAGTGGCGTCTAACATGATTGAAGTCACTGAGATCATGTTGATTTTTTTCAAAATAATTCACCCAGGCTAAAGTCGCATCTTGGTCATTTAAGTTGGGATTAACATTCAGAAACAAAGCTAAATCAAATGTACGGTCAATATTAAACTCTTTGATTAGAGCAATAGCAGTTGAGCGGACTTCTTCTGAAACAGAGAATTTTGGAGAAAAATAGTTATTCATAGCTGAACTCGCATAGAAATTATATAATGATATACAGAAAGGTTGACTTGTTTCCCTATGAAACAAAATAACCTACTATAGGTTAAATTATCATGCTAAAGATTATTTATCAAGTTAAATTAACCTGCCATAGGTTAATTTTTTAATTTAAAGGTTGTTATGATTAGATGTAGGTTGTCAAATTTGATGGGTGAGCGAAAAATTTTAAAGTTAAGTGAGGTAGCTCAGGCGACTGGTATTAATCGCAATACACTAACAAGCCTTTACTATGACCGAGCAATACGAATTGAACTTTCAGTCGCTGATACATTGTGCAAATATTTTAATTGCAATATGCAGGATTTATTTGAATATACCAATGGTTAACACATCACTACATGGGGTGATGTGCTGAAAGTTGTGATGATTTCATAAATTAGTCTTCATCTATAGTTTTTTAGAAAGGGCATTAATGGCAATAGAGGATGTTTGATCCCAGTCATGCCATACGTCTAAAAAGTCCTTTCGAACGTTATTAGAATCAGTTGCATTCCAAAAGGCTTCCCACCAAATACTTGTGTGCTCTTTTTTTAATAGGGCTAATGGGTGCTCTTCGCACGTTAGAATTTTTTCAAATAATTCATTATTAATTAAGTAGGCATTTGTTCTTGTTAGATATTTTGTAGATTTATATAGTTGTGAACATAGGCGAGCAAAACTTTCTAACATATTTTGTCCACCCACTCCATTGTACGTAGAAACGTGAATATTGGTAGTTAGCACTTCGACACGCCAGTCTTGTAATACTTTAATGATAAGGAGATTGCCCTCTTCAGATATATTTCTAACAAGAATGATTTTCTGAGCCTCAATCTCCTGTTTGGAAACAGGATCAACATGAGAAAACAGAGAATTGATGTTTGAATCTACATTATTTTCGATCTGCCAGTTAGAGGATAGAATGGGATGCCCATCTCCGTGTATCAACCAATCCTGATCAATATATAAATAGGCTGCAATTTTTTCTAACTCAGTAAAAGAAGGTTCTTGTTTGGCTTGTAGCCAATTTAGAAAAACTTCAGCATTTTCATACTTACATATTTGAGCAATGTGTGAGTATTTTACTGCATTCATTTTGAAGCTATTAATTAGATTTAGGCTATGAGCAAGTCTTTCAGCAACTTCTACTTTTCGGTCAATTATTTGATAGTGTGCAAGTTTTAAATTTTTCGGGTTTGTTTCAGGGGGAGTAACAAAGTGAAAGCTTTTTTCCAAGCGGTCAACTATCTCTGCATTCATTGAGCGTTTTTCTTGATTTGCAACTTCTTCAATTTTTTGTTTTAGGTCACTTGGGAGACGAATTTTCAGTTGAGCATCTTGTAATATTAACATAATTAATACAATCCATTATTGACTACATTATGGGAAAGATTTTTAATTGGAAAGTGGTTTATTGATGAACCACATTATTAAACCAGGTTGGTTCATATGAAATTATCAAGTTCTTCGACACAACTCAAGTTACGTATTTCACCTGTATTAAAAAGCTGGTTGAAAGAAGAAGCTTTGTTGCAAAACAGATCATTAAATTCACAAGTGAATTTTATTCTAACTCAATTTAAGCAAAACACGGAGGGTCAATTAAAAAATTGAATTAACTTTTTCATTCGGCAAAAAGTATAAAAGCCCATGCGGGAACATGAGCTTTTATGAATGTCTTGATTGGCGTCCAGACACTTCAATTTTGATGGATAGGGGCATTTTTGTCAATCCTACCTCAAAGTCGCTTTTTGCCTGTTTTTAATAAACAGGAGGCTCAAAATGAGCAATAAACTTAAAAATGGTCAGTCACGCTACCAGTCTAAAGCTAAAGTCGTGACCATTAAAAAATTTCAGTTATTGACGTTGGTTAAGGCAACCCGTTGTTTAAATGATGCAGAATTCGAAAAATATGGTGATGCTTACCTAGAATTCCCTATGATTATTCAGGGAGATGGCAGCCCATCAGAATTTTTTAATCTGTACTTGCTGAAAAAACTACAGCAAACAATACAGTACGATTTTAAAACGTTTGCATCTATTGCGAATCAGTTGGTTGATTTTCAACGTTTTTTAGAAGATGAGCAGCTGGACTGTTTGAAATTCCACAAACTAAAACAGTCGAATGCGATTTTTAAATATCGTGCTCGTTTGATTGAGCAAGCGAATGTAGGTCTAATTTCAGCCAGTTCTACACGTGGTCGAATTAATGCAGTAGTGAACTTTTATCGATTTCTTGTAACGGAAGACTTAGTTGACCATCAACGTTATGGACTTCCTTTCCAAGATGTTTACAAATATATTGCTGTAGATAATGAGTTTGGCGCACGTAGAAAAATGGCAATTAAGTCGCATGATCTTGTGATTCATGTTCCAGCCAAAGCCCCAAATTCTGAAGTGATTAAGGATAATGGTGAATTAAGCCCACTCAGTGTTGAATCGCAAGCAGTCATATTGAAAGCATTGCAAAAATCATCACGTGAATATCAGTTGATGTTCTATCTTGCTTTGTTCACAGGTGCTCGCTTACAGACGATTTGTACTTTACGAATCAAAAATTTACTTAATTGTAAGCCTGATAGTCAGGGTTTTATTCGTCTACCTATTGGGTCGGGTACAGGCATTGATACCAAATTTCAAAAGCCGATGACGCTACTCATCCCGAATTGGTTGGCACAAGATCTTAAAATTTATATTAATAGCCCACAAGCGCAACAGCGTAGACAGAAGTCTAGCTATGCTGACTCGGATGAAAACTATGTGTTTCTCACTAAGCTTGGCACACCTTTCTACACCAGCAAAGCTGAACAGCAAGAACTGATCGATAAGATCAAAGCCTCTGATTCGTTTGGGGCGAGGCTTAAACTATATGAAGGTGAAGCGGTGCGTAGTTATTTAAAAGTCGTGCTATTACCCGAGATTCGTTTGATTGATCCGCAATTTCCAAGCTTTAAATTCCATGACTTACGTGCCAGTTTTGGGATGAATCTATTGGAAAGCCAGTTACAGCATTTACCCGAAGGGCATACGGCTATGACAGCAGTCGAATATGTGCAAGCTAGGATGGGGCATCGCAATATTAGTACGACTTTGCAGTATTTGAACTATAAATCACGCTTGCAATGGCGCAATAAAATTCAGCATGAGTATGAGTCTAGCTTGATGAAATACGTACAGTCCTCTGTGAATTTAGCAGGAGATTTGTCATGAATTTCATTCGTACTCCATTGTTTGTACATATCACTGATACTCATAAGCAGATTACTGAGCATGAGCATCTCATACTTGTGCTCAAAGATAAAACAGCCTCATTTTCTTTTAAAACTTTAGATATGGGTACATTCTTTTTTGCTAAAAGAGCATGTTCTTCCGGTGTATCCGACCATGAGCTTGTTGCTTCTTTTGATGAAAAAAGACGCTATTTTTTAAAATGTTTCACTGATTATTTACTACAAATGGATGGATCGGATCTATCAAAAGGGTTGTTCTATTCCATTATCAAAATATTTTTGGACTGGATTGATCAGCAAAAGAAAGTTTTTGATTTATCCAATAAGGACAGCATGATCGATGCCTATCGTCGTTACAGCAAATATTTAGTTGATCGCACTTTGCTTGCAGATACTGATGACGATAACTTGGCTGCACATACCGCAAAGCAGTATCAGCGTTATGTTGCAAAACTGATCGCATATGTATTTGATTGTCATGAAATTGATATTGCTAGTCAAGCAATGCAAGTACAGTCGCAGCGTTATGATGTTCCTGTTTTACCGATTGCACAGGAGGATCATCAAAAGACGTATGCGACTTTGTTGAATGTATTTTCGGAAATCCATCGTATCGTTGTACAGGCGGGTAACTTTCCCGCACACTTTCAATCCGTGGATCAGGAAGAGTTCTATTTTTATTCAGGCTTTCATCATCAAACTGAAAAACAATATATTCAGTTTGATATGCACAGCTATTTGTCTAAATATTCAACTATTCCCGATTTCTCAAAAATGTTGGTGGATTTCGGGCTTGCTGAGGATAGTGAATATCGAAAGCGTTTACGTGAAAATCGTAATCAAGCGATCCGTAAACTTGAAGAAAGCAACAAAGACAAGCGACATGTAGAGCGTGAAAGACTTGCCTCCTACGGTCTTGCCATCGGCATGTTGCTCTTTATCGCACAAACGGGGGCAAATTTAGACACGGCTCAACAGTTGCAACTGGATACGATGGAAATTCTACCAAGTACTCAAGGGCGCAGATTTTCTGGCACAAAAAGCCGTGCAGGTGACAAGACAGTCTACCCAGAATTTGGGGTTCAATTTGAACCTATTTTTAGGAAAATTCTGGAACTGCGTAAATGGTATATTCAAGATGAAGCATGTGATTTCGTCTTCCCATTACGCAATGAAATTCAACAGTTGGGACCTGTCAGCTACGGCAGATTACAATTAATGAAAAAGCTTTTTCAGCGCATTTTCCCAAGAATGATTTGGATTACGCCGCAACAGTGGCGTAAGCATAAAAGCAGTCAAACTGTTGAGTTTAGCGCTGGTGACCTACTGCTTGAAGCTGAAGTCATGGGTCACTCTCTCGATACGGCAAGAAATAATTATGCACGTACTTCATTCAAAGATGCAGCCCAGCAAATTTCACAGTTTTTTAATGAGCTGCGAGAAGTTGCCGTCTCAAAAACTCGAACGCTTGAACGAATTTCGGTGCAAATGTTAGATGAAACTATTGATGCTCAACCCTCACCTGTCGGTGCATGTGCCTCTATCTATCCACAGCCTGAAAAAGCTATTGGTTTTACTGAACGGGCCCCTACACCCAATTGTCAGCAATTTGAGCATTGCTTATTCTGTCAATACTATGCAGTCCACGCTGATGATAAAGATGTGCGTAAGCTTTTATCACTGAAAAGCCTACTCGGCTACGTTAAGCAAAAAGCCACGGACACAATCAAGTGGGAACAGCAGTTTGGGGTTGTACTACACCGAATTGACGAAGTACTCAACGAATTATCAGATACTTATGAAAACTTACGTGATCGTATTTTTTCAATTCAAGAAGAAGTAGAAAGTGGTGATTTAGATGCCTATTGGCTCAATCATTTTGAATTGCTAATTGATTTGGGGTGGATATCATGAGTTCATTTAATTCATATCTATATTCATTGGGTATTGCTGAGCAGTTTTTACCTGATGAGTACAATCTACAGAATAATCAGCTGACTGTTCCAAGTACTTTTGTATTATCGCGAATGAAGAGTGGTGAGATATTGTCAGTTTATTCAGACAATATCTGGGATCTTTCTCCATATTTACCGAAGTGTGATTGTCGCCTGAATTTTGATAGTTGGCTTGAAAATGCTCGTGAAGATGATTTTCTCTTTTGCCAAATTCGGGCAGAAATGAAAAAAATCAGTTTTGCTTTGCTTTATATAAAATCTGGTAAGTCGATTATTAAAAGTATTGAACAGCGGCATACGGTTTTACGCCAGTTTGCAGCAATTGCATATAAGAATGGCTGTACATTGCAGCAGTTATTTAGCGATGTTGCTTATATGTCAAAAGTAAATGATGCTTATGTTGGTGTGAGCTATCAAAAAGCCATTCACATTAAAGCATTTTTAACGGATTGTTTTGCATTACAGCAGCAGTACCCATTGCTCATTCCTGCGTTTAGTACATATAAACCGATTGAGCATTTAGCAAGACTTGCTGCACAAATACGCTTGCGATCAGGTAAAGTCGGTCCGCAAACAAAACTTATTCCGTCACGTATTTATATTGCCTTAATTAATGCTTTAGCAGATTTATTAAACGAATTTAATCAAAATGCGCCTGCTTTGCTGAAATGGTTTCAACGGATTCAGCAAGATGTAAATTTTGCCCTGATGCCTGTTGAGTTTAGACGTGCTAAACGAGCGATAAGTTTCAACGATGCACGTGATTTGCTGGGGTTAACTCAGATTTTTGAGAATCATCAGATTCAAAAACATGCCAACCTCACCCGTTATATGACGTTGATTCAAGGTATGGCTAAGCTTTGGATTCATTTGTTTACTGGGATGCGAGATAATGAAGTGAATCAGCTGTCTTCTGATTGCTATCAAACTATTCAAAGTAACGAGCATCTTGTGCATGTCATTATGGGCTATACATCAAAATTACACGGGGGTGGAAATAAATCGACGTATTGGATCACGTTTGCAGATATTCAAGTAGGCGTAAATGCAGCACAAAGTATTGGTGAAGTCTACGCCTTACTCAATCCTCACTATGATATGTCTAATCCTGCTGAATACCCATTATTTCCAACGCTATACTCGCAAAAGCATCGAAATAAAAATAACCGCAATATTGAGCATGAAACGGATTTTATCTCTAATTTTGAAGGTGCTCCGACTCGCACAGAGACTAATTTTAATGATTATCGTCAGCATCTTCTAGCAAAATTGGGAGATGAACTACGAATCACTAAAAGTGATATCGCCGAGCTTGAAGCTTTTGATGGTTTCCGCAATTGGCGAGAAGAAAAAGACTGCCAAGTTGGTGAGTACTGGAATATCTGTACCCATCAATTCAGGCGTTCACTGGCTGTGTATGGCGCTCGTTCAGGCATGATCGGGCTTGGCGCTTTGTCAGTCCAATTTAAGCATCTAACAGAGTCTATGACGTTGTATTACCGTAATAATGCGGTATTTGCACCAAATATTTTAGTGAGTGACAGTCAAAAAGAGTTTATTCAAGAACTGGAATATCAGCGCTTGGTGCATTCTTATGCTCAGTTTGAAGATGGTGTAATTAATAGTTCTAGTCGCTTGCTCGGTGGTGCGGGAACGTATTTACAACTACAAAAAGACCGCGAGCAATTACTCACAGTATTTCCAAACCGTGATGAAACCATTAAGCGTATGAAAAAGGGTGAAATTGCCTATAAGCCTAGCTTGTTTGGCGCATGTACCAACCCTGATTCTTGCGAAAAAATTTCGTTTACTGCGATTACCAGTTGTTTGAGTTGTGCCCATGCTGTGTTTGATGCAACAAGTGCTGAAAAAATGCAAAAAGCGGTTCAGCGGCTACAACGGCAGCGAGATATGCAAGTACAGAACAGTCTGCTATACGGGCAAATGGACAGTGAGATTTTGGCTTTAAACAAAATGATTCAAAGAATTCAAACGATTAATATTGAGGTGTAAAATATGAGTGCACTTAATGATTATTACGCTGCTTTAGAGCGATTAAAAGCCAACAAACCAGAGGTTCTACCGAAAGGCTCTGCGATTAATAATGATACGGTTGCAATGGAAGCTGGACGTAAGCGTGGTTCGATTAAAAAGAGCCGTCATGCTGCATTAATTGAGGCAATTGAGCTAGCTGCACAGCAAGCGGGGCAAAATGTTCTTTCGCCTGCACAGCAGGTTGAACAAGCTAAAAGTAAAACCAAAGCGGTGAAAAGTGATTATGAGCAGTTACAGAAAGATTATGAAATATTACTGGAAAAGTGTAATTCGCTGTTGGTGGAAAATTTTGAGTTGAGGCGGAAAATGTCAGGCTAAAGGGAGTATTTTGCATAAACTGGGACTACCTTACAATGCAGTGCATCTCACCCTACAACAACCCTATATCAATTTTTTTGGTAGGGTGAGGTATATACAGCAAGGTCAATCACCTGATGTAAAACCAATCGCTAAAAATGTCCCTAGATATAAAATCAAATTATTAAATGGTTTAATATTCGACCCTACAAGAGTAGAATACCCCCCATAATAATTAACACAAATTACAAAGACACTCATCTCCTGCCATAAATTGTTCGACTTTCCGATTATGATAATTACTTAACCACACATATTTATCTTTGACATCTTGTTGCGTAGCATTGTTAAATGCCTCTTGTATTTTTTTTGCATGTGCAATTAACCATTGCTTTATTGCTATTTTACGTGCATTTTCCATAATCTTATCTTTTTCTTCTCCTGAAGTTGCTTTTCTTTTATTTTCTTGAACTTCAAGCGTGACACCCGTTAGGCTTTCCAAAACAATTCGGATATAATCCAACATCAAATATTTTTCTGTAGTTCCATCTTTTTGTAGTATCTCTACGTATTCAAAGTTTGATGAATATATATTCGTATCACCATAAAGTCTTAAATCGAGATGATTTTCAAAGTACTCATTAAAACTATCTGTAATCACGATTATTGGATAATTCGCTTTTGATTCTGCAAGATATGCTCTTGCTAAACTCTGACTGACTAAGAGATCATTTTCCTTATACCACCAACCAAGATCAACCCCACCACGAATAAAAAAACCGTCAAATATACATTCAGCTTGGGCATATGCTAGAGATGTGACTTGGTTCATGATTTCCCCAAATTCTTCATCTCTAGGAATTTCAGGTTTTAATGGCATATTAAAAATGACACTGTCTGAAAAGGCTAATGTTGTGATACTGGCAATATTTTGATATTCCACCATCAGTTTGTCTTCATCATCAGTAGTTTCACCATCTATATGGTCAAAATTTTTACGAACAGCTTTAACTGCATTAACTAATTCCTCGATTTTTTTCTCATCAGCATCCTTAATCGCTAAAACTTTGCTACCAAAACCTAAAATATCAATAAACCCCGTAATACTTCTATCACAAATTTTACTTTTAACGCCTTTCATTTTACCTTCCTTTACAACATATTATTTTCATGTAAACAAAAAAACGCATCGAATTTGATGCGTTTTTTTTCACAATCTATCGATTATTAAGCACGACAGTTCGCTGGTAAATATTTATTAGGCATAGTTCCAGTACATGCCCACTCAATTGCGCCTGTAGGTACTGTACTTGCTGTTGCTGTACCAGACAAAGCTGTTTGAGCAGTTGCAGTTGAAGTTGCTTTATATGTTGGGGTTAAAACAATAGTATCAGCGCCTGTTGTAGCACCTGCTGCTGCAGTATAAGTAATAGTAATAGCACCTGTACCTTCTGCAATTGTAATGCTGTCTACATTAGCAGTTTTAGCACCATCATAACCACGTGCAAAAGGTTGTGCATTAGATGCATTTTCAGCAACGATTGCTTTTGCTGGACTAGCTAAATTTAAACCTTCTGTTACTTTAGCACGCACCGTGTAGTCTTGATAAGCAGGAATCGCAATTGCAGCAAGAATACCGATAATAGCGACAACAATCATCAACTCGATGAGCGTAAAGCCTTTTTGAGCGTTCATAAACATTCTCCACAAATGTTGTTAATTTAGTTATAAGCTTTGTAAGCTATTTTAATATTAGCACTAAACGTGCCAACTTTTATTATAGACAATTTACACAGAAAAACAGCACCTTACACATAAAAAATTTAAGACTTTTAATTCTGCTGTATATTTTTGTTAAAAAGTGACAAATTTTGTCAGGTTGAATTTTATACTTTGGACAAATATTGTCATTGTGTGATGCGTATCACATATATTCTATTGTTCTTTTTTAGGTGTTGTGATGTCGTTCTTTATGTTGAAGTCTATCGCTTGAAATTTTCTGGGTATAGTAGGGCGCTATTTCTACCATCGTCAGTGAATCTCAATCTTACTCTTTACTGAGTTTATGACACGTTGTTTCAGTTGCTTCAATTTGCGCGATTGAGTCGCGTAACCGTTTTGCATTGGCAGGACTTTTGAGTAGGTGCGCTGTTTCTTTAAAGGCAATACAATCATCTAGATTTATTATCACCACGACTTGTTTATCTTCTCTATTAACAAGTACAGGTGCATGATCGTCTATAACGTTATCGAGTATATCCGCTAAATTGTCTTGCAGCTCAGCACATGTAATGACTTTGATTTCAGCTCCTTAAAAATTTTCTTTATCTAAAAGCTGGGTAGTCAGTTTTAATCGGGTAGGGACCTTATTTGGAGTTTGACATACTTCAATAAATTGCTCGAACTGAACATGACTTAACTGAATATGAGAGTGTTCTTGTAAAACTTGCGGTGCGTGATTTTGAATTAAATAAATAAAAAAATCGCTGAGTGTAGCGTAACCTAGAGTAGTGGCAGTTCGTTATGCCAATTGCTTTGTTTCAGCATCTAGATGTATTTCTATAAACTCGTTGTTGGTCATCATTCATCTGTTTTTGAGCATAAAATTTTTTATATTTCGCATGACGCATAACAAACATAAAATTTTAAGGTCGGTATGAATACAAAAATATATTTTGGTGACTGCTCATTTTTAATTAGGCGGACTAAAACATGTTTTTAACACCTTACGTATTTTTTGAGGATATGGACAAACTTGAAAAAATTGTCGTTATAAAAGCATGTCCATATGGACAAAATATAAAATGGAGTAAATGAATAGAATTCAACAGTTTGGAGCGTGTCCATACAAAGTGACTTATGGAATGTGATGAATTAATGATCGTTGTTGCAATTATCGGTATTTTGGCTGCAATTGCGATTCCGCAATATCAAAACTACATTGCCAAATCACAAGTTAGCAGAGTTGTGAGTGAGCTTGGTGGTATTAAAACTGCTGTAGAGAACTGCTTATTAGAAGGTAAAGCAACTGCTGATTGTGAAACTGGTGCTACTGCTTCAAATCTTTTAGGTGAAGATGCGCCAGCTACTAAAGGTATGCCTACAGTTAAAATCGATTTGGCGAAGAGTGAAGCAACTATTGAGGGAGAATTCGGTCAAAGTGCAGCAAGTATTTTAAGTGGTAACAAAGTGACTTGGTCTCGTAATGAGGCAGGTACTTGGACTTGTGCAACTGATGTGTTGAAAAAATTTGCGCCCGCAGCTTGTCCAACCTCTTCTTCAAAGTAATAGTTAATAAAAAAAGAGCCCTTAAGGGCTCTTTTTTTATTAAGAAAGTAAAATTAAATAATTTTTTAGGTAATTAGTGATAAATGAAAATAAGAAAAATAGAATTATATGAAGTATTTATAGTATTATTTATAATAACTTGTATGGGGTTTATTTCACATTTTACTCTGATTAATCGTATTGGGTTTTGGCGTTTGGCTTATCCTTTACAGGGGAAACTTGCAATATGGAATATTCATTGTAGTAACAATGCGCCAGTTTGGATGAAAGATAGTTTAAAATATATTATAAAAAATCAAAAAAATTTATCTAATCAAATTGCCTATATGGATACTAAAAATCAAGTATATACTTGTCAGAGTGGTTGGAAAGGTATAACCTTTTTTTCTAGTGCTTTAAATGAAAATACACGCTTTCGTTATGCAAGTTTAACTAAACTTGTTACCAGTGATGCGGTATTACAACAAGTGAATCAAGGAAAAATTCATTTAGATACACCTTTGATTAACTTATTTCCTGAGTTAAAAAAACAAAAAATTGAAGACCCACGTATACAACAGATCACTCTTTCAAATTTATTGGAACACCGTTCAGGTTTCGACCGTATGCGTAGCGAAGATGTTGTATTTGCAATTAATAAAAAATCATGGTGTCCGTATGATTTATCAGAACTTAGTAAATTAAAATTAGATTTTGAACCAAATCAACGTTATGCGTATGACAATCGTAATTATTGTTTATTGGGTGCTGTAATAGAAAATATAGGAACGCAAAGCTATAGAGAATATATACAACAACATTATTCACTTAATGAAAAAAAAATAAAATTTACAGATGGATACTATTATCCAGATGAAGTGAAATACGATTTTAGAAATAATAATTTCTGGATGGAGTCTCATGATAATAAATTTGATTTTAAAGCTCTGTCTTCATCAGCAGGCTTGTCTGGTAGTGCAAAACAATTAGCAATCTTAATCCGTACGATGCTAGATTCTAAACCCTATAATATTTTATTTATCAATCCAAATACTTTGAATAATTGTAATATTCAGCGATTTAAATCATGTAATGGCTATGCGATGTGGCAATATCGTGCTGGTCCAAATAGACCAATAATGTACTTTAGAAATGGAGGCTTACCAGCAGTAACCTCTTTAGCAATGGTTACATCAAAAAATGAAGTTATTGTATGGATGGGGAACGGTGCTACTTTGTATAATGAAGATTATGATGAAAACTTATTAGAAAAATATTTTTATAAGGTTTTGAATGACTGAGAGGTCTTGTTTGTGAGGGTAATACGGCTTTGTTGCACAAACCTAGCATCAAAAGCTTATTCAGCAATATAATTTCAAAATGAATAAGCCTGCCTCTAAAATCTACCGTACAACCAATTGGTCATCCTATAACCGAGCCTTAATTAACCGAGGTAATATTTCCATTTGGTTTGATCCAAAGACTCAGTGGTATGCACAATCACAAGGCAAGCAAGGTCGAAATCAAACCTACTCCGATACAGCGATTCAATGCTGCTTAATGATCAAATTACTATTCCGACTCTCTTTACGTATGGTCACAGGTTTTGTTCAAAGTCTGATTAAACTCTCTGGATTAGATTGGACAGCTCCGGATTATTCCACCCTTTGTCGTAGACAAAAGCATATTGATATTGCGATTAGCTATCAAAAAAGTAGTGATGGACTGCATCTACTCATAGACTCTACTGGTTTGAAGTTTCTTGGTGAAGGTGAATGGAAACGCAAGAAACATGGGGCTGAATATCGTCGCCAATGGCGTAAGCTTCACATTGCTATAGATGCTAAAACCCTGCAAATACGTGCAGTACAACTCACCACAAATAATGTCAGTGATTCTCAAGTACTCGAAGATTTACTTGCTCAAATTCCCTTGGATGAACCAATTGATTCTGTTTATACAGATGGTGCTTATGACACAAAGCACTGCCGACAAGTCATTTTAGATCGAGATGCACATGCGATCATTCCACCTAGAAAGAATGCAAAGCCTTGGAAGGATCAGCAAGCGAGGTCTATAGAGCGGAACGAATTATTAAAGACAGTCAAACGGCTAGGCAGATCGCTTTGGAAAAAGTGGTCTGGTTATCACCGTCGAAGTTTGGTTGAAACCAAGATGCATTGCATCAAATTATTAGGCGATAAATTAACAGCGCGGAGTTTTCCAAGTCAGGTGAATGAGATCCATGCACGCATGGCAGTCTTGAATAAATTCACAGAATTAGGTCGCCCTCATACCCAAGTTGTCTCTTAAGTTTGAGTAGCTTAAGGGAACTCAGCCTTTCAAACCTTTATGCAACAAAGCCGGGTAATACTACTAACTTAAGTAATCTATGATTTTAGAATACAAAATATTGTCTAACTTTTTATTTAGTAGATCTTAATTAATTTCATCTAATATCGAGCCTTAATTCATGTCAATATATAAGATTTCAGTAAATTGAATATTGCTAAAAGATGAGCTTACATCATGTCTAAACGCCAGAATTTTTTTCTAGGTCACTTACTTATTTCTGTATTAATTGCTCTGGCTGCATTGGCTTTAGTATTTTTTGTTTGGTATCCATCTCCGCTTGCAACAGCAGCAGGTGTGACCTGTATTTTTTTAATGTTGTTGGTTATAGATGTAATTTTAGGGCCTTTGCTTGGTTTGCTGGTCTATAAAGAAGGTAAAAAAACCTTAAAAATGGATTTGATGGTTATTATTTTAATTCAAATCGCGGCATTAAGTTATGGCCTGTATAGCATTGCACAAGCGCGCCCTGTATGGATTGCATTCAATCATGACCGTTTTGAACTGGTGCGTAATAATGAATTAAAAACTGAAAATATTATGCATGCACAAGCACAATATCAACAACCAACATGGTTGCAGCCACAATATGTTGCTGTAAAGCCGGCTGATGATCCGCAAGAACGGCAAATTGAGCAAATGAGTGCAATGTTGAATGGCATATCATTAGCTCAATACCCAGAACGATATATCGCAATTAATCAAGCTAAAACGCAAATTCAAAGTCAAGTACGTGATTTATCACAATTGAAGCAATGGAATGATGAAAAAAAGATCCAAGCGGTTTTTGGTCAGCATCCACAGGCAAATAGTTGGTTACCACTTGAAACTTATGGCTTGGCTATGGTCGTTTTAATCAATAAAGAAAAAGCTGAAGTGGTCAAAATCGTCGATCTACGCCCGTGGAACTAATATTTCCTTTTCCACAAAAAGCAGATTACCTTTTAATCTGCTTTTTGTTTATCATGTGCCAAACTTCTACCGCCTGATATTTCCATGAAATTCACGCTTGCTCTCATAGCAGCAATCCTTATATCTCTTGCTTGGCTGATGCCAGTGCATTACCGCCCGTGGGTCACTTATACAGGTGAGTTGTATGCATTCTTTGCATTATTTGCGCTCGCTGCAATCTGTCTAAAAGAAAAACTCAAAATTCCAGCTCTCAGTCTGCCGTTGTTGCTCCTTGCTAGTGTGCCGCTAATCCATATACTCACAGGACAGGGGTTTTTCTTTAGCACCGCCATGCTGGGTTGTATTTTCGTGTTTAGCTTTTGGCTGGCAAGTGTGTTGGGCTACCATCTGTCAACAGGAAACTATAACCGAGAAGAAACTTTTACCAACTTAAGCTATGTATTTTTAGTTTCAGGAACAATCACAGGTTTAATTACTTTGTGTCAGTGGACTAACTTGGATGCAAGCTTACCTGGTATGGTTAATATCAGTGGTAATCAGCGACCTTATGCCAACTTTGCCCAGCCGAACAATATGGCGACTTTTTTGGTCATGGCATTGATGAGCTGTCTTTATCTGTATGAGAAGAAAAAAATCCAGACTAAATGGTTAGTGGCTTGCGCCTTAGCTATCGTTATTGGAATTGCTTTAAGTCAGTCGCGTACTGCTTGGGTTGCTGCGAGTGCGATTATCCTTTATTTAGCTTTCTATCAATATAAAGGTGTGATCCGTCTGAAATGGTATTACAGCATTATATGGTTTGTTTTCTTTATTGCGTGTATTGCTGTTTTCCCATTACTTAGCCAATTAGCTGCTCAAGTAATAGATGCAGATGTGGTACAAAGCCGCGATGTAGTAGCACGTGCTACAGGCGATATGTCGCGTTTGGCAATCTGGCAGCAAATGCTAGCGGCCATTCAGGCACAGCCATGGTTTGGTTATGGCTGGTATCAGACCAGTGTTGCCTTTGTCTCGATCAGTGATACAGTGCAGGGTCCGGTCTGGATTCGCAGTGCACATAACTTAATTATTGATTTCTTGCTGTGGAATGGGCTAGTTATTGGTCTGCCTTTCTTAGCCTATTTCGGCTATTTGGGTTATCAAATGCAGCGATGGGTTAAGACCCCTGAGTCGGTCATTGGTATTTTAATGATTGGGACTTTTCTTACGCATGCCATGTTTGAGTTTCCGCAGCACTATGCCTATTTCCTTTTACCAGTAGGTTTTATTTTAGGTACTGTTCTAGCCCAAAATCCGAATATCAAAACCGTGACCTTACCCGCTATAGCAATGAAAATCATTTTTGGGTTTGGACTACTGTTATTGATTGTGATCTATCGGGATTATGATGTCGCTGTGCCAAAACTTGGTCAAAGTATTCGTTATGAGCAACAGCCCGAAAAAATCACCAATCAGCAGCCAATCTATTTATTAACAGAGTTTAATCATCGTATTGATTGGATTCGTCTTAACCCTTATAGCAAAGCATCCCCTGAACAGATTCAAGCAGGTGAGCAGATGGTATTAAGTTATCCAACTAAATATAATCTGATTAAATACGCCAAACTGTTAGCTTTTAATGGTTATGAAAATGAAGCCAAGCATCAGCTGCAACGCTTAAAAGTTATTCAAAAAACCGAACTCAGTTATGAAGAATTGATTCAGGATATGCCAAGATAAATTCCATATAAAAAAGCCAGCAAGAGCTGGCTTTTTTATTGATTCATTTTAGGTTTAGAGCTGGCTTTGAATATAGTTTTCGATACCAACACTTTCGATAAGATCTAGCTGAGTCGTAGTCCAGTCCAGATATTCCTCTTCTTTTTCCAGAATTTCTCGCACCAAGTCACGAGTCACATAATCCATCTGTGTTTCTGCCAAAGCCACAGCCTGCTGAATGACTTCAATATTTTCTTTAACTTTGCGGACATCACACTGCAGTACTTCTTGAGTATGCTGGCCAATATATAATTTGCCAAGATGTTGTAGGTTTGGTAAGCCTTCAAGAAATAAAATACGTTCAATAATTTTATCGGCATGCTTCATCTGGCGGATGGACTCTTTATATTCTGTCGAACCCAGTTTTTCAATGCCCCAGTCATTAAACATGCGTGAATGCAGGAAATACTGGTTAATCGCTGTAAGGTGGTGATACAACACCTGGTTCAGCTGATTAATTACATCACGATTGCCTTTCATCGTATCACTCCATACTCCATATAGCCTGTTGACCCATTTATTACTATGGGTTTTTGATTAACTTATCTTAAATCAATCGAGCAAACAATGGCGAGTAATTTATTGAACTGCAAATGAAAATCGCAATCAAAAAGCTTCAGGTGAAATATAAAGCAATAAAAACCCGCCAGAGTCAGAGGCGGGGGAGGAGTAATGATACGAGACCATTAATTTTATAATTATCGTTATCCGCTTTAGGCAGCAACCGCTAGCCGTGCAGCAATCTGGGAAATTTCATCACTAATGATCATACGGGCTTCTGGAGCACAACGGCCACAACACGTGCCTAGATCAAGCATTTCACGCACATCGCGGTAACTTTCGGCGCCATTTGCAATAGCATCTTTAATGTTTTGATCTGTAATGCCACGGCATAGACAAACGTACATAGGATACAACCACAGTGAATAAATAAGATAAGAGATATTATTGATAATTGTTATCGTTTGTCAATAAAAATCATTTGAAAATGCTTTTTATAATGATTGATGATTCAGATAAAAAAATAACACCTGAGCGGAAATCC
This sequence comes from Acinetobacter sp. YWS30-1, assembly GCF_033558715.1. NCBI lineage: Bacteria > Pseudomonadati > Pseudomonadota > Gammaproteobacteria > Moraxellales > Moraxellaceae > Acinetobacter > Acinetobacter sp. YWS30-1. Next base: position 2,697,416 of record NZ_CP114606.1, on the reverse strand, counting down.
GAGTGCTACTCGGATTTCTGCGCAAGAGCGATTTATAATTTAGAATTAAATATTGCAGGCTGGAGATTTGGTGATTTTTATAACTTATTGATTGATAACAACGATGCCATCCATCTCAACTAAAGCACCTTTAGGCAAACTTGCAACCCCTAAGGCAGCACGTGCTGGATAAGGTTGAGCAAAGTATTCACCCATAATCTGGTTTACGAGCTGAAAATGAGAAAGGTCGGTCAAGAAGATATTCAGTTTGGCGATATCAGCCAATGAACCACCTGCGGCTTCACAAACCGCTTTCAAGTTATCAAACACACGGCGAATCTGAGCTTCGATGCCTTCAACCAGTTCCATACTATATGGATCCAGACCAATCTGGCCGGATAAATAAAGAGTATCCCCGACTAGAATTGCTTGTGAATAGGTGCCTATGGCAGCAGGGGCATTTTCAGTATGGATTACTTGGCGGAACATTAATTTCTCCTTTTATCAAATGGAGCGTAAAACTCTGTCCTTCAGGGCAGAGATATAAGCGATACGACATAAAATGTCGTTGAATTTTTTAAAATCAACACCTTTAATTTAACATGATCTAAAATAAGCTCATGAAAACACTTAAATTACGCATAAAAGACAAACATTGCAAGGTGCTAGACCAATTAGCATCTGAGGTGAACTTTGTTTGGAATTATGTGAATGATTTGAGTTTCAAACACCTCAAAAGAACAGGTGACTTTTTCTCAGCATTTGATATGACTCAATACACAAAAGGAACTTCAAAATTGTGTGGTTTGCATAGTCAAACAGTGCAAGGGATAACAGAAGAATATGTTGATAAAAGAAGACAACACAAGAAAGCAAAGCTGAAATGGCGTGTGAGTAACAAGAAGTCAGCAAGACGTTCGCTTGGTTGGATACCATTTAAAAAAGTAGCGATTAAATATGCTGATGGATATGTGCAATACGGCAAGCAGAAATTTAAGCTATGGGATAGCTACGGCATAAGTAAATACAGCGTGAGAACAGGCTCATTCGTTGAGGATAGTCGTGGGCGCTGGTATGTGTGTCTTGTTGTGGACTCACCTAAACAAGACAAACCAACGGCAACTAAAGCGATTGGTATTGATCTTGGTCTAAAAGACGTTGCCACCTGCTCAGATGGTACTGTAATTTCAAATCCTAAGTTTTACCGTAATTACGAGCAGAAATTAGGGATTGCTCAAAGAGCAAGAAATAAAAAACGTGTACGTGCATTACACGCTAAAATTGCCAATTGTCGTAAAGACCATTTGCATAAAGCAAGCACTCTGCTTGTGAAAGAAAATGCACTGATTGTTGTAGGTGACTTAAGTGCGAGCAAACTTGTAAAAACCAAGATGGCGAAATCTGTTTTGGACACAGGATTTTCAGCACTGAAAACAATGCTCAAGTATAAATGCGAGAACGCAGGGGTATTGTTTGAGGAAGTCAGTGAGAAATTCACAACCCAAATCTGTTCGTGCTGCGGTGAAATCACCTCTAGCAGTCCCAAAGGTAGAACAGATTTGCGAATAAGAGTATGGGAATGTGAGTGTGGAAGTATAAATCATCGTGATTTAAATTCCGCTAAGAACATACTTGCGCTTGGGCATGAGCGTCTAGCAGTAGGAATCCGCTTGCTTTAGCTGGAGGATGTCAACATCAACATACATCATATTAGATCAATTCAACTGACAAAAGCATTATCGTTTTAAATGATTAACTGGCTTTAGAGGTTTCAGCAATATTGAGCGGTTGTTCTAAGCGGGTAATACGTGGAAAACCAAAATGCATGCGTAAATCACGAATAATCTTGGCAATCTGTTTACGGTTATGCACCACAATATTTACATAAGTTTTGCCATCATAATTACGCACCATCTCTACACCTGTATGGCCTTTACGACATTGATAAATCAGATCGGAAATCTGTTCATCGTCCATGGCCTGATCAATACAGAGATAGGCAGTAAAGCTGACATCATCCAAATCTTCAGTCGTCCATTGTAGAGGCATAATATTTTCAGGATGCATATGTTGTTCCTGCAATAAATTATGGCAACGGGCACGATGTACAATTAGGCCACGACGAGTGAGATGACCTTGAATTGGATCACCAAGTACCGGGTTACAGCAATGTGCGTATTTAACATCTACGCCTTCTGTACCCTGAATAAGACGACCTGAACTGTTCGCATTTTGATGCTGGTCATGTGCAAATAAATGGTTGGCAACCAGTTGTGGTAATAAGTCACCTACAGCAATCTGTTCAAATAGTTGCTCTTTAGTTGGTACATGACGCCACTCCAGTACATTTTTCCAGTCAGCTTCGGTCAGATCACGAATAGAACACTGGAAAAGTTTTAAGGCACGGTTGAGGGCCTGTTGACCCACAAGGCGCTGTTCATCAATATCCTGATCACGCAGGATATTCTGAATCGCACGACGGGCTTTTTGGGTATTAATAAAGCTGAGCCAGTCCGGGTTTGGGGTTGCAAGAACATCTGTGATGACTTCAACGACCTGACCACTCAATAATGGCGTAGAAAGCGGCTTGGTTTCACCATTAATCTTGGCGCCAATAGCATGGTTACCCAAGAACAGGCTGGCGGCATAAGCAAAATCAACAGCAGTCGCACCTTGCGGCAATTCATGCAGATGACCGTGAGGGGTATAAACCCAAATTTTTTCCTGATGCAGATAATCCAGTAATTCGCTGAACGTGGTTTTGGCACATTCACCATCAACCAGTACGTTCAGATTTTGCATGGATGCCTGAATAGCAGAGCGACAGGCTTGAGGCGCATTTTCGCCCAGTACAACACCAAAGCGCGCAGCTTTGCGCATCAGTTCAGTTTGAATAGTCAGCGATAGAGTGGTCTTTTCACCTTTTAAGCGCATGGTTAAAGACTGGTTGCCGCCTGGAAGGGGACGGCGAATATTGTCCTGATAATTTTGAACCGTAAAACTTTCAGTCAGAATATCTGCGAGACGGTCACAATCGGCAATACTCTGTAAGATAATTTCAAATGCGTGGCTATGTGTAAGTTCCTGCAGATCAATATCATTTTTTACAAAATGGCGTAATAGCTCGATATTATTGTTTTTCTTTTTAACCCGGCCTTCAATGGCATATTGCTGTAGTAATTCGTTAAGTTTCTGTTCCCACTTGGCCTGATATTCACAGCGTTTAGGCTTGGTTTCTAAAAGGGCAGCCTGGACATCATTATACATATCCAGATCCAGATTCTGATAACAGAGATGTTCCAGATTATCTGCCATTTCGTTCATGCCGACCAAGCGTGCCATTGGAACGAAAATTTCAAAGGTTTCACGGGCAATACGGGCACGTTTATCCGGGCGTAATGCTTCCAGCGTAGTCATGTTGTGATAGCGATCTGCCAGTTTCACAATAATGACACGTGGATCCTGTAAAGTTGCTTGCAGGATTTTACGGAAAGAGGCCGCTTTATTATATTCTTTATCGCTGGAGTGGCTGAGTTTGGTGACCCCATCAACCAACTCTGCAACCGTGCTGCCAAATTTTTCAGTAATGTCATCTTTATTGAAGTCGGTATCTTCAATGACATCATGCAGCAGCGCTGCCATTAAGGTTTCAGTATCCAGACGCATATGGGCCAGAATACAGCTCACCGCGATAGGGTGCAGAATATAAGGTTCACCACTTTTACGGGTAATGCCATCATGGGCAATATCGGCATAATCACAGGCCGCAAGCACACGTTCGACATCGCTTTCACTTAAGTACGCGTCGATGATGATTTTTAACTGTTGCTTAGCTTCACTGACCTGTGGGCCTGGCATAAAACACCTTTAAAACTGGATTTTTTAACAAATAAAACAGAAAAAGCTCGTATGAAATGTATAACATAAAGTGGGTCAGTTTTTTCATATCAACAAGTGAAAAATTTATACTGACTTTAGAGCTAACCCTTATGTTATAACCGTTCTGCGCAAAATATAAAAGTCACAGAACAAAAAAAGCCTAGTTTAAAACTAGGCTTTTTGGAATGATTTATTCTTATTGGAAAGAAAAACCATCTAAATTTAGATTATTTGCAGAAAGTGCAAGGTCTAAACTTGAAGTTTGATAATCTTGATCACGTTGTTTCAAAATATCTTTTGATACATGACCTGCAGCGATTTCACGTAAAGCGACTACAGTCGGTTTGTCATTGTCCCATTCTACAGTTGGTTCAATGCCTTGACGTGCCAATTGACGCGCGCGTTTGCTTGCCACTAGTACAAGCTCAAAGCGGTTGTCTACATGGTCTAAACAATCTTCAACGGTTACGCGTGCCATAAGAATTCTCGTTTTGAATAGTAAATTTCAACAGACTGCACAGTATAAAATGCTTTGTCTGGAGACTCAAGTTTTAATCACTGTTCGCTTGGAGTAATTAGAGCCTGGATCAATTTTTCATGGCGGGTCGCTTGCTGGGAAAGGACCAATCGATTGGCAATTATCACAGATTCAAGATCATGTAATGCCTTATTAAAGTCATCATTGATAATGACATAATCAAAGTTGACATACTGCTGCATATCTTCGACTGCACAGCTAAGACGGTGTTCAATCACTTCAACAGAGTCTGTACCGCGGTTGGAAAGACGCTGACGCAAATCAAACTGGCTTGGCGGAAGAATGAAAATCTGTTTAGATTCAGGAAAAAGTCGACGAACTTGTTGTGCACCTTGCCAGTCAATTTCAAGTAATACATCATGACCTTTGGCAAGTTGTTCTTTTACAGTCGCTTGCGCTGTGCCGTAATAATTACCAAAGACTTCGGCATATTCAATAAAACCACCTTCTTCGACCAGGTTTAAAAAGTCTTCTTTAGTCGAGAAATGATAATGTACGCCATCGAGTTCGCCAGGTCGTTGACCGCGTGTCGTATGAGAAACAGAAACATGAAGATTGTTGACGCGTTCAAGTAATGCTTTAACGAGGGATGTTTTGCCCGTTCCAGACGCTGCAGAAACGACAAACAAGAGACCCGACATGATATTTTTCCTGATATGATAAAATATCTTCTCTATTTTAGAGTAGACCGGCTTTAAACTAAATAGTTGTACGTCGATTGTTTTACATTTATTCCAATTGTAGCGCCATAAATTGAGTGAGTATTGAGGATTTCTATGGAAATTGTTTTAGCTAACCCGCGTGGTTTCTGTGCCGGTGTGGATCGTGCCATTGCGATCGTGAACCGTGCCCTAGAATGCTTTAATCCACCCATTTATGTGCGTCATGAAGTAGTCCACAATAAATTCGTAGTTGATGACTTGCGCCAGCGCGGTGCGATCTTTGTCGATGAGCTAGATGAAGTTCCAGATGACAATATCGTAATTTTTAGCGCACATGGTGTGTCTAAGGCTGTACAACAGGAAGCCGAGCGCCGTGGTTTAAAAGTTTTTGATGCGACCTGTCCATTGGTTACCAAGGTGCATATTGAAGTGACCAAATATGCCCGTGAGGGAGTAGAAGCGATTCTGATTGGTCATGAAGGCCATCCAGAAGTTGAAGGCACCATGGGGCAATATGATAAACGTAATGGCGGTGACATTTATCTGGTCGAAGATGAAGAAGATGTTACTGCTTTAGTGGTACATAATCCTGAAAAAGTCGCTTTTGTTACTCAAACAACTTTGTCAATTGACGATACAGCGAAAGTCATTGATGCACTTCGCAAAAAATTTCCGAATATTCAAGGTCCACGCAAAGATGATATTTGCTATGCGACACAAAACCGTCAGGATGCTGTACGTGATTTAGCTGCACGTTGCGATGTTGTGTTGGTTGTAGGATCACCAAATTCATCCAATTCAAACCGTTTGCGCGAACTCGCGGAACGTATGGGTAAATCGGCTTATCTGGTTGATAATGCAGATGAGCTCAAGCAGGAATGGTTTACCAATATTTCTAAAATTGGGGTAACTGCAGGTGCTTCCGCCCCGGAAATTTTAATTAAGCAGGTGATTCAGCGTTTACAGGATTGGGGTGCACAGGCACCCAAAGAGCTGGATGGGCGAGAAGAGAATATTACATTTAGTCTGCCAAAAGAGTTACGTATTCCTGTAACACAGGCTTAAATTGTTAACTATTTAACAATTTATTTTTTATTAAAAAATAAGCAGATAGCTATAATATGACAGTTATCTGTTTTTTTATGCCTTTTATCTACTCTGTGTAGGTTTTGTAAAATTTATAGATATTATTTTTAATAGGGGAAAGTCTGTGTCTTGGGGGGGGTATGCGAAAAAAAGAAAACGGGTTCACCTTAATTGAGTTGATGGTGACCATTGCGGTGTTGGCGATTATCGCGATGATGGCGGCTCCTTCAATGACCAGCTTGATTCGTAAGAACCAATTACATAGCGATGCAAGAGCTATTATTGAATTGGCTACAATGGCACGATCCGAAGCTGTATTTACCAAAAAACAACAGAAGTTGGCATTAGATGCTTCGGTAACAGACGGCCAGTTCAAGTGGTTGCCAGAGCAACATACCAGCTGGGCAACCAAACCAGTCAATAGCCTGACCTACAATATGTTTGGCTTTTTAGTTTCAGCGAATGATCGTGAGTGTTTTATTTTGCAGCATCAAAAAGATAGTTCAAAAAAAGCGGTCATCGAGTTTTTTAAAAACGGTTCGATTCGATATGAACGCTCAAATAGCACATGCCCAAATTAATATGATGAGGCTAGAACAATGATAAGAAATCAACATGGTGTTGGCTTGGTCGAGGTTTTAGTGGCATTGGTGCTGCTTGGAATTGCAGTGCTAGGCTTTACTGCTTTGCAAATTCGGGCAGTTTCTGCCAGTGCAGACGCAGGTCAAAACATTCAAGCTATGAATATTGCACGAGATTTATCTGAACGTATCCGTATGAATCGTGATGGATTAAATGAATATAAGGCAAATGCAACCGTGATAGATTGTGCTGCAAATTTTTGTAGCAGTAGTCAAATGGCAGCTTACGATTTTCAACAAGTACAGTTGCGTGCAGAAGATTTAGGCATGTCGATTGCCGTGCACGACTGTCAGGGCTCAACACTGAAAAGAAAATGTGTGTATGTGGCTTGGGATACAACCACAGCAACCAATGGGAGTGGGGGTAATCACTGTACCAATGGAACAGCGTATAACCCAAATGCACAATGCATAATTATGGAGGCTTATAACCATGACTAAGCTTCAGAAAGGTTTTACTTTACTTGAACTGATGATTGGCTTGGCAATTGGTTTGTTGGTGGTCAGTGCAGCGACCGCTATTTTTCTCAGCGCACAACGATCTTTAGGATTTCAGTTGGGTATGGGCGATGTGCAGCAAAACTCAAATTTTGGTTTGGCAATGCTAACTCATGACTTGCGACACGCTAATTTAAATACACCATCTAACCAAAAAATTAATAATAAGATTGTAGGTTCGGGTGTGATTTTTGCTAAAGAAAACTACCCTTCAAGCTTACATGCGGTATTGATTGATGATGTTGCTTTAAGTCAGCAGAACTTACAAGAAGATGCAACCACAGGTAATAGCGATCAACTCGTGATTCAGTTTGTGCCACAGTATCAAATTGAAGAAGCATCAGATGTTGACCCAAATGATGCTACCAAGAAAATTAATGAAAGATTATTAAGCAATACAGATATGTATGATTGCGAAGGCAATAGAATTGGATTTACAACCGCCAAAGCTAATGAGGATACCCAAGCAATCCGCCCAACCATGGTGCAGCGTTACTATGTAGCAAAATTACCAACCTCACAGCAGGGCAGTGATGGTTTGGATCGTTACGGGCTGTACTGTGATGCAGGGCATTATAATGCGGGTGATAGTGCGATTAATGGTTTGGGTAGCAATGCACAACTACTCATGCAAAATATTGATGCCTTTAAGGTACTTTTGGGGGTGAAAAATCCACAAAACAATCAATTGCGCTATGTCACGATAGATCAATATAAAACTTTAATGTCATCCATTACCGCAGAAAAAGATTATCTACAAGTGATTTCCTTGCAGGTGTCTGTAGTAGCGCGATCGGCGACTAATATTGGGGCTGATGCTGGTTTAAATAATAAAACCATTACCCTCCCAGGCGCCGCAACTGCAGTGGTGTTCGATGGTGATGCGAATTTGAATAAAAAATACATACGTCAACTGGTCACTCAAGTGGTTGGTTTGCGTAATACATTGGGAGCATCGTAATGAAACAACAAAAAGGTGCAACGCTCATTGTGGTTTTGGTCATTCTGATTTTAATTACCTTGGTAGGTACATTAGCCGTTCGTTCTGGGATTTTAGGATTAAGACTGGCAACAAACAGCCAAGTACAGGCTTTGCTTTTAGAAAACAGTAATGCGGCATTATTTAATTTGGAAAACCCAAATCAGGTGGCGCGCCAATTAGCCCAAGATGGTATGTATAGCTATTTTAACTCCGCTGCTAATGCTGAAGATGAGTTGGTGTTTTGCTACCGTGCATCACAAAACACATTTTTTTCTATGAACCAAGCCAGTGCGATTTCACGTACAGGGTCAAAGACAAAAATTGGTGTAACAGGTTTTTGCAAGGCGAATCAATTTGCAACAGGGCGTTCAGCTGTTTTGGCGCAAGTCTATTTAAAGAAAAATATAGACAATGTAGTGCCATTTGCACACGTAGCTCAAAACACCAGTATTGGCTCAAGTAGTTTACCTGTGGTATCGAACAGCATTAGTGTGACAGTAATTTCTGTACTGCCAAGCTTTTCTGGTGCAACTAAATCTGAAATTGAAGGTTGTTTTAGAGAGCGTGCCGCAGATGTATCGCGCTGTTTTGAAAATTTAAATATTCCCTATAACACGCAACGTGCAGACTATGTAGTTGGTGGTCAGCCGCAACTAGTGTCGTAGTTGAACAGCATCAGTGAGGATTAACAAATGAAACAGTTTAATAAAAAAGTTCTTTCTGCAACTGTGTCAATGATGATGACATGGGCATTGTGTGGAAGTATTCAAACTTCGGTTGCGAGTGATATTGAAATTTATAAGGATGCAACCAAGGGTAAAACCAATATTCTTTTAATGTTGGATACCTCTGGGAGTATGGGAATTAGTTCGTTGGTTTTGCCAAAAAACAATGCCTATGGCAGTCCAGGTGATGTGACTGAGGCATTATGCGGTCGAGATACTGTACCCGAATATCATAATAACGGCTCTACAACTTCCAATATCTATCAGTGGCATTATAATTTAAAAGACCCTGCTACTAACAGAACAGCGATCAAAAAGACTGTGGACATTGATGGAACCCTGATTGATTATTATGTTCGTGGGTGTCGCAAGCAAATCAATGGTCAATGGGTGCAAGAATATGATCGACTCTCTCGTTTAAAAGATGCAATTTTACCATTACTAGCGAGTGATGAATTGGGTTCCGATGTTGTGATGGGATTGGGGCAATTCTCATCTAAAACAGAGCTAACCATTGGTAATGTGTCAAATCGACTTACTGATGGTCACTCAGGACGTATTTTAGTACCTAATGCACCACTAGACACTGCTCAACGAATCAAAATTGCACGACAAATTGCAGCAATTAAATCATTGGATACGATTACGAATGAAGATGGTACGGCTAATTCAAATCTAAAACTATCCAGTAAAAATTATCCAAATGTCACCAAAGCTGCAAGTGGTACCCCAACCGTACATGCTTATGCAGAAGCAGGTGCGTATATGATGGGAACCACCACAGGTGGCACGGGTACAAATAGTGGACAGGTCAATACTATTTACGATGGTTATATGGCCATGCAGAATGGCTCAGAGCAAGCTTATTTTATTTGCGTAGAGGTCGGGACTACAACCACTACAGCTTTAGGTGCAACAGTACAACAATGTATCAATAATTGGCCTGGACATGATAGTGACAGAAAAACGATTACAACAGGAACGTTGAATGGCGGTGTTTATAAACCTAATGCAGCGGGGACTGGTTGGATAAGAATCACGACTCAAAATGATTTTAGAAATGAAGTAAATGCTTGGTATAGCGCTCATAATATTAGAGAGGCAGATGGCAGATTAAAAACTGCTGATATGCAAACAGGATGGAATACTTTTACCCAACTACCAGAAGGCTGGCGTTATGGCGGTTGGATGAAAGTTAATAATGAACCTATGGATATTGAGCCGATTGTTGGTACAGTGTGGACAGGTTATGCAGGTGGAACAATTGGTATCGTGTCATATCGTACCAGTCCATTTTCTATTAAAAGTGGAACTGTAACGCGACAAGTGACAACACAGGGTTTTCAAGACTGCCCAAGTGGATTTAATGTGTTATCAGGCTGGACGTCGTTATGTGTTCAAAGTGGTAATTGGAGTAGAGAAGCCTATTCTGATGAAATAAAGGATGGTAAATGTTTGTATCCTGTAATAGGTCAAAACCCTATTCCAAATGCACGAAACCCACAAGGTCAACCGCATTATGAAACCTATAATATGAATAATAATCGGACTTATATGACACAAAATAAGAAACGATGCGAACAAAAAGAATATGCTGTAGCTCGCTCTTGGGGAGATATAACCACAACAGAAACAGTGATCCAACCAATTGATAATGCTGGTGGTTTTGTATATTCCACTTCTGATGCAAAAGAGGGCAATAAGTATAAAGCAGGAGGGTCGACCGATAGCTGTGATGGCAATGGGATTTATTTCTTAACAGACGGTGCGCCAAACTCGACTAAAGACACTATGGCACGCACGATTATGAATCACTCATTATCCAATGGCACTTATGCTTTTTCAGGCAGACCTGATATTAATAGTAGTGATGTACTAAAGCCTGTACCGCTAAAATCTAATCTATTTGCGGGTGAAACAGGTGGTTGGGAATATATAGGTGCCTACGCGAAAAAATTGCGTAATCGTACGTTATTATCCAACACTCAGAAGAACCCTGCAGATATGAGTATCAAAACAGCGGTAGTTGGTTTTGGTTCATCTTTTGCAGGTATTACTAAAAATGCGAATGGCACTTACGACTGTGAGAGTGCACCAAATCAAGATGCAAAAAATGCCTGTTTGTGGGGTAGTGCAGAATATGGTGATGGTGGATTCTACTATGCTGAAAAATCAGAAGATATTAAAAACAGTATTCTTGATTTTGTAAAAAAAGCTGGGGCAGACTTTGAACCTATTGCAACAGGTAGTCCAACTATTCCAGTAGACAGCTTAAATCCAGTTCAGTTGCAGCCATACGGATATTATGCAGCTTTTGAGCCAAAACCTCAGGAGAATACCCAGCTTTGGGCGGGGAATTTAAATAAATACAATTTAAGAAATGGCGAATTGGTCGACAAAAACTTACAACGTTTAATTTTAAGTACAGGTGCGCTCAATAAAGATGCCGTAGGTTTATGGACCAATGGTGTTAAAGGTCAATTACCACTGGGCACTTTAGTTGCCGCAAATGGCGAGCAAAATTCAAAACGTAAAGTATTCACCAATCGAGTGATTAAAGCGGATAAAACCGCTGTTTCAGGTGATCGTTTGGCACAAGTGAGTTTATTGAGTTTATTTGCAGAGAATAATGAAATTGCCAAATTTAAGTATGATGCCGATAAAAACTATTGGTTAAATTTCCTAGGTTATGATGTAGGTATTACAGAGAGCATTGCGAGTTTAGCTGATTTAACCAGTAAAGAAGAGTACCGAGAGCTTGGAAGTGTGATGCACTCCACGCCAGTCATGCTGACCCAAGAAGGAAAAATTACGGTTGTAGATGGTAAGTTAACTACAACGGGTCGTAAAGATTACCTGATGTTTGGTTCTACGCAAGGTGCGTTGCATGTGGTAGATGACGAAGGCAAGGAAGTATTTGCCTTTGTACCGCATGAAATGATGAAAAATCAAAAAAATGCATTTATAGGTAGTGGCAAATATACAGGTTCGGGTAAAAACAATTTGTTCTATGGTGTGGACGGCCCTTGGGTTGCACACACCCAATATGTTTCAAAAAGTGATGGAACATTAACAGTGAAAGATTCTGGGCGTAAGGCAAGTGATGAAGAAGATGCACAGAACCTGATTGGTATGCAGTGGGTGTATGGTGGTTTGCGTATGGGTGGCAAAAGTTACTATGCGCTAGACTTAACTGACATTGAAAAGCCTGAATTGAAATTCCATATCAATCCAGATGCAGATAATGCTTCTGCTGCACTCAAACAAATGGGGCAAAGTTGGTCAAAACCGACTCTTGCTTACGTAAATTGGGGCGATACACGCAAGCTTGTAATGTTTGTCGGTGGTGGTTACGACCCTGTTTATGAAACTCATAATGCAGACCCAAGCTCAACCAAAGGGAATGGTGTGTATATGTTTGATGCACACAATGGCGATTTACTCTGGTGGGCGAGTGATAGTGAAAAAACAGGTGCCAGCCGTTTTACTCAGAATAATGAGTTAAAATATAGCGTTGTTTCACAAATTAATGCCATTGACCGTGATGGTGATGGTTTAACCGATCATCTGTATTTTGGTGACTTAGGTGGACAGGCATTCCGTGTCGACTTTAATAACCACGCAGCAGACACAGCAAACTTTGCAACACGCGTAGTTCGTCTGTTTACAGAGCATCAGGGTTCGGGTTTAAGTCCTCGTTTCTATGAAATGCCAAGTGTTTCTATTCATCAAGATGATGGGAGCTACTTTGCTGCAGTTGCATTTAGTTCAGGTAACCGTAGCTCGCCATTAGCTGGTTTAAACTCCACAGTAAGTGCTAACGATGCCGTATTTGTAGTGTATGACAATGATGTAGCACGTCAGGACTTATATAAATCTTCAACTTCGTTAAATACTCATGATGAAACTTTAACCGAACTTAACTTTGATAATGGTGTGCCACGTCGTGGTCAAAATAATACCTTAAATGGTGGCTGGAAAGCTTATTTTGATAGTGCAAAAGCAGGTCGTTATAAAGGTATGAATGACTTGTATGCTCTAGATGGCATGCTCTATGTCAATGTTTATGATCGTGATGGTACTGGTATTGGCGGAAATTGTGGTGCAGGTGTAGCGGGTGACTCTTATCTGTATCAATATTGTTTACCTACAGGGAAGTGTAATTTCTATTCAGGTACTGGAAATAAACCAGGTCGGGTAAAACTTGGTGCAGGTATTTTGGGTACAGGTTTAGGCCTGGGTTATGGAGATGAGGAAAATACAGTGAGTTTAGTGGTGAATCGTGATGAGCCATCTGCACTGGATTGTAGTTTACCTGCCAATAAAAACTTACCTCAATGCCAGTTGTTTGATACACAGGTGAAACTCAAGCAAATGCGCTGGTATGAGTCGCGTTAAGGGGTGAGTATGCAATTTAAGAAAGGCTTTACCCTAATTGAGCTGATGATTGTGGTCGTTGTGATCGCAATCATTGCAGCCATCGCGATTCCGAGTTATGCCGCATATATTCAGCGTAAAGATCTTGCTTTAGCAAAGCAAGAAGCATTGCGAATAGCGACAGAGCTAGAAAAATTCAAAGCTAAAAACTTCAGCTATAAAGGTTTTGATGCAACCTACTTATATACAGGTTATGCACCATCCACAGGCACTTTAGCAATTCCTGTAGATGGTTCAGATACTAAATTCAACCTTACTTTATTGGATTTAGCCACCAAGAAGCCTTTATCTATACAAAGAGGCGCAGATGGTAATGAAACCGCAGATTCAAGTTCTGTACGTGGTTTAAACTGGGTGATACGGGTTGAGCGTGCTAAAACAGGTACAACCTTAAAACAACCACGTAATTATGATTTATTGTTGACTAGTGAAGGTGTGCGTTGTCAAACTCGGACTCCAGATATGGTATCAACATATACTTGTGGGACTACAAATAATGAAAACTGGTAATCAAGAGCGCGGATTTACACTGATTGAACTCATGATTGTGGTGGCTGTTATTGCTATTTTGGCTGCAATTGCGATGCCATCCTATACTAGTTATAAAGTCCGTGCCAATCGTGTAGAGGTTCAAACGGAGCTGATGCAACTTGCGCAGCGTTTGCAAAGTTATAAGGCGATTAATCATAGTTATCGAAATGCAACATTGGCGAGTATTGGAGGAAATAGTACATTTCCAAGCCATCAAGCTTTATACAATATTAATTTGGCAATTGATGCATCAAATCAAGCATATACCCTGTCAGCTTTGCCTATTTCAACAGCTGCACAAAAAGGGAATGGTGCCTTAAGCTTAGATCAGTCAGGGCGCCAATGCTGGTTTAAAGGTAAGGATTCACCTTTAACAACAGATACTTGCTCTGCTTGGTCAGAGAAATAAATTCAAACCTGCGGATAAATACGTTTTGATCTTTCATTCAGGGCAAACTTCGCGTAAAATATTGCCCTCTATGAAAGGGGTTTGAAGTGTTCCGGTGGTCGGTACATGAATAATCCGTAAAAACTATAAGGTTCTATCATGGTTGTTATTCGTCTTGCACGCGGTGGTGCTAAAAAACGTCCGTTCTATCAAATCATTGTGACTGATAGCCGTAATGCACGTGACGGTCGTTTCATCGAACGTATCGGTTTCTTCAACCCTACAGCTCAAGGTAAAGCAGAAAAACTTCGTTTAGATGCTGACCGTTTTGCTCACTGGGTTGCTCAAGGTGCTCAACCTTCTGAACGTGTTGCTTCTTTAGCTGCTCAAGCGAAGAAAGCTGCAGCTGCTGCTTAATTTTAAGGTAGCAGGTAGCCCATGACACCAACACAGAATGTTCCCGAAGATCGTATTCAGATTGGACAGTTACGTTCAGCATATGGATTAAATGGGTGGCTCTGGGTCTATTCCAATACAGAACCTATGAGCAACATATTTGACTACCTTCCTTGGTACATTGAGACCAAAGCAGGTTGGCAAATTGTCGATGTAAAACGTTGGAAACCACATGGCAAGGGCTTGGTTGTTTCGCTAAAAGGTGTGAGTGATCGTACCGCAGCAGACGGTCTGGTGGGTGCTAATGTCTGGATATCTAAATCGCAACTGCCTCAACCAGGTGTGGACGAGTATTATTGGTCTGATTTGAAAGGTCTAACTGTGTTAGGTCTGGATGAAGAAGAACAGGAAGTGAATCTCGGTCAAATCCATGAAATGTTTGAGACAGGTGCCAATGACGTGATGGTGGTTCGCGCTACTGCTGACAGCGTCGATGGCGAAGAGCGAATGATTCCATGGCATAAAGATGTGGTACAGCGTGTTGATCTTGAAGCTGGTCGTATCTACGTAAATTGGGGCGTAGATTATTAATCCTTAACAGGATTAACGCAGCAGGAAAATGAGGAGTCTGCGGTGTTCTTTGCAGTCATTACGCTTTTTCCTGAAATGTTTGAAGCGATTACAGCCTACGGTATTAGCGGGCGCGCAGCAAAACGTGATTTGATGCAAATTCATTGTATTAATCCACGCGAATTTGCTGAAGGGAATTACAAACGGGTGGATGAACGTCCATTTGGGGGTGGTCCCGGTATGGTGATGATGGCTGAGCCATTAGCGAAAGCAATTCATCGTGCCAAAGAGCTTGCAGCGCAAGCGGGTGCAGTTAACGTTCCTGTGGTGTATATGTCACCGCAAGGAAAAACCTTAAATGAACCTGCGGTACAGGACTTCGTTAAATATGACGGACTGATTGTATTGTGCGGACGTTATGAAGGTGTCGATGAACGTTTGATCCAGAAATATGTTGATCAGGAATGGTCGATTGGAGATTACGTGTTATCGGGTGGTGAGCTCCCTGCGATGGTTTTATTGGACAGTATTATCCGGAGACTTCCGGGTGCAATGTCAGATGAACAATCACACGTACAAGACTCATTTGTGGATGGTCTGTTAGATTGCCCACAATATACTAAGCCAGACCATTTTGAAGGTATGGATGTACCGGACATCTTGAAATCGGGACATCATGCCAATATTGATAAATGGCGGTTTTTGCAGCGATATCAGCGCACTTTGGAACGCCGGCCTGAATTGGTAGAAAAAGTTGAACTGACCAAGCAGCAAAAGAAATGGCTAAAAGATTTAAAAAGTGGCAACAACTAAACCTGTTGTCCAAATCTGTATTTAAGCAATGTTGTTTAAATATTTAAAATAGGCTCTTTATGCATTGAAGCGGTCAAGCATAAAGGGAAAGTCAATCGGGTCTATGCGATTCAGCCTCTATACCCAGCGATAATCAGACCTCTTCTGACTCGCACATATTGGAGATACCCCATGAGCGGTAAGCATCCTTTAGTACAAGCTGTTGAAAATGCTCAGCTTAAACAAGACATCCCAGCTTTTGCACCAGGTGACACAGTAGTTGTCCAAGTAAAAGTAAAAGAAGGCGACCGTGAACGTCTACAAGCGTTCGAAGGCGTTGTCATTGCTAAGAAAAACCGTGGTCTGAACTCTGCGTTCACAGTACGTAAAATTTCTAGCGGTGTTGGTGTTGAGCGTGTATTCCAAACTCACTCTCCAATCGTTGCTAAAATCGAAGTGAAACGTCGTGGTGACGTTCGTCGTGCTAAACTTTACTACCTACGCGAATTATCTGGTAAAGCTGCACGTATTCGTGAAAAATTGCCAGCTCGTAAACAAGGTTAATTTTAGCCTTGCTTATCTGCAAAAAAATGCGCCTTTGGGCGCATTTTTTATGTTTATATTTTATAAACCTTGCAGTTTTAAGCGGTTGGCATGCTGGCGATAAACATCGACTGGGTCTGGAGCAAAGACATTTTTTAACCCGAGTAACTGGTTCACTTCGTCCAGGTGGTTCCAGTTGTAGTTATCCCGAATGGTTTTACCGAATTTGGCACTACAGCGGGAGACCAGACCATCATTTTCCTTGCCGCCATCAATGAGCAGGGCTGTAACTTTGAGTGCTGAATCAGGATCGAGCGGGTTGGTAACTTGGCCTACACCTGTGAATGAATAGTTGTAGATACCTTTTTGTTGATATGCACCTTCACCACAGGTGGTAGTCGGCATACCAATGGGATATCTCTGATTAAAGTTCGCAGAGCCCAATGCCGTTAAACTGCTGCCACCCGCAAGTGAATCATGCGGATAAGAGTTTGGGTCCAGGCCTTGAGCCCAGGTAATGGCTTTAGAAACCAGATTTATTGTGCCGACCAGTGGCGCTTCAATAGCAGTCCCTTCAGCTTTTAGAATCAGGTCTGCAACCGGTGAACCTTTGTGCGGTGCACCTACTGTGGTTAATGAAGCCACCAGTTTAGGTTCTGAACCTGCTACATAACGAATTGTTGGGCCACCATGTGAGTGTCCGATCAGATTAACTTTATCTGCTCCGGTAATTGCGGCAATTTCCTTGACCTGCTCCAAAAGTTGTTCACCGCGAATTTCAGATGAGTTAAAAGGGGAGACTCGCGTTGCCCAAACATTCGCACCATTACGGGCCAGATCAGGTAAAATCTGATACCAATAGTCCAGTCCAAACTGGTCAGTGCCAACCCGAATGAAACCCGCCATGCCGTGTGAAAATACAATCGGATATTTGGTTTTGGCATATTGTGAACTGGCTTTCGCCGTCACCTGACTGGCCTGGGTAGAGGCATGAGCCGTAAAGCAGGCCGCTGCCATGAGCAGACCTGTCGTTAATACTCCATATTTCATCATTATTTCCTCATTCTTGTTGTTGTGTTAAGGCGATCCTCGCCATAATGTGGGGAATAGCCAGCTGAAAAGCTGACCCATTAAGCGTTTTGAGTGTTTTATCTCCCTATTTTTTTAAGTGAAAATAACGAAAAAGCCCTTATATCCGTAGATATAAGGGCGATGAAAATTATAGATTCTGAAGTTTTAAACGATTGGCATGTTGACGGTACATCGCCACCGGATCTGGAGCAAACAGGCCTTTAAGACCAAACATCATATTGGCCAGATCGGTATGGTTCAGCTTGTACTGGTCATTAATCACCTTACCAATGAATGCACTACAACGGGCAACCATGCCATCGTTGTCTTTATTGCCGTAAGATAAAGGGCCAAGCTGCATCAGGATGGTATCGATATCCAGTGCATTGGTCGCTTGAGCCACACCGGTCCAAGAATAATAATAGATACCGTTACGGTCTTTTGATTTCAGGTTCTTGTTACAGTTTTCTGTGGAGGCTAAGACACCATCCTGCACCATCTGTTTGGCCACGCTGGCATTAAAAGAGCTGGAGCCAGTTTGGGTCAGGGATTTCATGGATGCATCGAAATCAATTTCCAGTTCAGGTTTGAACTGTCCCAGTGCGATCAGTGGCCCAATAATATAATCACCGAGAACATTAAAAGCAGTGCGGGTAAGAGTATTGTTCTGAATATCATCGGCCACTTTAGAGCCATGATAGGTGCCTGCAACCCCCGTAATGGATGCAATCTGCTGCGGTCGAGTCGCTGCCACATAGAGTACAGTCGGGCCACCATGGGAGTGACCGATGAGATTGATTTTTTCCTTCCCTGTAATTGCCAGCACTTCATCGACCTGATGAATGAGCTGTTCACCACGGTGGGTCGTGGTATTGGCAGGCGACAATTGGGCGGCAAACACGGTAGAGCCATTACGAGCCATATCCGGCAGAATCTGATACCAGTAATCTAAGCCAATGGTATCAGTACCTATGCGTTGCCAGCCTAGCCAGCCATGCACCATCAGAATAGGATATTTGGTTTTGGCATAGTCTGATTTGGCTTTTTCAGTGACCTGAACTGCACTTGCTACCGCCTGGGTTTGTGTTGAAAAGCCAAAACCGAGGCCTGCTGCCAAGGAAAGCGCCAGCATCTGTGTTGTTTTGATAAAAGTACGCATAACCGTTCCTTTGTTCATTTTATTGTTATAAAAAGCAATCATTGCTCGGGAGTATTGATGCACGATAAATATTGAAGTTGAATACCTCGATCATGCAGACCTAATCTTCAATCACGTGCAAAAATTATTATTTTGAAGCAGAAGCATTTTTTCATGCTGATGAGCCAATTCCATGTCATTTCGGGCCATGCCCGATGAGCATTTATGAGTCCATAAATTTGCAATTTATATACGTATGTATTTTATTGTTAACTCCTTGAAATATAAGATTGATGAATGTTTAGGTTGAAATAGTTAGAAACAAATAACAATGTTAAAAAAAGTAATCAGCCCAAGAAAATCAAGGCTTTCAGAGAGAAATGGCTCTGTCAAACTCTCAAAATAGAGGGTCAGCGTTACTGTTTTTATATAAGAGATGAGACAAAAAAAAGGGAATAAGAGAAGATATTCGACGCCGTAGCAGTACTGTGTAGCTACGGCGTCAATGAGCAATTTTAGCTGAAAATTAATTGGCAAAGGGTAGGGTCCCACCCTGATCATGTACCTGTTCAAATGTACCTACACGAAGCCGTTCTTCAGGGCGCTGGAAATGTTTCTGACGCAACTGATCAACTGCCTGCTGTTTGGCATTTTCACTCAGGCCACTTTTTAGGATGTTATCGCGCTCGCCCAAGTAACGCGTCACACTGGATTTCCAATTCGCACGTTCATCATCAAGTTTTTCCAGACGTTGGGTTGCTTCAGGACCGACCAGATTCAGGCGCATCTGACGGATTTCTTCCGCAGAACCACCCCGGGCTTTAATATCAGCGGTGAGTTTACGCAGATCTTCCAGTTTATTCAGTTGCTCCAGATTTTCTTGCCAGTCCTGCGGTAACTGCGCAAACAGTTCTTTTAGCTTCTGGGCTTTTTCTGCTTCGCTCAGCTTTTTATCCGCCATGACTGCCATCCGGTCTAAGGTATATTCATGATAGGTATCTTCAGTGCCAAACAGTCCTTCAATTTCATAATCAGAGAAAAAGCGTTTACGCAGGTTCTGGGTGCTGGCATAGATACTGCGGTAGTAAGCTGGATCTTCTTGATCCAGACCTGCAGGTGGAGTCAGTTCTCCCAAACCTTGACGATACTGGATATAACGATCCCAAAGATCCAGAACTTGTGAGAGTGCAGGATCCTGATAATTTTGTTGAATATAGGCTTTAAAATCTCGCTGGATTTGTTCGAGGGTTTTTTCCCCATATTGGGTAATAAAATATTCAAAACAGTTACGGGTCTGTTCATTGACAATCAGGCGATTACTGGCATCCATCTGCATCTGGCAATTAATTTCCGTATCCTGCTGGCTTGGACTCGGGAATATATTATTTACGGGGCCATTGGCCAGTGCTGCTGCCTGTTGAGCGCTGCTTTCATTGGTGGATTGCGGGCCCGAGACACGTGCCTGTGCTTCATCCCTGGGCGCAAGCCATAGAATCAGGGTAATCAAGCACAATACGATGAGCGCAATCACGATCCATAGTTTATATTTCTGCATATCCTATGCACCTTTATTTTAATTATCGGATTATTTTAAATTTTGCATTCGGCAGGATAGGAGATATTGCACCTTATATGCTGTAGAAAAGTTGTAAATAATTGGCAGGGGTTTTACCATTGCGCCAATTTATAAAATGTCTGACTTTTTGCCATGAAAGCTTCATCTCCTAAAATTCAGCGTCGTCATATCAGCGGTGTATTTCTATTAAATAAGCCTCTAGGCATCAGCTCGAATGCTGCATTGCAAAAAGTACGCTGGTTATATCGTGCGCAAAAAGCTGGACATACTGGTGCACTAGATCCCTTGGCCTCCGGTCTTTTACCGATCTGTCTGGGTGAGGCGACCAAGTTTTCGCATTATCTGCTGGATTCAACCAAACGTTACCAGACCACAGTTTTTCTGGGACATAGCACTACGACAGGTGATGTCGAAGGAGAGATTCTGCTGGAAAAACCAGTCCCTGAACTGAATGAAGAGTTGATTCAGGAGACAATTGCCAAGTTTGTTGGTGAGATCCAGCAAGTGCCACCGATGTATTCGGCTCTGAAAAAAGAAGGTCGTCCGCTGTACGAGCTGGCGCGTAAGGGCATTGAAATCGAACGTGAAGCACGTCCAATTACCATTTATGCAATTGAGCTTTTATCTTTTACTGAAAATAGCATTACGCTGGATGTGACCTGTTCCAAAGGCACTTATATCCGGGTACTCGGCGAAGATATTGCGAAAGCACTTGGTACTTATGGTCATCTGACTTATCTGCACCGGATTCAAACTGGTCATTTTGACCTTATTCCAAGCTATACCATTGAATATCTGGAAAGCTTGACTGAGGCAGAACGTGAAGCACTATTACTGCCAGCTTATGCACCGGTACAGCATTTCCCGCAGATTCAGGCACCGGAAGGCCGTGCAGAATATTTTAGCCGGGGTATGGAAAGTAATATCGACCATCCGGCAGAGCCACAGGTGCTGGTTTTTGATGGCGAGAAATGCTTAGGCCTGGCTGAAATCACAGATAAAAAACGTCTGGTACCCAAACGTGTCCTTAATCTCTAGGCGCGTTGAATAACAATGGATATTGAGATTATCCTCAGTCTGGTGCTTTTTGCCTTTATGGCCGGAGCGATTGACGCTGCCGTCGGTGGGGGTGGTCTGATCCAGATCCCGGCGATTATGAGCAGTCTGCCGCAGCTGCAACCTGCCACAGTATTTGGCACTAACAAGCTAGCCTCTATTTTCGGTACAGGCTCGGCAGCCTTTTCCTATCTTAGACAGGTCAAGCTGCCATGGGTTTTACTTGGTGTAATTGCGCTGTGCAGCTTTATTAGCTCATTTATTGGAGCAGCCAGTGTCACCTTGATTCCGGTGGATATTCTCAAGCCTTTTGTGCTGATCATGCTGATCGTGATTGCGATTTATACCTTCATGAAAAAGCAATTCGGACGGGTACATGTCGAGCAAAAGCTGAATAAAAAGATGCTGATACTGGCAGCATTAGGTAGCCTGGCTATCGGTTTCTATGACGGAATTTTTGGCCCAGGCACGGGCAGTTTCTTTATCTTTTTCTTTATCCGTTATCTGAGCGTGGATTTCTTGCATGCCTCAGCTTTATCGAAAATTGCCAATTTCACTACCAACTTGGCGGCACTGAGTTTCTTTATTCCTACAGGTCATGTGCTGTTTCTAGTCGGTGCCATGATGGCGGCTGCGAATATTTGTGGATCACTATTAGGGGTTAAACTGGCCTTTAAATATGGCAGCGGTTTTATCCGGATTCTGTTTCTGATCCTGGTCAGTTTGCTGATTTGCCGTATGGCTTATCAGATGTTTTTAGCCTAAAAATAGATGTAAACTATTCTCAATATTAAAGTTTTTTATACAAATTCGCCTTATAAATATTCCTGACCATTTGCCGGTTTCACTCTATGCTGGAGCAAAGGCATGACAAAAACAGGAGAAAAATTACATGACCACCATTTTTGAAGCATTAAGGGAAAGTCATGAAATCCAGCGTGATCTGGCAGAAAAATTACTGCAAACTTCGGGGGATTCGCCAGAACGTCGTGAGTTGTTCAAGCAGCTGAAGAATGAACTGTTTGCGCATGAAACCGCAGAAGACCGTTACTTTTATATTCCCTTGATGATGACAGATCCCGGCCTGAACATTACCCGTCACGCCTTGGCAGAACATCATGAGATGGATGAAATGATTGAGGAACTGACTGAAACTGAATTTAGTAGCCCAAGCTGGATTGCAATTGCCAAGAAACTGTCAGATAAGGTACATCATCATTTGAAAGAAGAAGAGCATGCTTTCTTCCAGCAGGCCGGAAAAATTCTGGGAGATGAACAAAAACAGGCTTTAGCGGATCAGTACAAAACTGAATATCAGCGTTATAAAGAAATGAAAAAAGACATGCTGGTTAAAAGCTAATATTTAAATTTATTTAAATTCAAATTTTCATGACAAAAAAAGATGGCCAGAGTGCCATCTTTTTTTATTTATTCAGCTTTCTATTTTCCGGGTTTTATATTGCTGTCGTGCTTCCCGCATGGTCACGCCAACTGAAGCCAGCATAATACAAACCAGTGCGACGGTTTGAAGTAGCGTAATTTTTTCACCCAGCAAAATAAAACCTACCAGTGCCGCCAGAGCTGGAGACAGACTGGAAAGCGTACCATAACTGGTTTTATTCAAGTGCTGAAGCGCTTTTAAATCCAGCGCATAAGGAATGGCTGTTGCCAGCACTGCGATGGTAATGGCCTTGCCCCAATATTGAGTATCAATCAAAGCAGAGGCGTTGTTATATAGTCCGATTGGTAGCAAACACAAGGCTGAAATACTGATGGCAATCGTCAGTGCATGCATGCCGATATTTTGCTGCACCACGCGTTGCCCAAAATAGATATACAGCGCCCAGCAGAGGCCGGCCCCTAAGGCACAGGCTGCACCAAACAGGTCAAAGTTACTGCTATTGGCTTCCCCCCATGGCACCATCAGCACAATACCTAAAATTGCCAGTAATACCCAGACATAGTCCTTACGGTTCTGAATCGAAATTAAGGCCAAGCCTAGCGGGCCAATAAATTCCAGTCCGACCGCAATTCCTTGCGGGAGTTTACCCAGCGACATGTAGAACAGGATATTCATCACGCCTAGAGAAGCACTATAGCAGAGCAGATCCCGCCATTTCAGGAATTGTAAACGTCGGATAACTTTCCAGGAACGGAACATGATACAGACAATAATGGCGGCAAAGCAGAGTCTTAAAATAGTGACAGTGATCGGGTCAAGCACCAGGAAAAGTTGCTTGGCGAAGGATGCACTGATCTGGTATGAAGTCATGGAGAGAACCATGTACAATACAGCAAGAAGTTGGACGTTTGGCATGGGAGAAACTACTTATACCAGAAGGGTATAATCGAGATACAGAAGAAAGCGGAAGTATATCAAACTGGTTAATTTTTGATGAGTAGGGCAGAAGAATATTTTGTGAATACGAAGCAGATTTTGGATCAGTGGATTTAAATTTTTGATTTTATCCCCCATCGAAAAAATTAAATTCAACGTTAATTGTTGATGAGATTGTGGTTACAAATTAATCAATTTTTAATTTGATCTTAATTTTATATTTATTAAAATGGCTTAGACCTCATGATTTGGGTCAACTTTAAAATAACAATGAAAAATAAAACGATCAAAAAATAATAAGGTAGATAATAATGAAATTAAGATTACTCTCTTGTGCTGTCTTGAGCCTTATGCTGACTGCATGTGGTGGCTCTGATTCTGATAATAACGAGCCAGTCGCAGGCCAACCAACCCCAACCAATCCTGGAACCCCGGATAATGGTGATGGAACATCAGATACGATTTCTGAATTCTATACCTATCAGTTCAACCTGCCGAATATTGATGCTTCAGATATGGAGTCGGAAAAGCTTCTATTGGCCAGTCATAAAAATAAAATCACTGACGGCATCTTGTATGCAGATGATAACCGGACTGTTGATACTGAATATGATCTTGATGAAGATATGACCTTCCCAATTTATGTCACAGAAAAAGGCGTATTCCCTGCAGATCGTGCCCGTACAGCATTAGGTTATAAACTGGAAAAAGTACTGGAAAATACTTCTGAACAATTTACCAGTCGTCCCGTCACTATTCCGGAAAATAACATCAGTAATCATCGACACCTGGAGTGGTATGACCTGTCAGGTAAAGCCTTAACTGAACGTACCAATATTGCTGTCGTGAAGATGTATGACGATACCGAGACCAGGGTTTTCTTTAATACTGATACCACGGATGCTGAACGTAAATATTACAATCAATTTGCTACCAATTTTGTCGGTTTACAGAAGGCGCGTACTTTCCCGAACGGATCTAAATGTTTCCGTATTCTGGCGGAACATCCTGAGGAAGAATTTATTGAATTTGATCCGGATATCAAAACTGGCTATCGTACACTGGCTGAATGGCAGACAGGCGAGTCTGTTCAAGAGATGGCGAAAACCATTTTAGATGGCACGATGGCTAACCTGAAATTTAAAAAAGCCGAATATAAAGACGATGCGCAGCAATATTATAAATACTTTGGGGCGATCGAATATCAGGGTGAAATTTATTCCAGTACTTTCTCGGAACATGGAGAGCATATTGATCATGCCGATTATATTGCTCAAGCAAGAAAAGCTGCCTTGGACAATTTAAGGGAAGAGGGTGCAACTCCTCTAATGCTCAAATGGACAGATTACCTGTATGACCATCTTGCTTCGGCATGTGATGGCTATAATGTGACAGCAGCTACAACATTAAATACAGCTATTAAGGATGCAACGCCACGCTAAAATTAAATAGGTCATTTAAAAAAGGCGCTTGAGCGCCTTTTTTATTTAGTGCTTTCTTCTTTGTGTCATCACCGTACAGCCAATCGACGCACTGATAATGGTGGCCAGTGCCAGCCATTGTGTCCACAATAAAGTTTCGCCTAAGAATACAAAACCGGAGAGTGCTGCAACCGCAGGTTCCAGGCTCATTAGAGTGCCAAAACTCAATGCGGTTAAATTACGCAGTGCAATCATTTCCAAAGTAAAGGGTAAGGCACTGGCAAGTGCAGCCAAAATAACAAAATACATGAGGCTGCTTGGCTCAAACACATGAGCAGGCATTCCCGCGAACAGTGCAATCGGCATCAGCACCAGCATGCCGACGAACATGCCCAGACACACGGTATGATTCCCTGATACACCCGAAGGTTTTTGTCCGGCCACGATATACAGTGCCCAGCAGGAACCCGCGCCTAAGGCAAACAGGATGCCAATCGGATCAAGCGGTTGTGCAGCCTGATCAAAGGGAAACAACAGAACCAGCCCCAGAATGGCCAATCCCACCCAGACAAAATCAAATTTCTGCCGGGCATAAAACAGGGCAACACTTAAGGGACCAATAAATTCAAAAGAGACCGCGATCCCAATCGGCAATCGGTCAATCGCCAGATAAAACAGCATGTTCATGCCAGCTAATGCCAAGCCATAGCTGATAATGGCTGGCCATCTGACCTGGCGGAAATTGATCTGCCAGACTTTAAAAATGAGCGCCAGAATCAATGCACCCAATAGCAGGCGCATGGCAGAAACGGTCAGGATCGGGAACTGGCCAAACAGATATTTGGCAAAGGAGCCGCTGCTCTGCATGCTGATCATCGCGATCAGCAGAATCAGCGGCGCTTGCACCATAGGTGCAATTTTAAGATTTGGCATGACTAAATTTGTTTCGATTTCTCGAAGAGCGGAAGAGCAGCATCAGCTGAGTAGGCTTAAAAATAAAAACCTTTAAGCAATAAAAAAACCACAGCCCGAAGACTGTGGCTTTTTAAAAACCTGAATTAGAACAATACGCGAACGCGGATTGTACCTTCAAGGTTGTGTAAAGTATCGAGTGCTTCTTGAGATGCAGTTGCGTCTACATCCATCACCAGGTAACCCACATCGCCTTTGGTCATTAAAGTCTGACCAGAGATGTTGATGCCGTGTTCAGCAAACAGGTTGTTGATCTTAGACAGCACACCCGGAATGTTTTTGTGGATGTGAAGCAGACGGTGTTTGCCTTCAGTTAATGGAAGCGCGATTTCTGGGAAGTTCACCGCAGAAAGCGTCATACCTTTATCTGAATAAGCTACAAATTTCTCAGCAACTTCCAGACCGATGTTCGCCTGAGCTTCCATAGTAGAACCGCCCACGTGTGGAGTCAGGATCACATTTGGAATGTTACGTAATGGAGAAACAAATTCTTCACCGTTCGCTTTAGGCTCTTTAGGGAATACGTCAACAGCAGCACCCGCAAGATGGCCAGATTTCAATGCTTCAGCCAGATCTTCGATCACCACACATGTACCACGTGCTGCATTGATGAAGATAGAGCCTTCTTTCATTTGCGCGAATTGTTCTTTAGTCATGAAGTTACGTGTAGACGGAACATCAGGAACGTGAATAGAAACAACATCAGCATTTGCAAGAAGTTCGCCCATTGTGCCGACCTGACGTGCATTACCTAATGGTAATTTAGTCACTGTGTCGAAATAGATCACTTTCATACCCAGGCTTTCAGCAAGAACAGAAAGTTGTGAACCAATTGAACCGTAACCAACGATACCTAAAGTCTTACCACGAGTTTCGAACGAACCTACAGCAGATTTGTTCCAGCCGCCTGCATGTGTATCTGTAGATTTTTCAGGTACACGGCGAAGCAGAAGAATCGCTTCAGCAAGTACAAGTTCAGCAACCGAACGTGTATTTGAATATGGTGCGTTGAATACCGGAATACCGCGACGCATTGCTGCATCCAGATTCACCTGGTTAGTACCGATACAGAAACAACCTACCGCGATCAGTTTGTTCGCAGCTTCAAACACTTCTTCAGTAAGCTGAGTACGGGAACGGATACCAATGAAGTGTGCATCTTTAATCGCTTCTTTCAGTGCTTCACCCTCAAGCGCTGTTTTGCGATAGTCGATATTGGTATATCCAGCTGCATTCAATGTGTCGATTGCGTTCTGGTGAACGCCTTCTAACAATAGAAAACGGATTTTATCTTTAGGTAGAGATAGATGTTGGCTCATTACGGCTCCGCTACAAAGGCCAAATTTAGTCGCCGTATAATAGCACAGGAATGGGGCGGTTATACATTTCCTTGATGACTACAATATCAGCTATTTTTGCAAGTGATAGTAGTGAAAATGATAGAACTGGTTGAATTAAACTATCATTTTCAAAGGTATATTGTCAAAATTGTCATTTTTTAAGGGAAAGCCCTAAAAATAGCTTATAATATTGCGCCATGCTGTTTAAGCTGCCAGTTTTGGTGCTTTAATCATCATGTTTCGCCTGCTTTGTATACAGGTTTTAATGCCTGAAAAATATACAAATAAACTGGCGAGGTCTCTCTTGTTTAATTCATGCTAGGTCTGCAAACGATGAATGCTCCAGTCGCTTTAACCCCAGAGTTATTGACCCAATTGACTGCAATTGTGGGTGAAAACCGTATTAAAACTGATGCGGACAGCCTCCAGAATTGGGGTCGTGATCATACCAAACACTTTGATCCAAACCCATCGGTCATCGTTTTCCCATCTTCGACTGAACAGGTTCAAGCAATTGTGAAGCTTGCCAATCAGTTCAATGTTGCAGTGACTCCATCAGGTGGTCGTACTGGTCTTTCTGCAGGTGCTGTCGCTGCGAATGGCGAGATTGTGGTAAGCATGGACAAGATGAACCAGATTCTGGAATTCTTCCCGGCAGACCGTATGGTGCGCGTACAGGCAGGTGTGGTGACTGAACAGCTGCAAAACTATGCTGAAGAGCAGGGCATGTACTATCCGGTTGATTTTGCCTCTTCTGGTTCAAGCCAGATCGGCGGGAACATCGGCACCAATGCCGGCGGGATTAAAGTGATCAAATACGGCATGACCCGTAACTGGGTGCTTGGCCTGACTGTGGTGACTGGTAAAGGTGATGTACTGCGTCTAAACAAAGGCATGATTAAGAACGCAACCGGTTATGCACTACAACACCTGTTCATCGGTGGTGAAGGTACTTTAGGTTTAGTCACTGAAGCAGAAATCAAGCTGGAACGTCAGCCACAAGACCTGCAAGTGCTGGTACTGGGTGTACCTGATTTTGATGCGATCATGCCAGTATTACATGCCTTCCAGGCAAAAATCGACCTGACTGCATTTGAGTTCTTCGGTGAGCTGGCGATGCAAAAAGTATTGGCCAATGGTCACGTACAGCGTCCATTTGAAACTGAATGTCCATTCTATGTATTGCTTGAGTTTGAAGCGCCGTTTGAGCCGATTATGGACAAGGCGATGGAAATCTTCGAACACTGTATGGAGCAGGGTTGGGTGCTTGATGGCGTGATGAGCCAAAGCCTGGAACAGGTTCATAGCTTATGGCGTCTGCGTGAAGACATCTCTGAGTCAATCGCACCGTTCATTCCGTACAAAAATGATATCTCCGTACTAATCACTCATGTACCAGCATTTATTAAAGAAATTGATGCGATCGTAAGTGAGAACTACCCGGACTTCGAAATCTGCTGGTTTGGTCATATTGGTGACGGTAACCTGCACTTGAATATTTTGAAACCGGCTGACCTGACCAAAGATGAATTCTTTGCGAAATGCCAAGTCGTGAACAAGTACGTGTTTGATACTGTGAAAAAATATGATGGTTCAATTTCTGCAGAACATGGCGTAGGTATGACCAAGAAACCTTATCTTGAATACACCCGTTCAGCTGAAGAAATCGAATATATGAAAGCTCTGAAACAGGTGTTCGATCCAAAAGGCATCATGAACCCAGGTAAATTATTCGACCTTTAATCTGAACGAATTAAGAAATTTACAAAAGCGCATCGAAAGGTGCGCTTTTTTTATTGCTTTGTAACTGGACTTACAGAGTCTAAATAGCGTTAAGCTGAAAAGCCCGGCATGATAATTTCTGCATAATAAAGATAATCTGGGTTAAACAATATGTTACGGTTATTGGCGGTTACAATTTTAGGTCTGGGTGTGATGACATCAGGTTGTACAACCACCCAGAAAGTGATTGCAAAAGTGCAGTCTTCTTCAGATACACCTTTGGATCAGGTACTTAAAATGAGGCCTGATCTGCGTGAAGAACTGGCAACAGTCGAGATACGTCAGTTCTTTAATCGTGTTGAGTCACCGACGGTTGGACAGGTAAAAGTAACTGAAACAGGTTTGATGGATGACTCGGTGAGATCGATTCAGACCATTTATCATTTTAGAAAAGAAGAGAAGAACTGGAAAATGCACAATACTGAAAAGCTCTATCAGTGTGTACGCGGTTCAAATACCAAAACTTTCCAGAAAGCAGTCTGTCCATAATAATGTTTGATCTTTAAACAAAACTTCGTTAAAAGCGTATCTTATTGATGCGCTTTTTTGCTTTTGGGGGACAATTAAGTGAGCGATATCGAAATAGAATCAGCGAAATGTTTTACAAGTATAATAGATGAGCTGCAAAAACTTTTTAATAGAGAAATGGTTCCTGAGGCTCTTGTAGTATTAAAGAACTTATTAGAAAGTAAAAGTATTGATACAAATATGTTTGTAATTCATGGTGAGTTATTTCTTCAGTTTTTAGACTTACTAGAAGATTATGAAAAAACAGAGGATAGAAAAATAATAGGATTTTTAGAGAGTAGAGCAACAGATTTAATTAAAATTACTAACGAGTATATTTCAAGAAATAAAGCTCTTTTTGATTGGGGAGCAAAAATAGATGAACAATATAAAAAATTAGAAAAAGGTTGCTTAGATATAAAGAATCAGCAATATGAAATTTCTAAGCTGAATGAAATAGTTATAAATAGTCAAAATGAAGCCAATAGAATTATTGAAGAGCTAAAAAATAAAAATTTTGCTTATAATCAGTTAATAGATGAGCATAGTAATTCTCAGATAGGGCAACTATATATAGATATTTATAGTGATGAAATTAAGATTGCTGACAAATATAGGAATTGGGCTTTAGGTATTTTTGCAATTATTGGAACAATATTGATATTGGGTTTTCTTAACATCTCTATCCAAAATTGGAATCATTTAAGAGATAGTACCTATATTCATATTCCACTTGGTTGGGAAAGTCTAATCAAAACATGGCGAATTCAAACATGAGGTGCGACAGTTTCAAAAGCCTTATGATAATCAACAAGCTGAGCAAATTTCTCTAATGGTGTAAGCCAATCTAACGCTTTTCTAGGACGAGTATTCAGTGACATGGCGACTTGATTTAAATAATGCTGATCTGCCTGATTTAAATCAATCCCTTTAGGTAAATATTGCCTAATTAAACCATTCATATTTTCGCATGTACCTTTCTGCCATGGCGAATGTGGGTCACAGAAATATACATCTATGCCTAAATCTTCTTCGAGGATTTTATGTTCTGACATCTCACGTCCACGGTCATAGGTCAACGTTTTACGTAGTTCTGCAGGTAAATATTTCAGAGCTTCAGTTAAAGCCTTGCGCACTGATTCTGCCTTTGCATCAGGTAATGTTGCCAAGATACAGAGCCGTGTATTTCGTTCAATAAGTGTTGCTATCGAACTTTTATTGTCTTTACCTTTAATTAAATCGGCTTCCCAATGACCCGGTATTTTTCTTTCTTGAACTTCGGCTGGGCGCTCATGAATAGTTTTAATATCCTGTAATATAGAATCTTTTTTAGGTTCACCGTTAGCTTTTCGCTTTTTATTTTCATGACGCAGACAGGATAATAAGTCTTTTTTCAACTCACCCTTTGGTAATGCTCGTATAGTTGAATAAATCGTTGTATGGCTTACATTCATTGTTTGATCCAAATCAGGAAATGTCTTTAAACGCTTTGCTATTTGCTGAGGAGACCATAAACAACGGATCGCTTCAACAATAAATCTCCAGAGAATTGAGTCGATTTTGAGTTTTCTGTGACCGCGTCTACGTCTAGCGAAGGTGTTATCAGAAGCATATTGAGCTTGATAAACGTCATTGATGCTATTTCTTTTAAGCTCACGATAGATCGTACTAGGATGTCTTTTAATGAGTTCAGCAAATTTTCTGGCTGAAAAGCCTTCTTTTCTTGACTCAAGCATTAATGCAGTACGATCTTCAAAGTTAAGATGATGGTATGACAATTTTATATACTCCATAAACCCTTTAAATTAATTAGGTGGTTTATGTCGCACTTCAAGTTTTACTCTGCCCATTGATGCTTTTTAGCTTAACTACACCTGCTTGGTACTTAGCTCGTGAATCTTCTAAACATCGTAAAGTGGCATATAAAGCCAGAATGTTGGGAACTGAACTCGCTTCTTTCCCACTTTATGCCCGTGAATTTAAAGATGAGGATCGTTTAGAACTTCGGAAACATTTAGCAGATCGTTTCTTTGGACAGGAACTTTATAACGATTCGAAAGCTGATTCAAATTCTGATAATTCGTTGGAACAAGTCAAATTACTGACAGAGGCAAATAAAGTTTTAGCTGAATCTTTAAAAATGAAGAAATCGGTTGAGAGTAGTTAAAGTTCAAAATACTTTAAATCCGATCTCTGCTAAAATTATTTCTTTCTATTTTAGATAAAGTTCGGTCTGCTGTTAACGAACAGACTGGCAATAACAACTCCCATGCAAAATGCCCAAACCCACAAACTGACCCGTGCCACATTGATGTTTCCTTTGGCACTGGTGCTGTTTGAATTCTCCGTCTATATCTGTAATGACCTGATCCAGCCGGCCATGTTGGCCATTACCCGTGATTTTGGCGTAAGCAGTTCCTGGGCACCATCTTCTATGTCCTTTTTCCTGTTAGGTGGGGCATTTGTTGCCGCAATTTTAGGACCCTTATCAGACCGATTAGGCCGTAAAAAAGTCCTGCTCGGTGGCGTAGCTTTTTTTGTAATCTGCTGTCTGGCGATTTTACTCACACCGAATATTCAAAGCTTTCTGTTCCTGCGCTTTTTACAAGGTTTTGGCTTGTCCTTTATTGCTGCTGTGGGTTATGCCGCGATTCAGGAAAGTTTTGAAGAACGCGATGCCATTAAAGTCATGGCACTTATGGCCAATGTCTCCTTGCTGGCACCACTTTTAGGGCCAGTAGTCGGTGCCTTTATGATTGACCATGTCTCATGGCACTGGGGTTTTATCGGCATTGCCTGTCTGGCATTTCTGAGCTGGTTTGGACTAAAAGCGAAGATGCCGAATCCGAATATCAGTATTCCCAAACAGCCACTCAGCTATATTATCGATGACTTTAAACAGGTCCTGAAAAATAAGCGTTTTGTGATTATGACCATGGCATTGCCACTGGTGAGCTTGCCATTGATGTTATGGATTGCCTTATCTCCCGTGATTCTGGTTGAAGAACTAGGCTTGAGCAGCATGCAATATGGCCTGGCTCAGTTTCCGGTATTGGGTGGCCTGATTCTGGGCAATATCATTCTGCTAAAAATTATCGACAAGATGCCGCTCGGTAAAACAGTGATGCTGGGTGTGCCATTGATGTTGTTTGGAACCATTTTGCTTTTAGTGGGAATGCTGATTTCGGATTATTTTCTGCATTGCCTGATTATCGGTACGACTTGCATCAGTCTGGGTGAAGGGATCAGCTTCTCGGTATTATACCGTTTTGCCCTGATGTCATCTGAAGTGTCTAAAGGCACGGTTGCGGCAACAGTATCCATCTTGATGATGCTGAGTTTCTTTATCGTGATTGAAGTGGTCAGAATTGCTTATGAAGCTTTTGATCTTTGGGCTTATTGCGGTGCCTCGTTTATTTTAATTGCGCTGTGGTTTAGCTTGCCACGTATGCAGC
Source organism: Acinetobacter sp. YWS30-1 (assembly GCF_033558715.1). Classification (NCBI taxonomy): domain Bacteria; kingdom Pseudomonadati; phylum Pseudomonadota; class Gammaproteobacteria; order Moraxellales; family Moraxellaceae; genus Acinetobacter; species Acinetobacter sp. YWS30-1. The sequence goes on along the minus strand of NZ_CP114606.1, from coordinate 2,664,113 downwards.
TGAAACAGGTGATGTTGGAAAGAAAATGGCGAGGGGAGTTTTAAAAGAATTCCTTTCTCTTAAATATCTAATCGAATGAAGCTATTTACTTTATTTGCCTCAAATAAAAGTATTGAATGTTCTCTCTCCCTATGGGAGAGAGAGGGAAATATTAATAAAATAACCTTACCTTTGCGCAGCAGTGCTACTTGTATCTTGATTGATATAGTGATTAGCTACCACTATACGCAAATTGTAGAGTTTGGAGTGCTGCTAAAATCTTAAATTTGAACCTGAGATAAAACCTACAATTTGCCCTTATCCCTCATACAACTCTGAACGGTAACTAAGCACTTTGATGCTGTATTCACAAGGTAAGATGATGGTTAATGGGATAAAAATCATAGCTTAAACTCAAGGAATATCACCATGATTATGCTAGGTATTGATGTCAGTAAAACCAAAATAGATTGTTGCATTTTCCCTCAAGGTTTGACTGGAAAAAGAAAAAATAAAATATTTACTAATACAGAAAGTGGCTTTGGCAGTCTGCTCAAATGGCTCATCACTCTTAAAATTGAACCTGATCAAGTGACAGCAATCATGGAAGCGACTTCGGTTTATCACGAGAATTTGGGATATTATCTATATGATGCAGGTGTAAAGGTTTGTGTGGCTAATCCTTCACGAGTAAGAGCCTTTGCCAAAGGCATGTCCATGCTAAATAAAACGGATAAAGCTGATAGTGAAGCTCTTTCACGTTATGGTTACACCGCAAAGTTAATCATATGGCAGCCTGAACCTGAAAATGTCAGATTATTAAAAGCTTTACTAGGCAGACGAGATGTCTATCTAGGTAGTCTATTGCAGGAAAAGAATCGACTTGAAAAGGCGCAGTCCACTCATACCTCCGTTGTTGTGATTAAATTACTTGAAGAGAATATTGAGTATTTAAATCAGCAACTTGAACATATTGATAAGTTAATAAATAATCACATGGATCAAGATCCAACATTGAAACAGGATTTGAAATTACTGCAAACTATTCCTTCAATCGGTGAACGATCAGGCTTATTACTGTTGGGGTTATTTCATTCGCACAAGTTTGAAAAAGCAAGTCAAGCTGCTGCATATGTAGGTTTGGTTCCAGTACATCAGTTGTCTGGCAGTTCAGTCAACAAGCAAAGTCACTTATCAAAAGCAGGTGACAGTAAAATACGTTCAGTATTGTATATGTCGGCATTAACAGCGATTAAATATAATCCACACATTGAAGCTTTATATCAACGATTATTAAGCCAGGGTAAAAATAAAATGTGTGCTTTAGGTGCTGCAATGCGCAAGCTTATACATCTGTGTTATGGCGTTTTAAAACATCAGACTGCCTATCAAAGAGATTATTTAGTGGTCGAATAATCTCAAAACCTGATTGACTACCAAGACGGTATCTCATCTCCTAAAAGGAGAGAAAACATCCATTATTGATTTAATAATGATTAGAATCCAAAAGTTAAGCTTCAGCCGGCTGCTCCAACTTCTTTAATTTCATATCAAAGATAAATGGTCCAAACGGCAGAATCGACGCGATCAAGCCCAAAATAAACATACTCAGAGACCATTTCTGTTTTTCACATACCGCAAATAACACTACAAGAAAAAGCACGAAAAGAACACCGTGACCCATGCCGATATATTTCACCAGAATCGGGTTATCCATCATGTACTTAACCGGCATGGCAATAAATAACAGCAGCAGAAATGAAATACCTTCAAGCAATCCAACCAGACGTAAAGTTTTAATATTCACGCGCACTCACTCTTCTATGTTCTATTCAATCAGGCTTGAGTGTACCCAATCTGCCGATTTAAGCAAAATGAAATTTATAGAATAAAATGAATTATTTTAAATACTTATATCCTAGTGCTCCGCTTGGTTATTTGATTTCAACTGCCAGTAATTGCTGTCTTAGAGACAATAATTCAGGCAAGGTTTCCAGTAAAAGACTGATCTGTTTAAGTACCAGCAGCAGGTGGGTGGAAATATGTTCCTGCTGACTCAGTTGCCGGATTTCTGCCAATTGGCCTTGAATGTCCTGCTGCGGTACATTTTCAGGATTTGATAGGGCAGAGGTTAAGGTCTGCTGACAGGCAGAAAGCAGTTGCAGAATTTGCGGATCAGATACCTGTTCACGATGGCTACCCAATGCGGAAATATAACTGAGCTGACTGTGGCTATAAACCAGATAACGGAAGGCATTGCGAATCAGCACCGGATCTGGATTCGGTTCGGTACTCAGACTGGAAATCATATTGGAAAGGTCAATCTGGGCATTGTGGGCCAAACGACGTGCTGTCCGATAAGCAATGCTGTTATTTTTGCCATGCTGATATTGCTCCAGAATAGCCAGTAAATAGTTCAGCGTCGCTTGGGAGGATTTTTTGATATTGCTGGAAATATTACGGAAATTCCAGTCAGGCCAGATACAACTGACCGCCAGCCAGGCAATCAGACAGCCAATTAGGGTATCGATAATTCTCGGCAGAATGACAGCATAGCCTGCGCCTTTCAGATTAAAAATCAGCAGTACCACCAAGGTTGCCATCAATGTGGCCATAGCATATTTCTTGGAGCGCAAATAGAAAAAGCCGACACCGAAAATAACTGTGAGCAGCAATTGGCCTTCAATACTTGGCACAAAATACAGGATTGGAATTCCTAGAATGACGCCGAGCAATGTACCCAAAGTCCGCAGTTTTAAACGGCTTTTGGTAGCGAAATAACTGATCTGGCATACAAACAGACTGGTCAGCAATATCCAGTAGCCATTTTTGGCAAAGGGCAATAGAGAAATTGCATAGCTGACCAGAAAGACCAAAGCGATCCGCACCGCATGACGAAACAGCGCCGATTGCGGTCCCAAATGGGGTTTTAATTTCAGCCAGAAATCCGCAGGTCCACGCAGGTCATCATCAAACAGGCTGGAATCATCAAAATGCTTTGGATAATCCGGACGGTAAATGGCTTGTCCATCCTGCAAATGTTGCAGCTGTTCATGCACACTCAGCAGATTGCTCAGAATGAGCTGTAAGTTTTTTACCTCAATATTCTGGGGGTGCTGCGCAATCCACTCCCTCATGGAGGCTTCTAATGCTTTGAGTGCCAGTTGATGCTGTTCAGGAAGTTGATAAGTTTCATTACGCAATACGCAAGCAGCCAACTGCTGGCAGGCAAGCGCCTGCAAGTGAATATTTTTCTGAATGCGAAAAATCAGATCGGTACGGCTAAAATGCTGGTGAATCTGCTCGTAATGCAGATAGTTGGCAGTCGCCTGTTCATGGATATCCTGGGTCAGAAAATAAAGATTCAGCCAGTAAATAGTTTTATGATTTGGGCGCGAGGCTTTGAGTCGGGTCAGTAAAGAATCTTTGGTGCGGTTAAAGCTTTCAATGACTTGGGTATTTTTTAAGGAAAGTTCATAAAGCAGCGGTTCGACATTATTCTGATTATCGGGATCAAATAATTTGGCTTTGGTCGATAGCAGTTCGGCCATCTGTTGTAGGTTGATGGACAGATTTTCCTGAACCTGTAAAGTTGGACGAATCAGATAAAATAGGATAGAAGTCAGGCCATACCACAGTACACCAACTACAAAATACAGCGGCTGTTCGTACCAGTGCGCATATTCTCCCAAGCCAAACATGGTGTAAATGGACAGCAATACAGTGCCAAAAGAAATGGTGGCATAACGCTGTCCTAAAGCCCCCATCAAGATAAATACGGCACTAGAAAGTGATAGCCAGAGTGCAAACCAGACTTTATAGGGATGCAGAAATTCCAGCATGCTACTGACTGCAAAAAACAGCAGCATGACCAGCCCCAGATTGCGTAGCCTTAAACTTAAACGGTCATCAAAATCGGTCAGGGCAGTAGCAATTGCCCCTAAAGTGACCGGAACAATCAAAGTCTCATAGCCGAGAAGCTTTAGACCAAAAGTCGTTCCTGAAAGCACAATGAACATCTGCAAACAGTAAGTCATCAAGGCACTGGACTGAAAAGGCAACAGGGCTTTTTTAAGTATGTGCTGAAGAGGATGCAATATGGAATCTGAGCTATTCACAAGAATATGATCCGTGGTATTTGACTGCCGGTTTTGAATGCAATTTAAGCGCCAATTTCAAAAGAAATATCTACTAAAAAACGGGCAAGAAGCCCGTTTTTGAATGCTAATAATCTGTAATAAATCAGATTACGCCACATGCAATACGTTCACCGCCACCGCCTAATGGCTGCGGTTCATCTGAATAGTTATCACCGCCTGCATGGACCATGATGGCACGACCCTGAACATCTGCCAGTTTCAGGCGTGGCGCAAGCAGAGTCACACGTGCTGTACCATCAGTGTTTACTTTAAGGGCTGGTAAGTCACCCAGATGACCCGTCATGGGTGTGCCATGATGAGGTGCCTGATTCGGGTTGTAGTGACTGCCGGCAGCAAGTGCAGCACCTGGTTTGCCATCTTTTTCACCCGGTGCACATGAACCATTTTCATGAATGTGGAAACCACGCTCACCCGCAGGAAGCTGTTTCAGATTAGTACGAATCACCAGGCCCGCCGGGCTGTCACTCAATAATACGGTACCAATCGATTCACCGACGCCCTGTGCAGAGACTGCATTCAGGGTCACGGTTTTAACATTTTCAGTCGAAGTAGAGGTTGAAGCGCAACCGGTAAAAAGTGCGGCACTGACTGCGCACAAAGCTGTAAGTTTAAACAATGAAGACATAATTATCACACCTTGATCTTTATTCTGCTTTTCGGAATCTATTGAAACAGAGCAAGACCAAAAGCACTATGGAAAATCGGTACTTAAATGTTTTAATTTGTTTAAGCCAGTCAGTCTTGTGATTTCGGTGTCTTGTTGCGGCGCAGACGGAATTTTTTCTTCGGTTCAACCTCATGCGCCATAGTGGCTTTAGGCATCATCAAAGGTTCATTCAAGTTACTTTCATGCAGCCATTCACGCCAGATGGCCAGTAGTACGGCCAGAATCACCGGTCCAATAAAGACACCGACCAGACCGAAACTGGCAATGCCACCTAAGACACCAAACATGATCAGCAGGAATGGAATTTGTGTTGCACCTGAAATGACCAGTGGACGAATCACATTATCTGCCGTACTCACAATACAGACACCCCAGATCATGACTCCTACGGCTTCAATGGTTTGACCTTGCGAGAACAGCCATAGCGAAACTGCACCATAAGCAACAGGAGGGCCAAAAGGAATTAAAGCAAAGATAAAGGTGATAATGGTCAGTACCATTGGGTTCGGTACGCCAGCCACAAAGTAGCTGATACCTGCCAGTAAAGACTGGGCAATCGCCGTTAAACCTACGCCATAGACCACCGCACGTGTAGTATCCGAAATTGTAGCCAGATAATGATGAATACGTGGACCGACTACCATTTCAAAGGCTTTACGCACCTGATTCAGAATGGTATGGCCATCACGATAAAAGAAGAATAACGACAGCACGGCAAAACACAGCTTGAAGACATTTTTACTGATTTCATTCAGCACAACTTTACCGTAATTCAGATGACCCTGAATCCAGACCGAAATAGTTTGTGCAATGCTATTTGGATCGGCATTAATCTCATTCAGGGTACGGGTAATTTCTTTACCCACAAGTGGCAGGCCGCGAATAAAATCTGGAACGCTGAGATGACCTGAGAATACCTGTTTCTGCAATTCAAAATACAGGTTCCGGCCTTCGTGTTGCAGCATAAAAATGGCAAAGATAAAAGGCAAACCAAATACCAGAATCACACCCAGAATCATAATGGTCGCACTCAGTGTCGGCCGATTGCCACTCATTCTTAAGATCGACTGATACAGCGGCCAGGTCATGTACGCAATAATGGCTGCCCAAACTACAGGAATGATGAAATACTTGAGTATGTGAAAACTCAAAAAAATCAGAATGAAAAATAGTCCAAATAATAAGACTTTTTGTAGTGTAGGCGCGTACTGTTGCACTGAATTTAGAAGCTCATTTTTTTAGGTCGTGTCAGGCATATTAACTGAAAAAAAAGCGATCGAAAACGATAGTGCGGGAAGTAGTACGATTATTTTCCTTAGAATAAAAAGAAGAGGCTAAAAATAACAGAACTAGAACCATTGGCTTGGATCGTCAATAATGGCATTCAATAAAGGTTGCCATTGATCCTGTAATTCCCGGTACATCTTCTGCTGTTTATCAAAAATAGACAGGCCTTGCATGGCCAGTCGGCTATAGGGTGCACGTTCAGAAATCCAGGTAACCGGTTGCTGATCAATTTTATTAAAGAATTGCTGAATGTCCTGATTACTGGCTGCATTAGGTTTGGTGCGGTTAGCGAGGAGCAGAATTTCAACCTTGCCTTTACGGATACGTTTAATATCCTGCAAATGTTTGAGAAAACGGCGCGTAGAATCAATATCAAAAAAAGAAGGCTGCAGCGGGATAATGATGGCATCCGCTTCACTAATTAGCTGTTCGGCATGATCTTCAGTCAGCGCTCCGGGTGCATCGATAATCAGATATTCCAAGTTTTTAGGCGCATCCCCAATCGATTTGGCATTTCGCCAGTCCAGACTCTGAATCGGTGCGGCATCTTTTGGGCGATGTTTCAACCATTGCAAGGTCGATTTCTGGCTGTCCGCATCGGCCAGAGCAACTTTATAACCCTTTTGTGCCAGGGCAGCTGTCAGGCTAATCGCAGTAATGGTTTTACCACAGCCACCTTTCTGATTTGCAATTAAAATAGTTTTCATGACCCGGGATGATTTAATTCTGCTCCCGCCTAGCATATCATTCTTTGCAGGCTTACTGGATGGCAGACCCTTTCAACTTCAGTCGAAGGTAGGCAGCAAAATAAAGCAGATTAGGAAGATTGAATGTCCATTGGAATGGCTATGCTGATTGGTGCCTGTATTGGAGTGGTTTTAACTACCCTGATTCTGGGCCAGACGCGAAATGGTCGAATTAAAGCAGAATATGAACAATATATTGCCGAGCTGGAGCTGGAACATCAGCAAGCTTTAGTCGCTGCACAAAAACGCAGTGTAAATACCAGTCGCGCGGTACTCAAAGGCAAAATGGCCGAGCAGTTGGCACCGATCATGCCAGAGTTTCAATATCTGCCTAGTGATGCCAAATTTTTAGGTGATCCGGTGGATTATGTAGTCTTTGATGGTTATACCGATTTTCGTGATGGTGAAGGACTGGCAGAAGATATTGAAGTGGTTTTGATTGATATTAAAAGTGGGGGTGCACGTCTGACCAAAGGCCAGATGGCAATTGCTCAAGCCATTCAGGAAGGGCGGGTACGTTTTGAGACCATCCGGATTGATTTTGAAGACTGAAGGACAGCAAGCTTCAACGCTACACTATGGATAAACTGATTATTGCCGCAGCACTGTTTGCGCTTGGACTATGGATCTGGTCGGAATACTTTCGGGCGATCCCGAATCTGGAGCAGACCGGGGTACTCAAAAATTTTCAGGTAGAATCGATTGAGCCGCATCAGGCTGAATATCGCGTACTGGCTAAACAGTATTATGGGCCTGAGCGCCGTACCATTCATCCAGCCAGTCCGGTGGTGGGAAGTTTTAATGATCTGGCCTATGTCAGTAATATTGATCTGTTACTGGCAGTACCGGAAGTATCCAGTGCTGTATTTAAACCATTCAAGCTTGAGCAGGACAGGCGTTGTTTTAATATGACCGCTACAGACGCACAAGCCAATCCTGCGAACATTCAACCTCATTTGCTGAACCTGAGTGTGATTGCCGCCAGCGAAGCTGTTGCCAATAAGGTTCGCCGTTTAAAAGCAGATCAGCGGATCTGGCTGCAAGGTGACTGGGTACAGGTCAAATCAGCGACCAGCCAGCAAGAATTTCAGGTTGGAAAAAGCAATCCAAAATCAGCCCAATGCCGCCTGTTTAGAATAACTGATTTAAAAGTGCTGGATTAAAGCGGTTTATGCGCTCTAGCTAACAGCATACGCTGGCCAATCTTTGGAATACCTTCTGCATCGATATAATGAACTTCATCCAGTTCAAACCCAGCCTCTAAAAGAGCGGTTTCAATATCCCGGTTAAGATGACAGCCATCTGCTACTTTTTTCTGGATCGGGGTGAGTAAATGCTGCAAGCGCTGAATGTTGAGATGCTCTCGGTTTAATACATGCTCAACCAGATGAAAATGGCCGCCCGGCATCAAAACCCGGTAAATTTCATGCAGACTTTGATGCAGATCCGGAATACTGCATAAGGTCCAGGTTGATACGATATTTTCCAGACTATTTTCTGCAAAAGGCAGGGCTTCTGCACGGGCCTGAATCTGTTCGACCGCATAAGGGCTTTGACTGATACGCTGCTGAGCTAGTTTAAAAATGTCCGGGTTAGGTTCCAGCGCATAGACTTTATCGACGGCCTGATAAAAAGGCAGATTTAATCCTGTACCGAAGCCAATTTCCAGGACTTCACCTGTAATAGGCAATAATAATTCGCGGCGTAAATCCATCAGGGATGGGGTCTGCATGACCTGATTTAGCAAATGTGGAAAAATATGTTGTTGATAGAATTTATACAGCATGGTCGCATTCAAATTATTTTTAGACAGGCTTAGATTAACCGAAAATAATCAGATTAGCTAAAGCCCTCCGCTCACCAAAATTGATCAACTTGTTACTAATTTCAACTATTTATTCATTAAAAAAATCGTACTATCAGACAAGATATTCTTGAAAAGATTTGATGGAATAAAGACAGAATTATGTTCAAACATCTTCGATACTATGCTTTGGCGGCCAGTCTTTTACTACCGCTTTATGGTCACACTTCTGTAGACCATAATGTTGCCAAAGGACTGCCACCGATGGCTAAAGACCAATCTATTTCAGTCTTGCAGCCGTTTAAAGGTGATTTCCGCATTCTGGGATCAAAAATTTATACCGACGATGAGCAGGCCAAGTTCTCTCCGATCGATTATGCGGTGAGTTGGGGGCTGTTTGCACAACCTGAAATTGCCCGGCACATTACAGTCAACCAGTATAACCGTTACCTGAACTGGAAAATGGATCGCGTGCCAGTGCCTATTGAACAGGCTAAACAGATGGTATCCAATATGCACATCATCCCTGCCAATCCACAAATTGCCAAAGCAATTAAACAGGTAAAACGGGGTGACCTGGTGCGTTTGCAAGGGGAACTGGTGGAAGTACGTGATAAAGACCTCGTCTGGAAATCCTCTTTAACTCCAACCGATACCGGTGATGGCGCTTGTGAAGTGTTTCGGGTCAGCTCAATCAAGTGGATTGAGAAAGTGGGTAAAGGTTAAAACTGGAAAACTTATGGCTTTCTGAAAGGGTCGCTTGGAGTGCTTCAGGGTGACCAGGCTTTATTGATATTTAATTTATTTTTAGCCTTATAGTTTTTCATTTTTAAAGTGAACTACTTCTTCCAAAAAATAATTTTAATCTTAAATATGAATGTCATTTTGTTCTGTTATTTTGATATAAAAAACCGCCAGAAATAGGCGGTTTTTTATTTTAAAGACATGCTTATTTGGCAACCAGTGCTTCACTTTCAAAGGCAATGCCATCCCAGCCATTTTGCATGAACTGGCGGATATTCTGGTGATCCGTTGCTTCTGGTGTGGCCAGTACAGCCGCATAGTGTTCTGCAAACAGGCTCAAGGTTTGTGCCTGATCCAAACCATTCAGTTTGGCAAATGAAAATACTTTGGCACTGCCTTGGTTTTCAGTGGCAGCATTAGCCTGTTGGCCATTTTTAAAAGCAGTAGGTGTATGAGCATAGTGCGCATCGATATATGCAATCACATCTGCAAATTTAGCTTCGCCCGCAGCCAATTGAGCCAGTAATTCCTGAGCCATGTGGATTCCCTCTAACTTAAATCAATTTGAATGGCGTCGAATATACCAATTTTTTGGCAAAGGTCCATGTTCATTCTGCAATTTTAGGTGCATGATGTTATTCATTATTCTCGTCCCACATGGTGGCTGAGAAAAGGTTTAAGATCGAATAAAGACGGAGTAGACATGAACTGGCTTTTGGTGGCAATGGGCGGGGCAATCGGGGCAACACTGCGTTATGGAACAGGAATGTTGATTGCCAAGCCACAGATGCTATTTCCGTGGCCGACTTGGTGGATCAATATTATAGGCTGTCTGTGTGCCGGAATTTTCTTTGCCTTTAGCCAGAAATATAGTTTCCTGCAAACTGAAGCACGGCTATTTTTGATGGTAGGCATCTTGGGCGGCTTTACGACTTTTTCCAGTTTTGGACTAGAAACCTTTCAGCTGCTTAAGCAGGGTGCAGTCACGATCGCCCTCAGTTATGTGATCTCTAGTATGATTGTCGGAGTATTTATGCTGGGTGTGGGCTTCTATTTAACCCAGCTGGCTTTAGCGCAGGCATAAAAAAGTCAGGAAATTGGAGGTAATTTCCTGACATAAACCGCAATTTAAATTGAGAAAAAAATCGGAGGTTTTAAGTTTAACCACGTTTAAAACGGGCAAAACGTTTGTTAAAGCTCGCTACGCGACCTTCATTACTGGTTTGACGTTGCTCACCGGTATAGAACGGATGTGAAGCACTCGAAATATCAAGGGTGACATAAGGATAGGTCTTACCTTCATATTCCTTGGTCTGGCTAGAAGTCATGGTGCTGCCAATCACGAAGTAGACATCAGCATTGGTGTCATGAAATAAAACTTCTCGATATTCGGGATGAATGTCTGGACGCATCGTAATATTCCTCTTGTAATTTAAGAGTAATGTTATAATGTAACATTTGATATTTCAAGTGAAGTAAGGTTACAGCTTGTAAGCTTATTACTTCAATCTAACTGCGACTTGGCACAATTTCCTCAAATACATCACTCAAATCATCATGTACTTTCAAATGAATCAGATTCCAGTATTGTCCGGAAATAGTACGGTTCACCATCAGGGTATCTGGCGACGGTTTGAATACATCCCAATATTTTAGAGAAGGTTTGAGCAATTCCATTCCATCATGATGTGCTGAGTTTTTAGCAAAATCATAATTAGTGGTTAAAGGACGCATCAGCACTTCTAGCCATTGTTCATACAGATCGGCCGGGAATTTTCCGGTTTCTGTCAGGGTATGCAAGGCATCCAGTTGCTGTTCAATGGTCGAAATATCCTTGTCACGGGCTGCATGGATCAACTCTTTGAAATGAGTAATGATCTCGGTAGAAAGCGTTTTAACACCGCCGTAATCGTAAATAATCACCGAGCCATCTTCACGGAAGGCAAAGTTCCCTGGATGCGGATCACAATGGAAACGTTTCAGATAGAAAATTTCCTGACCAATCGCACGGAATAAACGGCGGCCTAGGGCATTACGGGTTTCTAGCGGCCATTGGCTGGCTGTTTCCATACTTTCACCCTGTTCCAAGCTTAGGGTCAGAATATGGCGGGAAGAATATTCACTAAATACTTTCGGAATCACAATTTGGTGATCGAGCGATTCATGAAAGGCACGTGCCACTTCCAGATTCTGAGCTTCAATTTCATAATTGAGTTCATTGTCCAGACTATGCTGGATTTCCTTGAATAGCTGATCCTGCAATTTGCGGTCAATTTTTAGTACACCCATCAAACGCAAGGCCAGACGAACCTGTTTCAGGTCACTTTCACAGGCTTCTTCCACTCCCGGATATTGCACCTTGACCACAACCTGCTGGCCATCGGGTAGCGTCGCTTTATGTACCTGTCCGATTGAGGCTGCAGCAAAAGGCTGCTCATCAAACTGCTGGAATAGGTCCTGCAAAGATTTTCCCAATTCTTTTTCGACCTGAGACTGAATCTCTTTAAATGGCATCGGTGGAGCCTGACGCTGCAATTTGGAGATGGCTCGAGCAACTTCAGGCGGGAAAATATCTTTATATTGTGAGGCAATCTGGCCGACTTTCATCACCGCACCTTTCATTTCCCCCAAGGTATCAGCAATCTGTACTCCAATATCCTGAAATAATTTACTGCGTGCAGCATTTTTCTGCTCTTCATCCGCAGTTAAATTTTTAATCGAATTGGATAGGGTTTTACTTGCAATACTTGCGGTCATTCCAGCCAATTTCATAAAGCGGCGACCAGGCGTTCGAGCCGTTTTTGCCATGCGAGATTCCTCAAAATCACCATTTTTATGGGTGTATTTGATCATAGGTGACAAACTATAAATTGCCTATATTTAATTGTAGATGTTATGTTGCAAAGCTTCTCAAAGTATTCATATTTGCTTGATATTGTTCATTTGATTTATGCAATTTTTAAACCAACTCGGCGTATGTACGGCAGTTTTTAAATCAATTATTTAATTATTCTGGAGAGAGCAAAGCATGATTTTTCAGTGCCTTTCCATGATGAAAGTCTTAAAATAATCGCATCTCAAGATCAAGAAATTTCAATGAAAGTCTATCGATATTTTACTGGTAAAGATGATGTGAATTTTTGTGCCCGTGTGACCAAGGCACTCAATGAAGGCTATGAACTTTATGGTGCACCGACCATGACCTTTAATGGAACAGATGTCATTGTCGGGCAAGTGGTGATTAAGGAAGTGGCGGATGAGTCCGAGGTTCCACAGGGATTAAAAGATGCGTTAAATCAGTAATTCAATGCATCCTTTTAAATAATAAGAGGATTAGGCATGCTGGCTTAAACGTTTATTATTACCATAAAGCCGTGCCAGCAGCAGGACACAAGCCACACTGAGACCGACAATCAGTCCGACCCAGACGCCTGCCGCCCCCATATCTCCAAACCGGGACAAATAAACCCCCACCGGGAAGGCAATCACCCAATAGGCAATCATGGTGATCCACATTGGGCCTTTGGTATCCTGCATACCGCGTAAGCAACCTGCAGCACTGATCTGCCAGGCATCCATCAGCTGATAGGCCACTGCAAAGAGCACCAGATAAAGCGCAATCTGGGTCACCATAGGATCAGAGGTATAAAGCGCTACGATTTCACTACGGAACACCCAGAGTAATAACATGATGAGCAGAGCCAAAATCGTCGCGGTCATCAGACCTAAGCCTTGTACTCTACGCATGGCATCCCAGTTCTGTTCACCATAATAAGTTCCCACCCGAATGGTTAGTGCAATGGCGAGAGACATCGGAATCATGAACAGCTGTGAGGTAACAGAAATAGCAATCTGGTGAGCGGCCACAATGGTTTCACCCAATGGGCTCAAGACTATCGCTGCGGTACTAAAAATACTCACTTCAAAGAAAATTGCCAGTCCGATCGGAAAGCCCAGCTTTAAAATCCGTTTCAGCCAATATCCGTTCAGCTTTTCCCAGTGACTAAATGGCTGACTACTTTGATAAACCCGATTTTTAAAAATATACAGCGCCAAGCTGAGTAACATTAACCATTGCAGAATTGCTGTGGCAAAACCACAACCGGCACTGCCCAGTGCCGGAATAGGGCCAACTCCATACATAAAAATGAAGTTTAATGGAACCAAAAGCAGTAGCGCCATGAGGCTAATGGCAGTGACCGGATGTGGATAACCAAGGGCTTCAGAATAACCACGCAAAGCTGCATACATGGTCACAGCAGGCATACCAAAACCAATCGCATGCAGGAACAGACCAGCCTTAGGTTGCAAGCTTTCTGGGACACCTAGTAAAGGTAAAGAGAGGGGCAAAACTTGTAAAACCAGACCCGCAATCACCCCAAGGATGAATGCGACCCATAATGATTGTCGCGCAATTGTGGCAATTTTCTCAGGTGTACGTGCACCTTTAGCTTCAGCGACTAGAGGCGTAGTGGCGATCATGATGCCACTGAAGAGTAGCATGACTGGAATCCAGAGGCCGACACCAACCGCAATCGCTGCCAGATCAGTTGGTGAGAGACGCCCGGCCATAATGGTATCAATCAGGCCCAAACCTGCCTGGGAGAATTGTGTGACCAGAATGGGCAACATCAGATGGAACAGCTGTTTTAATTCATAACGACGGGTTGTGGCTATCAAAACATTCGACACAAAAATTACTCATTAGTGATCATGTGCTTAGAGATAAGGTTTAGCGTTGTAAAGTGAGAAGCACACCAATAAAAATCACCACGCCACCTAAAAGACGTTGCCAGTTCACCGGCATTTTTTCATTGCCCAGCAGACCAAACTGATCGACGATCATGGACATCACCATCTGACCAAAAATAATCATTCCGGTCAGTGTCAGGAAGCCCATTTTAGGTGCAGCATAAATGCTCATGCTGATCGCATAAACACCCAAAAAACCACCTAACCAGAGATACCAGGGAATTGCGATTAGCTCCTGTAAGCCTGGTTTGGGATGTGACTGAAACAGCACGATGCCGGCAAGTACTATTGTACCAATCAAAAAGGAAAAAAATGCAGCTTGAATAGGAGAATATAAATATTCTTTTAATTGGGTATTAATAGCCGTCTGTAAGGTCAGCAAGACCCCGATTGCAAAGACCAAAGGCAATAAAATAAGGAGCTGGGAGGATATTTTCATAATTTTAACTATCTAATTCTATTTAAATTTTTAAGCATTAGGTGATGGCGATTTTAATTTTAGCAGTGTTGTTGCCGAGTCATGTTAAAATTACGCTAGATCTTGTAGTTGTTTTTGAGTAGTTCTTTGGCTGAATTGAATCCTGCACTTATTCCCTTATCCCTGTATATCCATATGCCGTGGTGCGTACGTAAATGTCCGTATTGTGACTTTAACTCGCATGCCGTGCCTGATGGGGAATTGTCTCTCGAGCTGGAGCGGGAATATCTGCATGCGCTGGTAGAGGACCTTAAAACTCAGGTTGATTTTGCCCAAGGCCGTTCGATTCATAGTGTATTTATCGGTGGGGGAACGCCATCACTGATCTCTGCTGCAGGTTATCAATGGCTATTTACCGAACTGAAAGCACTGATTCCTTTTGAAGAGAATTGTGAAATCACGCTGGAAGCCAATCCGGGTACAGTGGAGCATGATCCATTTGCTGGCTATTTAGCAGCTGGTATTAATCGTCTTTCTATTGGCGTGCAAAGTTTTAATACCGAGCATCTGAAAAAGCTGGGCCGAATCCATAGCAATGAAGATGCGATCTCGGCGATTGGCCTGGCGCGTGATGCTGGTTTTCAACGGATTAATGTGGATTTGATGCATGGCTTACCTGAACAGACACTAGAGCAGGCACTCAATGACCTGAAACTGGCAGTCGAGAATGGTGCTACGCATATTTCCTGGTATCAGTTAACTATTGAGCCGAATACTGTGTTTTTCCGTACTCAGCCGATTTTACCGGTCGATGAAGTACTGGAAGAGATTCAGGAACAGGGCGAGGCTTATTTAAAAGCCAATGGCTTTATCAATTATGAAGTCTCTGCCTGGCGTGAAGAATTACCATCGGCACATAACCTGAATTACTGGCAATTTGGTGATTATCTGGCCATTGGAGCAGGGGCGCATGGCAAAGTGACTCAACTGGATGGTGTTTACCGTTTCCAGAAAACCCGTTTGCCCAAAGACTATTTAGCCAAAGTGCCAGCAGAACATTTGCAGTTTAAGCGCATCGAAGCGGCAGATATGCCGTTTGAATTTATGATGAATGCCTTACGTTTAAATGAGGGTGTGGAAGCGAAGCTTTATCTTGAACGAACAGGCTATAGTCTGGATACACTGAGTGAATTATTGACTTCACTGCGTCAACGTCAACTGATGGTAGAAGATACAGAACGTCTGGCATGTACTGAGCAAGGTCACATCTTTTTAAACTCTGTGCTGGAAGAGTTTCTTTAATCGCATAATCTATCTGGATAATTAACCCGAATCCTGCTTAAGCCGATGACTTCATAATTTGAATTGTTGGCTTATTTTTATGGATCAGTTGATATGCACACAAGGACGCGTAAATCCCTCCTAGAAATCCATGAACACTACGTGCTTTGCTTGTCACTAAATTGTACTGACCTTTCAATAAACTGAATAAAGTCTCTATCTTATTGCGCTGTTTTAAGTGATATTTATCTGACTCAGAAAGTTGTATAGCCTGCATATTTTTTCGATGATAGGTAATTAAATCAATACCTTGCTCTTTCAACCTACTCTTCAGTTCTTGACTAATATAGCCACGATCTCCATACAACTTTGCTTCCATCTCTTGAACGAGTCTCTCAACCATTTTGATATCAGCCAAATGTCCATTGGATAAAGCAGAACAAGCAATTTCACCAAATTGATTCATCACAATATGTAATTTACAGCCATAAAACCAGCCCATTGAGTTTCTACCACGTGATGCAATTTGGACTAATGATTTATGGCGTTGAATACGTTGATTTTTACAAACTGGCAGAGGTGTTGAATCAATCCATAAATATTGTGTACCTTGGCCTTTCATTAGCGCCACATGTAAAGCGTGTAGAGCTAATTGATGTCTATTAATCAGATGAATCATCCGTTGGTAACAGGGTAAGCTTTTAAATAAATGATTTTTATCCTGTTTCAACCATGTGAAAAATGCTTTGAAATTAGTGAAATGAGAACATTTATACCAGATCGCGATAAAAGTGATTTCTGAGATACTCAAGTGAGCGGTTCGGACTCTGGAGGAACGACGACTTTGTTTAAGGAAATTCCAGTAGGTTGCTTCAAATTTAAGAAAGAAATCATCAATTACGCAAAATAATTCGGTACTATTAAACATCGGGACTAGAGTTTTAAGTTTTGTGTGGTAACTCAACTGATGGCTCTAGTCCTCTTATTTTTCAAGTCAATTTTTTATCCGCGATTCGGGTTAATTAATCAAGTTTAAAAAGAAAAAGCCCGATGAGTTACATCGGGCTTTTTCTTCTCTCTCCACTATGCATTTAAGCCATTCGGATTAACGATACTTAGGTGGCAACTTGTGATGCGGGCCATTGTGATGATTTTTGTTGAAGAAGCCTTTATGGTCTTTCTTGCCAAACTTATCATGACGATCATGCTGGTTAAAATGCGCTTTAGGAGGTGCTTTATGGAAACCACCTCTAATGCGGCATTGGTTTCTTATCAAAATGATGCACTGCTGGCGTTGGATGACGATGATCCGGTCCAGGAGCCGCCATTGCTGACATGGTAGCTGTTGTTGCGATCAAACCAATCATTAAAGAAGAAACTAGTTTTTTCATGATCATACTCATATTTATTCAATGAGTTCATCATAGGAGTCAGTGATGTAGGGAAGATGGAGCCATAGACAACACTTTTGTAAATTTCAGGATTTTTTTAATTTTGTATTTAAGTTATTAATAAATAATAATTTTTATTAAAACTTCTATATTTTTATGGGCAATTTTTGATTTTAAAATCATCAAAATTCTTCTCAGTTTCTTCATGTTTTAACCTGAATAAATTTAGATGAAGAAATTTAGGACAAGATGATGAATGAAAAGCGAATATTTTTAATTATCTTTAAAATTTAATTAATTGATCTGGAAACTAAAATTAGTCAATTTAAGGTACAAAAAAAGCACTCTAATGAGTGCTTTTTTTCATCTTCGCAATATTAGATTGCAGTGATGTTAGTCGCTGTAGGACCTTTTTGGCCTTGAGCTACGCTGAAAGAAACCTTTTGGCCTTCAGCTAAAGTTTTGAAACCTGAACCTTGGATTTCGCTGAAGTGAGCGAAAACATCTGGACCATTGTCTTGTTGAATGAAGCCAAAACCTTTAGTTTCGTTGAACCACTTTACTGTACCGGTAACTGTGTTAGACATAATATAACCTATTGAATCTTATGGATTTATAGTCAAAATTTCAGATGACTAGCTGTAACTTTGAAAAATAAAAAGGATGGAGCTTATTGATCTTTAAAACGAAGGTTTATGACTAAAACTGCGATACTTAAAAGAAGACTAACCAAAACAAGAATTTTTCTAGTTATCGCCATCATACCCTGTATTTATAGATATTCAAGTAAATTATATGGATTATTTAATAGACGTCTGAAAATTATAGATATAAATTTGTGTAGTTTGTGTACGCAGCAGATTTTTCTTTGTATCCAGTCATCATTTTGACATATGAAAAAGAGCGCCGTAGCGCTCTTTTTAAAGCTAAAACCTAAACTTTTGACTTAGTAATCAAAACTGAAGTGTTCTGCTGCCAGTGAAGTCATGGTTTTGGATGGATTCACCATTGCTTCAGCATGGCCTTGGGCACGTGGCAATAAACGCTCAAAGTAGAAATCAGCAGTTTTAATTTTCGCTTTGTAGAACTCTGGAACTTCTGCACCATCACCAGCAACCAGTTTCGCTGAAGCCACTGCAGCTTGTTGTGCCCAGAAGTAAGCCATCATTACATAGCCTGAGAACATCAGGAAGTCCACAGAAGCAGAGGATACGATGTCACGGTCTTTACGTGCTGCCAGCATGATACGTACAGTGAGTGCATTCCACTGTGCACATAGCTTGGTCAGGTCCCAGGCAAAACGGCGCATGTATTTATTGCGTGCATGCTGTCCACAGAATTTCAGAATTTCAGCGGTGTAATCACGAATCACTTTACCTTTAGAGGTTAGCAGGACCTTACGACCAATCAGGTCAAGTGCCTGAACGCCAGTCGTTCCTTCGTACAGGGTAGAGATACGTGAATCACGAACGATTTGCTCCATGCCCCATTCTTTGATGTAACCATGACCACCAAATACTTGCATACCGTGGTTCGCTGCTTCATAACCCATTTCAGTCAGGAAGCCTTTCAGAATAGGGGTATAGAAACCTAAGTGATCATCCTGCTGTTCAAATTCAGCAGTATCACCACGCAGCAGAGCATCATTCATGTTATCTGCGATTTGTGCAGCATGATAGATCATGGCACGACCACCTTCAGCAATCGCTTTCTGGGTCAACAGCATACGGCGTACATCAGCATGGTGGATAATCGCATCCGCCACTTTTTCTGGATCTTTTTTACCAGACAGGGCACGCATCGACATACGTTCTTTGGCATATGGCAATGCACCCTGGAACGATAGTTCTGCATGACAGATACCTTGGATTGCGGTACCAATACGCGCGGTATTCATGAAGGTAAACATGGCATGCAAGCCTTTGTTTGGCTCGCCAATTAAATAACCTACTGCATTGTCAAAGTTTAGTACCGCTGTTGCAGAGGCACGGATCCCCATTTTGTGTTCAATCGAACCACAGTTCACCGCATTGCGTTCACCAATACCGCCATCTTCAGTGGCAATAAATTTCGGTACGATGAACAGGGAAATGCCTTTAGTGCCTTGTGGCGCATCTGGAAGACGTGCCAAAACGATGTGCACGATATTTTCAGTTAAATCATGCTCACCCGCAGAAATAAAGATTTTAGTACCAGAAATCGCATAAGTACCATCAGCTTGCGGTTCTGCTTTAGTTTTTACCTGACCCAGGTCGGTACCACATTGTGGCTCAGTCAGACACATGGTTCCTGACCAGGTACCTGCAACCAGATGCGGTAGATAGGTGTTTTTCTGCTCGTCAGTACCATACTGGATGATGGTATTGATACAGCCCACGCTCAAACCTGGATACATCTGGAAAGACCAGTTTGCCGTACCCATCATTTCTGATTTGATCAGGTTTAAAGACATCGGCAGGTTTTGACCGCCAAATTCTTCAGGATAAGACAGACCTTGCCAGCCACCTTGTACGAACTGATCATAAGCTTCCTTGAAGCCTTTAGGTGTGCGTACTTCGCCATTTTCAAAATGACAGCCTTCTGCATCGCCGGTCTGGTTCAGTGGAGAAAGTACATTTTCACAGAAATCTGCCGCACCTTCTAGAATCATGTCTACCGTATCTGCATCGGCATATTCGCCATTTGACAGTTTTTGGTAATGTGCAGGGTAATCAAGCACTTCATTCATTAAGAAGCGAATATCACGTAAAGGAGCTTTATATGCTGGCATGCGTTTAATCCTGATTAAAATAGTTTTGGATTATCTGTATCGATTCTATGATTATTCACATTGGGGATAAAAAAACATTGATAAAGACAACAAATAAAAATGTCAGAAAAGCGAATTGAGAAGATCAGACAAGTTTAAAGATTAAATAACGGAACTCTCCATCTTTAAATAAGGCACTTCTATTTAAAAATGCTTATCTGTCTGGACTTTAATCAACATTTAGGGAGGTTGTCTAGGGGTATTTTTGTATGAATTGTACACGAATGTTAGGGTCTAATCATTGGATAAATCATGTCATTAAATCCAATTTAATTTTATTATTTTTAATAAAAGGAAAAGAGTGAACGGATTAATGGCTAACCCGTTCATCTCAAAAATATTCAGAATTAAAGAAAATCTTTCAGCTCAGGTTTTACTCCGTTCCAGATATAAAAAGATTCAATGGCCTGACCGACTAGCATGCCGAAACCTTCAGAAGTAGGGACGCCACGGGCTTTGGCTTGATCTAAGAACGTGGACGGTTTGCCATAGGCCATTTCATAGGCATGTTTAAACTGTAGAGCTTCAGGTAGTACCAGCGCATCACCGCTAAGACTGGCAGAAGTCGCATTAATCACGATATCAAACTCACCAGCTAAATCAGTTAAGGCAATGGCTTGTAACTCTGCTTGAGGCACAGCGTCTTTTAGATCGGCAACCAGTTGTTCTGCACGTGACAAAGTACGGTTAGCAATGATAATCTTCTTCACACCAGCCTGTACCAATGGATAGATCACGCCGCGGGTCGCGCCACCAGCACCAATAATCAGGATATCGGTATTTTCCAGAGTCCAGTCAAGAGCACGAATAGCCTCGACTAAGCCTTGTCCATCAGTATTGTCGCCATGCAGAATGCCATCTTTCATCCATAGGGTATTAACGGCTTTGGCGATTTTGGCACGTTCGGTAAGGACCTGGCACTGGGCAAAGGCCTGTTCTTTGAAGGGCACAGTCACATTCATGCCAATACCGCCCTGAGCAAAAAATTCCTGGATATTGGCTGTGAAACCATCCAGAGGGGCAAGGCGTTTGGTATAGGTCAGATCGACCCCGGTTTTGGCAGCGAAAGCCTGATGCAGTTCAGGAGAGCGTGATTGTTCGATGGGGTTGCCAATGACGGCAAATTGCTTGCTCATTTCACCATGTCCATGTGCGGAAATGGCCATTAATATACGTGAAAATGCAGGAGGGCTAAAGCCTGTCAGCAGTGAAAAGCAGGCTAAAGATTAAAGGTTTAGGAACTACAGATCTCAATAATATGTTCGACAAAGAGCAAGGCCATACTAAATAAGGTTCCGGCAATCGTGAGGACACTCACAAAAATGGCAACTACATCTAGAATCAGGTTATGACTGATGACAGCGGTACTAATCGCACTAATACCAAGCGCCAGAAATAGCCAAAAGGCCAACGTAGCAGGATTAAGGTGAAGCTTAAACATTGTTATTTTTACCTAGCAGAATTTATCTTTATCAGAGTCGAGATCTAGGAGTAGATCCTGAAATATCTTTCTGAGTTGCAGTATAGAGGATTTATCCATTAAAAAAGCCCTCGATCTGAGGGCAATTTGTATTTAAATATTTTGATTGCTTTATTTAGTTTTTAATTCTGTTAACCAGTCATGCGGTTTAAGGTAGTAATCGGTCAAGCGTTTTTCTGGTGATCCTTCAGCCCATTCCGGGCGGTATAACCAGCCGGTAAGAGGCGGCAGGCTCACTAGAATCGATTCAATCCGGCCACCCGTCTGCAGGCCAAACAGTGTGCCACGGTCATATACCAGATTGTATTCCACATAACGGCCACGACGGTACAGCTGGAAATCACGTTGTGCTTCAGTATAAGACTTGTCTTGGTTACGCTGGAAAATTGGCAGAATTGCTTCGAGATAACCATTGCCTACAGCCTGCATATACTGAAAACAGGTTTCAAAATCCCATTGATTCAGGTCATCAAAGAATAGGCCGCCGACACCGCGCTGCTCATCACGATGTTTTAGATAGAAATAATCATCACACCATTTTTTATGTTCTGGATAAACCTCTTCGCCAAAAGGTGCACACAGGTCATATGCGGTCTGGTGCCATGAAAGCACATCTTCATCATTTGGATAGAAAGGGGTGAGGTCAAAACCGCCACCAAACCACCAGACCGGATCCTGACCTTCTTTTTCCGCTACAAATAAACGTACATTGGCATGTGAGGTCGGGACGTTCGGATTTTTAGGATGGATAACCAAAGATACACCCATGGCTTGAGCTTTAGCTCCGGCTATATTCGGATGGCGTTCAGTGGCAGAAGCGGGCAGTTTGGAAATATTGATGTGAGAGAACATCACACCGCCTTTTTCAATCACCGTACCATTTTGCAGCACACGTGAACGGCCACCGCCACCTTCAGGACGTTCCCAGTCATCAATCAGGAATTCAGCTGTACCGCCACCGGCACGTTCCTGCTGTTCCAGCGCGGCACAAATCCGGGCTTGCAGGTCGAGGAGAAAATCGCGAACGCGTTGAATATCTGCAGAGGTAGGATGCTGCATCAGAACCCTCATAGGGAAATAAAAAGACTGATGACATCAAAGCATAAAATGGCCTAAAAATTAAGGTGTTTTTCTAGATGCTCACCATTTGTAACAACATTCAACCTAATGTTTTAGAAGGATGTGTAGTGCATTAAATCCGACCAGGCTACTAGGTTGAATTCTTTTTTTGAGCTCCGCACAATAACCTTAACAGCGCTCTATGCAGCGCATTAACCTGACTGATAAGGTGGTAGGCATTCATGACTGTGCAGGCAAATTCTCTCATTCAAAAATATAATGTCCCCGGTCCCCGCTACACCAGTTATCCAACCGTACCTTATTGGGAAGAGTCAGGATTTTCACTAGAGCTTTGGAAGCAGACACTAAAACGTTCTTTTCAGGAGTCGAATGCGACTGAAGGCATTAGCCTGTATATCCATCTGCCATTTTGTGAAAGTTTATGTACCTTTTGTGGCTGTCATAAACGGGTGACCAAACGTCATGAAGTCGAGCAACCTTATATACAAGCTGTGCTGAAAGAATGGGAGCTGTATTGTGAGTTATTAGAAGAAAAACCCATCATCAAAGAAATTCATCTTGGTGGTGGGACACCGACGTTCTTTTCCATTGAACATTTAACCCAGCTGATTCAAGGTATTTTGTCCAAAGCCAAGATTGCAGCAGAGCATGAATTCAGCTTCGAAGGTCATCCAAACAATACCACGCGTGAGCATTTGCAAGGCTTGTATGACCTGGGTTTTCGTCGGGTCAGTTATGGCGTGCAGGATTATAATGAAACCGTACAAAAAGCCATTCACCGGATTCAGCCTTATGAAAATGTTAAACAGGTGGCTGAATGGGCACGTGAAATTGGTTATGAATCGATTTCGCATGATCTGGTTTTTGGTCTGCCGTTTCAAAGCCTGGAGGATGTCTTAAATACCATCGATCAGACCAATTCCCTATTACCAGACCGTCTGGCCTTATATAGCTATGCACATGTACCTTGGATTAAAGGGAATGGCCAGCGCGGTTTTAAAGATGCTGATGTACCCAAAGATGAGATCAAGCGTCAATGTTATGAAGAGGGTAAGAAAAAGCTCCTGGCGCATGGTTACCATGAAATTGGTATGGATCATTTTGCGCTAGAAAAAGACAGCATGTACCAGTCCTTTCAGTCTGGGACTTTGCACCGCAATTTTATGGGTTATACCGCGTCTAAAACTCAGGTGATGATCGGACTCGGAATTTCTTCGATTAGTGATAGCTGGTATAGCTTTGCGCAGAATGTGAAAACCATTGAAGAATATTATGAACTGCTAGAGCAGAATCAGATTCCAGTGGTGAAAGGCCATATCCTGACTCAGGAAGATCTGATTATTCGTAAACATATCCTGAATCTGATGTGTAGCTTTACTACTTCTTGGGCAAAACCTGACATGAAGTTTGCTGAAATTGATGAAGTTCTAAAGCAGTTGGTGGAAATGCAGCAGGATCAGTTGATCAAAATTGAAGACTCTTCAGTCACGATTTTGGAGAAAGGGAAACCATTTGTACGCAATATTTGCATGGCTTTTGATTTACGTTTAAAGCGTCGTATGCCAGAGAACCGGATTTTCTCGATGACGATTTAAGAATCCCTCTTAGGATCTTATAAATCCCTCCAAACCTCCCTTTAAAAAAGGGAGGCTTCCCTATACTTATATAAAAGGAAATTTCCCCTCTTTGAAAAAGAGGGGGCAGGGGGAGATTCTTTTAAAAATCTTCCTTCTGATACATATGCGCCATACGCTCATGCTTGGTTTTGAGGTATTGCTCATTGAATGGATTCAGACCCACAGTGAGTGGTACACGGTCCACTACATTAATGCCTTGCTCTTTCAGTGCATCAATTTTTAAAGGGTTATTGGTGATCAGGCGGACGGCTTTTACACCTAGGTGATCCAGCATGATGCTGCACATATCATATTGACGTGCATCTGCCGGTAAATTCAGCATTAGGTTGGCATCGACCGTATCATGTCCCTGGTCTTGCAAGGCGTATGCACGGATTTTATTGGTCAAGCCAATTCCGCGTCCTTCCTGACGTAAATAAAGAATGACACCGCGACCCACTTCATTAATCAGTTTTTGTGTTGCCTGGAGTTGAGGGCCACAGTCGCATTTTAATGAAGCAAAGGCATCACCGGTTAAACATTCAGAATGTACACGGACCAGCATAGGTTCATCACTTGGTTCTTCTAAGCCTTTAGAAAGAGCGACATGTTCTTCGCCAGTTTTAGGGTCTTGAAAAACAGTAATTTTAAATTCACCATGAGCGGTCGGTAATCTTGAAGTTGCGACAAATTCGATAGGCACAGCTGAACCCGTAAAATCCTAATAAAGTAGCTAAAGTATAGCGTAATGCTTAAACATTAGTAGAATTGCTCAGCTGAATTTATGAAGAACATTTTCTTTTTTGTAGAAAGCGAACGATAATAGTTGATAAATAGTAAGATTATTCAGGATAATCGTAGCCTGCAAATTTTTCACCCCGACGAGATCGCTGTTTAATATTGCATCGCTAGAAGCGTAGCTGAATTGAAGCTGCTACAATTCAACTATATGATCGGTTATTCCCCATTGACCTAGCTTAAGATTTTGCCAGGCTTTAGAAGGCTTTGCCATATATGCTGTATACAGAAATACCAACTCAACGCCCTGTAACACCGTTGCTTGATGCGATCGATCATCCTGAGCAACTGCGTGCACTCGAGCAAAGCCAGCTCACTCAAGTGGCAGATGAGTTACGTCAATTCATTTTGTATGCTGCGGGTCAGAGTGGTGGACACTTTGGGGCCAATCTGGGTGTGATTGAGCTCACAGTCGCTTTACATTACTGCTTTAATACGCCACATGATCGCCTGATCTGGGATGTGGGTCATCAGGCTTATCCGCATAAGGCGTTGACTGGACGTCGTGAACAGCTCACTACAATCCGTGCCAAAGATGGTCTGGCCGCATTTCCAGCGCGTGAAGAATCTGAATTTGATACTTTTGGGGTAGGACATTCATCTACCGCCATTTCTGCTGGCCTTGGCATGGCTTTGGCCCGCCGTTATCAGAACAATCCGTGTGAAGTCGTATCAATCATTGGTGATGGGGCCATGACAGCAGGCATGGCTTTTGAAGCGATGAATGATGCTGTGGCACATCAGGCTGACCTGATGGTGATTCTGAACGACAATGATATGTCGATCTCTTGCAGTACTGGTGGTTTTGCCAAGCATCTTGCTGCAATCTGGGAACGTGGCGAATTCGTCAACGTGACTGAAGATGGTGAGGCTTATGTACAGCCACATCCGGAATGGCTATATAACTCTCGTTTACATCAGGCTGCAACTGATGCCGCAGATAACCTGTTTAAAGCCATTGGTTTTGATTATTTTGGTCCTTATGATGGCCATGATGTCAAACAACTGGTACACGTCTTTAAAGCCTTGAAAAAACGTAAAGGTCCGCGCCTAATTCATATCTATACCAAAAAAGGTAAGGGCTTTGCACCAGCAGAATGTGACCAGATTAAATACCATGCGATTAGTAAACTCAATGCAGTTGCAGTAGCTAATCCAGCACCGAAATATTCGGATGTATTTGGACAATGGTTATGTGATGAAGCAGCACAGGATAAACGCCTATTGGCGATTACTCCGGCGATGTGTGAAGGTTCAGGTATGGTGCAGTTTGCCAAAGAATACCCTGAACGTTTCTTTGATGTGGCCATTGCAGAACAACATGCAGTGACGCTGGCAGCAGGTATGGCTTGTGAAGGTTTAAAACCGGTCGTCGCAATCTATTCAACTTTCCTGCAACGGGGTTATGATCAGTTGGTGCATGACGTGGCACTGCAAAATCTGGATGTGACGTTTGGGATCGATCGTGCCGGTCTGGTTGGTGAAGATGGTCCAACGCATGCCGGCGCCTATGATTATGCCTATATGCGTACCATTCCGAATCTGGTGATCATGGCACCAAAAGATGAGAATGAATGCCGTCAGATGTTGCATACGGCTTATCTGTATCATGGTCCGGCAGCAGTGCGTTATCCGCGTGGGAATGGACTGGGTGTGGAAATCCAGAAAACCATGACCGAGATGCAGATCGGTCAGGCAGAATTGTTGCTCAGTCTGAACGAACAGTATGACGAATATGTTTCTATTCTGGCATTCGGTAGTCGGGTTCAAGCCGCAGTGGAAGCTGCTCAGGTATTTGCCAGCAAACATGATGTGGGCGTACGCGTAGTGAATATGCGTTTTATCAAACCATTGGATACCAAAATATTAAACCAGCTGGCCAATTCAACCAGTCTGTTTGTCACTGTTGAAGAACATGCAGTCATGGGCGGCGCAGGAAGTGCTGTGAATGAGTATCTGGCTGAAGCTCAAATCGTTAAACCAATCCTGAACCTAGGTCTAGCGGATAGCTTTATGGCACAAGCAACACATAGCCAGATGTTGCAGCAGGCAGGACTTGATAGCCAAGGCATTGAAAAATCAATCAATGAGGCCTGGTTAAAGCTAGGTCAAAGCGTTCTGTTATAAACGCTTAAAAAGTTTCGACACATTTTTTCCCAAAAAGCCCGGATATTTGCTAAAATATGCGGGCTTTTATGCATTATTCTTTATCAGTATCTTCAAATTTGTAGTGGGTGTTCAATGGAACCTATGGTGGTGATGGCTGCGCGTGCGGCTCAATTAGTTGGTCAAGAGCTTTTAAAAGCGCATCAAAATCGTCATAAACTCGATCTGCAAGTCGAAGAAAAAGGCATTGATGGTCCGGTAACGCGTGTAGATCGTTATCTGGAACAGTTGACCATCGATACTCTACGTAAAAGCTATAAAAATCACAGTTTCCTTGGTGAAGAATTTGGTCTGCAAGAAGGTAAAGGTCACGACGCTGATTGGTGTTGGGTGATCGATCCGCTTGATGGCACACTAAACTTTATCAACGGTTTTCCGCATTTCTGTATCTCTATCGCAGTTCAGCACAAAGGTGTAACTCAACACGGTGTTATTTATGACCCGGTGAAAGATGAGCTATTCTCTGCGAGCCGTGGTCGTGGTGCGATGCTGAACCAGCGCCGTATCCGTGTAAATGTTAAAGACAGTCTGAACAATACTTTCCTGGCAGTTGGTCATGCTTACCGTACTAAACGTAATGGTGAAGTAGTCTCTTATGCCAAGAATCATTTTGATGCATTGCTCAATGTGACTGAAGCAGGTGCACAATTCCGTCGTGGTGGTTCAGCTGCCTTGGATCTGGCTTATGTCGCTGCTGGTCGTCTTGATGGTTACTTCGAGCTTGGCTTGAAACCTTGGGATATTGCAGCAGGCGAGTTAATCGTGAAAGAAGCGGGCGGTACTGTGGTTGATGCGCGTGGTGGTAGCGATTCTATGGAAAATGGTCAAGTTTTGGCTTGTTCAATGAAAATGCTGAAACCTCTTATGCAAGCAGTTGTTCCTGCTTGGGGTGACGCAGCGAAATAATCGGGTTTAACGCCGTAAATCGAATATTAAAAAGGTATCTCTCGGGATGCCTTTTTTATTTTTTAAAAATAATTACGAGATAAATATCCTAATATTTAGATGATTTACAGCTTTGGTAAAAAGAAAATTGACCGGCTGGAGAATTAATTACATTTCTTTTCTTGTTTAAGTCTTAGAAATTGATGAAGAAATTAGCAGTTAAACAAAATAATCTGAAAAGCGGATGACTTTATGAATAATCCTGCTATAATCTGCGCACGCACTTAATTTCTGTTCGTCACCTGAACATTTCTCTTCTTATCATTGTGTATGCGCGTGCGGTCCAAAGAGAGGACGATATCTCGCGCCCCAATCGCTAAAGCGATTCCTTCAGGTTATGCCGTAATCATGCGTGCGTTATATCACATCGTCGTTACTCGGATCGCCGCTGAATCATCTCTTTTCAGCGTTTAATTGCTGTACCGCTTTTTGTCGATGTCCATTTGACTTTATTTTTAATGGAGCACCCAATTTCCGGGTGGAATACTCTATGAGCAAAACTTTTGCTGAATTTTCTTTGCATGAATCGTTACAACAAGCCCTTCAAGGCTTAGGTTTTACTACTCCGACTCCTGTACAAGAACAATCTATCCCTGCTGCACTAGAAGGTAAAGACCTTTTAGTATCTAGCCAGACAGGTTCGGGTAAAACCGCTGCGTTCCTTCTCCCAACTTTGAACGCACTTGCTAACCAAGATACTTTCGTACCATTTAAAGAACGTATGAAAGCGGTGACTCAACCGACTATTCTGGTGATTTCACCAACTCGTGAATTGGCACAACAAGTATGCCAAGACGCGATCGCATTTGTACGTCACATGAAAGGTGTTCGTATTGCTGCAATTATGGGTGGTATGCCATTTGGTAAACAAATCCAGCAGTTAAAAGGTGCACAGGTTGTTGTAGCAACTCCAGGCCGTTTACTTGACCTTGTTAACCGTCGTCAAATCAAACTTGACAAAGTTGACTCGCTGATCGTCGACGAAGCTGACCGTATGCTGGATCTTGGTTTCTCTGAAGACCTGGAAGCAATCGGTGACTTGGCTGCAAACCGTAAACAAACACTGATGTTCTCTGCAACTTTCGCTCCACGTATCATTACCCTTGCTGAACGCATGATGAATGAACCAGAGCGTATTGCAATTGAAACTGGTCACTCTACCAATACTGACATTACCCAGACTTTACACTGGACTGATGGCTTTGAGCACAAGAAAAAACTTCTTACTCACTGGTTAAACGAAGAAGATGTTGATCAGGCAGTGGTCTTTGCTTCTACTCAAGAAGATACAGATATGCTGGCTGAAGAACTTGCTGAAGCAGGTTTATCCGTTGTTGCTCTACATGGTGCGATGCCACAAACCGTTCGTAACCGTCGTCTGCGCAGCATCCGTGAAGGTCGTGCAAAAATCCTGGTTGCAACTGACGTTGCAGCACGTGGTCTTGACGTACCGACAATCTCTCACGTGATCAACTTTGGTCTTCCTATGAAGAACGAAGACTATGTACACCGTATCGGTCGTACAGGTCGTGCGGGCCGTACTGGTAAAGCAATTACTTTAGCGACTTATCGTGAACGCGGTAAAATCCGTGCACTAGAAGACTTCCTTGAAGCTCGTCTAAACGTATCTGAAATTGAAGGTCTTGAGCCATCTCCACCTCCTGCACGCGGTAGCCGTGATGGCGCTGGTCGTGGTCGTGGCGGTCGTCGTGATGGCGGTCGTGGCTTCGGTGGTGGTCGTCGTTTCGAAGGCGAGAGCAATTTCAAACGTCGTGAAGGTGGTGATGACCGTCCACGTCGTAGCTTCGATGACAAACCTCGTGGCGAACGTCCTGCGTTCGGTGGCGAAGATCGTCCACGTCGTGACTTCAACAGCGATCGTCCACGTCGTGAAGGCGGTTTCGGTGATCGTCCACGTCGTGACTTCAATGAAGACCGTCCACGTCGCGAGTTTAACAATGATCGCCCACGTCGTGACTTCGGTGACCGTCCTCGTTTCGAAGGTAATGATGACAACCGCGGTAACCGTGTAGATTACAAACCACGTCGTGAAGGTTCTTTCGGTGACCGTCCAAAACGTGATTTTGGTGATCGTCCTGCTCCACGCCGTGAAGGTGGTTTCGGTGACCGTCCAAAACGTGACTTCGGTGATCGTCCAGCGCGTCGCAACTTTGATGACAAGCCACGTGGCGAGCGTTCATTCGGTGAAGATCGTCCACGTCGTAAATTCAATGACTAATTGAATAACGTCTGAAATAAAAAAACCAGCCTGAGTGCTGGTTTTTTTATGCATTGATTTTTTGTTTTTTCAGCATAGAATGCCCACTTCATCAACTTTTTCTGGATTTATGATGATCCGTAATCTGAAAGCGTCCTTGTATAGTCTTTCATATTATTGAGGGGGTATATGTCCTACATTGCGGTAACTTTGCTTTTGTGCAATCTGATTTATTATGTATATCGTTTTTTAAATGGATCATAGTCTGTTAAAATCGCGTCGAAACAAAATTTTTGATTACTAGAAATATATGGCCAGGCATGGAGCATTATGTTTTCCATGAACTTGACCCTTCATTTTCAAATGCTAACATGTTGAACTTCGTTCTTTTGTCATATGCATGCTGAAAAAATGCAGGAATAAACTCAGCTATGAAAAATCAAACAGCGCAGGATCCTCAGTCTTTGATTGAAGTCAAGAATTTGAGTTTCAAGCGGGGTGAGCGTGTAATTTATGACGATGTCAGTTTAAAAATTCGTCGTGGGCAGATTACCGCCATTATGGGACCTTCCGGAACTGGTAAAACCACTTTATTAAGATTGATCGGTGGGCAACTGACGCCTGAACAGGGTCAGGTTTTACTGGACGGTAAAGATATTGCCAAGATGTCCCGTTCCGAGCTTTTTTCTGCACGTGCACGTATGGGCATGCTGTTCCAAAGTGGTGCTCTGTTTACCGACATGAGCGTCTATGAAAATGTTGCCTTTCCGATTCGTGCGCATACCAAATTGCCTGAACATTTGATTGCTGAAATCGTGGCTTTGAAACTCGAATCAGTAGGACTGCGTGGGGCAGAGCAAATGATGCCTTCAGAGTTGTCTGGCGGGATGAATCGCCGGGTGGCTTTGGGTCGCGCGATTGCACTGGACCCAGAACTGATTATGTACGATGAGCCTTTTGCCGGGCAGGATCCGATTGTGATGGGAGTTTTGACCCGACTGATTCGCTCTCTACGTGAAGCATTGGATTTAACGACCATTATTGTTTCACATGATGTGGCAGAGACTTTATCGATTGCCGATTACATTTATGTAGTCGCAGAAGGCAAAATTCAGGGTGAGGGCACAGCAGAAGAATTGAAAAATCATCCTTCAGCCTTTGTGCAGCAGTTCCTGACTGGTTCGGTTGAAGGCCCGGTAGATTATCAGTTTAGTCATCAGGCTTATTTAAGTGATGAGGTACGTTCATGAATGCCATTGCTGCCTTAGGTAGACGCGTTATTGAACGTGTTCAGGGGATTGGTGTTGCAACACTGATGCTGTTGCAGATTCTCTTTTCCATGCCGACCTGGCTGGGAGTAAAGCTGTTTGTTTATCAGATGTATCGGGTTGGGGTGCTGTCACTCTTGATTATTGCGGTATCTGGCCTGTTTATTGGTTCGGTACTCGGTTTGCAGATGTATACCATCCTGTCGACATTCGGTAGTGAAGCGATGCTTGGTACTGCAGTGGCTTTAACCCTGTTACGTGAATTGGCACCTGTGGTTGCTGCCTTACTATTTGCTGGTCGTGCCGGTTCTGCCTTAACTGCCGAAATTGGTCTGATGAAAGCAACCGAGCAATTATCCAGTATGGAAATGATTGGGGTCGATCCCTTAAAACGGGTAATTTCACCACGCCTTTGGGCCGGTATTTTTAGCTTGCCCATGCTCTCTGTGATCTTTGCTGCGGTCGGGATTATGGGCGGAAAAATGGTAGGTGTTGATTTTCTGGGTGCTGATGAAGGTGCATATTGGAGTGGCATGGAAAGTACCGTGCGATTCTATAAAGATGTCCTGAATGGCACCATTATCAAGAGTTTTGTTTTTGCATTAATTTGTACCTGGATCGCGGTTTATCAGGGTTATGCCTGTGAACCAACATCAGAAGGTATCGCAACTTCTACAACACGTACGGTCGTCTATTCTTCGCTGTGCGTATTAGGTTTTGATTTCGTGTTGACTGCGGTCATGTTCGGAGGTATTTAATGAAATCACGTACTAGTGAGCTGGCCGTTGGTGTTTTTGTCATTCTTTTTGGTATCGCCCTGTTCTTTTTGGCGATGCGTGTTAGCGGTCTGGTAGGCACCAATATTTCTGATAGCTATCAGATGACAGCGACTTTTGAAAATGTAAATGGCATCAAACCACGCGCTAAAGTTGCTTTAAGTGGGGTGAAAGTCGGTCAGGTCGATAAAATTACACTGGATCCGGTGACCCGTTTAGCCACTGTCCATATGACACTGGATGGCTCTCTGACTTCTTTTAATGCCGAGCAGCTCAAGCAGGTTCAGCAGGAAGCATTGGAAGAGTTACGTTATAGTTCAGATTATACCGCAGCCGATCCTGCGCAACAAAAAATAATGGAAAAACAACTATTAGATAACATGAAATCCATCACCAATATCGATGAAGATGCTTACATTATGGTAGCAACAAATGGTTTATTGGGTGAAAAGTATCTGAAAATTATTCCAGGTGGCGGTCTGACTTACTTGAAACGTGGTGAGCAGATTGCGAACACTCAAGGCACCATGGAAATTGAAGATTTAGTGACGAAATTTATTACCGGTGGTGCCGGAAAATCGTCAGATAGTCAGGAAAGTGCCTCAGAAGAAGCTGCATTTTCAGAAACAACAGATGCAGAACCTGCATTTGTTGAATAACAGATTGAGGAGATTTGAGTGAAGACTTTAGTAAAACAAACGCTTGCTGCAAGCATTCTTTCAACAATGGTTGCTGGTACAGTGTTTGCTGCACCGTCTGAAGCCCCACCTGCTTTTATTAAAAGAGTTGCAGACAATTTGATTGATCGTCTTAAAACCGATCATGCTAAATTGCAGAATAATCCTGCGCTTGTGAAAACGATTGTTCGTCAGAATCTTGACCCGTATATCGATTCACAATCGTTTACCCGGATTGTGATGGGGACTTATGCGACCAATCAGTATAGTACTGCGGCGCAGCGTGCACAGTTTGAAAAGAACTTCCGTGAAACCCTGATTGAAAATTATGGTACGGCTTTCTCTAAGTTCAGTAACCAGACTTACAGCGTTCGTCCTTACAAGGCGACTAACAGCAAAAATCCTGTGGTGACTATCGACTTTAATAACAAAGGTGAGAAAATCCCGGTTGCTTTCCAGCTGGTTGATAAAGGTTCACAATGGAAAATCCGTAACATCAATGTTTCTGGTATTGACCTGGGTCTGCAGTTCCGTAACCAGTTTGCGGCTACAGTAAAACGTAATGGTGGTAATCTGGATAAAGCCATTGCCAACTTTAAGCCAGATGCTGAAGCGGCGATTGACAAGAAAAAATAAGATAGGTGAGCTGTGATTCAATTCAATAATCAGGAACTACAGGTTTCAGGCAAGATTGACGCTGACAATGCGCAGAACTATTACCTAGATGGTTTGCGTGTCATTCAGTCACAGGACAAGTTTCCTGTGGTAGTTAATTTGGCTGGACTTGAGCAGGGTAGTACTTTGGCTTTGGCAGTTCTGGTGCGCTGGTTGCGCCAAACTCCGCAAGCACGAGGGCTACAGTTTAAAGCGGTTCCTGAGAAAATGATGAAGATTATTCAGGCCTGTCATTTGCAGGATGATTTACAGATCATTCAGTAAATAAAAAGCACCGAAAGGTGCTTTTTTATTGTCGGTATATTTTAAAAAAGTTCCTCCCTTTCTCGAAGGGGGGTAGGAGGGATTAGTTAATTAATCTCTCCCTAACCCTCTCCTGAAAGGAGAGGGAACTTGTATTTTAAAAAAGTGGAGAAATGGGTCTAAACTCGAACTTTAAGCAAATATAGGAAGTCTTTTCTCTCTAAGCGGGATTTAAAGCACTGCCCTAAATCTAAGCACAAGAGACTTAGAGAGAGGATTAATTCTGACCTCACCCTTGAGTATCACTGCTACTCATCACCTAAAAGGAGAGGGAGCTTCCTCCCTAAGGAGAAATTAGGAGGGATTCTAAATCCACTTCTTCCATCTAAAGTAAATCAATGGCCCAATCAGGAAGCCCATAATAATAATGTTCACCATCACAAAGCTCATCGAACCTTGAGCGAAGGGCAAGACATCAGTGTTCATCCCGTAAATACTGGCAATCAGCATGGGTGGCGCAAGCATACTCGGTAAAATCGAGAAGCGACGGATCGTATCATTCTGTTCAGTGTTAATGAATCCGGACGTGGTATCCAGCAAGAATCGGACTTTTTGGAACAGGAAGGCATCATGCTCGACCAGTGAGCGGACGTCTTCACTGAGTTCTCGAATATCTGCATCATAAATATGACTGCCTAAGGCTCGTGGACGTGACAGGAAGGTAAGTACCCGTCGTAAATCGATCAGACAGAGCTGAGCTTTCCCGAGCATATCTTCCAGTTGGGCCAGACGGGTAATCATGTCATCCAGATCCAGGATCTGTTCACGATGCCGGTTATTCAGCACTTCGGTTGAGTATTTTTCCAGATCCTTATGTACGTCTTCCAGAATATCGGCCAACTCATCCAGTTTGGCCTCGAGCAAACCCAGCAAAATCCAGGTTGGATCTTTATAGTCAATATCATAATCATTGCGACGCGCACGGGCACGAAAGGCCCGGAAAGCTACCAGCTTTTCACCGCGTAGGGTAAAGAGCCGGTCTTTATGCAAAATGAAAGCGACTGTCTGAACCGTTGCGAGGATGCTGGCATCATCCTCATGTTCACTTTCGACTTGATAATTTTTATTTTTCGTTAAGAAATAGGTGCTGATGTGCAAAATACCGTCATCATCACGGTAAAATCGGGCACTCGAAGAAATATCTTCCAGAGATTTTAAGGTGGGCAGGTTTTGCTCATAGGCATCCAGAATCCATTGCTGTTCTTCCTGTGAAGGCGCAATTAAATCTATCCAAACCAGTTCCGGATGCAGGTCGAAATCACCATTGATGGTGGCATCTTCTAGGCTACCGCGCTCTGTGGCGTAAAAGGCTTCAAGCATGCTGTCTTTTCTCCCTTGCGCAGTAAGTTAATCTAAATGCGTGTATTTTAGACAAGGAATTGAATAAAAACACTGATTGTGCAGTTATTTTTGAAAAAAAAACTCTCAGGCGCTGCCTGCGTACTATATACCGGCAATGCAATGGTGAAAATGATGAATTCTATCGCAATTTTCTGTGGCTCAGCGCTAGGTTCTGAACCTGGTTATAAACAAATTGCTGAAAAGGTAGGCCAAACTCTGGCAAAAAGACAGCAAACACTGATTTATGGTGGTGGTCGTTCCGGATTAATGGGCATTGTAGCGGATAGTGCCTTGGCTGCAGGGGGCGAGGTTATTGGTGTTATTCCAAGACCCTTGGTGAATCGTGAACTGGCACATCCACATATTACCAAGCTGTATGTGGTCGATAATATGCATGAGCGTAAGACCAAAATGTCAGAACTCTCCGATGGTTTTATTGCCATTCCGGGTGGGGCGGGAACGCTCGAGGAAATTTTTGAGCAATGGACTTGGGCTCAGCTCGGGATTCATAAAAAACCTTGTGCTTTTCTCAATGTCGATGGCTTTTATGATGATTTGCTGAAATTTATTCAGATGACCACGGACAAGGGTTTTACCAAGCCACGTTTTACTGAATCCCTGATCGTGAGTGATGACTTCGAAGAAATTTTACAGAAATTTCAAGACTACCAGCCGCCTGAAGCAAAATGGGGTATGGTCGATCAGGAAGATCTCGTAAAATAAGTGTTTTCCACTTGATCGTTCCGAATTCATGAAAATTATTACCGTCGCAGCTGCCATTATTTTGAATTCAGATCAGCAGCTGCTGGTGGTTCGTAAGAAAAATACTGACTGTTTTATGCAAGTGGGTGGCAAGCTGGAACCGGATGAAGCACCTGAACGCACCCTGCTACGTGAAATTAAGGAAGAAATTGGTTGTCAGGCTGAGATTCAGCAATTTATCGGGTGTTTTGAAACTCAAACTGCCAATGAACCGGATCATCAACTGGTTAGTTATGTTTATCTGGTGCAGTTAGATGGCGAACCACATATTGAAGCTGAGATTGCCGAGATGAAATGGGTGGATCTGGATCAGAAAGATGTGAAACTTGCACCTTTAACTACAGAAATTGTCATACCTTGGGTTAAAAAGAACTTACTGGCCCAAGCCTGATTTAAAGTTTGGCTCCCGCCAGACAGGCGGCATAAATCTGCTGACAGCCCAGTTTTTCCAGTTGCTGGCTCAAAGCTCG
This sequence comes from Acinetobacter sp. YWS30-1, assembly GCF_033558715.1. Taxonomy (NCBI): domain Bacteria; kingdom Pseudomonadati; phylum Pseudomonadota; class Gammaproteobacteria; order Moraxellales; family Moraxellaceae; genus Acinetobacter; species Acinetobacter sp. YWS30-1. Next base: position 2,627,500 of record NZ_CP114606.1, on the reverse strand, counting down.
AATTGAGCTGCCAGTCGTAACCACATCATCAATAATTAAAACCTTACGATAACGGACTTTTGAAGAGATAGTGACCCTGAACTGGGCTTCAATATCTTCGATACGTTCCAGACGGCTTAAGCCTTTTTGTGAATGTTGCTTGAGTCGTTCAATTGGTTGCCAGACGGGAACTTGCAAGTGTTTAGCTACATGCTTGGCCAGCAACAAAGATTGATTATAGCCACGTTCAACCAGTCGTTCGGTTGAAATCGGCATAGGAACCACTGCACTGACTTTAGGAAATTTTAAGGTTAGTAATGCACCTGCCAATAATGGTTCCAGATGCAGCTTCTGCTCATATTTAAATAATTGAATCAGGCGATCCATCGGGTAGGCATAGTCACAAGCCACCTGAAACTGCATTTCCTGACGCTGAATAGTCTGATGTGCCCAAGGTAACTGTTGCCAGCAATCCTGACAGACAGAATGCAGGTTTTGATAATCTGTCTGGCACAGCTGACAAGGTTGTAAACGGTTCAGCCAGTGTTTTCCCTGTTGGAGCAGCTTAAACATAGGCATAGCGTGGAGCCTCAGGTAGCCAGCGTTTTAATAATGCATCCGCCTGTTTCGGATAATCTTTTAACATCTGCTGGGCGACATAATGCGCCTGATTCAGCAAGTGATCATCACGTTCCAGCTTGGCTACACGGAAACCCATATCACCAGTCTGTTTGGTTCCTAACAATTCACCCGGACCACGTAATTCCAGGTCTTTCTCGGCAATGATAAAACCATCATTGGTTTCGCGCATGATGCGCAGACGTTCCTGACCATTTTGTGACAATGGATTTTTATAAAGCAAGGCACAGAAGCTGGCTTTGGCACCACGACCAACCCGGCCACGCAGCTGATGTAGTTGTGACAGGCCAAGCCGTTCGGCATTTTCAATCACCATAATCGAAGCATTCGGGACATCAACACCGACTTCGATCACAGTTGTAGCAATGAGTAGCTGCAGTTTATTGTCTTTGAATTCCTGCATGACTGCCTGTTTTTCATCGGCTTTCATTTTGCCATGTACCAGACCGATATTCAGTTCAGGGAAGCGTTCCTTGATCTCGGCAAAGGTTGCTTCTGCGGCTTGAGCATCCAGAGTTTCCGACTGTTCCACCAAAGTACAGACCCAATAAGCCTGTTTACCTTCAGCACAATTCGTGGCAATCCGTTGCAGAACCTCTTCGCGACGATCCAGCGGAATGGTCACAGTCTGGATCGGAGTACGACCCGGTGGCAATTCATCAATAATTGACGTATCCAGATCGCCATACGCCGACATAGCAAGCGTGCGTGGAATCGGGGTTGCGGTCATCACCAATTGATGCGGCGACATGCCATCCAAGCCTTTATTTCTCAAGGCTAAGCGTTGATCGACCCCAAAACGATGCTGCTCATCAATAATTACTAAGCCCAGTTTGGCAAACTCGACATTTTCCTGAAACAGGGCATGTGTGCCCACCACCAGATGCGCGCTACCATCACGGATCACTTGCTCTGCTGTAGTACGCGCTTTACCTTTCTGCTTCCCAGAAAGCCAGGCAACATTTAAACCGAGTGGTTCGAACCAGCGCTTGAAGTTGAGGTAATGCTGTTCGGCCAGAATTTCAGTTGGCGCCATCAGCGCAACTTGCCAGCCTTCTTCTAGGGCATGACAGGCTGCTACGCCGGCCACTAAGGTTTTACCTGCACCCACATCACCTTGCACCAGACGTAGCATCGGTTTATCCTGTTTCAGGTCTATGGCAATTTCTTTGGATACACGTTTTTGCGCACCGGTCATTTCGAAAGGTAAACCGGCCAAAAGCTGTTTGGCATAGGTTTTACTCGGGGAAAATGAAGGGGCTTCAATCTGCTGAATAAAGGCACGCCGAGTCAGTAAACTGATTTGATGTGCCACCAGTTCCTCAAAAATCAGACGCTGCTGTGCCGGATGTGAGCCTTGAGTGAGCTGCAACATATTGGCGTCCAGCGGTGGATGATGAATATATTCCAGTGCCTGCTTCAGGCCATAACCATTGCTAAATTTTTGTGGCAACAGTTCAGGCAGATCATCGCTATGCAGTTCTAGTGCCTGTTTAATATATTCCCGCAGCTTGGGCTGAGTCAGTCCTTCGGTTGCCGGATAGATCGAGGTGAGTTGGGTATGAGGCAGAGGCGTATGTTCAGTAATGACTTGCAGCTCTGGATGATACATTTCCAGACCACGGGCACCGACTCGCACTTCACCAAAGACTCTTAAACGGTTACCGAGCTTGCAGCGATCGGTAATGCCTTTATAAATATGATAAAAGCGCAAAGTGACTTTGCCAGAATCATCATCCAGTAACACTGCCATAGACTTGCGTTTACCGGGTGGGAAATCAACCCCTTTCACGATACCTTCCAGCAAATAGCTGCGTCCCACCGTTAATTGATTCATGGGAATGATCGTGCTACGGTCTTCATAGTCACGTGGTAGATGAAAAAGCAAATCATCAGTATTAAAGATATTTAGTTTTTCGAGTAAAGCAGCGGCGGCATTGCCAACGCCTTGTAACTGATGGACTGCAGCCATGTCCCCTCAACCAGGTCTGTGATTCGGTGTCGAATGCATATTTTATTTATTGGTTATGGTAAAACATCCGAGCGGGTAGCTAAACAATTATTTGAGCAAGGTCATCAAATTAGCACAATTAGCCAAAGTCCCAAAACAGATTCATTCGCAACTCATCTGATTCAGGATGTACACACTCTGGATTTAAGTGCAGCCGCTCCGATTGATTGGGTCTATGTGTTACTTAGCCCAAAACTGAGGGGGGTCGAAGCCTATCAGCACATTTATCTGGATTCGGTTCAGCCAATCATTACTGCCTTGAAATCCCATCCGGTAAAAAGAATGGTGGTGGTTTCATCAACCCGGGTTTATGGACAGAATGCAGGTGAAAGCGTGGATGATGAAACTGAAATTCATCCGAATGATGCTCAAGGTGAAATTCTGCATCACATGGAACAGGCGTATCTCGCGGCTTATCCTGATCAATGTACCATTATCCGCCCAAGTGGGATTTATGGGACTTCTGTGGCACGTATGCAGAAAATGGCAACCTCAATGATCAGTTATCCAAATCTGCACTGGTCGAATCGTATTCATATTGAAGACTTATCACGTTTTCTAGCTCATATGATTCACGTGGAACATCCTGATTCTTCATATATTTTGACTAATAATCAGCCACAACTTTTGCATGAAGTCTTGCAATGGTTTCAGCAGCAGATGGGTTTATTTATATTGAAAGTGGAAAGTGACAGGGTGACGGGTAAAAAGCTGTATGCCACAAGAATGGAAAAGATAGGCTTTGAGTTAGAGCATCAGGATTGTTTTCAGGATTATTTAGAGTTGATGAATAAGACTGATTTATAAATTTGGAAGTTCCTCCTCCCTCTGGGAGGAGGTTAGGAGGAGGGTTTTATATAAAAGGACCTCTCCCTTACGCGGCAGTGCTTCTTGTATCTTGATTGATATAGTGATTAGCTACCACTATACGCAAATTGTAGAGTTTGGAGTGCTGCTAAAATCTTAAATTTGAACCTGAGATAAAACCTACAATTTGCCCTTATCCCTCATACAACTCTGAACGGTAACTAAGCACTTTGATGCTGTATTCACAAGGTAAGATGATGGTTAATGGGATAAAAATCATAGCTTAAACTCAAGGAATATCACCATGATTATGCTAGGTATTGATGTCAGTAAAACCAAAATAGATTGTTGCATTTTCCCTCAAGGTTTGACTGGAAAAAGAAAAAATAAAATATTTACTAATACAGAAAGTGGCTTTGGCAGTCTGCTCAAATGGCTCATCACTCTTAAAATTGAACCTGATCAAGTGACAGCAATCATGGAAGCGACTTCGGTTTATCACGAGAATTTGGGATATTATCTATATGATGCAGGTGTAAAGGTTTGTGTGGCTAATCCTTCACGAGTAAGAGCCTTTGCCAAAGGCATGTCCATGCTAAATAAAACGGATAAAGCTGATAGTGAAGCTCTTTCACGTTATGGTTACACCGCAAAGTTAATCATATGGCAGCCTGAACCTGAAAATGTCAGATTATTAAAAGCTTTACTAGGCAGACGAGATGTCTATCTAGGTAGTCTATTGCAGGAAAAGAATCGACTTGAAAAGGCGCAGTCCACTCATACCTCCGTTGTTGTGATTAAATTACTTGAAGAGAATATTGAGTATTTAAATCAGCAACTTGAACATATTGATAAGTTAATAAATAATCACATAGATCAAGATCCAACATTGAAACAGGATTTGAAATTACTGCAAACTATTCCTTCAATCGGTGAACGATCAGGCTTATTACTGTTGGGGTTATTTCATTCGCACAAGTTTGAAAAAGCAAGTCAAGCTGCTGCATATGTAGGTTTGGTTCCAGTACATCAGTTGTCTGGCAGTTCAGTCAACAAGCAAAGTCACTTATCAAAAGCAGGTGACAGTAAAATACGCTCAGTATTGTATATGTCGGCATTAACAGCGATTAAATATAATCCACACATTGAAGCTTTATATCAACGATTATTAAGCCAGGGTAAAAATAAAATGTGTGCTTTAGGTGCTGCAATGCGCAAGCTTATACATCTGTGTTATGGCGTTTTAAAACATCAGACTGCCTATCAAAGAGATTATTTAGTGGTCGAATAATCTCAAAACCTGATTGACTACCAAGACGGTATCTCATCTCCTAAAAGGAGAGGGAATATTTATCATTTTTATTAATTCTCAAGCAAAAAAAGAGAGGCCAAAACCTCTCTTTTTCTTTAAGTAAACTTTACTTTTTCTTGCGTTTCGCACGTTTCTTGGCTTGTTCAGCCGCAACCGCATCTAGTGCTTCTTTCAACTCTTCATCGGTAAAGGAGGTGATGTGATGCAGCATTTGCAGCTTCACTTCATCCAGTACCAGATCTGCATACTGCGCAACATTGGTCAGCTGCTCATCATAGACAATGGCATTGTCTTCGTTGGTACAAATATAGCCTTTTTGCGTCAGAACCTTAATAAAGCTTTGGAATAAGGCTTTGTCAAAGAATTCTGGTGAGTTGAATTCATACAGTACAGAAAGACGTTGCCCCACCAGATGACTCAGTTCTTCCACCTGACGGGTTGAAATATTGCCTGGGCCACGCTGGGTGATCAAAGCCAGTGTCATATAGTAACGTTCCAGACTTTGGGTTACTGGAGCAGCCAGAACTTCAAGCTGGTGATGCGCTTCAGTATTCGGTGCTGGCGCTACCAGATTTTCACCATCTGCACTGATCAGATTGGTTGCAAGTAAAGCATCGATATAAGCATCAACATGTTGCTGAATTTCGTCTTCTTTCCATTTCAGGAATAGCTCAGCTTTCAGGAATGGATAGAGTGTACTGCTAGCGTTGATCGCATCTTCACGGCGAATCATGCCATTGTGTTCTACCAGTGCCGCAATCAGGGACGGCAATACAAAGCTATGCACGATGTTATTACGGAAATAAGTCAGCAATACGGCCTGATTATCTTCAATGGCAATGATATCGCCCAGAACGTGTTTCACCCGTTTAATCAGCTTGAGCTTCATTGCATAGGCAATAATCTCTTTACCTGAAAGTGAGGTAATTTGCATACGCTCATCATAAGGTAAAGCCACCAGCAGATTACGGTAGGTATCCAGCTGCTTGATACAGATTTCTTCGTCCAGCGTATGTTTCGGTGTTGCCAATAAAATAAGTGACAGCAGTGAAACCGGATTCACCACGACTGCACGGTTGATATTTTCCAGAATGGCTTGGGCAGAACTGTTGACTGCGTCGGATACTGGCTGCGGAATCGGATCATCATTCTTTTCAATTTTGATATGTTCTGCACCATGCTGTTTCAGGATGTCATCCAGAAATACCGGTTCACCGAAGTTCAGATGGACCTTGCCAAAAATACGTTCAATTTTGCGCAAGGTTTTCAGGATGCCAAAAATAGATTCTGCTTCTTTCGGCTTGCCATTCATCTCACCGACATAAGTACCACCTTCCATCAGGCGTTCATAGCCGATATAAGTCGGAACAAAGACAATTGGCTTAGCTTTGCCACGTAAATGACCATGTACGGTCATCGCCAGCATGCCGGTTTTTGGTGGCAGCAGACGACCAGTACGTGAACGACCACCTTCGATAAAGTATTCCAGTGGAGTATTACGCGACAGCACGCTATACAGATATTCTTTAAATACGGTGGTATAGAGTGCATTACCGCGGAAGGTACGACGGATAAAGAAAGCACCACCACCCCGTAAGATCTGACCCACAAATGGCATGTTCAGGTTATCGCCTGCCGCAATATAAGGCACCATCAGACCACGACGATAAATCACATAAGACAATAATAAATAGTCGATATGACTGCGGTGACATGGCGTATAGACAATTTCATAATCTTTGGCCAGTTCACGCACGGTACTGAAATTATGTACTTCCACGCCGTCATAGAGCTGGGTCCATAAACGGGTCAGGGCTTTATCGGCGAAACGTACGGTAGAGTGAGAGTAGTCCGATACAATTTCATTCAGATAGCCAATCGCACGACGTTCTGCTTCCAGCATACTGATTTTGCTGCGGATGCTTTCATTACGAATAGCCGCCTGTACATCCGGAGATTTAATCAGGCCATGCATCACATTACGGCGATCTGACAGGTCAGGGCCGAGGATCACTTCACGCTGTGCATCCAAATAGTCATTCAGACGGCTGACAATATAGGTCGCTGGCGCTGAATTTGGATAAGTTTCTTTGGCAAATTCCATGAGGGCGCGCAAAGATTGTGGCTCATGAAACTCCAGATAAGACTGGCGACCATGCAGACCGATATTGACCAGCTGTTTGACCCGGCTTGGCGTAGACCAGGTATCGGTAAATAAAAGCTTGAACCAAGAATCTTCTTTTTCAGGATCACGACCCCAAAGTACAGTCACCGGTACCAGTTCCACATCCAGTTCGGGATTTTTTTCTAGGACTTCAATCAGGCGTAACAGGCGTGGAGGAAAAGCATGTGGTGGTGAGCTAAGCAGATTATTCTCATCATGATGCTGCAGGAACAGAACCGAAGCCTTTTCCTTGCTGTCACCAATCTGTAGAGGGTCGAGCGCAGGCGGCATGTTTAAACGGCGAGTTTCCGCATCGACTACCAATGCATTACTGCGTGAATGATTCTGCAAGATATAGCAGACGATTTTCTGCTGTGCTGCCGGAGTCTGGTCAGCAGTAGGAGTTGTCACTTCACTTGGTACTTCCCCAAGAACATGCGGGGTGACCACAAGATCAAGTAGCTTACTTGAAAGCTTGCGATACATTTGACCAAAGCCACTCTTGGACATAGTTACTCCTAATTTTACTGACCAAAACTACAGAATTTCTGAGGGAATTTATTTTGATTGATTATAAAAACAAACAATATGTCATTTTCTGACAAATTCAATCGAAGTGGTTCAATTTTAGCGCGAAAGCAGATGTTTTTCCTAGTAAGTTGCAAGATCAGTTGACAGAACAGTCAATCAATCTTTAGAAGATTGCTTGGATTTTATGGCAGAATATTCAGAATAAATTGTATAGATTTATTTCTACACTTCTGGATCTTGCCAATATCACACAGGTTGCTTATGAATGCCTTAACACAGGAACTGGTCGAGCTGCTCAGTTTAGAAAAGTTAGAAGAAAATATTTTCCGGGGAATTAGCCGTAATCTGGTAGGCAAGCGCGTATTTGGTGGGCAGGTTCTGGGACAGGCCCTACGTGCTGCCTCTTATACCACAGATCGTCCTGCGCATTCACTGCATGCCTATTTCCTGTTTGGTGGCGATGTCAATGCACCGATCATTTATGAAGTGGACCGTATCCGTGATGGTAAAAGTTTCGTCAGCCGTCAGGTTCGCGCCATTCAGCATGGCCGTACCATTTTCATGTGTATGGTTTCCTTTGCGCATCAGGAAGAAGGTCTGAACTATCAGATTTCAGAACCTGAGTATCCACCAGCAGAAAGCCTGAAAAATGAAGCAGAGCTCACCCGGCAGATTATTGAATTTATTCCGGAAAATGTGCGTGCGTCTTTCATGCGTGACCGTCATGTCGAAATTCGCCCTGTAATGCCAGTGAATCCATTCCAGCCGCAACCGGAAGCGCCAAATTATGCGCACTATATCCGTACTCATGGAAAGATCGCTACAGAAGTGGATGAAATTTCCTTGCATCAGGCGATTGCTGCTTTCTATTCGGACTTTACCCTAATGACCACAGCGCTGCGTCCGCATGGTTTAAGTTATCTGTCTCCAAGCTTGCAATGTGCCAGTATTGATCATGCCATGTATTTCCATAAACCATTCCGGGTAGATGAATGGATGTTATACGACATGGATGCTACTCAAAGTGCCAGTTCACGTGGTCTGAACTTTGGCCGCATGTGGCAAAATGGTGAGCTGGTCTGCAGTACCACACAAGAAGGCCTGATCCGTTTACGTGAAATTGAAACCCAGTAAAGCATACTTTTAATTTAAATAAAGCCGGATCCCAGATCCGGCTTTATACATTTTTAAGCACGGCTCTTTATAAAAAATTACTCGATTCTCCAGCACTTGCATGGCATAGTGCCCTTAAGATCAATATTAAAAATGCATGTGAAATGAGCTTAAATACGCAGATTTTAATTGCCGCCGTATTGGGGGTACTGTTTGGATTTTTACTGACTTTATTTCCGCAAAGCACATTTTTTGATGTCGGCCTGTACGGGATTGGAATTGCCAGCAGCCTTTTTATTGGCCTGCTGAAAATGATTTTGATTCCCCTGATCTTTACCTCAATTGTGGTTGGGGTGTCTAATCTGCAGGCGGGCGGGCAGCTGAGTCGAACCTGGAAAATTACTTTACTGTGCTGCGTGACCACCACCTCATTGGCATTGATTCTAGGACTGACCTGTGCACATCTATTCAACGTGGGGAGAGGCGTAGATGTGGTGATGTTTCAGGATGCCATGGCTCAGCATCAGACTCCTGATACTTTAACGCCATCTTCTTTCTTTACCAACTTTATTCAGAATACCCTGATCAACCCCTTTAAGGCCTTTGCTGATGGCAATGTTTTGGCCGTTGTAATTTTTGCTTTGTTTATCGGTGTGGCGTTGGTCGCAGGTGGAGACAGCTTCCGTACTGTACGTAAGCTCAGTCACCAGTTTTTTGATATCATGATGTTGATGATTGGCTGGATCATGAAACTGGCACCGATTGGGATTTTTGCATTACTCGCCAAGTTAATTGCCACTGAAGATATTTCAGTACTGAGCCGTCTGGCCGAGTTTGCGGCAGTGGTGACAGGCACTACAATTTTCCACGGAATAGTGGTGTTGCCGTTATTGCTATGGATCTTCGGAAAAATGAATCCGCTGACCTTTTTTAAAGGCACCCGTAGTGCATTAATTACTGCCTTTGCCACCAGCTCCAGTTCGGCAACCATGCCGATTTCTTTAAAATGCGCGCAGGAGAACCTGGGCGTACGTCCGCAAACAGCCGGTTTTGTGATTCCTCTTGGCACGCAGCTGAATATGGATGGAACGGCACTTTATGAAGCTGCAGCAGCTTTGTTTATTGCCAATCTGATGGGGCTGGATTTAACCTTAGGTCAGCAGCTGGTGGTTTGTGCCACGGCAATGATTGCGTCATTAGGTGCACCGGGCATTCCAAGCGCCGGCATGGTCACCATGATCATGGTACTGCAATCAGTGGGTTTACCTGCTGAAGCGATTGCGATTCTACTTCCGATTGACCGTCTGCTGGATACCGTACGTACAGTAGTAAACGTGCAGGGCGATATGATGATTAGTGTGGTGGTAGATCGACATACCCGCGAGCCTGAAGTGCCGGTTTAATCTTTGTCAAAGTCCGGGTTCCAGACAATTTCCCAGAGATGACCATTGGGATCCTGAAAATAACCTGCATATCCGCCATAAAAAGTCGTGTGTGCAGGTTTAATAATTTTAGCGCCGGCACGTTCAGCCTGTGCCATTGCCTGGTCGACTTCTAAGGGACTATAGACATTATGCCCCAGAGTCATTTGCGTCGGACAGATTGGGCTTGGCTCTAGACCGGTATCTTGCTGGATACTACGCTGTGGCCATAAGGCAAGCTTAAGACCAGGTTGTAATTGAATAAAAGCCACCGCGCCATATTCAAACTCTTCACCCATAATTCCTTCACTGGGAAAACCCAGTCCATCACGGTAAAAGCGTAGTGAAGCTTCCAGATCGAGCACACCGAGGGTAATCACAGAAATCCGTGCTTGCATAAGTCCCTCCTGATTATGATTGTTATATTTCTATCTTAGGACAAATAAAAAGCAGGGAAGCGATCCCTGCTGTTAGAAATTGTAATAACAGGCAAGCTTAAGCGACTTTGAGAGTAGCGCGTTTGGCTGCCTGTGAATGGTTGAGATAATGCAGCGCATCATCGGTACTGCCTTCATGCACCGGATCATACCAAGGCATTAAATAACCGAGCTGTTGGGATACTAACCACAGCGGGTTAGGCAGAAGGCGGTTATCTGACTGGGAAATACGCAACCATTCTTTCCAGATCCAGGGTTTATATACGGCTGGCTTATACTGCTTGAAACGTGAATCCTGCGATAACAGATGTGCAGCACCATCCACCCAAAGGCCAATTACACCAATAATGATCACCACACTTAGATAATAACGGGCAATATAGCCGCCACCTAGGTGACGATATAAATCAAAAGCCACACTACGATGTTCAATTTCTTCAGCACCATGCCATTTCACCAGATCCAGCATATTCGGATCAGCACCCAGACGTTCCCATTCAGTATTGTAGAGTGCGTATTTACCCAGGACACAGGTCATATGTTCTACTGTCGCAATGATACCGAGACGAAACAGATCCCATTGGTGTTCTAGGATTTTAGGGATTTTGAGACCGAATGGCTGATCGGCGAGCAGCTTGTTAAATAGGAAATGCATGATGTGCAGATTGCGCTGGATATCAATCTGACGTTCAGATAAATATTCTTTATTGGCCGAATTATGCGCTTGCGCATGTATGGCTTCCTGACGGATAAATGCCTGTACATCATGCTTTAATTTTTCGTCAGTGATCTGGGGGAGGACTTTGTTATATAAACGGCAGAACCAGAGTTCACCTGCAGGAAGAATATTGTTAATTTCATTGACGAAGTAACTGGCAAAGGGCTGATCAGGAATCCAGTCGACCGGAGTATCTTGCCATTCAAAGCTGACTTTGCGAGGCTGGATAAAATAGGAAATGGAAGAGCCAATTCTTGTTGTTTTGAAGCGCGAAAGTAAAGACATGGTGTGAATCCATCACTGCTTGATCAAGACAGTATGAAAAAAATATCCCGAATTGCAGCAGGCAATACGGGACATTCTTTTATCCGATGAAACACATTCGGCTTATTTTTGTGGATCCTGTTCGACAATCTTTGTTGGATCGACTTCCACAGGCGCGTCCAGATCATTCAGTTCACTGGCACTGACTTCATGAGTGCTGTTGGTCTCATCTTCATCTTCTAATAATTCAATTGGTTCATCAGCTTCGTTTAAATCATGCATTGAAGCTTCAGGAATGCTGTCCAGATCAAATTCAGGTGCTTGATTCAAAGTGAAGTTCAAACGCCCGCCCATCACACTGGCCAGTTCTTCCAGACCTTGCTTGTTTAGAGAAGAAAACAGTTGAATCGAGAAATCCAGCTTCATCTTTTTCAGTTTGGCTTTCACTTCTTGTAGCGCTTTCGAAGCAGGGCCACGGTTCAGCTTGTCGGCTTTGGTCAGCAGCACATGTACGAATAATTTACGTGAATACGCCCATTCCAGCATCATCACATCAAAGTGTTGTAGCGGATGACGGATATCCATCAGCAACACCAGACCTTGCAGGCTCTTGCGGTGAATCAGATAGTTTTCCAGTTCTTTCTGCCAGACAATTTTCATGGCTTCTGGGACCGCTGCATAGCCATAACCCGGTAAATCGACCAGACGCTGATCCGGATTGCCAAGGCTAAAGAAGTTGATCATCTGGGTACGGCCTGGTTTTTTGGACGCACGGGCCAACTGTTTCTGATTGGTCAGGGCATTGATGGCACTCGATTTACCCGCATTGGAACGGCCAGCAAAAGCCACCTCATAACCGGTATCTTCTACACACAAGCTGAGCTTGGGTGCACTCATCAGGAACTCAGCTTTGCGTAACCAGTTGAGGGCTTGTACCGAATATTCAGTAATGGCTGGATCGACCTTTTTTTCATAGCTGATCTTTTGCTTTGGGGCATTTGATGCCTTACTGTTTTTCGACTTTCCTCTGCTGTGATGCATGGCTCAACTTCAATGACTAATTATACAAGAAGCTATTATAAAGGAAGTCGGGCGGGCAAGCGAACTTTAGAATTGCCCAATAGAATAAGGGTATTAGAGATTGATCAGGCTAATTGGTGACTGGATACTAAAATGTTCCTTGGTCGGTTCAACGACATCACCCAGAATATATTGATCCAGACTGGTGTAAAACTGCTCCACAGCCTGATCCAGAATGCCTTTTAATCCGCAATTGGTACGTAATATACAAGGTGGATCATTACATTCTACAATCTGGTTATCACGTTGCAGAATACGCACAATCTGTCCTAGCTGAACTTTCAGGGCAGCCGGATTAAGACGGATTCCACCCCCTTTACCACGAGAAGTAATCAGCCAGTCCTGTTTTGCCATAAAGTAGACGATTTTCATGGCATGGTTCTGTGAAATCTGTAAGCGCTCCGCCAACTCGGCAATCGTATAAGGCAGATCACGGGGTTGTGCAACATACATCAGTATGCGCAGCGCATAGTCAGTAAATTTATTCAGTTGCATGATAATACTGATGTTTTTGATGAAAAAATTTGGGTTAGTCTAGCATACCAGACTAACCCTCTGTTTTTATTTTAAGCTGAAGAAGCAGTTAGTGGCGTACACCACCTGTGCCAAAGGCTTCGCTATGAATGTTCTCAGCAGGGATTCCGCGAGCGACGAGCGCTTTTTGCTGTTCAGCCATAAATGGCATTGGGCCACAGAGATAGTAGTCTGCGTTGGCTGGTAATAATGCGCTATCTACAGTGCTTAAGTCCAGTCGACCGGCAACATCATAATCCTCGCCCAGTTTATCGCTTGGGTGAGGGAATTCATAAGCAGTCATTGTGCTTAAACGTGGATATTTGGCTTTCAAGTCATGAATATGCTGTTTCATCGCATGAACCTGTTTGCTACGGCAGGCATGGATGAAAGTCACAGGCTGCGGCATATCCAGAGTCACCAGCTGGTTCAGCATGGCTACCATTGGAGTTAGACCTACACCGCCACTGATGAACACATTACGTTTATTCGGATCAATCAGGTAGAAGTTACCTGTCGGTGCAGAGACTTCAATTTCTGAACCTTCTGGCAGGCTATGTAAAGTATTCGATACCCAACCTGGAACCATGTCGCCTTTCTGGTCTTCACGTTTCACCGAGATACGCAGGTAGTCTGCTTGTGGGCAAGTCGACAGGGTATATTGGCGTGGTTGTCTCAGATTTAACTCAGGTACAAACACACGTACAGAGATATATTGGCCAGCTTCATATTTCGGTAATGGACCGCCGTCGACTGGAGCCAGGTAGAAAGAAGTGATTTCGTCACTTTCCACGACTTTCTTGGCAATCTTGAAGTTGCGCCAGCCTAACCAGCTGCCTTTAGTCTGTTCATGCTGGTCGTAAATCGCTTTTTCAGTTGCAATGAACAGATCCGCCAGTTGACCGTACGCTGCAGCCCAAGCATCAATCAATGGATCATCCATCGAAATGTTCAGCACTTCACTGATCGAATGCAACAGGTTTTCCCCAACAATACCGTAATCCGGTGCCTTAATGTTTAAGCTCACGTGTTTATGTGCGATCAGCTCAACCACGGGTAACAGCACAGATGGATCTTCGATATTTTCAGCATAAGCCAGAACCGCACCTGCCAAGGCTTGTGCTTGAGCTCCACTGCGTTGATGTCCCATGTTAAAGGTTTCTTTCAAATCAGGATTATTGCCTAGCATGCGGTTATAGAAATAACCGGTCAGGGCAACCCCATTTTCACGAAGTACAGGAACAGTGGCTTTTACAAGGTCAATTTGCTGTGGAGTCATAGCTGATCTCTCATGGCTGTTATTTATAAGATGTATTTAGAATACATCTTATAAAATGCTTTTACAATATAGTAAAAGCATAAAACCATAAAAAAATTATGGGATATAAAAATATCCCATAAAAATGATGTTTTCGATCGGAGAAAGGAAGGTTATTTGCGCCCGAAGAGGGAACCTAATAGACCACGCACAATTTTCTGTCCGGTACTACCACCAAGACTACGTGCTGCACTTTTGGCAAAGGTACCCACAATATCCTGAGTAAGTTTTTCACGTTGCTTGGCTGCACGCTCAGCTTCTTTTTGCTGTTCACGTGCCAAACGTTCCTGTTCCTTGGCTTGCTGTTTAGCCAGAGCTTCCTGTTCTTTGGCCTGTTGCTTGGCAAGTTCCGCAGCTTGAGCCTGCTGCTGAAGTTCCAGTACTTTTTGCTGCAGCATCTCATGCGCACTGTCACGGTCAACTTCCTGCTCATAAATACCAGCGACAATGCTTTGCTGCATCAGTGCTTTACGTTCTTCTGGTGTAATCGGGCTAAAAGAAGAATGTGGTGGCATGATCCAGCCACGTTCAACAATCTGTGGAGTCCCTTTTTCATCCAGACAGCTAATCAGCGCTTCACCTACAGCAAGTTCAGTAATCGCTTCCTGTACTTTAAATTCTGGATTGGCACGGAAGGTATCCGCCGCCGTTTTGACTGCCTTCTGATCTTTAGGAGTAAAAGCGCGTAAGGCATGCTGAACCCGGTTGCCGAGTTGACTGAGGACGCTTTCTGGTAAATCCAGTGGATTCTGGGTGACAAAGTAAATCCCGACACCTTTGGAGCGGATCAAGCGTACCACCTGTTCAATCTTTTCCTGTAGGGCAGGGCTGGCATTATCAAAGAGTAAATGCGCTTCATCAAAGAAGAACATCAGTTTCGGTTTGTCCAGATCACCCACTTCCGGTAACTGTTCAAATAACTCTGACAGCATCCATAATAGGAAAGTGGCGTACAACTTCGGTGTGTTCATCAGCTTGTCGGCAGCCAGCAAATTGATATTGCCGCGGCCTTGGCTATCCGTTTGCAGGAAATCCATCAGGTCGAGTGCTGGCTCGCCAAAGAATTTATCCCCGCCTTAATCTGCAAGTGCCAATAAATTGCGTTGAATCGCACCGAGGCTGGCGGGGGAGAGATTGCCATATTCCGCTTTAAAGTCTGCAGCATGTTCGCTGACATAGCTGAGCATGGCTTTCAGGTCTTTAAAATCGATCAGTAACAAGCCCTGATCGTCGGCAATTCGGAAGACTGCCGAGAGAACGCCTTCTTGCGTGTCATTCAGGTTCAGGATGCGGGCAAGCAAGAGTGGCCCAATTTCAGAAATCGTAGTACGGACCGGATGGCCTTGTTCACCAAACAGATCCCAGAATACGACCGGCGAAGCTTCAAAAGGAATCGAATCAATATTCAGACTTTTAATACGTTCATCAAACTTAGGATTACTTTCGCCTGGCTTGGCCAGGCTGGAAACATCGCCTTTGGCATCGGCAAGGAACACGGGTACACCAATGCGAGAAAAGTTTTCTGCTAAAACTTTCAAGGTTACCGTTTTGCCGGTTCCGGTCGCGCCGGCAATCAGTCCGTGACGGTTGGCAAGCTGTGAGTGCAGTACAATATCTTGCGTAGTATCACTGGTTTTTTTTGCAATAATGATTGGTGTACCCATAGATTTTCCTGTTGTTATTTATTCATTTTTAAGTTTTTTCATTTCTTGTAGTGCATGCTGAATATCTTCAATCAGATCTTCCGGATGTTCCAGACCAATACAGAAACGAACCAGAAAACCCTCCTTCAAATGTGAATGTTCAAGCACACGCATTTCTTTTAAGTTATATAGCATGACCAGACTGACAGGACCACCCCAGCTAAAGCCAAGCTTAAACAGTTTTAAGCTGTCACAGAAATTGCGAATATCTTGCAACTTGTAGTTATTGTCAAAAATCACGCTGACCACTCCGGCACTGTGTCCTTGCTTGCAAATTTCTTTCCAGTTTTTATGGCCAGCATTGTCAGTATCAGCCGGATGTAAGACCTGAACAAATTCTGGTTGCTGTTTGAGCCAGTCTAATAAGGTTAAGCAACTTTGTGATTGATGTTCATATCGGAGTTGCATCGATGCCAGACTTCGTTGTACCTGAGCGACATCATCACCTGATACTGAAATACCCTGAATGGCATGCGCACGGAACAACTTGTGGTGCAGTTCTTTATTGCGCGTAACCACTGAACCCATCAGGATATCACCGCCACCACTTGGATATTTAGTAAGGGCATGCACGGTCATATCGACACTTAAGTGTTCATTGCCAAAATCAAAAGCATTAAAGGCAAGACCTGCACCCCAGGTATTATCAAGCGCAGTGAGAATGTTGTTAGCTTTAGCTTTCTTGACCAAGCGACTTAAATCGGGAAATTCTAAAGTCACGGAACCCGCCGCTTCAAGCCAAAGTAGTTTGGCTTTTTCCGAGGGCTGAAAAGTATCCGCATCTATCGCATTATAGACTTTGACCTGAATACCATAGCGGGTTTCCAGATTGCGTAGATGTTCCATGTTTGGACTATAGATATTATCTGCAACCCACACTTCATCGCCCTGGCTTAAAAAACAAGAATTCACGAGATTAATCGCGGATAAACCACTCGGTGCCAGCAAACAATATTGACCACCTTCGATCTGGGCAATGCTATCGCCTAAGGTAAATGTCGTCGGTGTACCGTGGGTGCCATAGCTATAGTCATAGTCATCGGTCCAATGGCGATTAAATAGGGCATCGGTGTTGTTAAAGATAATGGTTGATGCACGAAACAGGGGAGGTTGAATACTGGAAATGTATTGCGGGGCCTTTCGTGGTGCATGAATCAGCGCTGTTTGAGGATTTTTTTTCACGTGAATGCTCTTAAATGTAATCAAATATTGCTTTAGCTTAAGAGAATCTCATTATTGCTGCTAGTTATGTTGTGAAATGTTGAAAAAACTGACATTGCTAAAAAGTTGGCTTCATTTTTGCAAAACCTAAAATCAGAGAGCTACAACAAAAGGTTTAGGCGCATGAAGTCGCAGTTAAAAGTACATTATTTTCAGCATATTGCTGGCGAGGGTTTTGGTAGTTGTATTGCTTTTTTAAAGCAGCATCAGGCGCAAATTACTGCGACTGAATTCTTTGCTTTACCCGTCGATCGTCCACTCGATATAGAAGCTTTACCAGCAGTTGAAGAAGTTGATTTGCTGATCATCATGGGCGGCACCATGAGTGTCAATGATGAGGCAAATTATCCATGGCTCAAGATCGAAAAACGCTGGTTACGCCGTTATCTTTCTCAAGGCAAACCGGCGATTGGCTTATGTTTAGGCGGGCAGTTGATTGCCAATGCCTTAGGTGCGGCCGTCAGCCGAAACCAGGAACAGGAGTTAGGCTGGACCACGGTACGCAAAGTCGCGCATGTACCCGAGGATTGTTTTATTTTACCTGAACAGTTTGAAATTATGCAGTGGCATAGTGAAACCTTTGAACTACCTAAAGGGGCAATTCATCTGGCAGAAAATGAAGCCTGTCGTAATCAGATGTATCAACTCGGCAAGAATGTCTTGGGGTTCCAGTTTCATCCGGAAATCACCCCGAAAACTTTAAAGCTGTTTTTGGAAAATGAAGAAGAAATTTCACAATTTTCTGGAAAATATGTACAGGACATACAACAACTGAAAAGAACAACCAAAAATAATTTTATCCAAGGAAATCAAATACTAAATCAAGCTATTCAGTATGTTTTGGAAAAAACAGCCTAGTGAGTAAAAAATAAACAATTGATTTCCCGAATAAATTGAAATACAGCAAGAAAAACCGTAAAAGGGATTTGCTTATGCAATAAACAATGGCTATAATAAGCGACCCTTCGAGAGGAAGGGGGTTAACTGCGAAGAAAGTAGTTAACTATCGTTACAGTCGTGGCATCGATCACGACCTTAGTGATATTTCACTGCTCTTGACACTTGCCTTAAAATAGTGGGGTGAGATGCGTCAAGAGTGATTCTTTATATATTTGGCTTGGAGTTAACTGGTATGTCTAACCAGAGAATTCGTATCCGTCTTAAGTCTTTTGATCACCGTCTTATTGATCAATCAGCTCAAGAAATCGTAGAAACAGCAAAACGTACTGGCGCACAAGTTTGTGGTCCAATTCCAATGCCTACACGCATTGAACGTTTTAACGTTTTAACATCACCACACGTTAACAAAGATGCGCGTGACCAATACGAGATCCGCACTTACAAACGTTTGATCGACATCGTTCAACCTACAGACAAAACTGTAGATGCATTGATGAAGTTAGATCTTGCAGCTGGTGTTGATGTTCAGATCGCATTGGGTTAAGGCTTTCGGGTTAATTAACGCTCTAAGTTAATTAGGCCGCTTTTTTAGAGGTTTATGCACATGGCTATTGGTTTAGTCGGTCGCAAGTGCGGTATGACACGTATCTTTACAGATGCTGGTGTTTCTGTGCCTGTTACAGTGATTGAGGTTGATCCTAACCGCATCACTCAAATCAAAACGCTTGAAACTGATGGTTATCAAGCGATTCAAATCACTACTGGTGAACGTCGCGAATCTCGCGTAACTAACGCTCAGAAAGGTCACTTCGCGAAAGCTGGTGTTGCTGCTGGTCGTCTGGTTCAAGAATTCCGCGTTTCAGAAGCTGAGCTTGAAGGTCGTGAAGTTGGCGCTACTATCGGTGTAGATCTGTTCACAGTGGGTCAAATTGTTGACGTAACTGGTCAGTCTAAAGGTAAAGGTTTCCAGGGTGGTGTTAAGCGTTGGAACTTCCGTACTCAAGACGCTACTCACGGTAACTCTGTTTCTCACCGTGTTCTAGGTTCTACAGGTCAAAACCAGACTCCTGGTCGCGTGTTCAAAGGCAAAAAAATGGCTGGCCATTTAGGTGCTGAACGCGTAACTGTACAGGGTCTTGAAATTGTATCTATCGACGCAGAACGTTCAGTTCTAGTAGTTAAAGGTGCGATTCCTGGCGCTACTGGTGGCGACGTAACTGTTCGTCCTACGATCAAGGCCTGAGGGGAAATAACGTGAATTTAAATACTGTTTCCGGCTCTGCTGTTGAATTATCAGAAGTTGCGTTCGGTCGTGAATTTAATGAAGCTCTTGTACACCAAGTTGTTACAGCTTACTTAGCTGGTGGTCGTCAAGGTTCTAAAGCTCAGAAATCACGTGCAGACGTTTCTGGCGGTGGTAAAAAACCATTCCGTCAAAAAGGTACTGGCCGCGCTCGTGCTGGTTCTATTCGTAGCCCAATCTGGGTTGGCGGTGGTAAAACTTTTGCTGCTCGTCCACAAGACTGGTCTCAAAAAGTAAACCGTAAAATGTACCGCGGTGCTATGCAATGCATCCTGGCTGAACTTGTTCGTCAAGATCGCTTAGTTCTAGTTGAAGAGTTTGCTGTTGCAGCTCCAAAAACTAAAGAATTGCTTGCAAAACTTAACGACTTGAATGCTACTCGTGCATTGATCGTTACTGATGCTGTTGATGAGAACTTGTATCTAGCTGCTCGTAACCTTCCACACGTTGATGTGGTTGATGCGACTGCAATCGATCCTGTTAGCTTGATCGCGTTCGATAAAGTTGTTATGTCTGTAGCTGCTGCTAAGAAAATTGAGGTAGAACTCGGATGAACAACGAACGTTTATATCAAGTCCTGCAAGGACCTGTTTTCTCAGAAAAAGCACAAGTTTTAGGTGAAACTGCTGGTGTTCAAGTATTCAAAGTTGCACTTGATGCAAACAAGCTTGAAATCAAAAAAGCAGTGGAACAATTGTTTGGTGTAGAAGTTGTTAAAGTTAACACTACGATCACTAAAGGTAAAACTAAACGCTTTGGTAAAACATTAGGACGTCGTTCTGATGTTAAAAAAGCATACGTCACCCTGAAAGCTGGCCAAGATGTTGAAATGGCTGACTTGGGCGATGCCGCTGAAAGCGCAGCGGAATAAGGACGAAAACTATGCCTATTCAAAAATGTAAGCCAACGTCTCCAGGACGTCGCTTTGTAGAGAAAGTGGTTCATGATCACCTTCACAAAGGCGCGCCTTATGCTCCACTAGTTGAAGCTAAAAAACGTACTGGCGGCCGTAATAACAACGGTCACATTACGACTCGTCACGTTGGTGGCGGTCACAAACAACACTACCGTTTAATCGACTTCAAACGTAACAAAGATGGCATCCCAGCTGTAGTTGAGCGTATTGAATACGATCCAAACCGTACTGCGCACATTGCGTTGTTGAAGTATGCTGACGGTGAACGTCGCTACATCATCGCGCCTAAAGGTTTACGCGCTGGTGATTCAGTTCAATCTGGTAACGATGCTCCAATCCGTCCAGGTAACTGCTTGCCACTTCGCAACATGCCTATCGGTTCTACTCTTCACAACATCGAACTTAAAATCGGTAAAGGCGCGCAGTTAGCTCGTTCAGCTGGTACTTCTGTTCAGTTGTTGGGTCGTGACGGTTCCTACGCTATCGTTCGTCTTCGTTCAGGCGAAATGCGTAAAATTCATGTTGAATGCCGCGCTGTGTTAGGTGAAGTATCTAACTCAGAAAGCAACCTTCGCTCACTAGGTAAAGCTGGTGCATCACGCTGGCGTGGTGTTCGTCCTACCGTTCGTGGTATGGCGATGAACCCAGTTGATCACCCACACGGTGGTGGTGAAGGGCGTAACAAAGGTATTCAACCTGTAAGCCCATGGGGTCAAAAAGCTAAAGGGTACAAAACACGTACCAACAAGCGTACGACTAAGATGATTATTCGCGACCGTCGCGTTAAGTAACAAGTAAAGGAATCTGACAATGCCTCGTTCTCTGAAAAAAGGCCCATTCGTCGATGCGCACTTGTTCGCTAAGGTTGAAGCGGCTATCGCGGCTAATAACCGTAAGCCGATCAAAACTTGGTCGCGTCGTTCGATGATCCTCCCGGATTTTGTTGGTTTAACAATTTCTGTACACAATGGCCGTAACCATGTTCCAGTGATCATCTCTGAACATATGGTTGGACACAAGCTTGGTGAATTTGCACCGACTCGTACCTACCGTGGTCACGGTGTTGACAAGAAATCTAAACGTTAATAGGTGCTATGATGGAAGTAACTGCTAAATTACGCGGTGCCGCTATCTCGGCACAAAAAGCTCGTTTGGTTGCAGATCTTATCCGCGGCAAATCTGTTGCGCACGCTCTTAACATCTTAAACTTCAGCAACAAAAAAGCTGCAGTATTGGTTAAGAAAGCGTTGGAATCTGCAATTGCAAACGCTGAACATAATAACAGTTTAGATGTAGACGACCTTAAAGTTTCTACGATCTACGTTGATGAAGGCATGAGCCTGAAACGTATTATGCCACGTGCTAAAGGCCGTGCAGATCGTATTACTAAGCGTACTTGTCACATCACCGTTAAGGTAGGGGTTTGATATGGGTCAGAAGGTTCATCCAATCGGTATCCGCCTAGGTGTTGTGAAACGTCATAACGCTAACTGGTATGCGAGTCCGAAACAATACGCTGAATACTTGCTTAAAGATTTGCAAGTTCGTGAGTTTTTAACTAAAAAACTTAAGAATGCAATGATCAGCAATATTCTTATCGAACGTCCAACAGGCGCTGCTAAAGTAACTATTAGCACTGCTCGTCCTGGTATCGTAATCGGTAAAAAAGGCGAAGACATTGAGAAATTACAACGCGAATTAACATCTATTATGGGTGTTCCTGCGCAAGTAAGTATCAACGAAATTGATCGTCCAGACTTAGACGCGCGTCTAGTTGCTGAAGCTATCGCTTCTCAATTGGAAAAACGTGTAATGTTCCGTCGTGCTATGAAGCGTGCGGTTCAAAACACTATGCGTGCTGGTGCGAAAGGTATCAAAGTAGAAGTTTCAGGCCGTTTAGGTGGTGCTGAGATTGCTCGTACTGAATGGTATCGTGAAGGTCGTGTACCTCTACATACTCTTCGTGCAGATATCGACTACGCGACTATGCGTGCTGAGACTACTTACGGTACGATTGGTGTTAAAGTTTGGATCTTCCGTGGCGAGATCTTGGGTGGCATGAAACAAGTCATGAACCCAGCTCCAGCTGAAGAACGTCCAGCTAAACGCGGTCGCGGTCGTGGTGAAGGTCAAGAGCGTCGTGGTCGTCGCAATGATCGTTCTGCTGAAAAAGGAGAATAATCCATGTTGCAACCTAAACGTACTAAATTCCGTAAGGTGCAAAAAGGCCGTAACACTGGTCTAGCTCACCGCGGTAGCTCAGTATCTTTTGGTACTATCGCACTTAAATCAATCGAACGTGGTCAAATGACTGCACGTCAAATTGAAGCAGCGCGTCGTACAATTAGCCGTCGTATTAAACGTGGTGGTAAAATCTTTATCCGTGTATTCCCGGACAAGCCAATTACTTCTAAACCACTTGAAGTGCGTATGGGTAAAGGTAAAGGTTCTGTGGAATACTGGGTTTGCCAAATCAAACCAGGTAAAGTCTTGTACGAAATTGATGGTGTTAACGAAGACCTAGCTCGCGAAGCGTTCACGCTTGCTGCTGCTAAACTTCCGTTTAAAACCACTATCGTGACTCGGACGGTAATGTAATGAAAACTAAAGATCTACGTGAAAAGTCGGTAGAAGAGTTGACAGCTTTGCTTGATGAGCAACAGCTAAACCAATTCCGTCTTCGTATGGCGAAAGCAACTGGTCAATTGGGTAAATCGCACGAAGTGCAATTGACTCGCAAGACTATTGCTCGTATCAAGACCCTCCTTACCGAAAAACAGGGGAACGGACAATGAGTGAAAATACAGTCCGCACGTTAACAGGCAAAGTAGTAAGCGACAAGATGGAAAAATCTATCGTTGTTCTTATCGAACGCCGTGTTCAACACCCGTTGTATGGCAAATCAATCCGCCGTTCAACAAAATTACATGCTCATGATGAGAACAACACAGCTAAAGTTGGCGACGTTGTAACCATTAAAGAAAGCCGCCCAATGTCTAAAACTAAGTCATGGACTTTAGTTGAAGTTGTTGAAGCAGCTGCTGAGTAATTAACGTTCTTGTTGCATCATCGGTCAATTTCGAGTACTCTTTGAGCCTTTCGAAATTGTGACCGGTGATGCTCGGTTTTGGAGTAGGGCAATGATTCAGACCGAAACTATGCTCGACGTAGCAGACAACAGTGGTGCTCGCCGCGTACAATGTATTAAAGTACTTGGTGGTTCACATCGTCGTTATGCTTCTGTTGGCGACATTATTAAAGTTACTGTAAAAGAAGCAATTCCACGCGCACGTGTTAAAAAAGGTGACGTGATGAATGCAGTAGTTGTACGTACAAAATTCGGTATCCGTCGTCCAGACGGTTCAGTGATTCGTTTCGACGATAACGCTGCTGTTATTTTGAACAACAACAAAGCGCCGATTGCAACTCGTATTTTCGGACCAGTGACTCGTGAACTTCGTACTGAACAGTTCATGAAAATTATTTCATTGGCTCCTGAAGTTCTATAAGAGGCGATCATGGCTAAGATTAAAAAAGGCGATCAAGTAATTGTGATCGCAGGTAAAGAAAAAGGCAAACAGGGTACTGTTCTGTCTGTTTCTAATGACCGCGTTAAGGTTGAAGGCCTTAACTTGGTGAAGAAGCATCAAAAGCCGAACCGTGTTACTGGCGCTGAAGGCGGCATCGTAACTCAAGAAGCTTCGCTTCACATTTCAAACGTGGCAATTTTTAATGCTACAACCCAAAAGGCTGACCGTGTTGGTTACCAAACGATTGACGGCGTGAAAACTCGCGTATTCAAATCTAATGGTGAATCAGTGGCGGTAGCGAAGTAATAGGTTGAAAAAGGCAATGGCCAGACTTAAAGCACGTTACAACGACGAACTTAAAGCTCAATTAAAAGAACAATTGGGAATTAAGAATGTGATGGAGATCCCTCGCATCACTAAAATCACTATCAACATGGGTGTTGGTGCAGCTTCTGCTGACAAGAAACTCCTTGATGGTGCTCTTTCTGATATGCAAGCTATCGCTGGTCAAAAACCAGTTCTTACGTTAGCTCGTAAATCTATCGCTGGTTTCAAAATCCGTGATGGTTGGCCGATTGGTTGTAAAGTTACTTTACGCGGCGAACGTATGTACGAATTCTTAGACCGTCTGATCTCGATTGCGATTCCTCGTATCCGTGACTTCCGTGGTTTCTCTGCGAAATCATTTGATGGTCGTGGTAACTACTCAATGGGTCTTAAAGAACAGATCATGTTCCCTGAGATCGATTTTGACAAGATTGACCGTATTCGTGGTATGGACATTACCATCACTACGACTGCTCGCACCGATGACGAAGGCCGTGCGCTAATGCGTGCATTCGGCTTCCCGTTCAAATAAGAGGTCGAAATGGCTAAGAAAAGTATGATTAATCGCGAATTGAAACGCGAAGCTACTGTTGCTAAATACGCTGCAAAACGTGCTGAATTAAAAGCAATTATTGCAAACGTAAATGCTTCAGATGAAGAACGTTTCGATGCGATGATGAAATTACAGGCATTACCACGTAATGCATCTCCAGTACGTCTACGTAACCGTTGTGGTTTAACTGGTCGTCCTCATGGTTACTTCCGTAAGTTCGGCTTAAGCCGTAACATGGTACGCGATAAAGTAATGCAAGGTGATGTACCTGGCGTTGTTAAGGCAAGCTGGTAAGGAGCACTATAAATGAGTATGCAAGATACCGTTGCCGACATGCTAACACGTGTTCGTAACGCACAAATGGCAAAGAAACAAACTGTTTCTATGCCTAATTCTAAGTTGAAAGTTGCGATTGCTAACGTACTTCAACAAGAAGGTTATATTTCAAACGTAGAAGTTGCTGAAGTTGAAGGCAAAGCAACTCTTACTTTGACTTTAAAATATTTTGAAGGCAAGCCAGTTATCGAAACTGTGAAACGCGTAAGCCGTCCAGGTCTACGTCAGTATCGCGGTAAAGATGCACTTCCAAGCGTTAAGCAAGGTTTAGGTATTGCAATTGTTTCTACAAGCAAAGGCATCATGACTGATCGCGCTGCACGTGCTGCAGGCGTTGGTGGTGAAGTTATTGCTTTTGTTTCTTAATAGGTGATTCCTCATGTCTCGTGTGGCTAAAGCCCCAGTAACTGTACCTAACGGTGTAACAGTTACTCAGAACGGCCGGCAGGTCGAAGTGAAAGGCAGCAAAGGTACATTGTCTTTCAACCTGCATGCGCTGGTCGAGCTAAAACAGGAAGACGGTACTCTAGTTATTGCTCCTAAAGCTGAATCTAAAGACGCTTGGATGCAAGCTGGTACTGCTCGCGCTGTGCTTAACAACCTTGTAAAAGGTGTAAGCGAAGGTTTCGAACGTAAGTTACAACTTATCGGTGTTGGTTATAAAGCTGCGGTTAAAGGTAACGTTGTTAACCTTAACCTTGGTTTCTCTCACCCGATCGACTATACGCTTCCTGAAGGTGTAACTGCTGAAACTCCAACTGCAACTGAAATCGTACTTAAATCTGCTGATAAAGCAGTTCTAGGTCAAGTCGCTGCAGATATCCGTGGTTACCGTCCACCAGAGCCTTATAAAGGTAAAGGTGTTCGTTATTCTGACGAAGTTGTACTTCGTAAAGAAGCTAAGAAGAAATAAGGCGCGAGGTTCTTATGAACGAAAAGAAACAATCCCGTTTGCGTCGTGCGAAAAGCACACGCTTGCACATCCGTGCATTGGGTGCGACTCGTTTGTGTGTAAACCGCACTCCGCGTCACATCTATGCTCAAGTTATCTCAGCAGATGGTGGCAAAGTATTAGCGCAAGCTTCTACTCTAGACGCTACTTTACGTGCGGGTACTACTGGTAACGTTGAAGCAGCTCAAAAAGTAGGTGCTTTAATCGCAGAACGCGCTAAAGCAGCTGGTGTTACTAAAGTTGCATTTGACCGTTCTGGTTTCAAATATCATGGTCGTATCAAAGCCTTGGCTGATGCTGCCCGTGAAAACGGCTTGGAGTTCTAATCATGGCTAAAGTTGAACAAAACGAAGGTCTTGTTGAAAAGCTGGTTGCCGTTGATCGTGTAGCCAAAGTTGTTAAGGGTGGTCGTATCTTCTCTTTCACAGCATTAACTGTTGTGGGTGATGGTAATGGTCGCGTAGGTTTTGGTCGTGGTAAAGCGCGTGAAGTTCCAGCTGCTATTTCTAAAGCACTTGAAGCTGCTCGTCGTAACATGATTACTGTTGACCTTGTTGATGGTACTGTTCAGCACCCTATCAATGCTCGTCACGGTGCAAGCCGCGTTTACATGCAACCTGCTTCTGAAGGTACTGGTGTAATTGCTGGTGGCGCGATGCGTGCAGTTTTAGAAGCTGTTGGCGTACGTAATGTATTAACTAAATGTTATGGCTCTACAAACGCTGCTAACGTAGTAAACGCAACTTTTAACGGTTTGCGTGATATGACTTCTCCTGAGAAAGTTGCTGCGAAACGTGGTTTAACAGTAGAACAAATTCAAGGGTAATCAA
This sequence comes from Acinetobacter sp. YWS30-1, assembly GCF_033558715.1. Lineage (NCBI taxonomy): Bacteria > Pseudomonadati > Pseudomonadota > Gammaproteobacteria > Moraxellales > Moraxellaceae > Acinetobacter > Acinetobacter sp. YWS30-1. The sequence continues at coordinate 2,600,622 of NZ_CP114606.1, read as the reverse complement.
TCATGAAAACGATTAAAGTTACCCAGACTAAATCTGCATCGCACCGCTTGAAAAATCACAAGCTGAGCCTGAAAGGTTTAGGTCTGCGTCGTATTGGTCATACTGTAGAAGTGCAAGATACGCCTTCTAACCGTGGTATGATCAACCAAGTCTACTATATGGTTAGTGTAGAGGAATAAGCCATGACTCTGCGTTTAAATACAATTGCACCTGCAGAAGGTGCTAAGCGTGACAACCTTCGTCTAGGTCGTGGTATCGGTTCTGGCGTTGGTAAGACTGGTGGTCGTGGTATCAAAGGTCAAAACTCACGTAAGAGCGGTGGTACTCGTCCAGGTTTCGAAGGTGGTCAAACTGCACTTTATCGTCGTTTGCCTAAATTCGGTTTCACTAGCCAATTGGCTTTGAAAACTGCTGAAGTACGTTTATCTGAGCTTGCTAAAGTTGAAGGCGACATCGTGTCTCTTGAAACTTTAAAAGCTGCGAACGTTGTACGTAAAGACATGACTCGTGCTCGTATCGTACTTTCTGGTGAAATTACTCGTGCATTCACTGTACAAGGTGTTGCATTGACTAAAGGCGCTAAAGCTGCTGTTGAAGCTGCTGGCGGTAAAGTCGAGGAGTAATCCCCAGTGTCTATGACTCCTAGTTCTTCAGGTCATGTCAACATGATGAAAGGCCAACCATTTCATGTGAAATACCGTGAAATTATTCGTCGAATGATGTTTCTCATTGGTGCGTTGTTGGTGTTTCGACTAGGAGCGCATATTCCAGTACCAGGGATTAATAATGCCGCGTTAGAAAATCTGTTTAATGCAAACCAAGGTACCATCCTTGGTTTGTTTAACATGTTTTCGGGTGGTGCATTAGAGCGAATGTCGATTCTTGCTTTAGGGATCATGCCATACATCTCTGCATCGATTATTGTGCAGTTAATGTCTACAGTGGTTCCATCGCTCGAAGCTTTGAAAAAAGAAGGCGAGCAGGGCAAACGTAAGATTAACCAATACACACGACAAGGCACGCTGTTCCTTGCACTTGTGCAAGCAATTGGTATGTGTGCTGGCCTGATCAGCCAGGGAATTACCCTGACCTCTGGTCTGGCTTTTTATGTTCCTGCAGTAACCTCTTTGGTTGCGGGGACCATGTTCTTGATGTGGCTGGGTGAACAAATTACCGAGCGTGGGGTAGGTAATGGTATTTCCATGATCATCTTCGCAGGTATCGTTGCAGGATTGCCGACTTTAGTTATGCAGTCTCTAACTTCAGTTGATAATGGCCAGTCTAGTCTAATTGGACTAGCAATTTTTGGTCTATTATCGATTGCTGTACTAGCAGCGATTGTGTTTATCGAGAAGGCGCAACGTCGTATTCCGGTGAACTATGCTCAAAAGCAGCAGGGACGTCGTGTATTTACTGCACAGCAAACACATTTGCCATTAAAAATTAATATGGCGGGTGTAATTCCGGCAATTTTTGCCAGCTCTTTACTTTTGTTCCCAGCGAGCTTAGGTCAGTGGGTTGGTAGTTCGGATCCAAGTGCAGGAATTATCAAGCGTAGTCTACAAGACTTGGCATTGGTGTTATCGCCTGGTCAGCCGTTGTATTTGGTGCTCTTTGGTGCGTTAATTATCTTTTTCTGTTACTTCTATACAGCACTGGTATTTAGTCCTAAAGAAGTGTCAGAGAACTTGAAACGCAGCGGAGCTTACGTGCCTGGTATTCGTCCAGGTGAGCAAACTGCTCGTTACTTAGATCATATTCTCAATCGTTTGACCTTTATTGGCGCGATATACATCACTGTCATCTGTTTAATGCCGATGATTCTGCAAAGCTCTTTTGGTATTCCATTTAGCTTGGGCGGAACATCGTTGCTGATCGTGGTAGTGGTGGTGATGGACTTTATGGCTCAGCTTCAAGCACATCTCACCTCGCACCAGTATGACAATCAAACGTTAATGAGAAAAACGACTGCTCATCCTAAGGGATAAGCGCACTTAGAGGTTTCATCATGAAAGTACAAGCTTCTGTAAAGAAAATTTGTGGTAGCTGTAAAGTTATCCGTCGTAATGGGGTTATCCGCGTAATTTGTAGCGCAGAACCTCGTCATAAGCAGCGTCAAGGTTAATCTGATCAAGACCTGTTGATTTCAGTAGGCGAATTGGGTTATTATCCGCCCCTCAAGATTTTTGTGGGGCGGTTGATTATCTCTACTGCCTTTTTGGAGAAAATTGAATGGCTCGTATTGCCGGTGTAAACATTCCGGATAACAAGCATGCTGTTATCTCTCTAACGTACATCTTTGGTATTGGTCGCCACACTGCTAAGTCAATCTTAGCTGCTGCGGGTATCCCAACTACTACTAAGATCCGTGAATTAGATGACGCTCAGCTTGATGCGATTCGTGCAGAAATTGCCAAGGTTCCGACCGAAGGTGATTTACGTCGCGAAATTTCCATGAACATTAAACGTTTAATGGATTTAGGCTGCTACCGCGGTCTTCGTCATCGTCGCAGCTTGCCTGTCCGTGGTCAACGCACCAAAACTAACGCACGTACCCGTAAAGGTCCGCGCAAACCAATTAAGAAATAAGATTTCTGGAAGCTAAAAGATGGCTAAAGATACTCGCACACGCAAGAAGGTCACTCGTACCGTCTCTGAAGGTGTTGCACACATTCACGCTTCTTTTAATAACACCATTGTGACTATTACCGATCGTCAAGGTAATGCACTGGCTTGGGCCACTTCAGGTGGACAAGGCTTCCGTGGATCACGTAAATCAACTCCGTTTGCTGCTCAGGTAGCTGCTGAAGTTGCTGGTAAAGCTGCTTTAGATTACGGTTTGAAAAACTTGGACGTCCTTGTGAAAGGTCCTGGTCCAGGTCGTGAGTCTGCGGTTCGTGCATTAGGTGCAGTGGGTTATAAAATTAACAGCATTACCGATGTGACTCCAATCCCTCACAACGGTTGCCGTCCACCTAAAAAACGTCGCGTGTAAGGAGAAACATTCATGGCTCGTTATATTGGTCCAAAATGCAAACTCTCTCGCCGCGAAGGGACAGACCTGCAATTAAAATCTGGCGTTAAACCATTTGACGTCAAAACTAAAAAACACGCTAAAGCTCCTGGTCAACATGGTGGAGCTCGTGGCGGTAAACAATCTGAGTACTCACTACAATTACGTGAAAAACAAAAAGTACGTCGTATGTACGGTGTTTTAGAGCGTCAATTTAGTAACTACTACAAAGAAGCTGCTCGTGTTAAAGGCGCAACTGGTGAAAACCTGTTGAAATTGCTCGAAAGCCGTCTTGATAACGTTGTTTATCGCATGGGTTTTGGTTCTACACGTGCAGAAGCTCGTCAGTTAGTATCTCACCGTTCAATCACTTTAAATGGCCGCCGCGTTAACATCGCGTCTATCCAAGTTAAAGCTGGTGACGTGATTGCAGTTCACGAAGGCGCTAAACAACAATTACGTATCAAAAACGCAATTGAATTAGCTGCTCAACGTGGCATTCCTTCTTGGATGGAAGTAGATCATTCTAAACTAGAAGGTACGTTCAAAGCTGCACCGGATCGTTCTGATTTACCTGCTGAAATCAACGAAAGCTTGATTGTAGAATTGTATTCTAAATAATCCTTGAGGTAGCAATATGACGCGTACTGCAAATGAGTTTCTAACTCCGCAAGCGATCAAGGTCGAAGCGGCAAGCGGGACCTCGGCAAAAGTTATTCTAGAACCCTTAGAGCGTGGCTTTGGTCATACTCTGGGCAATGCTTTACGTCGCATCCTTCTTTCTTCTTTACCTGGCGCTGCTGTGGTAGAAGTTGAGATTGAAGGTGTTGAGCACGAGTACAGTACTTTGGAAGGCTTGCAGCAGGACATCGTCGAGCTCTTGCTGAACCTAAAAGGATTGTCTATTAAGCTGTTCGATCAAAATGAAGCTTATTTAACATTAGAGAAACAAGGTCCAGGCGACGTAACTGCGGCTGACCTTCGTTTACCTCATAATGTTGAAGTGGTTAACCCTGAACACTTGATCGGCACGTTAAGTGCATCAGGCAATCTTAAGATGCGCCTGAAAGTGGCTCAAGGCCGTGGCTATGAGACTTCTGACTCACGTTTCCCAGAAGGCGAGACTCGCCCAGTGGGTCGTTTACAGTTAGATGCATCTTACAGCCCGATCAAACGTGTGTCTTACACAGTGGAAAACGCTCGTGTAGAACAACGTACTGACCTTGATAAACTGGTCATTGATCTTGAAACCAACGGTACAGTTGATCCTGAAGAAGCAATCCGCAAAGCGGCAACAATCTTGCAACAACAAATTGCAATCTTTGTTGATCTTCAGAAAGATCAAGCTCCTGTGGCTCAAGAACCTCGTGAAGAAGTTGATCCAATTTTGCTTCGTCCAGTAGATGATCTAGAGCTAACTGTTCGTTCTGCTAACTGTTTGAAAGCAGAAAACATTTACTACATTGGTGATCTTGTACAGCGTACTGAGGTTGAGTTACTTAAAACTCCTAACCTTGGTAAAAAATCGCTTACTGAGATCAAAGATGTTCTGGCTTCCAAAGGCTTACAACTCGGCATGCGTTTAGAGAACTGGCCACCAGCTAGTCTCCGTATGGACGATCGTTTCGCCTATCGTAGCCGTTAATTAAGTAGGACTATCACCATGCGTCATCGTAATAGTGGTGTGAAATTAGGCCGTACAAGCAGTCATCGTAAAGCGATGTTCCAAAACATGGCTAACTCTTTGTTCGAGCACGAGTTGATCAAAACAACTGTGCCTAAAGCAAAAGAATTACGTCGTGTTGCTGAGCCTTTAATCACTTTAGCTAAAGTCGATACAGTAGCAAACCGTCGTTTGGCGTTTGCTCGTACTCGTTCAGCTGCAACTGTTGGTAAATTATTTACCGTTCTTGGCCCTCGTTACAAAGAGCGTAACGGCGGTTATCTACGTGTTCTTAAAGCGGGCTTCCGTGCAGGTGATGCTGCACCGATGGCTTACGTTGAGCTAGTAGATCGCGAAGTCAACTAATTTCGTGTAGAGCAGCAAACGTTGTTCGAAAAGGTCGGTTGAATAAACCGGCCTTTTTTATTGTCTTGCATTTACCCATTATCAGGCAGTTTAGAAATTTGTCCTGAAAAGATAAGAAAATAATCACTTTTATTCAAACTTGACATTGTGTATTGTCAATTTTGTGATTTAATAAAATATATGACAATGCTCAGGTAAAAGAAGAATATGGAAAAGCAAGTTGATATTTTAATTGTAGGCGCGGGGATCTCGGGAATTGGTCTGGCGGCCCATCTTTCTAAACATAGTCCTCAACGCTCATTCGAAATTATTGAACGTCGCGAAAGCTTTGGCGGTACGTGGGACCTGTTTAAATATCCTGGTATCCGTTCAGATTCGGACATGTCGACTTTTGGCTTCAACTTTAAGCCTTGGAAAAAAGAAAGTGTATTGGCTTCTGGCTCGGCAATTAAAAATTATCTTGCAGAAGTGGTTCAGGAATTTAACTTGAGCTCAAAAATTCATTTTCAACATCGCGTCGTTAGTGCCAATTATGATTCAGCGACACGTAAATGGTCAGTCGTAGCTGAAAACGCTCAGGGCAAAAAGCAGACCTGGATCGCTAACTTTGTTCTTGGCTGTACGGGTTACTACAATTATGATCAAGGCTTCCAGCCGGAATTCCCGCATCAGGAAGCATTCAAAGGTACATTTATTCACCCGCAGCATTGGCCTGAAAATCTGGACTATAGCGGAAAAAAAGTAGTGATTATTGGCAGTGGTGCGACAGCAATAACATTAGTTCCAGCCATGGTGAAAGGCGGTGCAGGGCATGTGACCATGTTACAACGCTCTCCCACCTATATCGCCTCAGTTCCTTCGATCGACATGATTTACTCAAAAATGCGTAAATTATTGCCAGAAGATGTGGCTTATAAGCTGACCCGTGCGCGTAATATTGGCATGCAGCGTGGTATCTATGCACTCGCACAAAAACAGCCAAAACTACTGAAAACCTTATTATTGAAATCTGTACAGTTTCAGTTGAAAGGGAAAGTGGATATGAAACACTTTACCCCGAATTATGAACCTTGGGATCAGCGCCTATGTGTAGTGCCAGATGGGGATTTATTCAAAATCCTGCGTGAAGGTCATGCATCTGTAGAAACAGATCATATCGAGAAATTTACTGAAACTGGGATTCAGCTGAAATCAGGTAAATATCTGGATGCGGATATTATTGTGTCTGCTACTGGTTTAAATATTCAGATTCTGGGTGGTATTCAGGCCACGATGGATGGCAAGCCTTTGGATACGTCGAAGCATATGCTGTATCAAGGGGTCATGCTCAGTGATGTGCCAAATATGGCGCTGATTATTGGTTATATCAATGCTTCCTGGACCTTGAAAGTGGATATTGCCGCAGAATATATCTGCCGTCTGCTCAATTATATGGATCAGCATGGTTATGATGAAGTGATTCCAGAAGGGGATGCTACGGAATTACTTGAAGATACGGTGATGGGTAGTTTAACTTCAGGCTATATTGCCCGTGCCGCAGATGTGATGCCGAAACAGGGTAAGCATGCACCTTGGAAAGTATCCAATAATTATCTGGCAGACCGTAAAGAGCTTAAAACGGCATCTTTTGAAGATGGAGTATTGAAATTCAAATCGAAATCCAGTGCTGTGCCAGCCAAGCCAAGATTGGTGTCTTAAGTATAGACATAGATAAAAGGAGTACCTGATGTACTCCTTTTTCATATTTCAAATTAGAGTGATCTGGAAATCAGTTCCTTCATGATTTCATTGGTTCCTGCATAAATGCGGTTCGCGCGATTATCCAGGTACGCTCGTGCAATCGGATATTCCAGCATATAGCCATAACCGCCATGCAGTTGTAGGCATTCATCCACCACTTTGCTATACAGTTCAGAAATTTTGTATTTAGCAGCTGCGGCGGCATCAACTCCCAATTTTTGAATAAGCTGTAGTTGCATACAACGGTCCAGATAAGCTCGGCAGATTTCAATTTCGGTACGCAGTTCTGCCAGTTTAAAATGGGTATTTTGAAAAGCGCTGATCGGTTTGCCAAAGGCTTGACGTTCTTTGGTGTATTTTACCGTATGTGCGAATGCCGCTTCTGCCCCTGCCTGACATATGATGGCCACAATTAACCGCTCCCAAGCCAGTTCTTTCATCAGCATCATAAAACCCATGCCTTCCTGACCTAGCAGGTTTTCTTTAGGCACACGGACATTGTCAAAGAACAGTTCACAGGTATCCTGACCTTTCATGCCGATTTTATTTAAGGGTTTACCTTTACTAAATCCTGCACGATCTGCTTCGACCATAATCAAAGAAAGATTGGCAGAGCCTTTCTCACTATGACCCGTCTTACATACCACAATTGCCATATCACAAAGATAGCCATTGGTAATGAATATCTTGGAACCATTAATCACATACTCATCACCCTCTAATACAGCACTAGTGCGTACTGCCTGCAGGTCGGAGCCAGTTCCAGGTTCGGTCATCGCAATTGCCGTGACCACTTCACCTGTAGCCATTTTCGGGAGCCATTGCTGCTTTTGTGTTTCATTGCCAAAGTTCAGAATATAATTGGCCACGATATCTGAGTGCAGTGAAAATCCTGTCGCAGAGTCGCCTGCATAGGCCTGTTCCTCGATCAGGATCATACTGTATAAACGATCCACCCCTGAACCGCCATAAGCTTCAGGCATCGTGGCACAGAGAAGGCCAAGTTCACCGGCTTTATTCCAGAGCTCACGATCGATATGCTGTTGCTGTTCATATTTTTCTGTATGAGGAATCACTTCCTTTTCATAGAATTTACGGACCATCTCCCGAAAGGCTTCATGTTCATCATTGAAAAGCTGACGTGGCAGCATGCTGGCCAATGGACGGATCGCGCTCGAATGCATCTTATAATTCCCTTATTGTGATGTTTTATTTAACTTAAGATAGAGCAGATGAGGGAACAATGAGCTGAATGTTCAAATCTGGGGAATCTACTGATGCTTTTGGTCATTTGTATGAAATACCTCGAAATTCAGCAATGGCTTAAGGTAAACTACTCAGGTTTGTAACGAGTTGGGAAAATTCGATGACTGATGACATCACCTTAGAAGAGCGCAAAGTGATTTATCGCGCGCGTCGTGGCTTGAAAGAGATCGATGTATATTTTGATCCCTACGTGAAAAACTATTATCTCACTGCTGATCCCTTCGAAAAACAGATGTTTGCTGAGCTGGTTGCACAGGAAGATCCAGACCTGCTGGACTGGTTTATGGAAGTGTCTGAACCCCCACGCCCTGAATTAAAAGATTTTATCAAGAAGCTTAAATTTTACGTTCATGGATAATCGTTGTTTCAAGCTGAAACGCAGCAAGTGTGCGCTGGTGTTTCAGCTTTTTATTTTCGCTGTATTAATGTTCCTGCTGTATCAGTTATTGCCTGTGATAATTTGGCTGGTTTGTGGCGTCATCGGAGTAGTCATCTACCAGTTGTTTTATCGTAAGACACCGCACATTGAGCAGTTTGAATATCTGGATGGACGTGAATGGTCACTGACAGCAGCTGCGCAAGGCACACGGCGAGTGTTGATCAGTCACGTGATTGATCACCAAGCTTATATCGTGGTGTATTTCCAGCATGCAAAAGCACGTCCGTTGCTCATCTGGTGTGACCAGTTGCCTTTTAAACAATGGAAGTCTTTGAAAGTTTTGACAAAAATACTTTAATTGTCCGACAAATGACATTCCGAAATTTTAAATAAATTGATTAAAAATAAAGATTTATCCGCTAACCCTGCTTGAATTGTCAGACAAAAAATCATATTTCCCTGTAAAAACAATGAATTGTCTGACAATTTTTCAGCTGCTTTTTTTATAAGCAGGTACATTTAAGTCACCAACAGCGAACACAGGAGATCATGATGGAATTTCCAATGTGGATGTTTTTGATCGTTGCGATTGTGATGGCCCTAGTCATAGGACTGCTGGGAACGGTGCTGAAGGACAGATTTTCACCTAAATAACAGAATTAAGCTCGAGAACCTATTTTCTTCTCGGCTTGCCAAGTTGATAAGTAGCATGTGCTGAACCGTCGCAATGCTACTTTTTTTTGCCCAAAATTTGGGATTTGATCTACTACAGTCAATTGCAGCTGGGCAATTTAATGGCAAAGTGTCTGGTCTAAATTAGAGTAAATACTCTTTTATTCGTTATATGCTTCTGATATGTTTAGCAGAATAATGGACATAATCACAATTATAGAGGACAGGAAAATGTCGAGCGTCCGAAAAATATGCCAAGGTATGGCGACCATTGCAATAACAACAACAGTTCTAACAGGATGTTCTCAGGTCATTAAAACCGGTGCCAATGTGGCGCTGGGCTTCACTGAAAAGCATATTGTTCCACCAATCCTGGCGATGGATGATGCCGAGATGGTGTGTAATTCCGGGAATTCTTTAACACCAGCCATCATGTCGACCAAGGAAATGGGGGCTGATCCGACTCGTGTTGCGGTACTGATGTACTCCGCAGCGGGGATTTGTGCCGAGCAGAAAGCGCTGGATGCAGAGCTACGGTATCTGCGTGCTTCTAAAGTCAATCAGGTGACTGAAGCTCAGGATGCGCGGATTGAGCAGAAACGGTGGGCTGCACTGGCTGCACAACGTCAGTACACGGGTTATCAGCTATTCCAGACCCGTTATGAGAAAAAATATAAAAAAGCGCTGGGTGAAGGCTGTCCACGCATGAACAGTGATATTGAACAGACAGTTTATCTGCTGGGCATGCTGAGTGGCTTGCAAGCCATGACCAATGACATTAACTCGGGTGGGGCTGTACAAGTACCTAAAGATATTGCGGCTGTGGTTGAGCGTGGCATGACCTGTCTGGATAATACCAAATTCTGGGGCGCGCCAAATGCAACCCGTGCTGTGATCTGGACTTTATTGCCAGGGGCAGGTGATGGAAAACCTGATCCTTACCAAACTCTGAAACAGTCAGTACAAATCGGTGAGCAAAAAGGTGTACGTTTATCACATGCCTTATATGCTGTAGCGGCACAGGCCAGTGGGGATGATGCCAAAATTCGTGATGCGTTAAGAACCTTTGATCAGGCACGTAGTGATGAAAAGCCAGTCAATCCTCAGTTCAAGCTGATCGACAGTATGGCTGCCATTATGGTGAATGGTATTTCTGACCGTTACTGGACTGAAAATACCGGTATTCGTAGTGCAGATGATGGCATGCAGACTTTCTGGGATGAAACAGATAATTCTTCAGAACTGGATGATCTGTTTAGCGCTGACCTATAATTTAATGAAAAATTAAGTGAATGATGCTCATAGAGGTCATTTTCAATATGCTGAAAGGAGTTCAAGGAGCCGATGCAAGATCAACATCTTCGACGAAAAATTATTTTTCTGGCGGCTTTTGTCTCTCTTTCAGCGAGTTTGCAAATCTTTAACGATGCTTTCATCTACTGGCAGGAAAGCCTGCTCGGGGAGTTTTGGCGGCTCTGGACCGCGCACTGGGTGCATGTCGGCTGGGCCCATTATTTTCTGAATATTCTTGCTTTTATCTGTCTACCTTTCATTTTCCCCCGTGCATCTGTGTGGCATTTCGTCTCGATTCTTTTGATTCTGCCGCCGTTGATCAGCCTGAGTTTTTATTTTTTCCTGCCAAATATTGAAGCATATGCAGGACTATCCGGGGTATTACATGGGGCTTATGTCGCAGTCGCCTGTGTGCATCTGCTTTATCAACGCGAACGTGGATTTGCCGTGCTGGTATTATTTTTAATCTTTGCCAAACTGATTTGGGAAAATACCATTGGAAATCAGGAAACTGCACAACTTATCGGCAGTCCGGTACTGGTCGAAGCGCATTTATTAGGGGTGATCTGGGGAGTGGTAGTCGCATTGCTCTATATCTTGGGCAATTATGTCCAGGATAGCTGAAACTGTTGGCAGAAAAGACAAAAAGAAAAGATAAATTGTCATTTTTATTCTGCTGATTTTCATGCAGAGTCAAAACAGAAAATAATGATACTGACCCTTGTAAAGGAATTTTCGGGGCAGACAGGAAGACCAGCGCTTAAAAGAATGTAAGGCGCGAAAACAAGAATAGGAAAATACATGCACAACGATAATCAAAACAGATCAGGATTAGGTCTGTTACGTTATATCTGGACAGAGTGGATCTCGACCTTTGTCGTGCTCATCTTGCTCTTACTGACCTTAGTGATTGGAACCGGGGAAATGATTCATGGTCAGTTACTGCGTATGGGCGAGCGTCTGTATGGTGATCCGGCGACAGGCATGCAATATTCGTTTTTGCGTGCTGAACCGAAAGCACCACAATGTGATCGTAATATTAATGTCGATCAAAAAGTTCAGGAGCAGATGAAAGCAGATGCCGCCGATGAATATGCCGATTTCTTCGGTGTACGTTCTGAAGCGGATGTGCGTGCTGCAGTGATGCAGGCACAACAGGTTTGTGAAGAGTCTTACCAGTTCTATGACAAGGCGATAACGCATATTGAAGCGCATCCAAGTATTCGCGCCTATCGCAGTTTTGAAACTTCATTCTTTGGCATTTTCAAGTTCGGGACTGAAAACCGTGCCTTACTGTTGATTATCATGGTGGTATTTGCTGCAATCAGCGCGACATTGAAAACCCATCATATTGGTCTACGTAGTCCAGCCACCCGTATCGATTTCAAAGTCTATTCTGTGGCGATGCTGATCGCGAACAGTTTCCTGGTCTATTCTTCCTACAGCCAATATATGTCGGTGCTGAATTCCGGGGTGCCGATGGGAGACATGAAGTATGTCTACTGGCTATGGATGATTCTCTTTGGGACATTGACCCTGATCAGTCTGTACCAAGTCATTAAGCCACCTCAGGCGACCCGAGAAGGGGGTAGTTTCGGACTGGCTTTCTTAAGCGTGCCACTTTATGCCTATATGGCTATCAGTACCGGGTTTAACTTTGTCTTCTTGATGGATTACCCGATGGGTCAGGGCATCTATCTGGGGCAACTGGTTGAGTTTTCGAGCATCTTCCTGAATCTGGCCTTATTTATCTGGGCCGGTATGTTGCTGAAACAAACCCGTGTCGTAGACATGTTCCTGAATATCCTGCGTCCATGGAATCTGGCACCAGAAACCTTGACCTGGTTAATCCTGCTGGCAGCTGCACTACCAACCGCTTATACCGGTGCATCTGGGATTTTCGTGATTGCTGCAGGTGCGATCATTTATAAGGAAGTGTGGAATGCCGGTGGTCGCCGTCAGTTTGCCTTGGCAGCAACCGCCATGTCGGGTTCACTCGGTGTGGTATTACGTCCATGTCTATTAATTGTTGTGGTGGCTTCACTGAACAAGGAAGTGACGACAGATATGCTGTATCACTACGGTGTCTACGTCTTCTTGCTCAGTTCAACATTGTTCCTGATCATTTCGCTATTCTTTGCTGAAAGCAAGTTCCGTATTGCTGCACCTGGTCTGGCTGCACCACAGTCTGCACGTGCCTTTGTAAATGTGATTCCTTATATCGTGATTTTCATCCTGATCTGGCTGTTCTACAAATATGCCTTGTCTACAGATCTGAATGAATTTACTGCGCCTGTCATGATGCCAGTCATTCTATTGATGATCGTGCTATTTGATAAGTTGCGTCACGAGCCTGCACCATTACCGCCAGTGGGACATTGGGATGAAACCTTAACCACCACCTTAGGTTCAGCAAATACGCCTGCAATGGCGACCGCGGGTACAGCCATTAATGCTGAATATCGTGAAGCAGACCATATTGAGCAGCAGGGCAGTGAGCTGGCTGTAGACCATGGTGTAAAACGTTCGGCTGTTGGTGAAAGCCTGCGTCAAGTTGGCTTCTGGAAATCATTACACATTTCGACCAGTGAAACGGTTGGACACATTGGTGCGCTGGTGATCCTGATGGCACTGTCTGTCAGTGTGGGCGGCCTGCTGGAACGTATGGAAATTATGGAAGCGTTCCCGACAGATATTAGCAGTACCATTCTGGTGATTTCCATGATTGTTGGCCTGATGGTGTTCGTTGGCATGATCATGGACCCATTCGGTGCGGTGATCCTGATTTCAGCAACCGTTGCACCAGTCGCCTATCAGTATGGAATTCATCCTGTGCATTTCTGGATGATTACCTTGATTGGTTTTGAGCTGGGTTATGTGACACCGCCAGTTGCCCTGAACCATCTGTTAGCAAGGCAATCCATTGGTGATGCTGAGGTGGCCGAGGCGGATGCAGAAGTTCGACATAAGTCCTTTTATTACCGTTATGAGCGCTGGATTTTACCGATGATCGTGTTACTGCCAGCGATGCTGACCATTGCCTATGTACCTTATGTATTTAAACTCTTCGGCTGGTATCAGTAATTTAAGCAAATAAAAAAAGCACCTTCGGGTGCTTTTTTTATTGTGGCCTTAACGCAGCCTAAGCTTATTTTGTAAAACAGGACTGCAAAGTAAAATCCCACAAAAAATCAGCCCTAATCCGAGCAGGCTATAGAGATCCGGAACTTCCTGCCAGAATAAATAGCCCCATAAGCCAGCGAAGAAAATCGCAATATAGTTCACTGGTCCAATCTGACCAGCAGGTGCCAGTTTATAAGCATTGGATAGAAATAACTGGCTGGTATTTGCCAATAAACCGGCTGCAATTAAATAACCGAGTTCAGTCAGGGTATAAGGACGCCAATGCCAGAACATTGGAATCATGGAAATCAGGGTGCCGATCAGACAGAAATAAAACACAATCCGTTCTGGTGGTTCGGTCTGAGTCAGTGCACGAACCGTGACAAAAGCCATAGCAGCCAGGAAGCTGGCACTCAAGCCAATCACGGACATCAGGTTAAATAAACCGGAATCAGGCTTAGCCACGCACAACACGCCAATAAAACCGATCGCAGCAGCCAGTAACATGCTTTGAGTGACTTTTTCTTTTAGAAACAGCCAGGCAATCAGCGGAATAAAAATTGGTGAGGAATAGGTAAAGACCATGGCATTGGAGAGCTTTAAATGTGCAATGGCATAGAAAAATCCATACATCGCAGTCAGACCTGCGACAGAACGCCAGGTGTGCATCCAGAGTTTTTCAGTTTTAAAAAAGTTAATGCCTTTATTGAAGATTAAAGGAAGAAAAATAAACAGGCCGACAAAATTCCGGAAAAATACCACAGTGGCATTATCAACGGTGTGTGAGGCGAAGCGGATACAGACGCCCATGACTGAAAACAAAAAAGCGGAACAGGTCAGAAAGACAATTGCCTTAACCAGATGCGAGGGAGAGGCTACACTCATGAGGGAACTTAGCTAGAAAATCTGTGGATATTCTAGCTGAAAATCCCTAACTCATTCTGACTATTGTGCCAGTTGTGCTTCGAGTAACTTGATTTGTTCCTCTTTGAGTTTAATCAGCTCATCCGCATCACTATGCTGTTGCTTCAGGCTTTTTTCCTGCTCATTGAGCTGTTGCTGAATATCTTCCAGTTTGGCAATTTCTTCTTTCGCCAAAGTGGCATTTTCAGTGACTTCTTCTCTTATAATAGAGGCATCGACCAAGACATTTTCAGAAGTAGGCACAATTTCTTCCGGTTCAGGTTCTGCTTTAGGTGCGGCTTGTGTCACCGGTGCGTGCATCAAGTCACCCTGATGTGCTGGTAATGTTTCATTTTGCTTGAGAAAAAACTGTGTAATTATTAAAACAGCAATAATCACAACAATTAATCCACTCACTATTCCCCATAAAAGTTTAGGATTTTGTCGATGATCTAGAGTCATTTAGGTTCCCGAAATTATTCTTTTGGCTGACGGGGTTTAAACTGAATCACACCAATTTCATCCGGAACGGCTGGTGACTCAGGTTCCTCGATATGGGTAGGACGGTTTTCTTCATACCCACATTCGATACATTCAATCCATTCAGCTTCACCAGAGGTCAGCATAACGATCCGATCCAACGCCTGACATTTAGGACATTTTGCGCCTGCAATGAAACGACGTTTGATAGCCATCATACTCACCCTGTGATTTACTTAAAAACGTAGTTTAAGCGTTTTTAGAGCGGTTCGTCCAACCTTGATGACGTAACAAAGCATCTATTTTTGGCTCGCGTCCGCGGAAATTGATAAATGCGTCAAGTGCTGTATCTTTTCCGCCAACTGCTAGAATTTTTTGTCTAAACTGCTTTCCAGTTTCAGTATTAAAAATTCCTTCTTCTTCGAAGCGATCGAAGGCATCACTGGCCAAAACTTCTGCCCATTTATAAGAATAATAGCCCGCTGCATATCCACCCGCGAAGATATGACTGAAGCTGTGCTGGAACCGGTTATATGCTGTAGTAGGTAAAACAGCGTATTTTTCACGAATCTCGTTCAAGGTTGCCTGAATCTGTTCAGCATTCAATGCCGGATTGGCACGGTGAATGGTTAAGTCAAATAAAGCAAATTCCAGCTGACGCAAAGTTTGCATACCGGACTGGAAGAAACGGGCATCCAGTAAGGCTTTTAACAAGTCAGCAGGTAAGACTTCTTTGGTTTCGATATGTTCGCTGAGCAGGTTTAAACTGTCCTGATCCCAAGCCCAGAATTCCATAAACTGGCTTGGTAGTTCGACAGCATCCCAATCCACGCCATGTGTACCAGCCACGGCAATATTGTCCACTTCTGTCAGCATATGATGCAGACCATGACCAAACTCATGGAACAGAGTAATCACTTCATCATGAGTCAGTAGTGCAGGACGGTTACCGACTGGTGGAGTAAAGTTTGCCACCATATAGCAGATCGGTTTTTGCAGTCCTTCAGCGATTTGCATGCGTGAACGGAATCCACTCATCCAGGCACCGCCACGTTTGCCCTGACGTGCATAGAGGTCGAAATAGAAACCGCCAATCACTTCGCCTTGGTCTTCCAGTTCAAAATAACGCGCATCTGGATGCCAAACTGGCGCTTCACGTTCAACCACCTGAATGTCATATAAACGTTTCAGGATACTGAACAGGCCTTGCAGAATTTTTGGAGCCGGGAAATAGGGTTTTAGCGATTCCTGAGACAGATTAAACTGCTGCATTTTCAGCTTTTCAGAATAGTAACTGCTGTCCCAAGGCTTTAATTCTGTGATGCCATCTTCAGCAGCAATGGCTTTCAGTTCAGCCACTTCCTGTTTAGCAGGCGCACGGGCATGTTCCGCCAGATCACGCAGGAATTCATCAACAGCTTCGACATTTGGCGCCATTTTGCTGGCCAGTGAATATTCGGCATAGTTATTAAAGCCTAATAGTGCTGCCATTTCCTGACGTAATTTCAGGATTTCTTCCATGATGGCTGTATTGTCAAATTCAGTCTGTTCGGACTGATCTGACGCGCGTGTGGTATAGGCTTTATAGAGTTCTTCACGCAGGCCACGATCTTCGGCATGAGTCATAATTGCCAGATAAGACGGGAAATCTAAAGTAGCAACCGGCTGATCCAGTTCACGTTGCTGGCCATATTGTTTTAACAGTTCAATATTACTTTCAGACAGCCCCGCTAATTCTTCTTCCTTAAGCGGTCTGAAATAAGCTTGAGTTGCATCCAGTACATGATTGGAGAAATCTGAGGAAAGTTGTGACAAACGTGCAGAAATTTCCGCATAGCGTTTTTTTGCTTCACCCTCTAGAGCTACGCCTGACAATTTAAAGTCACGTAGCGCCAGTTTAATTGCACTTTGCTGGGCTTCCGGTAGTTCATTGAAGACCGGTGCATCCTGTATATGTTGATAGGTTTGATATAGCGCTGTGTGCTGGCCTAGCTGCGTATAGTAATCACTTAGACCCGGTAATAATGCCTGATAAACATCACGGGTTTCACTATTATTCATGACTGCGTTGAGATGCGACAAAACACCCCAGGACTCGCTCATATTATTTTCTAGCGTGTCGACCTGTTTCAGAACAGCAAGTTGTTCCTGGACAGTATCAGGTGTCTGGTTCAGTTCATTTAGAAATTGCAAACCTTGCTGAATGCAGTTTTCAATTTTTTGTTTAAGATCTGCCAGCGTAATCTGATCGAATTGTGGAACGGGTAAAGTTGCTTTTTCTAATGTCATGTCGTTTCTGCCGAAGTCATTTCCTGTGTTAAATCTAGATGTAGGGCTTATTGGCAGGGAAATCAAGCATACGACGGTATTATTTATTCGACTTCAGACTGGATCCTGATCTCTTCAATCTCATGCACAATGCTGCCTAAATTACTTGTTGTAAGCTTAAGCTGTAGTTCAACGGGTTTATTTTGATAAAGCAGAAGCTCAGAAGCAGATAACTCCATAACCGGTAAATGTCTATATTCTGTGTCAAAGGCATGAGAGATATGATTTCGAACACCTTTGAATTTCCCAGCCTGAGTAGTAATCGAAATACTGTTAGTTTCGCCTGTCAGCTTCGTATAAAGATAGGGTGGATAGGTGGTCAGATTAATCCAAAGTGCTGAGATCATGACCGAAGGAAAGATAAAAAGACTATAAAATTTGGGGCACTTTCTGAAATTACGCCAATGATAAGGTGGAAACCATAAACCATGCTGTTTGAGTCTTATAAAATACAGCAATATTCCAATACATATGACACAGCTTATAATCAATGCAAAATAATTCGTAAGTGGCGTTGCTAAAAAATTAAAATACTTGAGTGCAATAAAGTCACTGAAGATCAAAATTGTAAAAATTAGAATCGCATAGATATGCAAATGTTGTTTATTATTTGATGCAATAAGCATGATATTTTTTTAATCTTTATTTAACCGAATTATAAAATAAAAAGAGCGCCGTAGCGCTCTTTTTATGATCATCAGAAATTATTCAGTCTTGGCTTTTGCATTCGACTTTTTCTTTTTGATCTTGGCTTTTTTCTTTACTTTATCTTTAGCCTTTGCTTCAGACTTTCCTGCAGATTTTTTAGCAGGCTTTTTGCTGTAGGAACTGGGCTTGGATTTGTCTTTTTTGCGTCGTATGGGCTGTTCTCCATCATCACTGGGCTGGGCTTTTTGCGCACGCTCATGATTATTGAAGACTTCCTCTTTTGCTTCCGGACGTGGTGCAGGTTTTTTTTCTGCGACACGTGGAGCACGGGCGCGAATTGGACGACCCGCATGAGTCAGTTGCTGGATCAGTTCAAAATCAATTTTGCGTTCTTCCAGATTGACTCCAGCGACCTTGATCTTGACTTCATCGCCCAGACTGAAGATTTGACCACGGTTCTGGCCGACCAGACTCTGGCTGCTTTGATCAAAGACAAAGAAGTCATCGCCCAACTGGCTCACATGTACCATACCATCGACATAGAGGTCTTTCAGCGTGACAAACAAACCAAATTCAGCCGTTGCACTGATAATGCCAACAAACTCTTCACCAAGATGTTGCTGCATATAGTGACATTTCAGCCAGGTCGTTACAGAGCGGGAGGCTTCATCAGCACGGCGTTCTGTCGCTGAGAAATGCTCACCGGCATCATCTAAAGATGCACCTGAAATTGGATATGGCTTTTTACTCAAATGAGCTTTGATAGCACGATGTAATAACAGATCCGGATAACGGCGAATTGGAGAGGTGAAGTGTGTATACGCTTCATAGGCCAGACCAAAGTGGCCAGCATTGTCGGCACCGTAATAGGCTTGCATCATGGAACGTAATAACACGGCATGAATACTTGGCGCATCAATCCGGTCTTTGGTCGCTTCAATCACCGCTTGATAGTCAGCTTGGGTTGGCTGTTCCGGGAATGGCAGACCCAGCAGTTTCACGAAATCACGAACTTTCTGGATACGTGAGAACTCAGGGGGTTGATGCACCCGGTACAGCATCGGTATTTCATTTTTCAATGCATATTCAGCTGCTGCAACGTTGGCTAGCAACATACATTCTTCAATCAGCTTATGCGCATCATTACGGGTTCGTGGCAGAATCTCATTAATACCACCCAGCTCATCGAAAGTCATATAGGTTTCAATGGTTTCGAATTCCATTGCATTACGTTCAGCACGTAAGCCTTTTAGAATCTGATACAACTGGAACAGGGTATTTAGTGATTTACGTACACTACGATCTTCAGTGATTGCTGTACTGTCACCTTCAAAATACTTCGCGACCTGATCATAGGTCAGACGTGCCTTGGAATGCATGACTGAAGGATAGAATTCATACCCGGTCACTCGGCCAGCACGTGACAGTTTCAGGTCACAGACCATGCACAGGCGATCGACATTCGGATTTAATGAACACAGGCCATTAGAGAGTGCTTCAGGCAACATTGGTAAAACGAAGTGCGGGAAATATACGGATGTCCCACGTTCTTGCGCTTCATCATCTAGTGGTTTGCCCGGACGTACATAATGACTCACGTCAGCAATCGCTACGACCACGCGATAACCACCGCCCGGACGTTTTTCTGCATAAACCGCATCATCAAAGTCACGTGCATCTTCGCCGTCAATGGTGACAAGCGCTAAATCACGTAGATCGACACGGCCTTCACGGTCTTTGGTAGAGGGCTCTTTAAAACTTTCCGCTTCTTTTAAGACTTCTTCAGGGAATTCATATGGCAGGCCATATTCCAGAATCGTCTGTGGAATGATGATTTCGGTATCGGCTTTATCTGCCATCGACTGCACAATATGGCCAGTCGCAAATTCTTCTTTGGTTGGGTAGGTATCAATTGCCACACGGATTGAATCGCCGACTTTGACCTTGGCATGCTCGATCAGCTCTTTTTCTAGAGTAATTGGCTGATGTGCATTTGGATTAGCTGGCTGAACAAAGTATTCGCCTTCATATTCAGACACTTTCCCGATGATCTGTTTGACACGATGCTGCAAAACCTCGGTAATAAAGCCCCAGGCCTTACCTTTGCGATCTACTGAGGTCTGACGGACTTTAACACGGTCACCGTTAAAGACCTGACGCAATTCACGCTCAGGTAAGAGCAGGTCATCTTCACCTGAAATATTGGCTGTACCGCTTCCCTTGGAGTTGATATATACCGTTGCTTCATGCTCAGGCTGTTCCGCCGCGATCTGGAACTTGTAACCGTCTTTCATTAATTGCCCGTCACGTACCATCGCAATCAGACGATGGCTCAGGGCATCAATACTTTTTTGATCGGCAATTTCAAAATATTCCACCAGGTCGGCATGGGACAGGGCAGTTTTTTCTTCTATAGTTTCGAGAATCAGGGTACGGCTTGGAATAGGGTTGTCATAACGTTCGGCTTCAGCTTTTGCTTCAGGATCGACCCAATTTTTCATCATATCTTTAAAGTGTCCTTGGAGATAGGTTTAGCATAAGTCATGTCAGTGCAGACTGCACGTAAATGATTGCAATAATCTGTTTAAGTTTTCGATTTTTGGCTAATTTTAGATAACTGGAAATTTATCGGGTTTTTTCAGGACTTAAATGACTAAAAATAGGGAAATTGTTTAAAAAGTATTTAAACAAGCAAAAATATGCAGTTTTTTTTCAAGCTGTGCTTGCAGTGCTATGCCGAAATTTGTATTATGGCGGCACGTTACGGTGAGATGGGTGAGTGGCTGAAACCACGTCCCTGCTAAGGACGCATACGGGTAACTGTATCGAGGGTTCGAATCCCTCTCTCACCGCCACTTTACTTATGTCGCGCTCATAGCTCAGCTGGATAGAGCACTTGGCTACGAACTAAGGGGTCGGGAGTTCGAATCTCTCTGAGCGCACCAATAAGTAAACCGGAAAATAACGCAGTCTAATAAAGACGACACAAGTTACGCGCTCATAGCTCAGCTGGATAGAGCACTTGGCTACGAACTAAGGGGTCGGGAGTTCGAATCTCTCTGAGCGCACCAACTTGAACAATGAACCGCACATGTTGCGGTTTTTTTGTGCCTAAAATTTACAGAATCCGCCTGAATCACATGCTAAAAATAAATCCTAGATGACTCAATAAAAATAAGGGCATTGTGATGAGAAAAATTATTGTCCAGGAATTTCTGACTCTAGACGGTGTAATGCAGGCACCCGGCGGTCCGGAAGAAGATACATCTGGTGGCTTTCAATATGGTGGCTGGGTGGCGCCGTATTTTAGTGCTGAACCCGATGCAGCATTTGATCGCATCATGCAAAAATGGATGCAGTCTACCGATATTCTGATTGGTAAGAATACCTTTCAGATTTTTGAGCCTTACTGGCCGAAGCATGCTGAAGACTGGCCAGGAATTAATGAAGTAAATAAATATGTGCTATCCACCAGTTTGGATCACTCGGACTGGCAAAATACGATCTTTCTAAAAGTATTGATGAGATCATTAACCTGAAGGCTTCAGGGGAGGGAAATATTCGGGTGTATGGCAGTGCTGCAGTGGTACAGGCGCTTTTTAAACATGATCTTGTGGATGAACTCTATTTAATGACCTTTCCTATAATATTGAGCAAAGGAAAACGTCTATTTGCTGAAGACTCTATGCCAGCAGCATTTGCAGTGACAGATCATCAAGTGACTTCAAATGGCGTGGTATTGAGCTGTTATCAGCGGGTAGGCGAGGCTAAAACTGGCCTGGTTGGGGAATAGCTCTATTAGGCTGTGAGCAAATGAATATGAGGTAACTGAAAGATTAATTTAGCTAATCCTGAAATTTTGCCAAGTCTGGGTTATTGATTTTAACTCTAAATTCGCAGGAATTTTCATCAAAAAAACTGAAATATTGTAGTATCGTTTAATTACTGTACGTTCGGTTATAATTTTATTAAAAAACACTTAACAAGTGCTGAAAACTCTATATAATGCACCCCATCAAGACGTCGCGCTCATAGCTCAGCTGGATAGAGCACTTGGCTACGAACTAAGGGGTCGGGAGTTCGAATCTCTCTGAGCGCACCAATCTTGATAAAGAATTCTGAAAAAACCGCACATTGATGCGGTTTTTTTACGTCTTTAGTTTTTAATTTTTCATATAAAAAACCAATAATTAGACATGAACTTAAGATTTTAATTTCTGCTGTACTTTTAAGGCATAGACGGTATTACCACCAACTGCCGGCAACATGTCATGATAGGGAAGGCTGCGCATGGCTTTCAGTAAAAAAGGCGCCTGATCATGAATTTTCATGGAACTGGTGATTTGGAATAGCGTTCCCTGAGATTGCGGCAAAAGCTTCATTCCACCCCGTACAAATTTTAAATCTCCGCCATTAGCATAGAATTGGTTTTGTAAGGTATTTGGCTGTTCAAAACGCATTTTAAAATTAAAGGGAATCTGAATGACGCCTAAGCCGACTGATACCTTGTAGTTGGCATCAATACTTTGCGGGTTGACTGGGTTCAGTTCCACTTTTTTGATTTGTCGCGGAAAGAGTTTTTGGCTGGCCTGAGCCGATAACCAAGGCTGCAGCTTCTCAGTTGGATGTGAGAAATATTGATAGGTAGTACTGAATCTTAGATTTTCTGAACCTTTACCGGCCTTGATCTGATAATTGGGCAAAATAAAGCTGACAGGTTGTCCTGATTTTTGACTAAGCTGGGCAATTTTCTGAGTTTGCTGATTGCTGAGCTGAACTTGGGGTATTGCCGTATTTAAAATTGTAGCAGCAGGATATTTAAAACGCTGTTGTAAAGCTTCAAGCAGAAAGGCATTGGTGCCAGCAGGAATGCCGAGTTTGGCTTCCGGCAGGGCATTTAGAATCTTGCTAAATAGAAAACCTTGCGGCTGGTTTAGATCACCCCATTGCGTCACCGTTACTAAGGTTTTATTGGGGCTCAGTGCAAACCATTCCAGCTTTCCGGCCCCATAGGGAATTGGCGCATCCAGAATTAGTGTGCTGATACTGTTATTTTCCAGATGATGCTGCATCACCACAGTTTCTTTAAAGTTTAAGACTGGGATTGGGGTAGGAATATGCACCTGATATTTGACTTGTTGAATGCTCCCTTGCTGCTCAATCACTTTGGCGGATTTTAGGGTCGGAAACAGGCCAACATAATTCGGATAATGTTGCAGTAATTTTTCGACTTGTGCTTCGGATGCAGGCAAGACTACAGCCGCACTATAAAACTGGGATTTGCTGCTAGAAGCCGTTTTAAAAGTCGGTAGATGGGTTTTGCCGGCGGGATGCGCATAAATCAGGATACGCTCGCCAGTGAGTTCAGCCAGTTGCTGAGAATTACCTTGAAATACATCAAGACTGCTTGGCAGATTAGGTGTCCATGGCGTTATTTTTGCGAAAGCCGGTGAGATTGCACATAAGGTACTACTCATCAGCAAATAGGGGATCAATCCTTTCATCCAATATCCTATTGTGTGTTTTTTGTTTTAATGATGATTTATTTAAAACTAAATCCAGTTATTTCCAAAGCAAAGTTATGTAATTGATAGCATAAGCCATGAGTTTTAAGCATATTTTGATATAGTATGGGGCAGGATTTTATATTTTTGATGTGATGCTATGACTGAGTCAGCACCGACTTTATCCACCCGTTATTATCTCACTCTAGAAGAATCTCAGGATGGATTTGCCCTGGCCACTTTTGGCAAAAAACAGATTTCACGCTTTCTGACGCCTTTGGTTAGCATCGGAATTATTATCTGGGGCTTTTCGATGGGCCTGAATGGGGTTGGTCGTTATTATGTGGCTTTGGGTGCCTTCTTTCTGATTCTACAGGGCATCATGCGTTACTGGTTCCTGCCGATGATGTTTAAGCGCCAGTTTGTAAAATACCAGTTTGGGAAAAGTGAACAGGGCATTGACCTGTTTCAGGACTATGCAGAAATTTACAATAACGGGCGTAGCAAGGTCGTGCATTATAATGAAGTACAGAGTTTTGCCATCGGCAAACTGACCTATATGCTGGAACTGAAAAACCGTACTGTAGTAATTGTGCCAAAACGTGCTTTTAAAGATGGTACTGAGCAAAGCATTTTCGAAAATACTTTCAAAAAATAAGACAGATCAAGAACAGGAAAGAGATCATGAGTACACGCCCATCAAAAATTGTTTGTGTCGGTCGCAGTTATGCTGACCATGCCAAAGAGCTTGGAAATGCGGTACCTGATCGTCCTGTGTTGTTTATCAAGCCACCGAGTGCTTTGACATCACTGGATGCTGGTATTGAATGGAATCCGGACTGGGGCAACTGTCATTATGAGTGTGAACTAAGTTTGCGTATTGACCGTACCTTAAGCAAGGAAAATGATCCTGCCAAAGTTTTGCAGGCAATTGGTGCTGTGACTTTAGGTCTGGATCTGACCTTACGTGATCTGCAGGATGATCTGAAAAAAAAAGGTCAACCTTGGGAACGGGCCAAAGCTTTTGATGGTTCTTGTATACTCGCAGACTGGGTGCCAGTAGGTGATGTGATTGCTGACTGGAAAGATGTGCACTATACGCTGGAGATCAATGATGAGCTGCGTCAAAAAGGCGATACAGCTTTATTGATTTTTGATATTGCAACTTTATTGGCAGACATTAGTCAAGTATTTACACTGGAAGAAGGTGATGTAGTGATGACCGGTACACCAGCAGGAGTGGCAGCCTTACAATCGGGTGATCAATTGAAAATGACCCTAAAAGGCCAAAATCAGGATTATGTCTGGACGACATTTGTAAAGTAAGACCGGATTTTTGAGATCAAGGAGCCGAAGGGCTCCTTTATTTTGTTTAGAAAAGTGTAATGAGCAAGGGATGATTTATCAGACTGATCAGGCACGGTTGCCATTCAGTTTCTAGATATAAATTGGATAGCGTCTAAATCGTTTTTTATGCATCACTCTTTTTGCCTGAATCACCTCATCGTGTGTCTATTTTGATGTTATATCTTCTACTTCTGAAAATTTTATTGTGTAGCGACTCCAATCAAGAACAGGACTATATTTTTTGAATCATCGTCAGGCACTGGATGTCAAAGCATCTGCCATTATGTTTGTACTATGTATGTTGTGGGGTTTACAGCAGGTCGTATTGAAATGGGCGGCCAGTGATATTTCTGCCCTGATGCAAATTGCATTACGTTCAGCCTTATCTGCACTTATGGTTTATCCTTTAATTCAGCAGAGTGTACGCCGCCAGCTTTGGAGTGCACGATACTTATCTGCAGGTTTACTGGTGGGTGTGCTGTTTGCCGCTGAATTTTATCTGGTGGGTGAGGCGCTGCGTTATACCTCAGCTTCGCATACCATTGTCTTGCTCTATACTGCACCAATTTTTGTGGCTTTGGGCTTGCACTGGAAACTGCCGGCGGAACATTTGTCTCATGTGCAATGGGGAGGAATTTTTCTTGCCTTTAGTGGTATTGTGGTGAGTTTCCTGCTGCGCCCGCAGACAGGATCTGCTTTACAATCTCATGCCTTATGGGGAGATTTTCTGGCGCTACTGGCGGGCGTGTTCTGGGCAGCCACGACCGTGAGTGTACGTTTGAGCTCGCTGGCTGAAGCGCCTGCAACCCAGACCTTATTCTATCAATTGCTGATCGCTGGCATAGTGTTATTGCCTTTGTCCTTTTTGACTGGACAAGCCAGTATTCAATGGACAACTTTGTCGATTTCCAGCCTGATTTTTCATACTGTGGTGATTTCCTTTGCCAGTTATCTGATCTGGTTCTGGATGTTGAAACATTATCTGGCTTCACGCTTAGGAGTATTTTCCTTTTTAACCCCAGTATTTGGCATGCTGTTTGGCGTGTTAATTCTAAATGAGCATGTCGAGATCAATTTTATTGTCGGGACCTTTATGGTGATGCTGGGTGTAATTCTGGTGAGTTTACAGGGATGGTTAAAGAAGCCTGAGCCTCAGATCAAGACTCAAACCTCTATATAAAAATCCGGTCAATGAAAATAACGACACTTAGTTTTTGGATTATAGCTTTAATGACAGCAAGGATGATTATCTGCTGACAATTGATCCAATTCATTTAAAAAAATCCTCTCAAAAGAGAGGATTGAATTTATTTACTGCGGAACAGTTCTGATAATGGAAAACTGAGCTTTTCTTCCAGAAACTGATCAGTTTCATTCAGTTTAGGTGAGAACTTTTGCATCCAGAGATCATCAGTATGCACATCAGTCAGATGCTGTTTGCGCGGCAATGGATAAGGAAGCTGTAGATAAAAATTCCAGAAGCTGACCTGATCCAGATCGCGTACCAGCACATATTCATTGTCATCTGTACGTTTAATCAGATTCTGTTTTTCAAACATGCTGACATAGCTAGGCCAGCGTCCAATTTCATCCCGTCCCAAAACTTCTAGTGCCTGGGCTTCACTGACACTTTCACCAGTTTTCTGCTTTTTATAAAACAGTTCTAATAGATCCAGCAACATGACGATTGGATGGCGCTTATTGTCCTGTCCAGATTCGAATGCAGTCAGGGCATAGCTGATTTCCACGCCCAACAATACAATAATCCAGGACAGATAAATCCAGAGCAGGAAAATAGGAACAGCTGCGAAAGCTCCGTAAACAATTTCATAACTGGTAAAGTTTGACATCAAAAAGCCAAACAGGTTTTTTAATAGCTCAAATACGATGGCACTAAACAGACCGGCAATAAAAGCAGATTTGAGCGGTACACTACGATTGGGAATAGTCCAGTTCAGAATAAAAAAGCCAAGTACGGTCAGAGAAAAAGAAATTACCCAGAGAATAAAGGCACCATCTAGTTCATAACCGGCAAAGTTATTACTGAGAATATTCATGGATGCCAAAGTAGAAGAAATCACAAAGGCGCTGCCCAGCAGAATTGGACCGAGTGAAATAATGGTCCAGTAACGCATAAAACCGATAATGCCGCCGCGGGTTTCAGTCACACGCCAGATCCGGTTAAAGACCGTTTCGATGCTACTGAGCATCAGTACTGTGGTGATGAATAAGAAAAGAATACCGATAATAGTTAAATTGCTGGACTTCTCCGTGAAGGCATTGAGCGCTTTATCGAAAGCGATCGTCGTTTTAGGTAAAAAGTTACTATAGATCAGCTGTTGGAGCTGTTGTCGTGCCGGTTCCAATGCTCTGATTGAAGAGATAATAACCAAAAAAACGGTCAGCATCGGGACTACAGCAAACAGGGTAGTATAGGTCAGTGAACCTGCCTGCTCACGACAACGGTCAGCCTCAAAACGCCGTAGTACAAATAAAATAAATTGAAACCAGTGTTTTTCATAAAAAGGTAACTTCTTTAAATATTCAACGATCATGCGCTTTCAATCTCAATTTTTTTATTCATCATGAATTTTCATTCTTCAGCTTACCCAAAAAAGTTGCGAAATACCGTATAGTTTTATTTTTTTAAGTAATGAATAAGAACTTTATGCAACCTTATGTCCTTGTTTTATATTACAGCAAATATGGCTCAACCAAAGAAATGGCGCATCTGATTGCGAATGGTGTTGAAGCAGCAGGAATGGCTGTAAAAATTCGTACTGTTCCAAATATTGCGACCGTAGTGAAAGAAGCAGAGCCGAGTATTCCGGCAGAAGGTGATATCTACTGTACTTTAGATGATCTTGCCCAGTGTGCTGCTTTGGCATTAGGTTCACCCACCCGCTTTGGGAATATGGCTTCAGAAATGAAATACTTCTGGGATCAGACCACCAGTTTATGGCTGAATGGTGCTTTGCATGGTAAGCCAGCCTGTGTTTTTACCGCGTCAGGCTCAATGCATGGCGGACAGGAAAGTACTTTACTGACGATGCTACCGCCATTGTTTCATCATGGCATGATGATCATGGGATTAAGCAATGCGACACCAGCGCTGTCCAATACTAAAAGTGGTGGTACGCCTTATGGCGCAAGTCATGTGAGTGGCCCACGACATGATCAAGGTTTAAGCCAGGATGAGAAAATTTTGTGTGAAGTACAGGGTAAACGTCTGGCCGAGGTTGCTTTAAAACTCAATCAAGCTTAATAAGTTAATTAAAAAGGAAATGAAGAATCAGCTTCATTTCCTTGATTTTACTAATCTTCTTTTTGATCTTTTTGATCTTTTTGATCTTTTTGATCTTTTTGATCTTTTTGACTGAATCTATGTTTGCAATTCAGACACTGATAATCCAGAAACAGATTGCGATCTACAGAAACACCTGCTTTTTTACCTAAGAAGTTTCCGACCACGCCACCAGTAATGCCTACGCTGATTGCGCCTACGAAGGTTCCAACTGTGCCGCCTACAATTACCCCTAAAGGACCTGCGACTGTTCCAATGGCAGCACCAATTGAAGCACCAGAGGCTGCACCACCTACTGTACCGGCAGTGGCACCAGCTGAGGTCATTAAAATACCACCAATTTTTTTCAGATTCTTTTCGTGATCGCGTAGCTCAATTTCCGTTGAACCACATTTAGGACATTGCATAGGATTTTCCATCAGCGATTAGTATTTATTCATTTTAAGCAAATGTGTGATATGGAACCTTACTTAGACAAGTAATTATTCAGCACATCCGGCTCAACAGTATGTAGGTTCTGAATATTGAAGTCAGGAACATTTCATACCAATTTGATTCTAGTGGAATTTTATTCAGAGAAGTTTAGCTGAGTTGTAAATACATGCATTTTCTACTTTTTATAATTTTTTGCTGGATGAGGCGAGTAATATGTAGGGCTAAGGTATCAATGCACTTTTTTATGGGTTTTAGGCGGGCATTTCTGTGTCTAAAGGGTGATGCATCTAAGGTAGATTATATTTATTCTTAGCTAACCGAAATTAAAAAATCCAATAAAAAAGAGTGCCGAAGCACCCTTTCAAATATTCATTTGTAAACTTAATCGCGAACAAATTCGACAGTACCATTTGCCAAGGATTTCACACGCGCTAATGATTCAACGCGGTAACCTTTTTCAAGTAACAGGTCACGGCCTGGCTGGAATGATTTTTCAATCACAATCCCGATCCCTACCACTTCAGCATTCGCCTGATGAATCAAGTCAGCAAGACCCAGTGCTGCCTGACCATTTGCCAGGAAGTCATCAATCACTAAAACCTTGTCAGATGAACTAATATGTTTATTTGAAATGGCAATCGTGCTTTCAGTCTGTTTGGTAAATGAAAATACTTTAGAACGGTATAAATCATCTTTTAAAGTGAGAGACTGGTATTTACGTGCAAAGATTACTGGAACACCAAGCTCTAAGCCTGCCATGACTGCAGGTGCAATACCGGACGCTTCAATGGTAATAATTTTGGTAATACCAGCATCTTTAAATAGACGCGCAAATTCCTGACCAATTTGCTGCATCATGATTGGATCAATTTGGTGATTTAAGAAAGAATCAACTTTCAAAACTTCTTCAGATAGAACGATACCTTCGGCTAAGATTTTCTGTTCTAGTGCGTGCACGGGAGAATCCTCAAGAGCAGGTGCTTTTTAAAGCAAAAGCGTATTGTAAAAAGCACCCAAAAAAAATCAAGCGAAATTCACCAAAAAACCTTAGTTCGTTTTACCGTTATAGCTGGTCAGCAATAAACCGTAAGAGGTTTTCTTGTCGACATGCGATACTTTGACTGGTAAGTAGTCCAGTTTCGGTGCTAACCAGAAAGTAGTTTCACGGCCTGGTTTGTTGTGTTTAATCACTACTTTAATGGTACTAAATGAACCATATTTGGTGCTCACCGTTTCTGTACCTTGTTTGACGAATTTACGGCCTTCCACTTCTTTGGCATCAGCAATGTAGTAATTCGATTTTAAACCACCATTTTTCAGGTCTTCACGAATCTGCAATTCAGCATTTAGCTCATCCAGTACATCTGCTCTCCAGGCAAAAGAACGTTTTTCATCATCTTTCTTGGTACTGATCGTTTTGCTAGAAGGATTAAAGTTAATACTCATGGTGTTGCTATGCACCAGAATCTTGCTGGTACGGCTGAAACTGCTTGAACCAATCTTGCCATTATTGAAAGTAAAACGGCTGGTTTCAGTCGCTGAAGCAACGCCACCTGCTTTGGCTGCAAAAACATAGGTCCAGTTATTACCAGATTTGCTCAAGGTACGGGTAGCAGAACCCATATTTTTTCCATTGTAGCTAAACTGATAATTGGCTTGGAAAGGCGCCATGGCGAAGGTCTGGGTGGATAAACCAGTAAGTACCATTGCGGTAGTCAAGCCTGCAGTCACCCCTAAAGTTTTGAATACAGTTTTCGCCATAAAGAATTGTCCTGTGTAATTTCAGATAAAATTGATCACTTTCCACTTTTTATTATTTGGTCAAAATGTGGAAAATGAAGGGAGATTTTCAATAAAAATGTATATTTCATGTAGTTACTGGTGAGTTTGTTTAGTTATTGAATTACACACAGTTTAAGTCGGTTCTTTCTGTTTGATCGGTGTGACTTTATTGTCATCCATGTCGTCTTCGTCCCATTTCTCTTCTTTTTCCTGAGAAAGCTTTCTGAACAGGGCTGCAAGATTCACATTACCAATTACGACGAGCTCAGCTTCACGAAGTACTGCATGGTTCACATGAACCTTACCAAGCGTCTCAATCACCGAGCGGTTTTTACCTAACCAGCGGTTTAAATCCAGATGCAATAAATCATCTTTTACTTTAATGACGCCCAGTTTTTCCAGAATCATGCCAAGAGGGTCCTTATTCAGCACGCGCTGATAGAAAAACAGGGCAAATCGTACCCCTAGTTTATAAAAAACATTTGGGTATTTGGCTTCGATCAACCGGGTATCACTGATCTGTTCAAATACGATGAGCTGCGTATTCTTATTCAGCTCCATTTGCACCAGTTTTAAATCAACCGATAAGGTCACGTTCAGACCTTTATAGTCCAGCGTGGCATAGAGTCGTAACCAGTCATCATGCAGATCGGCATGCAGATCTTTCAGCATGGAAACATTGTCAGTGACAAAACGTTGAAATGTCGCATTCAGGAAAACTTGAGACAAAGGGAATTCGCGTTCATCCTCAATAAATCCTTCCGCCTTTTGATACGCCTGGCGAATTTTATTAGAAATATTGGAAATTAGCGTTTGCATCTTTAAGCGTCCTGGCAACTATATGTTTTAATTCGAAGTGTATCTTGTCGAATTGTATAAAAAATACAAGAGTTTCAGCTTGCAGTTTAGCAAAATAAATAGCACCATTTTTAGGGTTTTAGTTATCTAACGTTGAAGATTTGATGGGTTTGGCATTTTTAAAAGAAAAATGCAAAGCCGTTTATTTTTTAATTTTAAAAATGCTGTTTGGGGGATGGACTCAAGTCTGGGTTCGTAGCGATGAGATCAACCATGATATTAATGCCTCTGGTCAAAGCCTGGTGGAAAGATCCAATTTTTAATAGCGCCGTATTTGCAGCTGTTATTTTGCACGTGATTTTTCTCACGCTGGAATTTGGTATGCCACAAGATCAGGAGAGCATGACTAAAGAGATTGCGGTCAGTATTCGTCAAACTGATGAAAAAATTGAGCAAGCAGATTTTCTGGCTCAAACTGATCAGCAAGGTTCAGGTAAATTTCGTGAAGCACATCGTATGTCGAGCGATATGCCTGCACCGTTGATGGAGCAAAAGACCGGAGAAGAGCAGCAAGAAAGTCCGGACATGTTGCAACAGCAGCGCGAATTAAGCTTTGAAGAAAAAGTACTGATGACGACTTTAAGCTGGCAAAAACAGGCGGAAGAAAATCAGCGCAAAAAAATGCAGGAACAGTTACAAAGTCAGTTTCAGGCCAAAGCCGCTATGGTAGCCAGTCTTGAAGCCCAATATCTGCAACGACAACAAAACTTCAGTCGTCAGCAAAAAATTAAAACCGTAGATGGTATCCAGTCTAAACAGGATGTCTCTGCGGCTTATCTGGAAAAATTCCGTCAGAAAGTGGAGTTCTATGGTAACCGCTATTATCCAGACGCGGCCAAACAGCAGAATCTGGCAGGAGAGGTACGCTTGATGGTGATCTTGAACCAGAACGGCGGAATCCGTGCAATTCGCTTAATTGACAGTTCAGGGCATAGCTTGCTAGATGAAGCTGCAAAATCTTCAGTACGCAAGGCGGCACCGTTCGGAGCATTTGATGCCAAGATGTCGGATATTTCCGAGTTACGAATCATTCGAACCTGGCGTTTTGATCCGGCTGAAGCGGAGTTTGAGGTGCGTTAATCCGGGTGCTTCGCCTGTATATAACTACCTTGCTGAGTTCCATCGTCCCAGACCACATTTAAATGGTTTTCATCTATGGCTAGATATTTGGGAAATATCATCAAGTCCTGGTACTTTGGATCTGCTTTTAAGCCAATACACTCTTTATTTTGCCACCATGTTCCTTCAGCAAATTGATCCAGAGCACTATAGGTCAGATACCATTTAAAGGTACCATCTGCTTGTAACAGCAACTCCGAACCTAATTCCATAACTCCGTTTAAATAATAATGGCCTGACCATGAGCTTTGGTTCTGTTGAAATTTAATTTTTGGGCACATAGGAATTGAGTGGGCATAAAGTGGTGAACACAGTCAGGGAGAGAAAATAAGTAATGCAGTCGAGAAAAATCTTTTCATTACGTTCTCCTAAAATTTTTGAAGCACAGTTCTTCGTTAAAGTGCATTATGTGCTTATGGATTTCTGGAAGAAATCATGAATGCGTAAGCAGATATTTTTTAAAACTCTGTATCTAAGAACAGATCAAGAAAAAATAAATAAGGATCGATGAGTATTTAATTTAAATGTGCATCATAGCGCCGTAAAACTTCACAGACTTCCACGCTGAAATATGTATACCAGCTATTTTTCCCTAGCTCTTGAGCGGCCTGATGTTCAGCATCTGCATGCCAAGCGCGAATATCATGCAAACTGTTCCAGTAAGAAAGTGCAATTTCTTGAGTACCTTCGGTCAAGGCTTCAAAATGTTGGCACTGAAATTGTGAAAGGGCTCTTTCTCTCATTCGCTGGGCTGTTTCAAAATAACACTGATCTAATTCTTTAATTTGCGCTTTGAAAATCACGACATATTTCATGAAGGTTTTTATTTTATTTCTTAAATTGAGCTTATTATGAAGTGAATAAAATGAAAAAAGCGAGCCTTGGCCCGCTTTTTAATTGTTGAATTTTAATCTCTTTCCAGATAGGGATTAGCAATACCCAGTTTGTCCAGAATCTCGATCTCAATGCTTTCCATTTCTTCAGCATCTTCCTCTGAAGTTTCATGGTCATAACCCATCAGATGTAAAGTGCCATGTACCAGCATATGGGTGAAATGGATCAGTGGAGCTTTGTCCTGTTCAGCAGCTTCACGCAGCACTACTGGAATACAAATCACCAGATCACCGATCGGGAAAGCATCCAGAACCTGTGCCATTTCATCTGGAAGTTCGCTTGGAAAAGACAGGACATTGGTCGGTTTATCCTTGCCGCGATATTCCAGATTGAGTTTATGACTTTCGTCATTATCGACACAGGCAATGCCAATTTCACAATCACTTTGGGTGCCGATATGGCGCAAAGTGGTTTCTACAACTTTTTTAATATAGGCACGTTTCAGCACCAGTTCTGGTGACTGAAAGTCCTGTTGCAGGGAGAGACTAAGTTTCAACGTGAATCCTTAAAAATTAAATAACAATGCAGCGTTAATGCTGTGCATCAGCCGCAGCATCATTCTCGGCTATCAAGGCTTCCTGACGGGCTTTACGCTCAGCACGAGCCTCAGCGCTTAAACGCTGCTGTTCACTGTCCCAGCCTTCGTAGGCTTCAACAATTTTCTGAACCAGCTGGTGACGCACGACGTCACGAGAATGGAAACGGGTAATATGAATCTCAGGAATTTTATCAATCACACGTAAGGCATGTGCCAGACCCGACTGCTGACCACGTGGTAAATCCACCTGAGTCACATCACCAGTAATCACTGCACGTGAACCAAACCCTAAACGGGTCAGGAACATCTTCATCTGTTCAGGTGTGGTGTTCTGGGCTTCATCCAGAATCACAAAAGAATGATTCAGGGTGCGACCACGCATATAGGCGAGCGGTGCAACTTCAATAATCTGACGTTCGATCAGCTTGGCCACTTTTTCAAAGCCGAGCATTTCATACAGGGCATCATAAAGGGGACGCAAATACGGGTCGATCTTCTGGGTTAAATCCCCCGGCAGGAAGCCGAGTTTTTCACCTGCTTCAACTGCAGGACGAACCAGTAGGATACGCTGGATTTCATTACGCTCCAGCATATCTACAGCGGCTGCAACGGCGAGATAGGTTTTACCAGTACCCGCAGGACCAATACCAAAGGAAATATCACTTTGCAGAATACGCTGTACATAACGTTTCTGGTTGGCACCGCGAGGATTGATCCGGCCTTTGCGCGTTTGCAGCCAGACATTGTCCAGACCGGTATGTTCCTGTCCTTCCAGGTTCTCCTGGAGTTCACGATCGGTCTGGCTACCTTGAATCATCATATGCAAAGTATCTGCACTGATCTGCTGGCTATGTTCAGATTCTTCATGAAGACGTTGCAAGAGCATTTCGGCTCTCTCAACGGCATCGATTCCACCATCGATAAAGAAACTTTCACCTCGGTGGGAAATTTTGACGTCTAAACGTTGTTCAATTTGTTTCAAATGACCGTTATAGGCACCTAAGACGGCTTGTAAATGGTCCATCGAAATTCCAGGAAAAGCTACTGTACGTCGAATCGTTGCAGTCAAGAGTGTTCCTTTTAGAAGTGTACGTTATATGCTCTACATTACGCCACGTCAGGCTCAAGATTCAAGAGCTCACCGTAAACTAAATTTAAAGTTTTAATTTCGGTAATTTCGATCTCTGCAAAACGTCCTACCCACGATGCATCGCCAATAAAGGTGACATAACGGGTGTTGTCTGCTGTACCGACCAGAACGTTTGGATCTTTATCAGAAACTTTCTCAACCAGTACGCGTTGGACTGTACCGAGCATGGCATCTGTTTTACGAATACTGGACTGTTTAATCCAGTCCTGAACTTTGGCCAAGCGTTCTTTTTTCACCTGTTCAGGTGTCGTATCTTCCAGCTCTGCGGCAGGGGTGCCCGGACGTTTGGAATAAACAAAACTATAAGAATGGTCGAAATCCAGATCCTGAATAAACTGATAGGTTTCTTCGAAGTTCTCATCGGTTTCGCCCGGGAAGCCGATAATAAAGTCTGAAGATAAATGCATGTCTGGACGAACTTTACGTAACTTTTCGATTTTCTCGATATACACATCAATGGTGTGGTTACGTTTCATCGCCTGCAATACATCATTGGAACCGCTTTGTACCGGTAAATGCAGATGTGACACCATCTGTGGCAGGTCACGGTAGCACTGGATCAAATCATCATTGAATTCCAGTGGATGCGAAGTGGTATAACGAATACGGCCAATACCTGGAATTTCTGCAACCAAACGTAACAGATCGGCAAAAGTACAGATTTTTCCGTCAAAGGTCTCACCGCGATAACCATTCACGTTCTGACCGAGCAGGGAAATTTCACGCACACCTTTTTCTGCTAAGCCAGCAATTTCAGCCAGAACGTCATCCAGCGGGCGAGATACTTCTTCGCCACGTGTATATGGAACTACACAGAATGAACAGTATTTTGAGCAGCCTTCCATGATCGAAACAAAGGCCTTATAACCTTCAACACGCGGTTCAGGCAGGAAGTCAAATTTTTCGATGTCCGGGAACGAAATATCGACCAGTTTAATTTTTTCTTTTTTCGGTTTTTCGACCTGCTCAAAATGCTGGTCCAGCATTTGCGGTAAACGGTGCAAGGTTTGCGGACCAAAAATCATGTCCACATAATTGGCACGTTTCTGGATATTGTCACCTTCCTGAGAGGCCACACATCCGCCGACACCAATAATCAGGTCAGGATTTTTTTCTTTCAGCTTGCGCCAGCGGCCCAATTCTGAGAATACTTTTTCTTGTGCCTTTTCACGGATCGAGCAGGTATTCATCAGCAGAATATCCGCTTCTTTAGGATCGGTGGTTAGCACATAGCCATGGGAATCGCCCAGCAGATCTGCCATACGGTGACTGTCATACTCATTCATCTGACACCCTTGCGTTTCGATATACAGTTTTTTAACTGAACCATCGATGGCTGGGGTGTGCGCTGGCTGGGTGACAGTGTTTTCTGAGGCAGCTGGGGCACCATTCGGAATGAAGGTTTGAACCGTCATGTAGGCTCCTACAAGGTAATACGTCGAAAGAGTGAACGAATAACCTGTTTGCATAGGCAAACGGGTAAATAAAAATTCAATTCACGTTCTGAAATCTTTAAAAGGCGCATATTTTAGCAGGAAAGTCGCTTAAACTTATAGCCTAAAATGCGGCTGGGAAAATATTGATTTATGGACAAAAAGTGTCTGAAAATTAATATTGTCTAATCATAAGGTTACATAAGTGAACAATACAGTGGGTTATAATTTTCCGGCTAACTCTTATGATAGGCAACAGGGGCTGGGCGAAAACTCGATGATAGAAGGCAAATTGATGTTTAAACACACTAAAAATATGAAGAAATATTATAAATTACTAAGCTTGAGTGTGGCGTGTCTCTGTTCAATGAGTGCGCAAGCAGCAGAAGAACAATTTAATGATGCCTTACGCGCGGCAAATGCTGGAAATGTCGGACAATTACAACAATATCAGTCTGCCATGCAAAATGATGCCTTGGGCTATTATCCTGAATACTGGATTCTGAACCAGAATCTTGGCTCACAACCTGCCAGTCAAATTATCAGTTTCGCCCAACGTTATCCTCAGTCGGCTATGGCAGAAAAACTCGCAGCCGATTATGTCGAAGAAAAAGTCAAAATGGCTGACTTTGCCACTGCACAACCTGTACTGCAATATGTTACCAATGCCGATCCGGCTGAAGCCTGTGCAGTTGCACAAGTCCGTGCCAAAAGTGGCGATCAGCTGGTTTATGCTGAGTTTAAGGATGTTTGGCTAACCACCAATTCTCAACCTGAGTCTTGTACAGGCTTGGGACGCATGATGTTATCCAGTCCGCTTATGACCAATGAAGACCGCCAGCAGCGTTTGTGGGTGCAATTACGTGCTGGTCAGTCTGGACAGGCTATTGCCACTGCACAAGGTTTAGGGCTTAACCTGTCTCTGGCTCAGCTCAATACGATTCAGGCCAATCCAACCAATTATTTATGGTCAGCCCCTAAAAGTACTGCCGCTGATCATGCCTATCTGATTTATGCGTTGGGGCGTCTGGCAGATAGCGATCTTGATTCAGCAATGTCCATTGTAAAACGTACTGCTGAAGGCACACCGGTACAAGTACAAAAAACACTATTCAGAACTGTGGGTTATATCGGCGGCACTACGGTAATGAAAAATAACTTCAACCGTGAAGTGCTGAACTATCTGGATGCCAGTTATGGTTTGCCATTTAGTCCGGAAGAAGCCGAAATTTATGCCCGTCAGGCGATTCGTTTTAGTGCCTGGGAAAGTCTGATTCGTGCCATTGATGCCATGAGCGTGAACCAGAAACAGGAAGACCGCTGGCAATACTGGCTGGCACGTGCCAGTGAACAGCGCACAGATCGCGCTTCAAAACAGGCAGCAGAAAGTATCTATAAAAAACTGGCAGTCGGCGAGGATTATCATAACCTGCTAGCACGGGATAGATTAGGTCAGTTAACGGCTTCTACACCGAACTCGGCACAGCCATCCAGTCAGGCCATGCAACGTCTGAATCAGGATATTCATTTCCGCCGTGCCTTTGTCTTGCGTAGTATTAATGCGCCAGAGAATTATATTAACCGTGAATGGAACTGGGCAGTTCGACAGGCTTATTTAAGAAAAGATGACGATTTACTGTTGGCAGCAGCTAAACGCGCGATGGATATGGGCTGGTATGACCGTGCCATTTATGCAGCGGATCGTACGGCGGACAAGCATAATTACAATTATCGTTATCCGATGCCACATCAGAATTATGTCGTGAGTCATAGCCGTAATGCCGGCATTGATGCTGCCTGGGCTTATGGTTTGATGCGTCAGGAAAGCCGGTTTAATACCGGCGCACGCTCTCATGTAGGCGCTGGTGGTTTGATGCAAATCATGCCGGACACCGCCAAACTGGTCGCTCGTCAAATGGGTGAGACCTATAACCCGGCAGCCTTAACCGATATGAACACCAATATCCGTTACGGAACTTACTATTTATCAACAATTCAGCGTCAATTGAGCAATAGTCCAGTACTGGCAACAGCAGGTTATAATGCCGGCCCGAACCGTGCCCGCCGTTGGCAACCCGAATTCCAAAGTATTGCTGCGGATCAATATACCGAAACCATTCCTTTACTGGAAACGCGAGATTATGTGAAACATGTCATGACGAACGCGACATATTACGGTATTTTATTGGGACAGGGCGCACAATCGGTCGGTAAGCGTATGCAAGCCATTCCGTTACGTAATACACCATAGCATTCAAAAAATCTAAGGGAAGGATAGTTTGTTGATCAAGGGAATAAGGGGTGCTCAAATTTCTGCTGGATGGGCTGCGCTTTTATTTTTAGCAGCAAGTCCAGCTGCCTTTGCACTGCCAACGGGTTATGTCATGGACATCCAGATGGTACCGGCACTTTGCAGTCTGGATCCGGCCTACAGTAAAAAAAGAAAATGTCTTGAAGGTTATTCCCTAAATATTTCTGGTCTCTATCCTCAAACCACATCAACACGTTGCACTACTACCAGTTCTGCGAAGTTACCGCCTTTGCAGGCTAAAGTGGTGGCCCGTATCATGCCGGATGAAAATACCCGCGCATTGCTCTGGCATAATATTGGCGGTTGTATTCCGATGAATGCCACGCAGTATTTTCGTACGGTGATCAATCATGCTGATCGTCTGAAAGTTCCTGAAGAACTCACCGAGCAGGAAAGTCATACCGTTTCCATTGATATGCTGCGTTCCAAATTTCTGAAAATCAATCCGCAACTGCCTTCAACAGCATTGCGCTTTAACTGCCATCAGACCCGTGCGTCCAGCCTGCTGACCTCGATTCAGGTCTGCTACAACGCCAATGGCGGCTATAAAGGCTGTCCCGCAAACATTATTAATACATGCCCAAAAACTGTCACAATAAAAGGGACATACTAAGCTTTTTAGCCAAATTAATTTATATTTCCTATCATACTTTTGTTGAAATCCATTCTCTTTTACATGCATCTCGAAGAGGATTGGAGTACAATCTTTGCCGTTTATGATTATTAAGATTAGATAGAACAGCTATTTAATCATTATGACGATCCTCTCAATTGGAGATAATTACATGAAGCAACCTGTTCGCGTTGCCGTTACTGGCGCTGCTGGTCAAATTGGTTACAGCCTATTATTCCGTATCGCAAGCGGTGAAATGCTTGGTAAAGACCAACCAGTTATTCTTCAATTATTAGAAATTCCTGTTGAGAAAGCTCAGCAAGCGCTTAAAGGCGTAATGATGGAACTAGACGACTGTGCTTTCCCATTATTGGCGGGCATGATCGGTACTGATGATCCTAAAGTAGCTTTCAAAGATGCAGACTATGCTCTATTAGTTGGTTCACGTCCACGTGGTCCTGGTATGGAACGTGCTGACCTGCTTAAAGTAAATGGCGAAATCTTCATTGGTCAAGGCCAAGCACTGAACGAAGTTGCTAGCCGTGATGTTAAAGTTCTTGTTGTAGGTAACCCTGCTAACACTAACGCTTACATCGCAATGAAATCTGCTCCAGATCTTCCAGCGAAAAACTTCACAGCAATGTTGCGTCTTGACCACAACCGTGCGTTAACTCAACTTGCTCAAAAAGCGGGTGTTGCAGTTTCTGACATCGAAAACATGACTGTTTGGGGTAACCACTCTCCAACAATGTATGCTGACTACCGTTTTGCGAACGTAAACGGCGAAAGCTTGAAAGACAAAATCAACGATGCAGCTTGGAACAAAGACGTATTCCTTCCAACTGTTGGTAAACGTGGTGCTGCGATCATCGAAGCACGTGGTCTGTCTTCTGCTGCTTCTGCTGCGAACGCTGCAATCGACCATATGCGCGATTGGGCTCTTGGCACAAACGGCAAATGGGTAACTATGGGTATTCCTTCTGACGGTTCTTATGGTATTCCTGAAGGTGTAATGTTCGGTTTCCCTGTAACTACTGAAAACGGTGAATACAAAATCGTTCAAGGTCTTGAAATCGACGAATTCAGCCGTGAACGTATCAACGTTACACTGAACGAGCTTGAAGAAGAGCGCGCTGCAGTTGCTGACATGATCAAATAATTTAATCTTTTAAGATTAAATTAAAAAAAGCACTCCATTTGGGGTGCTTTTTTATTGCTATTTCTAAAAAATTTAAAGAACAAAAAATAACATCTTGTGAAGGAGGGACAACTGAACTTTGCGAGTGGCTCATCTAGTTTAATAAGAAGAATCATCAACAAAAGAGGAGGTACTGAGATGTTAGAGCAGCGACCTACCATGGAACTTTTTTTTGAGCAACTCGGCTTGGATTCAAGCCCGGAAGCAATCGATGAATTTATCAAAACCCATCAGATTGGGATGGACGTCCCCTTACATAAAGCTCCTTTCTGGACCAAAAACCAGCATGATTTTCTGATTGGCCACTGGAAAGAAGATGATGATTGGGCAATTTTCGTAGATGTACTCAATGAGCAATTGCATATTGAGGCAGAGGGCAGTGGTTCTTGTGATCTGCCTTCTTCTAAGCGTCAATAATATTTTCAAATCAATGAACTGATTATTTTTATGATGGAGTGAGCGAATGGTATTAGAACAGCAAGTGACTTTAGAATTATTATTTGAGCAATTAGGCTTGCCTGCTGATGAAGCATCAATTGATGAATTTACCAAAAATCATCAGCTACCATCAGACGTGATTTTGCCGGATGCAGATTTCTGGAATGAGGGGCAAAGCGCTTTTCTTCGCGAACACTGGCATCAGGATGATGAATGGATCGTAATCATTGATAAACTGAACCAGCTTTTACATGTCGAAAGTGATAAAGAAGGCCCTGAAAGCAATTAAAGTTTCTTTATACAAAAAGACACAACAAAACCTAGTCCTTTGACTAGGTTTTTTTTGTCTTATCTTATAAGTTAGTCCTATAAACAACTACAATATATCTGATATAAGGAGGGCATATGCTCGGGAAGAACCAACCATCCTTAGAACTGTTATTTTCTCAACTCGGCCTCGCTAACAGCCCGGCGGCAATTGAGCTTTATATACGTACTCATCAGCTACCTGCCCATATGTCATTGCATGAAGCACCGTTCTGGAATAAAGCGCAGCGTTCGCTGTTGATTAGTCATCTGGTACAGGATGATGACTGGGCAATCTGGATTGATGAACTGAATCAGCAATTGCATCTGGATGCAGATCGACGCCGTTTGGCTTGAGTAAATCAAATTAATTCATAAAAAATGCCTCATCAATGTGAGGCATTTTTATAGGAACAGATTTCGTTGTTTTAATGCATACGGCTACGCAGAATCTGGATAAACCATTCCAGTTGACGATATTCATCAAATGCCGGATGCTGGCCTACCAGTTCATGGTCAAAATGGGCCGTTTTACTGTATTTATTTAGCCAGTGACGAGTCATGGCAGGCTCTTTCTTACTGGCAGATGCATAAGCCAGGAAGAAATAAATATCCGCATGCTCATAATTGGTCATTGGTTTTAGAATCTGCTGGGTAATAAGCGCATAATGATCTTCTTTGGTCAGCTCAAAGTAGATCATATAGGCTTTGGCCAGGTGTAAAGACAGATTGATATACAAATCCAGTGGCATTTCTTCAAATTCAATCCGGCTCTGCTCCAGCAGAACAATCGCTTCTTGTAGGAAATGCACCTGCTCTTGACGTAACTGGCTAATAGTCACCAATTGCAGACGAAGATCCGCCCGTTCAAGCGCCAGCTCAGGCGTATTGCCATTTAAAAACAGCTGATCTGTTTCACCAATGCGTGCAATGATCTCTTTGGGGGTTGGTCGCATGAACGCAGTCCTTATATCTCAATGATTGCTATATGAGGCTGAAAATTGAAATTTAAAGCGTGGAAAAAGGATTAGAGCAAACAGGTATCACTTCTTAACCAGGCGGTGATTGATAAACGTTGATGTTTGGCTTTTAAAACTTCATGCATTAAATCACTTTGGAAGAAGGCAATACGGTTTGGTTTAGGCTGGATAATATGCCATTGATCATTTTTATCCTGCAGATGTAGTTCGCCGCCCCAGTTATCTTGCCAATCATCATGCAGATAATAAACCGCAGAAATCATCCGGCCATTTTTACCTTGGGGATTATCGCGATGCAGGGCATAGAACTCGCCCGCGTTATAGCAGGCAAAATGGGCTTCCACATCTTTAATGCCGAGGAAGAAAGCGCGGTTCAGCTCATGACCTAAAGCCTGTAAGGTTTGCACATGCTGGTTAGAAATTTCCAGATCTTCATTGAGCCAGAGAATGTGATCACTGCGGATATTGCTAACTACGCCATTCTGAATGGCTGCATCACGAAAGCGTTCCAGATTGCTGGTACATTCAGCAATCAGCTGTTCAACATAGGAGGGGGCATAAGCATTGTCAATCATGCTAAAACCATGCTGATCTAGATCATCAATAATCTGATCAACTGGCCAGGTTGCCGGGAGTTGAACTGCTTCCATAGAAACTCACCTAGAAGGGTAAATTGGGGTCGCGCTATTCTATGTAAGAATCGGGTCTGAACGAAACTATTTTTCATGTTAAAATAGCGGTTGATATTAGGAATTAATGAAACATGAATTACCGTCACCATTACCATGCTGGCAACTTTGCCGATGTCATGAAGCATGTATTGTTGCTTCAATTATTGACTCGACTCAATGCAAAAGATAAACCATATCGCTATGTAGATACACATGGTGGTGCAGGTAAATATGATTTATCCACCTCTGAAGCGCAAAAGTCAGGGGAATTCCTGAACGGTATTCATCGTCTGATCAAGCTGGATGATTCGGTCAAGCGTAATGCGCCAGAAGGCGTACAACAATATTTAAAAATTGTTGAGAAAATGCGTGAAAACTTTGGTAAAGGTGCATATCCGGGTTCACCTTGGTTTGCACTGGAAGGCATGCGTGAAATTGACAAGGCCACCATTTTTGAAATGCAGCGTGATGTGTTCCAGCAGTTACGTCATAACATTTTTGACAAACGCGCCGGTTTGCATGAGCGTGATGCGTATGAAGGCTTGCTCGCAGTCATTCCACCGAAAGAAAAACGTGGTCTGGTGATGATCGATCCGCCGTATGAGCTGGAGCGTAAAGACTTCCCACAGCTGGTTGAATTACTGGTTGCTGCTTATAAAAAATGGCCGACAGGCGTATTTGCAGTTTGGTACCCAATTAAAGACCGTGCCATGATTGAACGTTTCGAGAAGAAAATGTTCAAGACCGGGATTCGCCGTCAGTTGGTATGTGAAATCTGTGTATGGCCAGATGATACACCAGTGGGTTTAAATGGTTGTGGTTTACTGGTGATTAACCCACCTTGGAAGTTCTCTGAAGATGCAGACGAAGCGCTGCAATGGTTATTCCCGCATTTGCGTATGCAGGAAAATGGCGGTCATGCAGCAGTTCGTTGGTTAGTAGGCGAATAATATTTTAAAGATCGGGTCATAGTTAGGATCGACAAGAATGACAAGTACAAATAAGCCGGAACACGA
The DNA here is from genome assembly GCF_033558715.1 of Acinetobacter sp. YWS30-1. Lineage (NCBI taxonomy): Bacteria > Pseudomonadati > Pseudomonadota > Gammaproteobacteria > Moraxellales > Moraxellaceae > Acinetobacter > Acinetobacter sp. YWS30-1. Next base: position 2,556,851 of record NZ_CP114606.1, on the reverse strand, counting down.
ATCCTCGAAAGATTTGCCATTTGATGGCATCACCTTCGAGGTGGAAGAGGTAGAGCATACCCAGGAAGGGCAAAGAGTTAAGCGTCGAGGTATCTATCTGTGGCCTAACCTGATTACAACCGCTGCGTTGTTATCAGGCTTTTACTCGATTATTGCCAGTATGAATGGCGAATTCCAGCAAGCCATTTATGCGATTTTCCTGGCGGCCTTATTCGATGGTCTGGATGGCCGTGTGGCGCGCGCTATTGGTGCACAAAGTCCGTTTGGTGAGCAGTTTGACTCACTATCCGATATGCTGGCATTTGGGGTGGCACCGGCTATTTTGATGTATAGCTGGGGATTAAGTGATTTAGGCCGTATCGGTCTGGCGGCTTGTTTTGTCTATACGGCTTGTGCAGCTTTCCGTCTAGCCCGCTTTAACGTTCAGATTGGCGTAGTGGACAAACGCTACTTTATTGGCGTTGCGAGTCCATTAGCAGCCGTCATTATTATTTCACTGGTCTGGGTAGGATTGGACTTCCCGGCTGTGTTTGATATTCGTGATTTTACTGTACAAATCATTAATGCTGCAATTATTGTAATCGTTGGCTTATTGATGATTTCTAATATCAAATACTATTCATTTAAAACCGTAGAGCGTAGACGGGTACCGTTTTTCGTGTTGCCGATCGCGGTGTTTATCTTTGCAGCGATGACTTATAATATTCCGGTAGGGATTCTCGTGATCTCTGTCATCTATGCCTTGTCTGGTTTCCTTACAACCTTTATGGCAAAAAGACAGAGTACCTTATAACAATATAAAAATAAGGAGTTTGAGATGCAGTTTCTTCAAGATTTTCTAGATCGTTCGAAACAGCTGAATCAGACTCCTGCTGTTTCCCAGCATAATCTTGCCTATCATGGGCCAAACCAGAAATATAAAATTATTCATCAGGGCCTGACGCTTCCTGATCTGCCTGCACCCCTTCATTATCTTAATTTTCTGAGTATTATTGGTCAGCCTAATGCACCGATGTTGGCTAACCCGAGTGCTATTCAAACCAATGCACTGGATACAGCCACAGTAATCTGTAGTACCAGTCCGCATATGGCGGGACAATTAAATTGCTATTCAATCAAAAAGGATTGCAAGTTTCAGTATGGCCTGTTTCAGTTTCTAGATCGTGAAAAACTGACCGGCGACTTTCCACATTTTCGTTTACAACGTTTTGATTCTGAACTGGGCTTTGATCTCAGCATCCATACGACCAATCTGATTTCACACTTTACCCAAATGCGCTTTGCACTGGCTGATCATTGGTCTTTGCTTTGTTATTGTCAGGGCACCTTATATTATAAAGATCAGAAATACCTTATCGAGAGTTTAGGTAGTTTTGAATTTGCACGAAGCTTTAATTTTCCCTATTTGCCTTTAGCCTTTCTGACTTATCAGATTATTAACCTGAGTGAAGGACGGCAATTATTGTTGGCACAAATTCGAGATAGTCTGAACAGCATTGTGCAGTCACGAATTTATCTGCGTGACTTGAAAAATATGACCAGTCAAATGTTCGATCAAAAAGTCTATTTCAAGGTGCATCGGGTTTATCCGAGTGTGACTACTCCAAATGGGCAAAAGATGTATCTGCCGCGTGAGTTTGAATGGTGCTATGAAGATGGCAAAGGAACACAGATCTGGTTGCAGGGACAAAGCCGAGGAGATTTCAAATTTGGTCTGGCTGCGGGTTATGTTGGAAGCTTTAATTACGAAGTTAGAATTAATGGCGAGACTGAGCATGGGGACGGGGGCTATTGTGAATATATAGATTGCCGCTCCTTGCGCTTTCAGGAATACAATAAAAAAGAGAAATTATTAAGTACATTGGCCAATCCTATACCTTTAATGCTCAAAAAATAGGGAAAATCGGCTTTTTTGTAGAAATAATAATCAACTGAAGTATTTTCTTAAAAATAGGGGTTGCGCTTGTTTGGGATTGGTCTATAATGCACATCCATCGGCGGTGATGAAGATTAAAACTTCTGATAAAACAGTAACTTAGCATGAAATGGTTGAGTTAGGTTTTAGAAAGAAAGTTTGAAAATAATTTTCATTACTGGTTGACTTTCTAGAGATAGAGAGTAATATAGCCGACCTAGCTTGCTACTGACGAAGTAGCAAGAAGATCATTAAGAGATTATGAAGAACAACTTGTGTGGATTTTTACTGGTTGATTGATCGAAATTATTTTCATTGATTGAATGGTAGAAATTACTCGAAGTTTATTTGAGAAATATTTGTCAGAAAATTGATGAGCCAAGTTTAAGAACTTTACTTATAAAGTTCGAAATGATTTTAACTGAAGAGTTTGATCATGGCTCAGATTGAACGCTGGCGGCAGGCTTAACACATGCAAGTCGAGCGGGGATAGGGTGCTTGCACCTGATTCCTAGCGGCGGACGGGTGAGTAATGCTTAGGAATCTGCCTATTAGTGGGGGACAACGTTCCGAAAGGGACGCTAATACCGCATACGTCCTACGGGAGAAAGCAGGGGATCTTCGGACCTTGCGCTAATAGATGAGCCTAAGTCGGATTAGCTAGTTGGTGGGGTAAAGGCCTACCAAGGCGACGATCTGTAGCGGGTCTGAGAGGATGATCCGCCACACTGGGACTGAGACACGGCCCAGACTCCTACGGGAGGCAGCAGTGGGGAATATTGGACAATGGAGGCAACTCTGATCCAGCCATGCCGCGTGTGTGAAGAAGGCCTTTTGGTTGTAAAGCACTTTAAGCGAGGAGGAGGCTTACCTGGTTAATACCCGGGATAAGTGGACGTTACTCGCAGAATAAGCACCGGCTAACTCTGTGCCAGCAGCCGCGGTAATACAGAGGGTGCAAGCGTTAATCGGATTTACTGGGCGTAAAGCGCGCGTAGGTGGCTAATTAAGTCAAATGTGAAATCCCCGAGCTTAACTTGGGAATTGCATTCGATACTGGTTAGCTAGAGTATGGGAGAGGATGGTAGAATTCCAGGTGTAGCGGTGAAATGCGTAGAGATCTGGAGGAATACCGATGGCGAAGGCAGCCATCTGGCCTAATACTGACACTGAGGTGCGAAAGCATGGGGAGCAAACAGGATTAGATACCCTGGTAGTCCATGCCGTAAACGATGTCTACTAGCCGTTGGGGCCCTTGAGGCTTTAGTGGCGCAGCTAACGCGATAAGTAGACCGCCTGGGGAGTACGGTCGCAAGACTAAAACTCAAATGAATTGACGGGGGCCCGCACAAGCGGTGGAGCATGTGGTTTAATTCGATGCAACGCGAAGAACCTTACCTGGCCTTGACATACAGAGAACTTTCCAGAGATGGATTGGTGCCTTCGGGAACTCTGATACAGGTGCTGCATGGCTGTCGTCAGCTCGTGTCGTGAGATGTTGGGTTAAGTCCCGCAACGAGCGCAACCCTTTTCCTTATTTGCCAGCACTTCGGGTGGGAACTTTAAGGATACTGCCAGTGACAAACTGGAGGAAGGCGGGGACGACGTCAAGTCATCATGGCCCTTACGGCCAGGGCTACACACGTGCTACAATGGTCGGTACAAAGGGTTGCTACTGCGCGAGCAGATGCTAATCTCAAAAAGCCGATCGTAGTCCGGATCGCAGTCTGCAACTCGACTGCGTGAAGTCGGAATCGCTAGTAATCGCGGATCAGAATGCCGCGGTGAATACGTTCCCGGGCCTTGTACACACCGCCCGTCACACCATGGGAGTTTGTTGCACCAGAAGTAGGTAGTCTAACCTTAGGGAGGACGCTTACCACGGTGTGGCCGATGACTGGGGTGAAGTCGTAACAAGGTAGCCGTAGGGGAACCTGCGGCTGGATCACCTCCTTAACGAAAGATTGACGATTGGTAAGAATCCACAACAAGTTGTTCTTCATGACGATGTATCTGAGGGTCTGTAGCTCAGTTGGTTAGAGCACACGCTTGATAAGCGTGGGGTCACAAGTTCAAGTCTTGTCAGACCCACCATGAGCGAGGGTCAGCGAAACATGTTTCGCCCGAGCGCAAGACGAGAGCTATGCTCGAGTTAAGCATTCGCCTTAACACAGTTTACGATACATCGAATCACAGATGATAAGCTGGGGACTTAGCTTAGTTGGTAGAGCGCCTGCTTTGCACGCAGGAGGTCAGGAGTTCGACTCTCCTAGTCTCCACCACGTATTCGTTCGAATACGTAATAAGCAAACGGTTTGATAGCTTATAGAGCTTAGTAAGAAAGCGGCGTATAATGCGCGGCATTGTTATTAAGCTCTGTGATTTATCACAGTAATGCAATCCGACGAGGATGCATTAAATCATTAACAGAATATATTTGAGTTGAAATAATTTGTTCATACTCATGAAAGAGCGGAAACGAGAGATCGCAAGATTGATTGTTGAAGTGATTGAATGAGAACTAGCGAAATTAACTGAATCAAGCGTTTTGGTATATGAATCTAATTGAAGCTGTACAGTAGTTAAATCTACGAAACGCCAACTGTATGAGAGTGATGAGTAATCATCATAATCTGTTGCTCATCCTACTTGTAGGGATGAACGACTGTTTGGGGTTGTATAGTCAAGTAATTAAGTGCATGTGGTGGATGCCTTGGCAGTCAGAGGCGAAGAAAGACGTGATAGCCTGCGAAAAGCTCCGGGGAGGCGGCAAATATCCTGTGATCCGGAGATGTCTGAATGGGGAAACCCACCGGCTATAAGGTCGGTATCATAAACTGAATACATAGGTTTATGAGGCGAACGCGGAGAAGTGAAACATCTCAGTATCCGTAGGAAAAGAAATCAATTGAGATTCCCTCAGTAGCGGCGAGCGAAAGGGGAACAGCCCATTAAGTCATATCAGTTTTAGTGGAATGCTCTGGGAAGTGCAACCATAGTGGGTGATAGTCCTGTACACGAAAGGGCTGATATGATGATGTCGAGTAGGGCGAGGCACGTGAAACCTTGTCTGAATATAGGGGGACCATCCTCTAAGGCTAAATACTCCTGACTGACCGATAGTGAACCAGTACCGTGAGGGAAAGGCGAAAAGAACCCCTGTGAGGGGAGTGAAATAGATCCTGAAACCGCATGCATACAAGCAGTGGGAGCCACTTTGTGTGGTGACTGCGTACCTTTTGTATAATGGGTCAGCGACTTATATTCAGTAGCGAGGTTAACCGAATAGGGGAGCCGTAGAGAAATCGAGTCTTAATAGGGCGTTTAGTTGCTGGGTATAGACCCGAAACCGGGTGATCTATCCATGAGCAGGTTGAAGGTTGGGTAACACTAACTGGAGGACCGAACCCACTGTCGTTGAAAAGCCAGGGGATGACTTGTGGATAGGGGTGAAAGGCTAATCAAACTCGGTGATAGCTGGTTCTCCCCGAAAGCTATTTAGGTAGCGCCTCGGACGAATACCATTGGGGGTAGAGCACTGTTTCGGCTAGGGGGTCATCCCGACTTACCAAACCGATGCAAACTCCGAATACCAATGAGTACTATCCGGGAGACAGACTGCGGGTGCTAACGTCCGTAGTCAAGAGGAAAACAATCCAGACCGCCAGCTAAGGTCCCTAAATCATAGTTAAGTGGGAAACGATGTGGGAAGGCATAGACAGCTAGGAGGTTGGCTTAGAAGCAGCCACCCTTTAAAGAAAGCGTAATAGCTCACTAGTCGAGTCGGCCTGCGCGGAAGATGTAACGGGGCTAAAACTATGTACCGAAGCTGCGGATTTGCAATTTATTGCAAGTGGTAGGGGAGCGTTCTGTAAGCCGATGAAGGTGTGTTGAGAAGCATGCTGGAGGTATCAGAAGTGCGAATGCTGACGTGAGTAACGACAAAACGGGTGAAAAACCCGTTCGCTGAAAGACCAAGGGTTCCAGTCCAACGTTAATCGGGGCTGGGTGAGTCGACCCCTAAGGCGAGGCCGAGAGGCGTAGTCGATGGGAAATTGGTTAATATTCCAATACTTCAGTGTAATGCGATGAGAGGACGGAGAAGGTTAAGTCAGCCTGGCGTTGGTTGTCCAGGTGGAAGACTGTAGGCATGTATCTTAGGCAAATCCGGGGTACTCTATGCTGAGAGTTGATAGCAAGCCAGTTTACTGGTGAAGTGGCTGATACCATACTTCCAGGAAAAGTCTCTAAGCTTCAGTTACACTGGAATCGTACCCGAAACCGACACAGGTGGTCAGGTCGAGTAGACCAAAGCGCTTGAGAGAACTCTGCTGAAGGAACTAGGCAAAATGGTACCGTAACTTCGGGAGAAGGTACGCTGCCGGCGGTGATAGGACTTGCTCCTTGAGCTGTTGGCAGCCTCAGAAACCAGGCCGCTGCAACTGTTTATTAAAAACATAGCACTCTGCAAACACGAAAGTGGACGTATAGGGTGTGATGCCTGCCCGGTGCTGGAAGGTTAATTGATGGGGTTAGCGTAAGCGAAGCTCTTGATCGAAGCCCCAGTAAACGGCGGCCGTAACTATAACGGTCCTAAGGTAGCGAAATTCCTTGTCGGGTAAGTTCCGACCTGCACGAATGGCATAATGATGGCGGCGCTGTCTCCAGCAGAGGCTCAGTGAAATCGAATTCGCCGTGAAGATGCGGTGTACCCGCGGCTAGACGGAAAGACCCCGTGAACCTTTACTGCAGCTTGACATTGAACTTTGATCTTACTTGTGTAGGATAGGTGGGAGGCTTTGAAGTGGTGACGCTAGTTGCCATGGAGCCGTCCTTGAAATACCACCCTGGTAATATTGAGGTTCTAACTCTGCTCCCTGATCGGGAGCGAGGACCATGTCTGGTGGGTAGTTTGACTGGGGCGGTCTCCTCCTAAAGAGTAACGGAGGAGTACGAAGGTGCGCTCAGCGTGGTCGGAAATCACGCGTAGAGTATAAAGGCAAAAGCGCGCTTAACTGCGAGACCCACAAGTCGAGCAGGTACGAAAGTAGGTCTTAGTGATCCGGTGGTTCTGTATGGAAGGGCCATCGCTCAACGGATAAAAGGTACTCTGGGGATAACAGGCTGATACCGCCCAAGAGTTCATATCGACGGCGGTGTTTGGCACCTCGATGTCGGCTCATCTCATCCTGGGGCTGAAGCAGGTCCCAAGGGTATGGCTGTTCGCCATTTAAAGAGGTACGCGAGCTGGGTTTAGAACGTCGTGAGACAGTTCGGTCCCTATCTACCGTGGGCGCTGGAAATTTGAGAGGATCTGCTCCTAGTACGAGAGGACCAGAGTGGACGAACCTCTGGTGTACCGGTTGTGACGCCAGTCGCATCGCCGGGTAGCTATGTTCGGAAGGGATAACCGCTGAAAGCATCTAAGCGGGAAGCCTACCTCAAGATAAGATTTCCCCGAGACTTTATGTCTCCTAAAGAGCCGTTGAAGACTACGACGTTGATAGGTTGGATGTGGAAGTGCAGTGATGCATGAAGCTGACCAATACTAATTGCTCGTGAGGCTTGACTATACAACACCCAAGCAGTTGTATATAAAGCATCAATTGATTTCATATTGATCTAACGATCAGACGAAGCCTTGATTTAGTTAAGCTAATCGAACAAACTACTACGACTCAGATACATCTGTTAATGCATTCTATTTGAAGAAAGCTAGGCAAACGAAGCGCAAGCAACGTAGATAAGACCATAGCGAGTAAGCATACCAGTTGTGCTGGCGACCATAGCAAGAGTGAACCACCTGATCCCTTCCCGAACTCAGAAGTGAAACCTCTTAGCGCTGATGGTAGTGTGGGGTCTCCCATGTGAGAGTAAGTCATCGCCAGCTCATTATTCCAAAAGCCCTCTGCTCACGCAGGGGGTTTTTTTATGCGTGGGATTTCATGGTTATAGATTTTTCTATTGATACTTTATGATCTAAAAAAAGAGTTAAAGAGTAACAAGGTGCAGCCAAAACTTCAGAGCTATTAGCTGCACCATATTGTTTGAAGTAATTAAATTTTATCTATCCTTCTTTAAGATATTTAAGAATTGTCAATTACTTCCTGTTGATCAAGCTGACGATGAGCATGTTTAAATGCTGTTCTTAGCCCTTCTTCTAAAGTCGGATGATAGTAAGGCTTTGCCAGAATCTGATGAATATCCTGCTCTGCATCAATCATCCAGGCTAGTATGTGTGCTAGATGTTCGGCTTGAGGGCAGAATAATTCAGCACCTAATAATTTTCCTGACATTTTATCTATATATACTTCAGCCCCACCTTTATTTTCTGAAAGAATTAACGCGCGTCCCTGTCTTTCATAAGATACAAAACCTCTAATATATTCTGAATTTTTTTCCTCTAACTGTTTGAAACTTTGTCCAATAATAGCCATTTCTGGTTGGCTAAATACGATTGCCAAAGGAGTTAGGGCAGAAATAGGCTGAACATCTGGAAAATTTAAGCAGTTTTGGACTACTTCTTTACCATTATGGGCAGCTTCATGTTGAATTGGGACATCAGGGGCTGCATCTCCAACAATAAAAATGGGTAAGTTTTCTAATTGTTTGGTTTTTTTATTGATAGGTAGCTTTTTAACATCATGGAATTCAGGATTAATTTTCTCTAAATCTAATCGATCCAAATTAGAGCTACGACCAGTGGCTGAGAGTACATAATCTACTTCAATACTTTGCTTTTGATCATTCTCTATATAGTCAATTTTTACCTGATCATTAAGGAGTTTGACTTGATTAGGTAAAGTTTTAAATTTGATAGTCAGTTCGTTATTTAACTGCTCTCTAACCAAAGCTTGTAGAGTTGGACTAGTGAGTGCACCTATTTTCTGACTACGAGCAAACATAGTAGTACGTACCCCTAAACGTTGCATGGCTTGAGCCAATTCAATTGCAATGACGCCACTACCAATCACTGCTAAGGATTTAGGTAAATGTGAAAGCTCAAAGATTTCATCAGATGTCAGGAGTTTATCACCTAATTCATCTTTTAAGGTAGCATCAAAATTTGGTCGAGAGCCTACTGCAATAATAAAACTTTTAGCTTGATAAAATTTTCCTTCTACTTGGACTGTTTGAGCATTAGTAAATTTTGCGTGCCCCGATATTTTATGAGTTGAATCCCATTGTTCTACTTCTTTTAAAGTAGCCCGAATATAATGATCACGAAGCTTATGTAGGCGATCCATAACGGTGGAGGTATTTACTACAGCATCATGTTGTAATCCCAAGGTTTCTGCATTTTTTATCTCATGCATACGGTTAGCAGAAGATATTAGAAGCTTGCTCGGCATACAGCCTACACGAGCACATGTAGTCTCCCATGAACCGGCATTAATAATTAAAATATTTTGGGTATGTTTAATAGCTTCTTTATAGGCACTGATTCCTGCTGTTCCTGCGCCGATAATAATAATGTCATACATAAAATGCTTACCAATTCTCAGAACATGAATATTTATATGCATGATTTACAATGTTTCTGATGTAAATTATGTAACTAGATTGCATATTTTTGCTATTTTGAGTAAATTTTGTGTAAAAGCCAGAAGATTAACTTTTATGGCAGCTTAACTATTATATGCAGTGGGAAAAAACATGAGTTTGTTTATAAATTTAAAAAAATTAGGGGTTAACACGACTGTTTTAGCAACATCGATTTCTTTAGTTGCATGTGGCGGGGGGGGGAGTGACGGTTACTATAATAATGACAATAATAGTCAACCAAATACAGGAGGAAATAATGGAGGCGGCAATGAATCTACAGATAATACAGCTCAAGTTCCAGAAAGCTTGAATATTAGTTTGCAAGATTCGAGTGGCCAAAATATTGTTCAGGTTGTAGATAATTCAACTGTACAAATTGCTGTTCAGGTCTTAAATGCAGATAAAGGTGGAATTTCTAGCAAAAATGTACGATTAGCGATTAATGATTCAGATAAATTAGGTGTAACAAGCAAAAGTTCCTTAGTTGCTACAGCTGAAGATGGCATTGCTATTTTTGAGCTTAAAATTCCTTCAATTAATATTGAATCTGGTAAAGTACAATTAACTGCAACTGTAGATGGCACACAAGTTAAACAGGTATATACCCTTAATATTAAAAAATCTAGTGTAATTGTTAGTGATTATACTCTAGATGTGCCACAAGGCCTTACGATTGATTTACCAAATGGGGCAGTTGAATTTTTTGTCCAAGTGACTGATCCAAAAGGTGGTTCTAAGTCAGGACAAACCGTTGAATTGTCTTTACCTGCTGAGTTACAAGGATTGCTTGTAATTAGCAACGGATCATCTGTACAGACAGATAGTGAAGGTAAAGCAAATTTTAAACTTGTAGCAAATAAAAATTTAACTGCGGCACAAATTCAACAGCTTGTAGATACATCTAAAATACTAAACTTTAAACTCATTGATGAGCATCGTGCAGAAAAGCAAGCAACTACGTCTCTAACATTTAAAGATATTGCAACAATTGTCGATAAACTTGAAATTATTAAGCCTGATGCACCGATTGCTGCAAAAAATGGCGAAGCACGTATTCGTGTATATGCCAAAAATTCCAATAAACAAGATTTAGCAGGTAAAAAAGTTCGCCTGGAGACCAATCAATCTGGTCGTGGTGTGACCTTGGATAAAACTGAAGCCATTACAAATGCACAAGGTTATGCGGAATTTATCCTAAAAAGTAATTCTGATACACCACTTGCTTTGAAGGATGAAGGGATTGAACTTAAAGCAACTTTCCTAGAGAACCCTGAGAAATTCGCGACCATTACTGTTGATGTCATTACTGCAGATGATAGTGCAACCGATCAAGAAGCTATTCAACGTCTAGAAATCGCTTCATCTTATAAAATCAATGCAATGTCTGACAGTGTTGAAATTAAGGTAAAAGCGATTGCGAACAATGGACATGCTGCGAAAAAAGGTAAAATCAAACTTACCTTGAATAGCGAAGCTGTAGCGAATGCTGTTAAGTTAGAAGGCAGTAGTGATGGTGTTAACTTTGATTTAAATGAAAGTCAGTCTGTCGGTGCAGAGGGTTATGTCACTTTCAGAATTAAAACACCAGCATCGCAAACAGCAGCAGCTGTAGAAGCATTAAAGGCTTCAGGGATCACAGCGACGTTTACAACAGATAACGGTATTAGCAATAATATTAAAATTGTTGTTGAAGATAAGGCTGTTGCAACTGAAGCAGTTAAGTATCTCTTAATTGACCCAATCAATGAAAACTTTGATCCTACCAAGAACCAAGACATTACAATTAAAGTAAAAGCAATTGGTGAAAAAGGTGGCCCTCTTAAAAATGAAAAAGTATCAATTAAATCTTTACTTTCAGATGATCAGCTGAATAAGTTGAGTCTAAGTTTAAGTACAGCTGCTGAAGTTTTAACAGATGTAGATGGTTATGCAACGTTTGTTTATAAGTATCAATATAATAAATCTGCAGAACAGCAAGCGTTGGCTAAGCAAGGGATTACTTTTACATCCACGGCATTATCTAATCAAAAGACTCAAACAATTAAAGTTAACTTCAATACAAAGAGTGTCAGTGACAAAGTCAGCCTTGATTACTTTACTTTAGATACTGATGGTTTAGCTCAAATTGCACTTAATCAACAAACTGAAATTGTAGTGCGTACGCAAGCCTTTGGTGTTGATGGTGCAGTTCTTGCAAATCAAGAATTAGCTATTGGTATTGATGAAACTGCGATTTCAAATGGTGTTTCATATGCCACAGCAACTAAGCTTGTATCGGATGCACAAGGTAAAGTTGAATTTAAATTAAAAGTTGCAGCACGTAATTTAACTGAATTAAATACCTTAATTGAAAAAGGCCTAACTGTTGCAGTAGTGTCTTATCGTAATGATGGTTCTAAGCATTCGGTTACTCGTAAAATTGACTTAGTTTCAAACTCGATTATTGACACTGGAACGAGTCAAGTGGATTACCTCATGGTAGATCCAATCTTAACCCGTTTTGACTATACGCAAAATCAAGAAATTACCGTTCGTGTAAAAGCATTAGATGTCAATGGAAGCCCATTAGCAAAAGAAAAAATTCAATTAAAATCTGCCCTAACTAATCAGCAGATGCAGCAGTTAGGCTTAAGTTTTACGACCCAAGCAGAACAAATCACTGATGCATTAGGTTATGCAACGTTTAAACTTAGTTACCAGTATAACGAAACGCCTGAACAAGAAGAGCTAGCGAAAAAAGGTCTTACTTTCATTGCTTTGGCGAATGGTAAGGTCAGCAATATTCGCATTAACTTTAAGGCTCCGAGCGATAGTATTGACTTAAGTTTCTTTACTGTTGATACAGATGGACAAGCCTTAATTTCGACCACTACAGATACACCGATCAAGATCCGTGTCAAGGCAATGGGTACAGATGGTAAGGTTTTAGCTAACCAACGTATTAGTATTGGTATTGATAATACTGCAGTTTCAAATGGCGTAACGTATGCAACCTCTAACAACCTAGTTACAGATGCATTAGGTAATGCTGAGTTCGTTTTAAATGCGAAACCAAAAAATAAAGATGAACTGAATGCATTGCTTGCGAGTGGTGTAACAGTCGCTGTTAAAGCAACTGCAAAAGATGGTTCTGAATATACAACTCTAAGAACGATTAAGCTTATTGAGCAAGAGCAAGTATCGCAAGTATCTTCACTACTAATCGATCCGTTACAAGCAGCATATGACTATACAAAAGACCAAACAATTCAAGTGCGCGTGAAAGCGATTGGTCAAGCTGGTCAGTCTTTACGTAATGAAAAAGTGAGCTTAACGACAGCCCTTAGTGCACAAGAGTTAGCTGATCTGAATTTAAGTCTTGTTGGCGATGCGACGAAACTGACTGATGATTATGGTTACGTGACATTCACATTTGACTATAAATACAATGCACAGTCTCCTGCACAAAAGAAACTGTTAAATGGTTTTGAAATTACAGCAACTGCCAATGGAAAGACGAATAATACGATTATTAACTTTAAAGCACCTGCAAATGAACAAGAAATCAATCTTGATTATTTAGTGGTATCTACAGGTGGTCGTGCAGTTATCTCAACCGATCAACCAACAGAAGTGATAATTACAGCAACTGCATTGGCAACAAATGGTCAGATATTAAAAGACCAGACTGTGAAAATTGAATTGAATGAAACAGAAACCAATAGTGGTATTTCATTTAATTCTGCGACAGAAGTTGTGACCAATGCACAAGGACAAGCCACATTTAAAGTCAACATTGCACCAGAAAATGCATCTGAATTAGAGGCATTGCTTGCATCTGGTTTGAATGTTCGTTTATCTGCACAGCGTGTAGATGGTTCTGCATACAAAGTATCAAGAAAAGTTGAACTTTATAAGTCAGAAGCAGAAGCACCAAGTGAAGTTGATTATCTGATCATTGATCCAATTAGTGTTTATGACTACAGTAAAAATCACATTATTGCGGTACGAGTGAAGGCGATTGGTGAAGATGGTAGCGCATTACGTAATGAAAAAATTACATTGCGTCCTGAAAACATCTCAAGTGCAGAATTAGCGAAACTTAATTTAAGTTTAAATGGTGCTGCTGAGCAATATACCGATGATCAAGGCTATGCTGTCTTCGAATTTAGCTATAACTATGATGCACAATCTACAGAGCAAAAACCTCTTGCATTGAAAGGTGTAGCATTATTGGCGACTGCAAATGGTAAAGAGCAGCGCACAGTTATTAACTTTGCGGAAACTCAAACTAATACGCTTGATTATCTTGTCATTGATATGATTGGTAAAGCTGTCATTGATACGGATGTAGAAACTAAAGTTGCGTTATCTGTGCTTGCAAAAGGTACTGATGGTTCAGTTTTGGAGAATCAAAATGTTCAGATTGAATTAACCAATGAAAATGGTATCAATCTTCTTACAGCTTCATCAGTAGCAACTGATGCAGAAGGTTATGCAAAATTTGAATTCAGTGTGCATCCAAAGAACCAACAGGAATTAGAAGCATTATTGACAAATGGCGTAACAGTAAAAGTCTTATCTAAAGTTGCTGATGGATCTGTTCGTCAAGCTCAACGTAAAGTTGAATTAGTACAAGCCGAAGAGCAAGTTGAATCTAAAGTTGAGACTTTAGTTATTGATCCAATGTTAAATTCATTTGACTATACTCAAAATCATACGATTCAAGTACGCGTTAAAGCATTAGATGCTGCTGGCAGTACGCTGAAAAATGAAAAAGTTGCAATCACAACTGATATTCAAGCGAAATTAGCACAACTCAACTTTAGTTTAAATGGAGCAGCTGAACAGTTTACTGGTGATGACGGCTATGCGACATTTGTATTTGAATATAAATATGCAGAATCTACAGTACAGCGTGAGATCTTAAATGGTGTAACTGTTACCGCAACTGCAAATGGAAAAACCCAGACAACAAAATTGAACTTTAGAGAGTCTTTAACTTCAGAAGCTTTAGATTATATTTCTATTGATACAAATGGTTATGCCGCGATTGAAGAAAACGTACAAACTGATATTACCGTTAAGGTACGTGCAATCAATGTGGGTGGTAAAGCACTTGCTAATCAAGATGTCACGATCAGCTATAATGAACAAGCACATAATAATGGTGTTTATTTACTTGATCCAACAGGTGCGAATATTGGGGCACAAACCTTTACGCAAAAAACCGATGCTGATGGTTATGTGACCTTTACCTTTAAGGCATTGCCACGTAATAAAGCGGAAGTGCAAAAGCTGATTGATGATGTGACTGGTGATTTACAGGTTACATTAACAGCTAAACGTGCTGATGGTTCGAATTATGAAGCTTCTCGCCGTATTGATTTAAGAGCTCCTGATGTTGAATCTACACCTGCAGAGGTTTTAATTGATCCAATTCTGCAAGCATTTGATTATTCAAAAGATCAAAAAATTATTGTACCAGTAAAAGCGTTATCTGCTGATAAGGGTGCTTTACAAGGTGCGAAAGTAACGATTGACACACCAAATTTAACCTTAGAACAGTTAAAAACTGCTCAGTTAACCTTAACTGGTGAAGCAACGAAGTTTACTGATGCCAATGGTTACGCTTATTTTGAATTTGAATATAAGGTTGCAGGTACACAAGCGCAGATTGATTTGGTCAGCCCAGGGGTTCGTGTCACAGCGACCACAACGAATGGCAAAACGGCTATTCAGACCTTGAACTTTAAATCGCCAAATGCGGGTCAGATTTTAGATTACTTTACCTTGAATGCATCTGATTATGTAGTTGCATTGGATGTGAATACACCTAAGACAATTCAAGTGACGATTAATGCAAAAGATACTGAAGGTAAGGCATTTGCAAACCAAGTTGTTTCACTTGGTCTAAATGAAGCTGCTTTAAGTAATGGTGTCAGCTTTGCTTCGCCATCTCAAATCATGACAGACAGCAATGGTCTTGCAACATTTGAAGTAACGATTAATCCTCAAAATCAAGCTGAAATTGAGAATCTAGCTGCAAATGATTTGGAATTTACTGCGACTGCACGACGTGCTGATGGTTCTGCATACACGTTAGTTCGTAAAGTTGAATTAGAGAAAGCCACTGTGGTTTTACCAGACTTAGCAGATCTTGTCTTTACGACAGTAGATGATAAACCATTAGATACAATTTCTGTTCTTGGTGGTGAAACACGCGTCAAAATTAAAGCAATTGATAAAGCTGGTAATCCAATTCCAAATACGCCTATCGCAGTTGCTCTATCTAGTTTAACTTCTAGTCGTGTGACATTAAGCAATGTACCAACTCAAACTAACAGTAAGGGTGAAGCTGAATTTACGGTTACCGTTTCTGAGGGCGCATATGATGCTAGTTTGATCAAAAATGGTATTGTCTTTGCAGTAGTTGGTACGAACTTAAATAATGGCGATCGTTTACAGCAAACAAGTGTAATTAGTATCACCGCTCCAGCAAATGCTTTAAATCCGCGTTTAACATCAGATGTAAAAACAGTGACAGCTGGGCAAACAGTTAAAGTGTATGCAGCTGTTAAAGATGAAATGGGGATTAATACTGCTAATGGTACACCAATGCAATTAACTCTGAATCCAGAAGCGATAGCTGCAGGTATTAAGCTGAGTGCTGAAGGAGTGGTAATACAAGGAAACGGTTCAGTTCCTATTGACTTGATTGTGCCAAAAGGTATTACAAAAACAGTATTAAGCTCTATTATGGTTACGGGTACTATTCGTGATCCACGTGGTAATAAACTTCAGACGGATCTAACTTTTACTGTTCAAGATATTAGTAATCCTTATCACTTGACGATAGATAGCAGTCGAGTATCTTTGTCATCATCTGGTGATAGTGCATTTGTAACAGTTAAACTTCTTGATGCGAATCAAGGTGGAGTTGCCAATGAAACTGTAACTTTAGCGATTGATGACCCACGTAATGCTACGAGTATTAATGGTTCTTCACAAATTACAACAAATGAGTTTGGTGAAGCTGTATTTGAAGTATCAATGAAATCATTACAGGGAATATTATCAACTCCTGTTCTACCAATTGAATTAACAGCAACACATACCACTGCAACAGGTGCTATAGTAACTCAACCTAGTAGTATTCAAGTCCATTCACCAACAGTTCTAGCACCAACATTAGATTTAAAAATCAAGTCATCTAAAGATAAATTGAATCTAAGAGGCGATAGTGTTGAAGTGTCTGTATTAGTAGTAGACTTAGAAGGATCAAGTCAAGCTGGTAAAGCTGTAACTTTAACAATTCCAGCTTATAGACGAAATGGTGCTTATATTCATGGAGCATCAACTATTGAAAGTGATGAAAATGGTTGGGCAAAATTTACAATTGTTATTGATGAAAGCTTGCGTGATCGAAACTATGACTTTGCTACTGCTGACCTACGTGTAGAGGCTATTGTTAAGGATGAACAAAATACAGAACGACGTGTACCTCATCGTATTGATGTTGTAAATTCAGAAGTGCCAGTTACTGTTGGTTCTATTGCTGTTAACTTTAACCCAACAGAGATTACATCAACAGCTAATGGGGTTTATTATCAAAAAGAAGGTTCTGTTCAATTAGTTGATGTTGATGGTAAACCTGTTGCAAATCAGGATGTTGTTCTGGATATTCGTCCAACTTCTTATGTCATCGGTGAATGGGTGTTTGGTATTCAAAAAGATCCATGGAAAGTCGTGACTAAACCTGTTTTAGATGCAAGTGGTAATCCTCTAACTAATCCTGATGGGACACCTAAGACAGAAGATGTAAAAGAATTGGATGCAGTTTATCCATTCACAAACTTGAAAGGTTGGATTAAACCAAATGATTATTACTATCCATTAGTTAATACAACTCCTTCACAGACATTAGCAAAGAACGAGGCTATTACTTGTCCAATTAATGCGAGTAATTCAACTTGGATGGCTAATGGACAAGCATTACGTGTAGTTCGTTTCTTAGGTGGTACAACAAATAATAGTACGACACATCCATATACTGCGACTTATCGTACAGATAGCACGGGTAGATTTGATTTCATTATTGAATATCCGAAAGCTAATGCACAATGGGTATCTGTAGAAGTTGGTGCGAAGGCGACACTTGCACGAATACAAGATGGAACACCAATTAGAGGTTATACAACACTAACCCTTCCAAGTTTAGCGAGTGACTATGCTGCCGATGGAAGTTATGCTCCTAACCGTATAAGTCCATATACAACTTGTGTTAATTGATCTAACTAAAAAACAGCGCCTCGGCGCTGTTTTTTTGAGAATTAAAATTAAGAAAATTGTAAGCGTCCGCTGAACACACCTTATGAATTCATCCTATAAGCCTTAATTTAGTCCCCACTTAGAAACAAGTGGGGACTTAAATTTATGACTACAAATCATCAGACATCCATCGCATCTCTTGCGAAAAAACGAAGAACATACAGTGCTGAATTTAAACAGCAGATCGTTCAGGCTTGTAAAGCACCGGACGTTTCAATTGCTTCAGTCGCTTTGCAACATGGATTGAATACAAATCTTGTATCCAAATGGATTCGCTTAATTGATGCTAAGCCAGGGAGTGATCGCTCACCACTACCGAATAAACCTGCATTTATTGCCTTATCTTGCTCTGCACCATTAGATCCTACTCCTACTGACATGTTAAAAGTTCAAATTACTTTACCCCACTCAAAAGCAGAAATTGGCTTGAAATGGCAAGTATCAGAAATACCTGCCTTGGCAGAATTACTCAAGGTGCTGGCAACATGATCCGTATCGATGAAATCTGGCTTTCTACCCAACCTCTGGATATGCGAGCAGGGATGGATACTGTCATGGCTCAGGTGGTGAGAGCCTTTGGCTACATTAAACCGCATTGTGCTTACCTGTTCTGTAATAAACGTGGCCATCGCATGAAAGTGCTGGTACATGATGGACTGGGCATCTGGCTGTGTGCCCGGCGGCTGGAACAGGGAAAATTCCACTGGGCTCAAGTTCACCAAGGTGAAACCGTGGCCCTCAGCCCGGAACAGTTACAGGCATTAATCCAAGGTTTGCCCTGGCAGAGAATTGGACGACAGCAGGTGGTGACGATGCTTTAAACCAGGCTGTTCCATTCTGCTATTCTCCAAACGTTCTATTTCATTCTTCTCATGACCTCAGGCATACTGCGGTCATGAATACGCTGCCTGACTTAAGCCAACTGACCCATGAACAACTGCTGGAATTCACCAGGCAGTTGGCGATGCAGCATCAGTCTCTGGCACAATCAAACCAGCAATTAGATGCCAGAGTTCAACATCTTGAAGTCACCAATCAGCAATTAGATTCTAAAGTTCAACATCTTTCTATTCTCAATCAAAAATACGAGCATGAACTGGCGCTGTTTAAACAGCATAAATTCGGCAGTAAAAACGAACATCTCACCGCAAAACAAATCCATCTGTGGGACGAAGCGGTCGAAGAAGATATCGCAGCCGTTGATCTGGAATTAGAACGATTAAATGCAGATAAAACCGATGCAGCGACACAGAAAGCCAAAACCAATAAACCTAAACGTCGACTGCTGCCAGATCATCTACACACCATCCGTATTGAGCATGAACCTGCATCAACCCAATGCAGTTGTGGCTGCCAGTTACGTCGTATCGGCGAAGATATCAGTGAAAAACTGCATTTCAGACCGGCACAGTTCTACAAGGAACAGCATGTTCGTGGCAAATGGGTCTGTGATCAGTGTGACACCCTGACTCAGCAAGCGATGCCTGCCTATGTGATTGATAAAGGCATTGCTTCACCTGAACTGCTCAGCCATGTGCTGGTATCGAAGTATGCCGATCATTTGCCGCTGTACCGTCAGCGCCTGATCTATCAGCGGGCTGGCATTGATCTGTCCAGATCCACTTTATCTGACTGGATTGGTCGCTGCGGTGTGGAACTGGAGCCTCTGGCTAATGCCTTAAAAGAGGTGGTGCTGCAACAGCAGGTGCTGCATGCAGATGAAACACCAGTCACCATTATGCGGATGGGTGAGAATGAGAAAAAACCGAAGAAAGGTTATGTCTGGGCCTATGCCACCACACAGTACAATCCAGTTCAGGCGGTGATCTATGACTTTCAGGATAGTCGTTCAGGTCAGCATGCTGAAGCGTTCCTGAAAGACTGGCAGGGCCATCTGGTCTGTGATGATTACAGCGGTTATAAAGCACGCTTTAAATCAGGTCAGGTCATTGAGGTGGGCTGCATGGCGCATGCGCGTCGTAAATTCCATGAACTGCATGTGACCAAAAAAAGTCAGGTCGCTGAACAGGCATTAGTGCTGATTCAGAAACTGTATGCCATAGAAGCAGAACTCAGGAAAAAGACCGATGGTACAGCAGAACAGCGCCGCGAATACCGACAACAGCATAGTCAACCGGTGATGCAACAACTGTATGAATGGCTCAACCAACATCAACTGACTGTGCCATCGAGTTCTCCAACCGCCAAGGCGATCAATTACACTCTGAAGCGTTGGCCAGCTTTAAGCCGCTATCTGGATGATGGCAATCTACCGATTTGCAATAACTGGGTGGAAAACCAGATGCGCCCCTGGGCGTTGGGACGTAAGAACTGGTTATTTGCAGGTTCGCTGCGCAGCGGTCAGCGAGCAGCCAATATTATGACATTAATCCAGTCAGCAAAGCTGAATGGGCTGGATCCCTATGCCTATTTAAGTGATGTGCTGAAAAGGTTGCCGACACATAAAGTGACTCAGATTGAAGAATTGCTACCACACCGCTGGAAACCTAAATCGAATTAAAAAATAGGCATGGGGTTCAGCGGACGCTTACAGAAAATTAAATAGAAGTTCCCATACTGACACCCACAGTAGGCTTAAAATTCATTGAACTACAACCTATCAATGCAAGACTGCAACATATAACCAGTAAGAATTTATTCATAGATCAAGCTCTGACATTAAAAGGAAGGAGATGTTGACTAAAAGTACATTTCCCCTAAATACCTTAGTCATCCAGCAGATCCATCTGTTTCGCCAACTGATATAAATTATTGGAGCGATTTCCTGTACGGCAGAACATCAAGATCGGCTTTGGTAATTCGTTATAATGGTTAGCAAAGGTGCGCACATCAAGCTCGGTAATCTGGCCAGCAACTACTGGCTGGAAAACATAATCCAGACCTGCACTACGAGCAGCTTCCTCAATTTGTACGCTGGTTGGCTGTTCAGGGCCACCTTCCATATCTGGACGGTTATTGATAATTGATTTAAAACCTTTTTCAACTACTTGAGAGATATGTTCAGGACCAATTTGGCCAGCAAAGCCTACATTTTCGCTCATGATGTCACTCCATTATGTCATTTATCTTGATATGCTTTATAATAGCATTAAGCTGAAAACATGATGGCCTAGTTCTGAAAAATTTATAAACGATTACAACTATAAAATAACGCAATGGAGCGCGTATGTACGCCTATACAGTCGAACCACTGTATGTCAAAAGCGGTCAGGAAGTGATTGCTGCGGATTTCTATCGTCCTCAACAGATTGACAAACCAGCTGTGATCCTGATGGCTCATGGCCTAGCGGCTTTACGTCATTTTAAACTGGTGCAATATGCCCAACGTTTTGCCAGTGCAGGTTATGCGGTGGTTCTGTTTGATTATCGCTATTGGGGAGGCAGTACCGGGCGTCCGCGTGAATTGGTGTCGATCGGTGCTCAGCTTGAAGACTGGCGTACCATGATCCAGCATTTGCAGGCACGTAAATCGATTGATGCCAAACGAATTGTGTTATGGGGAACGGCATTAAGTGGCGGGCATGTACTGACATTGGCCGCAGAACTAAAAAATATTCAGGCGGTAATGGTACAGGTACCCTTTGTTGATGGTGCAGAAAGTGCCAAACTTTATCCTTTGCAGCAATTGCCTAAAGCCCTGAAGATTTCCAGTCAGGATTATATGGGGGCAAAGGTAGGAATGGCGCCCAAGACCTTGCCGGTGGTTGATCGTCATAAACTCTGTTTTATGCCGACACAAGACAGTTATGAAGGATATCTATCCATTGTGAATCCAGATTATTACTGGAGTGGTCATATCCCAGCCCGGGTATTCTTTAAATTGATGCGATATCGTCCTATTCAGGAAGTCCGCAAAATCACTATTCCTGTTCTGTTTATCGCAGCACAACAAGACAGCCTGATTCCCATTGAAGCCAGTCGGGAAACCGCAACCAATATTGCACCATTTGTACAATATCATGAGTGGAATATGCGGCATTTTGATATTTATCATGGTGAATGGTTTGAAAAAGCAGTCTCGACCCAATTAGAATTCTTACATCAACATATTGGAGTGCGCTAGATGATCATTGTATGCCCGAATTGCCAGGCTAAAAATCGTGTGCCTGAAGAAAAATTAACGGCCGATCCAGCATGTGGTCAGTGTCATCAAGCTTTAGTTCCACTGGCGCCGATTGAGCTAAATGAACAGAACTTTAGTCAGTTTGTCACCCATAGTGATCTTCCCATCCTGATTGATCTATGGGCAGACTGGTGTGGTCCATGTAAAATGATGGCACCGCATTTTGCTGCTGTAGCAAAAGAAAATCCACAAGTGGTATTTGCTAAAATTGATACCGAAGCCAATCCGCGATTAAGCTCAGCATTTAATGTACGTAGTATTCCGACGCTGGTTTTGATGAATAAAACCAATGAAATTGCTAGAATAAGCGGTGCATTACGTTCAAGCGAACTACAAAAGTGGCTTGATCAGCAGTTAAATAATGCTCAATCCTAATTTAAAAAGCCTGGAGTTCAAGTGACAGATTCTCATATTAAACCAGAGGGAGTACTTTCCCTGCAGACGATTGCAATGCCTGCGGATACCAACTGGAGTGGAGATGTATTTGGTGGCTGGATTGTTTCACAAATGGACTTGGCGGGAGCAATTCATGCAGAGCGCTTTAGTAAAGGACGCTGTGCAACGATTTCGATTAACCAGATGACCTTCCTGGTTCCTGTGAAAGTCGGCGATGTCATTAGCTGCTATACCAAAATTCTAAAAGTCGGTAATACTTCAATCCAGATGCAAATCGAAGTATGGGACAGTCATGATAACTCACGTGCACCTGTACGCGTGACTGAAGGGGTATTTACCTTTGTCGCAGTGGATGTCAAAGGCAATAAACGTCCAATTCCAGATGAAGCAAAACAGAAATTTGCAGAATCTCAGCAGAACTCATAATTCATTAAATAAAAAAATCCCAGATCAATAATCTGGGATTTTTTTGTCTGTATTGAAATTAGCCTGGCTTCAACTGGTTCTTGGCAATCCAAGCCCAGAGCATTTCACATTGAATCGGTGCTTCACCAGATTCATCAGTTACAATAACTTGTACTAGCGTTTCACCTTTTTCTGAACTTTGCATCAATTGCTGCTGTTCAGGAGTCAACGTAGCCACCGCAGTCATGGCACCTTTGGTTGGACGCTTAAAGTCCACTTTTAGGCTTTTAATCAGAACCACTGCGCTGTCAGGTACATTCATCGCAGTCACAAAGCCGGTTGCTGTTTCTGCCAGCAGTGCCATCGCACATGCATGAATCTGACCGATATGGTTCTGCATGGCCTTATGATTGGCCATACTCACCACAACTTTGGCTGCACTGATTTCCTGATAGCGAATCTTGGCAGAGCCAACCATTGGAACCACTCGGCCAAAGGTCTTACTTAATAAAGCAGTACGTATACCTTGCGGTAATCTTGATGTCGCTTTGACCAGTCTGGTCAGTCGGTTGCTCTTTGCCATAATTCTATCTACAGACGTTGCTGCCTTAGTCTTTAAAGTTGTTGAACTGTAAAGGCAGACCGAATTGTTGTTCTTTCAGGAATGCCATCACTTGTTGCAAGGTATCGCGTTTTTTATCAGTCACACGAATCTTGTCACCCTGAATTGAAGATTGCACTTTAATACCACTTTCTTTAATGGCCTTATTAATTTTTTTCGCAGTATCAGAGTCAAGGCCATCTTTAAGCTTGATCACTTGAACTACATTTTTGCCTGAAGCGGTCATTTTTTGTGGATCTAGCGCCTGAATATCCACTTTACGCTTGAAGAAATGGTTTTCCAGCATGGTATACACTTGCTCACATTGGAAATCACTTTCTGTGCTAATTTTGATTTCCTTGTTTTTTTCATTTAGTTCAATAGAAACATCCTGTCCACGGAAATCGAAGCGGGTTGCAATCTCTTTTTGGGTATTTTGAACTGCATGATTTACTTCAAAAATTTCTAATTCAGAAACAATATCGAAAGAAGGCATAGTTTAGACCTTTACAAAGGGAAAGAATATCTGAGATGCTAGGGATGTTTTCTTCATTTGCCAAGTGTTGTTTACATCAAAGGAGTGCGCAATGATCCGTAAACAAGAAATTACAACATTTGAGTTCCCAGAAAATGCTGTAATCTGGGATGTACGAGATGCAAGTGCTTATGCTGAAGCACACGTGAAAGGGGCGGTCAATCAGCCCATTAACGATCTTTCAGCAAATAGCCTGACTCAGGTGTCAGCGGATCAACCGATTTACATTTTATGTGGTGGTGGGAGTAAAGCTCCACGTGCAGCTGAAAAGTTAGAGGGTTTTGACAGCACACGTGAATATGTCATTCTGATGGGTGGTACTCGTGCTGCTCGTGATGCAGGTATGCCACTGGAACAAGGTGCATAATTGACCTTGTGAAAAAAAGCGCCGTCAGGCGCTTTTTTGTTGTCTAGATTTCTTCAAAATCGTCCTTCTTTAAAGGAGGATTAACACTCTTTCTAAAAATCCCTCCCTTGCGGAACAGTATTCCTCACCCTTTATTAAAGGGAGGAGTTCTTTAATCTTGAGGCTTAAAATAAGGCTTCTTGGCTTTTACCTTCTTTTGAAAACGTGTCACGTCGAGTTTCTTTACCAAGTTCGAAGGTACTGGGCAAGCTTCTCCCAAAATTTGGGCAGCCAGAATTTCACTACACAATGGCGCAAACAGAAAGCCTTTAGAGCCGAGACCAGCAAAACTGTAAATCTCTTCATCTGCCTTCATTTTTCCGAGTAAAGGAAAATAATCCTGACTCTGTGCGCGTACTGCCGCTCGACCTTGCCAGGTTTCGGTAGATGGTAATAACTGTGCATATTCAGGAAAGACACTGTGGATAAGTTCATAATTATGCACATGATCTTCTATTAAGACTTCTGCATCATCCCGGCCTGGATAGAATGAAGCCCCGAGAATGAGTTGTTCGGCATTGAGTTGCATACAGTAGCCGCCATAACTATAGGCAGTATCCTGATTTAAGGGCTGATCTTGATTATTGACCCAGCTGACCTGTCCGCGAATCGGTTTCAGGACTGGATAATGTTCAAAGAATTGCTGGGTATCACGTGCGGTACATACAACGATGTGATCAAACTTGCCTAAGGATTGCTGATCTGCAAATAACTCAGGTTGTTCAGCAGCCTCAATATGACTAATTTTGGCTTGTTTATACTGAATAAGAGGATGCTGCAAAATTTCATCACGCAGTTGATGGGGTGAAACTGCGCCAGCTGCTAACAGTTTTAAACTTGGAAATGCAGTTTGCATCTCCTGATCTTTTACTGTTTGTGCAGCCAGAATTCCTTCGGGATATTCGTCTGCCAATCCTAGAAGCTGTTGAGGATTTTTTAAGGCGAGTTGATTGACCTGAATTGAGCGGAAAGCCTTAAATTTCTGATAATGATTTAAGGCATGCTGCCAGGCCACAGTCATCAGATGTTCGGCACTTTGCTCAACTGGACACAGTTTAGGGTTAAGCAGGGCAAGGGGATTGCCGGAACCGCCTGAAAGAGGCGCTGACTGGTCGTAAATCGTGACTTGATGACCACGTTGAGTGAATGCCCATGCCGCACTTAAACCTGCGATTCCAGCGCCAATCACAGCGATTTGACGAGGTCTGGTAAGACTCTCTAGATCGGGTTCAATTTTTTTTTGAGCAATTTCCTGTTCTAAAGCCGTTTCACTGCCTTTATTTTCTTCAACAGGATTCCAGATCGCTTTCAGCATTTCACGTTTATGGCCAAATCCACGTGGACGGGAAATAGAGATGCCGTGCTGTTTTAAACCACGTTTTAAGACACCTGCAACGCTAAAAGAAGCAAAAGTCGTTCCGATCTCGGATAAACGCACAATGTTATTTAAAACATTTTCTTCCCACATGTCTGGATTACATGATGGTGCGAATCCATCCAGAAACCAGGCATTAACAGGTGCAGTTTTTTCAATGACAGGAAAGACATCATGTGCATCTCCCAGCCACAGATCCAGACTGAAACGCTCTTCAGGAAAGCTGAGACGATGACAACCGGCAATCGGCATTGGATATTGGGAGATGAGTTGATCTGCTAGCGGTTTCAATTCTGGCCAGGCATTTAAGGCACGGACTAAATCTGCTCTAGAAAGCGGAAATTTTTCTACTGAAATCGCATGCAGATGGCTTTGGTTATCCGGACGAACCTGTTGCCAGAGTTGCCATAACGCCAGAATATTTAAACCCGTACCAAAACCCGTTTCACCGACACAGAAATATGCAAAAGGTTTTAAATCGGCCAGACGGGTACTAAGTTCATTGCCATTTAAAAAGACATGCCGGGTTTCCAGCAATCCATTGTCTTTGGAAAAATACACATCACCAAATTGCTTGGACACAGGCACATCAATGCCATCCACCAATTGCCAATCCAGATCGGCAGTTTGAATTGCATGCGACAAAACGGGTACAACCTTAAAGATATTTGGACGGCTTATAGATTACCACTGACGGCGACGTTTGGTATAAACATAGCTCGCAATCAGAAAGCCAAGTAATACACCGACTGCCAAAGTTGCCGCGCCGTAGAGAAACATCTGGGCACTACGTTCACTTTGCAGGACCTGTACCTGAACCCCGAGATTGTCGTTCTTGAGCTGCAATTCCTGATTTTGTGACAGGGCTTCCAGATTGGCTTTTTCCAGTTGCTGTAGACGCGTTGCCTGATCTTTGACTAAAGCTTTGACTTTGGCATCTTGCTGGGCTTTCTGCTTGGCAATTTCTTCTGCGGTGAGCGGCTTTTTCTCAGTCGGCTGAACAGTCTGAGCAGTTGTTGCAACTGCTGGAATAATTCCAGCCTGCTGTGCAGAAGCGCCCTGAGCAGGTGCTTGTGTGGTAACAGCTTGGACAGGAGTAGCTGCTGGCTGTGTAGCCGGGGCAACTGGAGCAGAAACTTCAACAGCCCAGGCAGAAGGAATCATGAAACAAAAGCCAATGAAACTGGCGGTAACAGCGCGCATGAACCTTATCCTTTAGGAAATGCTTTATTAAATGGTTTCACATCAATATGCGCGTATACGCCTTCTTTCAGGAATGGCTCATCCTGTAACCATGCATCCAGTGCTTCACGACTGTCAAAATCAACGATGATGGTGCTGCCATAGAAACCGGCTTGAGGATTGGCTGGATCTTTAGGCATGGCACCTGCAACAATCAGACGGCCTTCAGCATCTAACTGTTCTAGACGTGCAAGATGTTGTGGACGAATCGCAAGGCGTTTTTCAACTGTACCTTCCCGGTCGGTACAGCTAACGACGAATAATGGCATGATGACTCTCTATCGTTTGTAGTTGGACTTATTCAGCTGTTCTAAAGTATTTACGCAATACAATAAACTGAATAATGATAAAGGAAAACATCACGATCATGTCACCGAATGCAGTAAATTCGCCCCAATATTTTCCATCCATCCATAAATAGGCAAAGAATGTATGCAGAAATGACATAAGGGTAAACATACCCACCCAGGCATAGTTCAATTTAAGCCAGCCTTTGGCGCTCAAATTAAATACTGGGCCAAACAGACGCTGGATGAGTGGCTTCTTATCTTTGCTAAACCATGGCGATAACAGGAAGACACCTGCAAAGACCAGATTCAGTAATACAGCTTTAAGACGAATATAGAAATCGTCGCTGAGCATCAGGGTGATCCCACCGAAGATCACCGTCATAAACAGAACAATCCATTGCTGTTTGTCCAGGCGAAATTTTTGCATGACAAATAACGCACCATAGACCACCAGCATGGAAATGATCAGACCCGTAGTTGCAACGAGAATATTGTTATTGTCGACACCCCCCGCAGAACCGATCAATTGTAGAAGTTGATGGTCAGTGTCTTTTGGATCTACAGTTTTATATAAATAAAAGAAAATAATGAGTGGCACAAAGTCTAAAAGTGCTTTCATGTTAGAGTATCTAAATCTGATCAAATAAATGTCATAGTATAGAGATGCACGGCGTAGATTTACATACACATAGTAATATTTCTGATGGAACTTTGAGTCCTCAGCAACTGGTCGAAGCGGCTGCGGACAAACTTATCCATACTTTGGCCCTGACTGATCATGACACTATGGACGGTTTGGTGCTGGCTGAAGAAGCTGCCAAAAATCATGAGATTAAGATAATTTCTGGAGTCGAGATTTCCAGCCAGTGGTCACGTCCTGCGACCAAGAAAAATTATGGCGTACATATTGTGGCACTCAATGTTCAGAATCCTGAGCCGTTACAAAAAGCCCTCAATCAGCAGAAGATCATTCGTGCCGAACGCTCTAAACAGATCTGTGACCTTCTGGTTCCTTTAATTGGTCAGGATATTTATGCTGACGTGATTGCCAAAGTTGACAATATTCCTGATCGGGTTACCCGAACCCATATTGCCAAAACGCTGGTAGAAAAAGGCATTGTGACCCGTCCACAACAGGCTTTTGATAAATACATCAAGGAAGGTAAAAAGGCCTATGTCAAATTTGATGGTCTGGGTCTGGAAGAAACCATTCAGGTCATACATGACAGCGGTGGCTTTGCCGTGTTGGCGCATCCAACCCGTTATGATTTATCCGCGACTAATATTCGTTATCTGATCGAGATCTTCGCCAAGTTTGGTGGAGATGCGGTGGAGTTGCCGCCCGCTATTGATCCAAGTTCAACCCGTCAGATGGTCGACCGGATGATTGCAGAGCAAGGCCTTAAAGTATCAATAGGAAGTGATTTTCATGGCGATAATATGCCTTGGATTAAACTGGGCCAAGTCCCAAGCCTAAAACCAGGGCAGATCGGGATCTGGGAGAGTTTTATTTAATGAGTTAAGCAGTAGTCGCAACACTGCTACCCATCCCAACGTGAAGGAATTCTCTCTTTGGATAAGAGAGGTAACCTATTAAAGCAAATTATTATCTTGAGCCTGAATTGGTGGTGGTGTCGGTTTACCTAAAGTTCCCAAGAGTTC
This sequence comes from Acinetobacter sp. YWS30-1, assembly GCF_033558715.1. Classification (NCBI taxonomy): domain Bacteria; kingdom Pseudomonadati; phylum Pseudomonadota; class Gammaproteobacteria; order Moraxellales; family Moraxellaceae; genus Acinetobacter; species Acinetobacter sp. YWS30-1. The sequence goes on along the minus strand of NZ_CP114606.1, from coordinate 2,528,025 downwards.
AATTTCAATAGTACGAACCATAGAATCAAGGGGTAAGTCATTGCTTTGGGTGCCGAAAGGCTCTTCAATTTCTGAACTTAAAGCATCCAGTCCTAGGAAGGTATAAGCGAGAATGCCGACCAGAAAAGGGGTGAATAAACCTAAGGTTGCACCAAGGCTAAATGGCAGAATAAAACAGAAGAAATAAACAGTACGATTCAGCAGAACTGAATAAGCAAAAGGTAAAGGAGTCGTCGCAATCCGGTCACAACCTGTCTGCACAATACTGAGTTCTGCGACATGATTATTCATCTGCATATAAATGATGTCAGAGATTTCACCTTCTTTGAGAGCCTGCATCAGCTCCCATTGAATCAGGCTCAAGGTATATTGCGGTGCATTGGCCTGTTGATAGAGCTGGGTAATTGCCTGCTGGCTCATCCCACTGGTTTCCACCAGTTCAGTCGGATTGGCTGTCTGATGACGTAAACGGTCCCGCAGGACATTTGCGAAAACGATGACGTGCTGAATCACACGTTCACGACGGCCTTGAGACAACATCCGGCAGTCCCGGTCAAAATGACGTGCATTGGCAATCAGAATACCCCAGAGTTTACGTGCTTCCCACCAGCGGTCATAACAAGCAGTATTTTTAAATCCGAGAAAGATAGACAGTACTACGCCGATGAGGGTAAAGCCGACGAGAGGGAGTTCTGGAAAATGAAAATAACCTACACGTGAAAAACCACCAATAATGGCTGAAATCAGCATGACCACGCCTAAAGGAGGTAAAACCTTAGGTAAAATCGTTCCTCGCCAGGAAAATAATAATTTAAAAACGTTCTGCTGGTCACGTACGATCATTTATTGGAATCATCACAATTTTTTTCATGATCTTCTTGAGTTGTAGCTGCTTTGTCAAGTGCTATTCCCCCTTAGACTTCAGGTTTGATGAGTTGCTGCTCAGCAAAGGAAAAACTGCCCTCCAGAGCAATGATGCAATGGTCAATTAAACGGATATCGACCAGTCGACATGCCTGTTGAATCTGGCGGGTCAGATACAGGTCAGCCTTAGAAGGAGTGGCTTGGCCCAAGGGATGATTATGCGCAATCACAATTGAAGTTGCCTGTTGGGTAATGGCATATCTGAGCAACTGATTAATCGAAATATCACATGCATTCACAGAGCCATAAAACAGCTTTTTAAATGCAATTTTCCTTAAACTGGCGTCCAGACACAGGACCGCGAATACTTCCTGATTTTCCCCCAGTAATTCGAAACGTAAATAATCCCGCAGTCTTTTTGAATTACTCAGTTCTAAGGCATCCTGTTTAAGATGCTCGGCAATATAACGCCGTCCTAATTCTTTAACAGCCATTAGCTGAGTGTATTTGCTAATGCCCATGCCATGAAACTGGCTAACTTCTTTTAAAGGTGCATCAAGTAAAGCAGTTAGATGACCAAAATGTTGAATCAGTAGCCGGGCTAATTCTACGGCTGAATGCTGTTGTGAACCTGATCGGAGAAAAATGGCCAGCAGTTCTGCATCAGATAAACTTTCTGCCCCATATTGAATTAAACGTTCCCGCGGCCGTTCCAGTTCAGGCCAGTTTTTGATTGAAAATTGCATAGTTATTAGACTTATTTATTATGAATTATGAGTTTTCCCTGAAGCTCATCTCTTGGGAATGCAATTATTTAATGCTATTGTGAGCCCCACTGCAACAGAAAGGTAAGCTGTTCGTGAGCTTTGATCTAAGTGTAATTCCTCATAAAAATATCATTTTAGCAGTCACTGGCGGTATTGCTGCCTATAAAAGTGCCATTCTGGTTCGCCGTCTGAAAGATGCCGGGTTTAATGTGCGGGTTGTCATGACTCAAGGCGCACAGGCTTTCATTACCCCTTTGACCTTTCAAGCCTTGTCAGGCAATCCGGTACATACCGAGTTGCTGGATCCTGAAGCTGAAGCGGGCATGGGGCATATTGAGCTGGCACGTTGGGCTGATCTGTTATTGGTTGCGCCAGCCAGCTGCGACACGCTGGCAAAATTTGCAGCAGGCCTTGCAGATGATTTGCTGAGCACTTTGTATCTGGCAACCAATGCACCGGTCTGGGTCGCACCAGCCATGAACCAGCAGATGTGGGCTGCCAAAGCAACCCAGCGTAATCTTGCGACTTTGATTGAAGATGGCGTACATGTGATTATGCCGGATGCCGGTTCACAAGCTTGTGGTGATGTAGGCTTGGGCCGTATGCCGGAGCCGGAAGAGCTGGCACGTCAGGTCACAGAATATTTCCATAAAGCTCAGCGCGCGATTGCAGAAAAATTTGGCATGCTGGCGGGCAAGCAAGTCACGATTACAGCTGGTCCGACCCGTGAAGCGATTGACCCGGTACGTTATATTTCCAACCATAGTACCGGGAAAATGGGTTTTGCATTGGCAGCAGCCTGTTATGCAGCTGGAGCGAATGTCACCCTGATTGCTGGTCCGGTGAGCCTAGATACCCCAAATGGCGTCAAACGTAAAAATGTTTCTTCGGCAGTGCAAATGCTGAATGAAAGCATGCAAATGCTGGAGCAGGGTTGTGACATCTTCATTGCGACCGCTGCAGTAGCTGATTATCGTGTCGCACAGGTAGCCGAGCATAAAATCAAGAAAGCAGGCGATGAGCTGAATGTCGCTTTAATAAAGAATCCGGATATTGTGGCGACCATCGCACAGCAGGAAAAACGTCCATTTATGGTCGGCTTTGCTGCAGAAACCCGAAATATTGAAGAATATGCAGCGGGTAAACTGGTGGCGAAAAAACTGGATATGATTGCCTGCAATGATGTTTCGCGTGCGGATATTGGCTTTGCATCCGATGAAAATGCCATGACGGTATTCTTTGCCGAACACTATCATCTGGATAAGCGTGATCTGGACAAGGCCTCTAAACAGGAAATTGCCCAGCAACTGGTTGAAGCGATCCATGATGCCTTGCACCATGATCCTGCTGCAGAAGATGATTTTTAAGTTTTCAATGACGGTTAAAGCCCTGACTGATTCAGGGCTTTTTTATAGGGTTTTTACCATAAAGTTAAAAAGTCAGAACGATATAAAAATAAAAACGACTTTATAGACTAAGGATTTATTTATTCATTTATTTAAAAAAAGTATAAAATGGATCACAGAATAATCCAAAGATGAAAAGTTTTACACATCTGTAAAGCAGTGAGAGAACACAAGGGGGCGGGATGAAAAAAATCATAATGATATTGATGATCGCCTGTCTGGCTGGATGCAGTTATTTTGTATCGATTGATGAACTGGCCAGAAATATTCAAGGACAAATGCAGCAAGAGTTTAATGCCAATCCGAATTATCAGCATTATCGTCTGACTGTGGTAAATGTAAAAATCCGCCATCGCAAAGGCAATGAGTTTGAAGCGGTTTCACATCTGAATTATCAGGGTAATGAATATCCCATTAACGTCAAAATTTCAAAGGTGAATGGTGGTTATAGCTGGGCCATTGAAGATGATGCTTTTGCCTTTATCGATGAAATCGAGATTGAGAAATATCGTCAGCAACTGGATCGTGAGCTGGAACAGCTGGCCTCATCACTCGATGATCTGGAACCTGTGAATGAACCTACCAGTATTGAGTTAGGGCCAGATGTCCGTCCAGTTACAGAACCTGTCCTGCAAGCGGCTTCCTATGATGAAGAACCGATTCCGGTCGGGAATATTACGGCCTATACCCACTAATTTTTATTTTAGGTCATCAAAAAGCACCGGATCTCGGTGCTTTTTGATTTTAAGGCTGAACTTGATGTTCACGCAGATAATCTTCAGTGCGCTGCATGGCTTCCTGAATATTTAATAATGCTGTTTCTACATCTTTTAGCGTTTTGGCATTGCCACCACTTAAAGCCTGACGCCATTTACGTGCACCTGGTAAGTTCTGAAATAAACCTAAAATATGACGGGTAATAATTGACAATGGTGCACCTTCAGCCATACGTTGGGCAATATAAGGCAGCATTTGTTGCATGATCTCAAAACGGTCCGGTGCTTCGAGATTCCATAGTTGACCCAGCTCAGCTAACAGGTACGGGTTGTGATAGGCTTCGCGGCCAATCATCACGCCATCGACATGCTTGAGATGTTCAAGCGTTTCTGCATAAGTTTTAATTCCGCCATTAATTTCAATGGTCAGTTTCGGACGGTCCTGCTTCAGACGGTAAACATCTTCATAGCGTAGTGGCGGGATTTCACGGTTTTCTTTAGGTGAAAGACCTTGGAGTAAAGCAATTCGGGCATGCACAATAAAGTTATCGCAACCGGTTTTGGCGACCGTATCCACAAAATGCAGCATTTCTTCATAAGAATGCATGTCATCAATACCAATGCGGTGTTTCACACTGACCGGAATATCCACGGCATTACGCATTGCATCAATACATTCTGCGACCAGATCAGGTTCAGCCATCAGGCAGGCACCAATTTTATTATTCTGTACCCGATCACTCGGACAGCCGACATTCAGGTTAACTTCATTGTAACCCCAGTCCTGAGCCATTTTAGTACAAGTTGCCAGATCTTGAGGGTTGGAACCGCCGAGCTGTAACACAATCGGATGTTCTTTTTGATTGAAGTCCAGATGGCGTTTGGCATCGCCATGAATGATGGCGCCCGTAGTCACCATCTCGGTATATAAAATGACATTTGGATTAAACAGGCGCGCAAAGAAACGATAATCTTTGGTGGTCCAGTCCATCATCGGCGCAACACTGATGCGAGGTTGAAGTTTGTTTTCAATGGTGCTGAGATCAGTCATTCAAAATCACGCCTTAAATGAAATGGAAGAGTAATAGCAGTACAAGAATGAGCAGGAATTGCTGGAAATCTGCTCAAAAAAGCAGTACTGCAAAAAGAGGGCGTAATACTAGCATAAAATTTGCATGACCAAAGGCTGAACTGCATGAGGAACGATAACTGTCATTCCAATAAAAATATTTAACAAGAGAAATTGTGGGAATTGAAAAAATAAACTCCCAGTCATTCTGCAATGCTATATTTTGAGATATTTAAGATTAAGATAAAGAAAACGAGATAAATAAGGAGAATAACGATGCTCATGTTGGAGGAGATTTATAAAAGCAAAAAACCTCAGCATTCAGACTATTTTAATTTACGGATTCAACGGGGACTTAGCTGGTTTAAAAAAGCATTAGAGTTGGATCAGGAATTAGAGTTTAAGTTTATTAGCCTGTGGATCAGTTTTAATTCGATCTATGCACAAGAAACAGAGGTTCGTCAGGATCAACAAAGCCTGCATCAATTTCTGGAAACCCTCTGTCAAAAAGATGTGGAGCAAAAACTTCAGCATATTGTCTGGGAAAAATACAGCCAGCCAATTTCTACACTGCTGGATAGCCCTTATACCGATCAAGGTTTCTGGGATTATCGCCATCATAAAGTCAGTCTGGAAAGCTGTCGTGAAGCATTAGATCAGCAAAAACAGAAAATACAAAAAGCTGTTCAAGAGCGGAATTTAACTGAAATCTTATTGGTGATTTTTAACCGTCTTTCTACTTTATATCATCAGCTTATGCAGGGCGGTGCGACTTATCAGAGCTCATTTAATATAAAGCAGCTCCAAGACAGCTGTCGGGTTCTGGCCGGGTTGCTGCCCACTTTTATCTGCATCCTTTTGGAAAATGCAGCAACTTGGGATTCGGGTAAACCTTACTATCCCGTGGTACAAGTCAGCTAAATCTGCTTAAGCTTTTGCTCGATGTTGTTGCCATTGATCAATCAACGCAAACAGGGCGGCGCATAGTGCCAAGCCAAGTCCAAACAGACAGGTCATGCTCCAGCCACCATGATGCCAGGCATATACCCCCAGAGCTGAACCACAGGCACCACCAATAAAATACAGCGTCATGTAAATAGAGTTCAGTCGTGATTTGGCATCTGGGCGCAAGCGGAAAATCACGTTCTGATTACAGCTATGAATAATCGCCAGACCTAAGTTAATCAGGGCATAACCCAGAATATAACTGAGCAGGGACACGCCACCAAAATATAAAAATAGCCAGCTTCCTGCCAGAATTGAACAGCCAATCCAGGTCAGGATCTTGATATAACCACGATCTGCCCATTTACCTATAACCTGAGTCGATAGCGCACCGAAAACACCAACTAGGGTTACTAGGCCCACCATCACATCAGAAAGATGAAAAGGTTTCTGGGTCAGCAGCAGGGCAATGGTTGAAAACAGCATACTCATGGCGGCAAAGGCACATGCACCAATTAGGGAGCGTAAGCCCAGTCGCGGTTCCTCACGCAGTAGCATACCCATCGATTTAAAAATTGCTGCATAGCTGATACGCATACGCGGCATGCTGGGTAATTGTCCTTTTAAATAAAAGCCCAAAACCAGCAGTGCCATACTACTGAGCGCATAAATGGTTTTCCAGTGAAACAGGTCAGAAAGCAATCCGGCAATACTGGTCGACAATAAGATACCGACTAATAAGCCACTCATGAGAAAACCGACCACTTCTCCGGTTTTTTCAGGTCGGACAGCCATCGTAGCTAAAGGAATCAGAATCTGGGCAGCAACAGAAAATAGCCCGGCAATAATAGTCCCCACCCAGAGCATCGGCAGGTTGACTGCTGTGGCACAGATCAGCAAGCCTAATGCGGCACCAAACATCAAGAAAGGAATGAGTCTGGACTTATTCAGCATGTCTCCCAAAGGCACAATAAACAGCAGGCCCAAGGCATAAGACACCTGCGCAAAGGTCACGGTCAGCGCCACTTGGGATTCTGGTACCTGATAATATTGCTGAATTGAGGAGATAAGCGGTTGGCAATAATAGTTTGCACCTGCACATAAACCACATGCGATCGCCATCAGCCATAACAGAGATTTATTTTGACTGATATCGAGAGGAGGAGACATGGCAAGTACCTTAAGCTCAGGGAGAATTTTTATAAAGAACATCAAAGATGATGCAGAAGTTGCAGGCACTATAGGCGAAAACCCGTCAGGATAAAAGTAGAAAAATAGTGCAAAGTACTCAAACTCATACAAGAGAAATGCCACAAAAAAGTACTTTTCTGGATGGAGAAGAGATGAAAATTCGCTAGAAATTTAACTTTTTCACTTAAGAAAATGTACGTGGAAGCGCTTTGTATTAAGTCATCTCATTTAAGACCAAGTGACAGAGATCAATCTGAATCAGTGATTGCCCAAAATTGGTGCAAAATGAAGAGTTCGTAAATCTAACAGTGGACTGAGTATTAATATAATAAATGTTGCAGAATATTTTTTTCACCTATTTCAGGCAAGTCTTAAGACTTGAGCTGAATAAGTCAAATAAGTGAATCCCAAATCAATTTTTTCATCATCAATTCATATTTTTTATGAGTGAAAAATGAAAAAGTTATAGGAAAACAGTATTTTTTGATCTTAAAAATGAATATTCCAAAGTAGATTAAATTTGTCAAAAAGGTCAAAAACAGAAAACTGCCCTAGAAAAGTGCCCTAATTTAGGCTTTATCAGTTCATTTGAAATAAAGATTTGCTGAGCAGAAAAAATGAAATATCTGTCAGAATGATCAATGTAACAAAATAAAACAAAAAGTAATCTAATAAAAAATAACCAAGAAAACAGTCATCGTTCAAGAGAATGAATATCGTTTATAAATTCAGCAAATCAAAATAATCAGGCTCAACTAATAAATGCTATATGACAGCATCATTTTTATGAATCGTCAGTTCAAAATATGGGTATTTATTAAATAAATAATAGGTAGTAATTTCTAGAAGTTTAATTAGAATCCAAAAATTCAACAAAAACACATCCTGAGGGGAAGCACCGTAAATCACGGTGTTTACTTAAGAAAAAATTAGCTTGAGGGACGCTCATGCAGATTGGAATTCCAGCCGAAACTGTCGTCGGTGAAAATCGCGTCGCTGCGACGCCTGAGACAGTAAAGAAATTGATCAGCGCTGGTCATAGTGTGGTGATCGAACGTGGAGCAGGTGTTAAAGCTGCTTACATCGACAGTGCCTATGAGCAAGTTGGTGCCAAAATTACGGATGATGCCTACACCGGTAGCCAGATAGTTTTGAAAGTTCGTGCACCGAAGGGTGAAGAAATTCAAAAGCTGTCAGCCAATACCACGGTTGTAGCGATGTTTGACCCATACCGCAATACCGAGCTTGACCAGTTCGCGGCACAGAATGTGTCTGCATTTGCTCTTGAGCTTTTGCCACGTACTTTGTCACGTGCGCAAAACATGGACGTATTGTCTTCGCAAGCGAACCTTGCAGGTTATAAATCAGTGCTTTTAGCTGCTGCTGAATATCAGCGCATGTTCCCGATGCTGATGACAGCGGCAGGTACGGTGAAACCGGCTCGTGTCGTGATCATGGGTGTCGGGGTAGCAGGCCTTCAAGCAATTGCAACAGCGAAACGTCTGGGTGCAGTCGTAGAAGCAACTGACCTTCGTCCGACTGCCAAAGATCAGGTTGAGTCTTTGGGTGGTAAATGGCTAGACGTGCCAATGTCTCCTGAAGAGCAGGCACGTGCTGATGAAGCAGCTAAAAACGGTTATGGCTGGATGCCAGGTGAACAGTACATCAAGGATCAGGCAGCGATTGTCGATAAAGCGGTATCGAATGCCGATATCGTGATTACCACTGCATTGTTACCAGGTCGTGATGCACCACGCTTAATCCGTGCTGAAACTGTAGCCAAGATGAAACCAGGCTCAGTGATTCTGGATATGGCAGTGGAATCAGGCGGTAACGTGGAAGGTTCTAAGTGTGGCGAAACTGTTGTGACTGAAAATGGTGTGAAGATTCTGGGTGTTCCAAATATTCCATCAACGGTGTCGACTGAAGCGTCAGCGCTATATGCACGTAACGTGTATAACTTTGTTGAAACACTTTTTGATGCAGACAAGAACTTTGTCCTGAATCAGGAAGATGAAATTCAAAAAGCCCTACTTGTCACTCACGGCGGCCAAGTGCTGTTAAAACGTGGTTAAGGAGCAGACTCATGGTTGAAACAATTACGATTTTCGTCCTGGCCATCTTCGTGGGTTACTACGTGGTTTGGGGGGTAACACCAGCACTACATACGCCATTGATGGCGGTGACCAATGCCTTGTCTTCGATCATTATCGTGGGCGCAATGATTCAAACTGTTGGCCTGCCAATGGTGGGCGTTGAAGGCAGCGTGGATTTCCAGACCATTAACGTGGTGAGTGTACTGGGGGCAATCGCAGTATTTCTGGCGAGCATTAATATTTTCGGTGGCTTTGCCGTGACTGCACGTATGCTGGAAATGTTCAAACCTAAGCAAAAGAAAAAAGAGGGTTAAACCATGGAATTTATTCGAGAGTATGCGGATTGGTTCTACCTGATTGGCGCCGTTCTTTTTATCTTAACGCTACGTGGTTTATCTGGTCCTAAAACTGCAATTGCAGGTAACCGCTACGGTATGATCGCCATGGCGATTGCTGTAGTGACCACATTCTTTGTTGCTGAAAATCCAGTAGTCTGGATGATTCTTGCAGCAATGGCGGCGGGTGCAGTAGTGGGTATTGCGCGTGCACGTACTGTACCAATGACCCAGATGCCAGAAACAGTAGCACTCATGCACTCACTGGTGGGTCTGGCTGCGGTACTGATTGCAGTTGCGGCAATTATCCATAACAACAAGCTGGTTGAATTGGGCCCGGACCTGTTAGCTGCAAATGGTGTGACTTTCCATGAAATGAGCAAGGTTCACCTGTTTGAACTGTTTGTGGGCTGTTTTGTGGGTGCGATTACCTTTACTGCTTCTGTATTTGCATACGGTAAGCTGGCTGCAAAGAAATGGGCAAAAACCATTTCAGGTGGCTGGGTAAAACCGGTTCAGGCTCTGATCTTTATTGCAATGCTGGCAGCAGGGATTCACTTCTTCCTGACAGGTAGCATGACATCTTTCTGGGCAATGACTGGTCTTGCGCTGGCATTTGGCTGGGTATGGATTGCGCCAGTTGGCGGCGGTGATATGCCGGTTGTGGTTTCGCTGTTGAACTCATTCTCAGGCTGGGCAGCAGCGGGGATTGGTTTCACACTGGAAAACAACATGCTGATCGTTGCGGGTTCGCTGGTTGGTTCTTCAGGTGCGATTCTGTCTTACATCATGTGTAAAGCGATGAACCGTTCAATCATCAATGTATTGTTTGGTGGTGCGATGGGTGGTGCAGCTGCGCCGACAGCTGCTGCGGGTGCACAAGTGCAACGTAACTACCGTTCAGGTTCTGCAGATGATGCTGGCTTCTTAATGTCAAATGCAGACAGCGTTGTCATTGTACCGGGTTATGGTATGGCACAAGGCCGTGCACAAAACGCAGTAAAAGAGCTGGCAAATTTGCTGAAAGAGCAGGGCGTGACTGTACGTTTTGCGATTCACCCGGTTGCTGGTCGTATGCCAGGTCATATGAACGTATTGCTTGCAGAAGCTGATGTTCCTTATGAAGACATTCTGGAAATGGACGAGATCAACTCGGACTTCCCGGCAACTGACGTAGTACTGGTTATTGGTGCAAACGACGTTGTAAACCCGGCTGCAAAAGACGATCCGAACTCACCAATCTACGGCATGCCAATTCTGGAAGCTCACAAGGCGCGTACCATCATGGTCATCAAGCGCTCTATGGCGACCGGTTATGCAGGTCTGGACAATGACCTGTTCTATAACGACAAGACTATGATGATCTTTGGTGATGCCAAGAAAGTTGTGGAAGATATGACCAAAGCTATTAATGGTACGGGTCACTGATTAGAATCCCTGTAAGTCTCCCTCCTTTGTCAAAGGAGGGCCGGGGAGGATTAAAAGAATCTAGAAAAACCACCTTCGGGTGGTTTTTTTATGTTTAAATTTCATAAAAATTCAATAATTAAAACTTATAAGAAGGCAAGAAAATGAAAACATGGTTATTAGGATTGTTGATTGGTTTGAGCTGTCATTCAGTGGCATCCGCTCAAGTGTTTCAGATTAGGGATGCATCCAAGCTATATAACGTAAAAATGCAGGTGAATTGTGATCAGCAGTCTTGTTCAGGCAAAGGCACGGTTTCTTTATATAAGAAATCTGATCAATCCTTATTGCAAAAATTTGTCTCTGATGACCTGGATTTCGATCTATCCGATGATTTAAAGCCAAGTGCCAATATTATCGAATTATATGGTGAACAAAGTCCTTTAATTTTTGATGATTTTAATTTCGATGGGACTGAAGACATTGCCATTCGTAATGGTAATGAAGGTCCATATGGTGGGCCTACTTATGATGTTTATGTATATAACAAGACACGTAAACACTTTGTATTTAGTTCTGACTTATCTGCATTAACACATGAAAATTTAGGCATGTTTCATGTTGATCATGACAATAAAAGAATTCATACACTAAGTAAAAGTGGCTGCTGTTATCACATTGCCGAAGAGTATCAGGTCATTCCAAAGAAAGGCTTGGTCAAAGTTAAAGAATTTATTGAGGATGCAACTTTAGAATATCCAGATGGAGAAAAACGTGTAACTGTGACTGAACGTCATCTGATCAAAGGCAAATGGGTGGAAAATGTAAAACGATATCCATTGGAAGATTACTATCAGGATTAATATTGTTTGCTGCGAAAAAGGCTATATTAATCTTAAATTTGTTCTTATATTGCAGGCAATAAAAAAGCGACCTACATAGGTCGCTTTTTTTGAATATTCGATATTTATGCTACAGAATCTGCAGGATTGCGCCATAGGCTTTCTAGGTCATAGAATTTACGCGCTGTAGGCAGCATGCAGTGCACTACAACAAAACCTAGATCAATCAGGATCCATTCTGCATCACGTTCGCCTTCGATACCAAGCGGACGGAAACCTGCTTTACGTGCTTCTTCAGCAACATTATCTGCAAGTGATTTGATATGACGGGTTGATGTACCGCTTGCAATCACCATGGCATCTGCCACGTTGCTGATGCTAGCAACATCAAGCTGAACAACTTCTTTAGCCTTTACATCTTCTAGGGCTGCATGTACAACTTTCAAGCATGCGTTTACTGCTTGTGCATGAGAATTCATAGTGTGATCGTGAGAATTAGAAGCGCTGGGCGATGGTTCTAAATTCATAGGGAGTATAATTTCCTAACAATTATGCATGATCTAATATAGCGGTTTTAGCCCAAAATTTCAAATGCACCTTCCGCCGCTTTAGTCATACTCCGGGAAGAACTGTTCTTTCCAGCCAAAGGATTCTTCCGAAGTCCCCAGAGGTTTATATTCGGCTGCGACATAACCATTGTATTGGCTATTCTCTAACCATTGAAAAATCTCATAATATGGAATGGAAGCGGTATTGGGTTGATGACGCCCCGGGCAGTCTGCAAACTGGATATGACCAATCTCTGCAATATTTTCTTTTAAGGCTTCAAGTACATCTTCACCCATCATGGCCATATGATAACAGTCATATTGCATTTTCAAGGCAGGATGATTGACAGCTTCCAGCATCTCCTGAGCTTGGGCCACATTCTGAATCAGGAAACGTGGCATGTCCTGACCGTTGATCATTTCAAAGACCGGCTGAATCTGATAATTAGAGAGCATGGAGCAGGCAATTTTCAGATTACTCGCCAAGGTGTTCAGGCAAGGAAGCAGGTCACAATCCAGTGGCTGTTTGCCGGCCAGAATATTGACACTTGGCACATTCAGAGCAGTCGCATATTGAATGGCCTGCTCTACAGCATGACGAAACTCGATTTCCTGTCCAGGAATACCGGCCAGACCGTGTCCACCTTGCATCAGATCACCAGCAGGCACATTAATCAGGCAGATATCCAGATCATGCAACTGAATCTGCTGCTGAATCTGCTCAATGCTCAGTTCATAGGGAAACTGGATTTCCACATGTTTAAAACCGTGCGCATGAGCCAAGGCAAAACGTTCTAACAAAGGTACTTCCGTAAAAATCATGGAGAGGTTAACGGCGAGTTTGGTCATGGACTTTTCCTTGCTCAAGGCAGAATATTGAAATGAAATATTTAATGGTCTACGTGCTTGATTACAGTAGCCAGATCGGCCTCAGCAAATCCGTCTTGCTGATGGGCTTTGAGCTGAGACAGGGCCTGGCTTGCCACAGGGATATCCAAAGATAAAGTAGCAGCCAGTTGCACCGCATTGTTCAGGTCTTTTGACAGTGTCTGCACTTTCCATTGCACGGGTTCAAACGTCTGGCTGGCCATACGTGGGGCCAGAATCTGAAAAGGCTTGGAGTCAGCAAAACCACCGGCTAATGCTGGTGCAAGCAGGGCAGTATCTACACCGGCACGATCGGCCAGGGCCACTGCTTCAGCGATCAGGGTACTGTTCGCCGCTACAATCAGCTGGTTACAGATTTTAGTCGCCTGACCGGTTCCCGTATCCCCCATACGAGTAACACGTTGTGAAAGCACCTTATAGATTGGATCAAGTGCGGTAAGAGTTTCTGTATCGCCACCAGCGAAGATGACTAGCGTGCCTTGTTCTGCACCGGCTGTACCGCCAGACACAGGAGAGTCAATCCAGATCGCTTGTTTGGCTTGGGCCTGTTCAGCTAGAGTTTTGGTTTGATGTACGGAAAGACTGGAAAAATCGACAATAACCTGTCCAGCCACCAGATAGGGCTGAATCTGCTCAAAGACCGATTGCACCGCGGCATCATCTGCCAGACAGGTCAGAATAACCGGATAATTTGCAATTTGATCTAGAGATAGCGGAGTGGCTCCAAGAGCAAACAAAGGATCGCAGGCACTGGCCGTACGGTTCCAGACTGCAACTTGAAAACCTGCTTTTAGCAAGCGGGTTGCCATACGACTGCCCATGAGTCCCATACCTAAAAAGGCAATTTTGCTATCATGATCGAATTGCATTTTATCTCTCATCTTTTGATTTTGCTTCAGCCATAATTATCGATATTGACGTGGCACAAACTGCACGTCCGGATTTTTATCCTTCTTGCGTGCCAGTTGACTGTTTTTACCGAGTAACAGTTTAAGCTGCCAGATTTTTTCCATACGCAATGACTTGTTGGGTTTGTGCTCCATCGCATCCAGTACAAATTTAGAGGCCATCAAGGCATCTGGAGAGCGTTGTAACATTTCTTCAGCCAAAACCTGTGCTTTTGCTAATGGCTGTTCATCAACATGGGTGATCAGGCCAATTTCTTTGGCATAGGCACCTTCAAAAATACGTGCGGTTAAGGTCAGCTCTTTGGCTAGATCAATCCCGATCAGACCTTTGAGTGAACGCGTTAGTCCCATGTCTGGTACTAGGCCCCAACGAGTTTCCATAATTGACATTTTGGTCGCAGGATGCGCGATCCGGATATCCGCAGCCAACGCAAGTTGCATACCTGCACCAAAGCAGAAACCTTCAATGGCTGCAATTACTGGAACAGGCAGTTCCTGCCAGACCAGAAAAGCTTTCTGAAATAAGCTCTGTCCAGGACGAATCAGTTCCCAAGCCGCATAGGCCCGATTTTTAGGATTATTTAAATCGGCCAAGTCAATGCCGGCACTAAAGACCTGCGCTTCACCCATTAAAATGACACAACGCACCGACTTATCTTTTTTAATCCGGTTCGCAATCTGCACCAGTTCACGCAGTAGGGCAAAGCTCATGGCATTACGTTTGTCTGGACGGCTGAGAGTAACCGTGGCAATTCCATTATTTTTTTCAAAGCGCACAAGTGACATGGTATTCATCCTTAATTTTTCTGTAAGCGAGCATAGCATGAGCAATCTGTGCTTGCATGACAGCGCAGTCATACAGATATGGGTAAGTAAAACAGTAATTTTTTTAACCACTATGCTTGTTTAAGATCTGCTGGGCTGCCTGTTCTACCTGCTCAATCACGGCTTTCAGTTCATCCAGATATTTCAGTACTTCCTGAACAAAACTGTCATCGGCCTTACGGCGTTCCTTACGCAAGGTCGAGACAAACTGTTCAAAACTTCCGGTAACTTTTTGCAGAGTCGGTGTACCGACATATCGGGTAGCCCCATAGAGACGGTGCAAGACATGTTCCAGCTGCGGAAAATCTTCCAGTTCAATCAGTTGCTCAATCTCATCCAGCTCTTTTTCAAAACTGTCGACCAGCATGCTGAGCAGATCGACTGCCAGATCTTCTTTATTGGCCGCCAGTTGCAGGCTTTGTTGCCAGTCCAGAATATTCGGATCCAGCGCATCAATCACATTGGCACGTTCCAGCACCGGAATCTTTTTAAAACTCTCAGTCGTCCAATGCGTCAGAATCTGCACGATCTGATCAATCTGAATAGGCTTGGTGACATAATCATCCATGCCATTTTGCAACAGTTTTTGCTTCTCATCGGAAAGGGCATGTGCTGTCAGGGCAATAATCGGTAGACGCTGATGATTTTCGAAAGTTGATTCCAGTGAGCGGATTGCACGGGTGGTATCGATACCGGACATCACTGGCATCTGAATGTCCATAAACACCAGATCAAAAGATGGCAGACCCTGTTCATAACGGCTCTGGATGATATCAATCGCTTCCTGTCCGCTAATGGCTTTGGTTGTGGTGACATTCAGTTCGGCCAGCAAGGCCTCCAGAACAATCAGGTTCGGCAGATGGTCATCAACGGCCAGAATATGCAATCCCTGACCATTAAAGTCTTCATGCTGTTCCTGATCAAATACGGGTTGATTGCCGAGTAGCTGAATCAGGGCACTACGACTCAGGGGCTGATGCAGGGCACGGGCACGATGGTCATTCAGCATGTTCGGATCCAGCTGCATCTGATAACCATACACAGCCAGATGTCCCTGATAGCGAGAACGAATCTCTGTCAGTAGAGCCTGGCTATCGCCACTATGGTCGACAATCAGCCAGGTATTCTCGATATTTTGTAAATGGTTCAGACGACTGAACAGATCCAGAATGGACGTCGACTCAATATGTTTGACGCGATAATTTTCCAGATAATGTCTTAAGACATTCGCCGTTGCCGGATGGGCAAGATAAGACACAACCGTCAAATCACTGAAATCCGGATGTTCATGAATAATATCTTCATCCACCGGGAATTGGGCGGTAAACCAGAAGGTTGAGCCTTTTTCTGTTGGAGCGCGTTCCTGGTTATCTTCAAAGCCGATTTGACCATGCATCAGGTGGACCAGCTGCTTGGAAATGGCCAGTCCTAGACCTGTACCACCGAATTGGCGGGTGACCGAGGTATCGCCTTGCGAGAACGATTCAAACAGTTTCTTGCGGTCAGTTCCGCTCAGGCCAATGCCGCTGTCCTGAACGCTAAAATGCAGCAGACATTGTCCAATATCATCATGCTCCATGCGTGCCCGAACAATGATTTCGCCATCAGGAGTAAACTTGATCGCATTGGAAATCAGGTTGGTCAGAATCTGCTTAAAGCGTAGTACATCACCAATCACATGTTTTGGCACATTGTCTGCAAAATAGAATGCCATATCGATATGCTTCTGTGCAGCCAGTGGCGAGAGCATATCCATCACATCGAAAATAGCTTCTTCCAGATCAAAAGGTGCGGTTTCCAGTTCCAGTTTGCCAGCATCAATCTTGGAGAAATCCAGTACATCATTGATCAGGGCCAGCAAATGTGCAGAAGATTTGCGGATGGTCTGTAAATACAGGCTTTGCTCATTGCTAAGATTGCCTTGACGCAGCAGCAGGTGAATAAAACCATCAATACTATTTAAGGGTGTGCGTAATTCATGGGAAATATTGGCCAGAAACACCGACTTGGCTTGGTTGGCCGAAATCGCCTGATCACGTGCCTGACGATAAGTAATATTTTGAACTTCTAAAGTATCTAGAGTACGGCGCAAATCATCTTCAGTCTGTTCGGTATGCTCGCGCAATTCCAGAAAACTGAAATGCAGACGTTTCACCACATTGGCAATATCACGCTGCAAAAGACGCAATTCACCGGTACTGTTAATCACCATATGCTGATCTAGGGTGTCGGCATTCAGGCGTTGCAGCTGCATGCGAATTTCATACATCGGTGCAATCCAGCGACGAGAATAGAAATTCAGACATAACAACAAGAGTAAT
Source organism: Acinetobacter sp. YWS30-1 (assembly GCF_033558715.1). Taxonomy (NCBI): domain Bacteria; kingdom Pseudomonadati; phylum Pseudomonadota; class Gammaproteobacteria; order Moraxellales; family Moraxellaceae; genus Acinetobacter; species Acinetobacter sp. YWS30-1. The sequence continues at coordinate 2,510,897 of NZ_CP114606.1, read as the reverse complement.
AAGGTCAATAAGCCGGTCGCAATCAAAACAATCAAGACCCGGTAGCGGGCAATTTCTAAGGGCTGATTGTCCAGTTCGATCGCCAGCCAGCCTGCATTCATGCCATTTTCATTTACTTTGACTGCATAAATATGATTGTTTTTATCTAAGATCGGGCCAACAAAATTGCCGTCTTTTTTAAAGTCCGGCCAAGGCGCCTGTTCCTGAAACCCAATACCGAGTTTACTTTTACCATTTTCATCCAGAATAGCCGCACGAACCAGATGCTTTTCATTCAGCATATTTTGCATGGCGTCATGAGCTTGTTCATATTGCCATGGATAAAGGCTCAAAATGTCCAGCGCATATTCAGAAGTGGCCTGAAAACGGGTCAGAATCGCAATGGCCATCTGCTTTTGCTGGGCACGTGCGGCATTGGAAGTTTCCGAGATGACCAGAGCAGCACCAACACAGGCCAGAATAGTAATGGGTACAAAAATCAGTGCAATCAGCTGTCCATAAGCATGATTTAAGTGTAGGCGTTTAAACAGCTTTTTGTTGATATTTGACATGATTCAAGCAGTATTTTCCTTATGCTTTGCATATTAGCATGCTTTAAATCTACTGTTAAAATTTCAGTATTATTTTTCTAAAGCTTCAGATTAAGGCAGAAAATAAGAACTATTGCGCTTAATAGTCGTTATGGGGGTTTGAGCAAACCTTTTTAGGGGTAGAGGTGAGCTAAGTCACTGTCACAATTGAGGAGTTTTATCAAGCTAAAACGGGACGAATTGGCCATGCCGATCGTGATTTATACAGTTTTATGCAAAAGCACTGCTATAAATGGGTGCAGGGAAATGCATTTTTTCATACAATAGCCGCACCTCGATATAGGTGCAAATAATGAGTAATACCACCCCTGATTTTCAAGCAGACGAATTTTTACTGGACCATTATGTAGGCAAAACGCCACTGGTGCGTTTGCAGCGTCTGGCTAGTCACACTCAAGCCACAGTACTCGCAAAACTCGAAGGAAATAATCCGGCAGGCTCGGTCAAGGACCGTCCAGCGTATAACATGATCATGCAAGCTGAAAAGCGCGGACAGATCAAACCGGGTGATACCTTGATTGAGGCGACCAGCGGAAATACAGGGATTGCATTGGCGATGGTTGCGGCCATGCGTGGTTACAAGATGCAGCTGATTATGCCGAATAACATGAGTCAGGAACGTAAGGACGCAATGCGTGCTTATGGTGCTGAACTGATTGAAGTGACCAAAGAGCAGGGCATGGAAGGTGCACGTGATCTGGCCTTGCAAATGCAGGCTGAAGGTAAAGGTCTGGTGTTAAACCAGTTTGGTAACCCGGACAATGTCGAAGCGCATTACCTGACCACAGGTCCTGAAATCTGGCAGCAAACAGGTGGCAAAATTACACACTTTGTCAGCTCAATGGGTACGACTGGTACGATCATGGGCGTATCTAAATATCTGAAAGAAATGAATCCGGATATTCAGATTGTGGGCCTACAGCCATCTGATGGTTCTAGTATTGCCGGTATCCGCCGCTGGCCAGAAGAATATTTGCCAACGATTTTTGATCGTAGCCGTATCGACCGTATTATCGATATTCCACAGATTGAAGCGGAACGCACCATGCGTAAACTGGCGCAAAAAGAAGGTATCAGTGCCGGTACATCTTCTGGCGGTGCAGTTTGGGCATCCATCAAGCTCGCAGAAGAAAATCCGGATGCAGTAATTGTATGTATTATCTGTGACCGTGGTGACCGTTACCTGTCTACAGGCTTATTCTCTGTACAAGACCCTGAATAATTTTTGAGAAATCTTTTATGCGCCTGCCTGTTTTAACTTTCGATATTGAAACCCAAACCGATCTTAAATCAGGCGCGCATCTGTTTGGTCTGGATCTACCCGAGGCTGATCTGGATCAGGCCCTGACCAAGTTACGCCGTCAGGAATCAGGCTCGGACTTTCAGCGTCTGCCTTTGCATGAGATTGTCTGTATTTCCGGTTTATGGATGGATGAACAGGGTATGCGCCTGTTTTCTTTCAGCCGTGAACAATACAGTGAAGCAGAGATTTTAAAAAAATTCTTATCCATTTTTGAAAAGCGTCATCCAACTCTAGTCAGTTGGAATGGCTCACAATTTGACCTGCCGGTTATTCTTTATCGGGCCATGTATCATGGTTTATCTGCCCCAAGTCTGTTCGATCAGGGCGAAATCGATACGCAAAAGCGTTATAATAACTACCAGAATCGTTACCATCAGCGTCATGTTGATTTGATGGATGTTATGGCCATGTTTCATGCCCGTCATTTTCAGAAACTGGATGATGTTGCTCATTTACTGGGTTATCCAGGCAAGCGTGGTGATGGTGGCTATCATGTACCTGAATATGTACGTAACCAGCAATGGAACGCACTCACCAGCTATTGCGAAGGTGATGTGCTCAATACCTGGTTGGTCTATATTCGCTGGCTGTTGCTAAAAGGCCAGTTGATGTTGCCTGATTATCAGCATCTGGTGCAGAGTACGATTCAATACCTGCATACCCAGCCGCAACATGCAGATTTTTTATCAGTCTGGCGTGAAACCTCACAAAGAACTGAATTTACCCGTTTTGATTTTCCCATCTCCACATCCTAGGTTTTCATGAAACGTCGAGTACAACCACGTCCAGCGCCGCAATCCGAGTATATTTTTCAGGTTGAATCACTCTCACATGAAGGACGTGGCATCGCTCACTATGGTTCACATCCGGATCATCCACTTGAAAAGCATGGTAAGAAAGTCTTTATCCGCTATGCCTTGCCGGGTGAAACCGTACGTGCCCGCATTACCCGTGAAGTCAAAAAACTGGAAGAGGCGGATAGCCTTGAGTTGCTCAGTGAGGCTTCCGAGATCAGGGTCAAACCTGTGTGTCCACATTTTGGCGTATGCGGCGGCTGCAATATGCAGCATATCCATCCAGATGCCCAAATTGAACTTAAGCAGAATGTTCTGAAATCACATTTGCAGCATTTTGCCGGGATTCAGCCTGTAGAATGGCTGCCACCGTTACGTTCACAACGTGAAGATTACCGTCGTAAAGCCCGGATTGGGGTGCGTTATCTGCCTCAAAAAGAAAAGTTGGTGGTTGGTTTTCGTGAAAACCAGTCCAATAAGCTGACCTCGATTGACCGCTGCATGATTCTGGATCGCGAGTTTGGATCGGTTACACGTCTTAAACAATTGCTCCAAAGTCTCGATGGTCAGGCAGATATTGGTCATATAGAATTGGCTATGGGTGATCATGACATTGCGTTGCTCATTCGTGAAACCGCAGAATTATCGGTAACAGATGTCAACCGATTGCGCCAATTTACGTTAGAGAAAGGTTGGCAGCTTTATTTGCAGCCTGTAGGCCAAGATTATTTGAAGCGGATTGATGAGCCTGAACAGGCAGCACGCTTACACTATGGTCTTGATGACTTTGATGTGGAATTCGGTTTTAATCCATTGGACTTCACTCAGGTCAATTCAACGATCAATCCGCAGATGGTTCGCTTGGCATGTGATTTGCTTCAATTACAGCAAGGCGAACGCGTTCTGGATCTGTTTTGTGGATTAGGAAACTTTTCTTTGCCACTGGCGCGTTGTGTTGGTGCATCTGGTCGGGTGGTTGCGGTTGAGGGGAGTGAGGAAATGGTGCAACGCGGTGCAGAAAATGCTAACCATAATGGTATTGCACAAGTTTCGTTCTATTCACAAGATTTAACCAAAGATTTTTCGCACCAGTCTTGGGCAAATCAAGGATTTGATGCATTATTAATCGACCCGCCACGTGCTGGAGCAGAAGAAGTTATGCATTATATCCCTCAGTTTGGTGCCAAAAGAATCGTTTATGTGTCATGTAATCCCGCTACGCTTGCAAGAGATGCAGGGCTACTGGTAGAACAGGGTTATCAGCTAACGAAAGCCGGTGTGATGGATATGTTTACGCATACCGGACATGTCGAGTCGATTGCCTTGTTCGAAAAAGAAAATTAAATAAACGATCAAAGAGATGATGTATCTAAAAGTAGGAGAAGGGTATGGTCACAGTACGTGAGCAACTGCCTGGGCGGCTCAATGAGTTGTCACAGGAGGCGACTGTAGAACATGCCGAACAAGCACAGCAGGATCTGACTGAATGGTTAGATCGGGTTCGTGGCATATTAGACGGGGCTCCCCTGAAGCAGCTCGAAGAAGTTGCCCGTTTAACCTTAGAAAAAGAGCTACAAAGTACGGTTCAGCATCGCTCTAATACCTTCTATACCGGTATTGAAATGGCGGATATTCTCGCGCATCTCTATGTCGATGAAGATACCTTGTCCGCTGCCATGCTTTACCGCGCAGTACGTGAAGGCGTCATGCCACTGGCAGAAGTGCAGGAAAAATTCGGTGAACAGGTCTACAGTCTGGTCAAAGGCACGCTGTCCATGGGTAAGCTGTCTGAGCTGATTGAAAAAAATAAACGCTTGGAAGATCACTTTAATAATAACCAGCGTGAACATCTGTCTGGCATTTACAAGATGCTGATTTCAGTGACAGAAGATGTCCGCGTCGTGTTAATCAAGCTGGCAGAACGTACCTATGCACTGCGCGAACTGGCCAATTCTTCACGTGAACGGCAAGAACGGGTCGCACGAGAAATTCTCACCATTTATTCTCCTCTAGCGCATCGTCTCGGGATTGCCCAGTTGAAATGGGAACTCGAAGATCTGGCCTTCCGCTATCTGGCGCCAGAACGCTATAAAGAAATTGCCTCTTTGCTGAATGAAAAGCGTCTGGAACGTGAACAATATATTCAGTTCGTGATTGATAAATTGCGTGAAGAGCTGGCAGAACACGGCATTGAAGCTGAAATTAACGGCCGGGTGAAGCACATTTATTCGATCTATCGGAAAATGAAAAGCAAAAGCCTGAGCTTCGACCAGCTGTATGACATCCGTGCGCTGCGTGTATTGGTGAAAAGTGTGCCTGAGTGTTATCACACGCTCGGGATCGTACATCAATTGTGGCGACATATTCCGCATCAGTTTGATGACTATATTACCAATCCGAAGGCCAATGGTTATCGCTCTTTACACACAGCTGTGATTGCGGAAAACAAGTCACTTGAAGTGCAGATTCGTACTTATACGATGCATGAAGAGGCTGAACTTGGCGTATGCTCACACTTCAACTATAAGGAAGGTTCGAAAAATACCGATACTTCCTTTAATCATCGTCTGCACTCCCTGCGTGCAGTGATTGAGCATTATCAGGAACGCAATGAAGCCAGTGCACATAAGGATGAAGAAGAGGAAGTTGAAAATTTTGAGCATATTCAAGATTTTGAAGGCTTCGAAAAAATCTATGTGTTCAGCCGTGATGGTGATATTAAAGAGTTACCACGAGGGTCAACCGTACTCGACTTTGCCTATCATGTACATACGGAAGTCGGTAACAAATGCTATGCGGCCCGGGTCAACCAGCGCTATGTGCCTTTAACCTATGCCTTGAAAACCGGGGAACAGGTTGAGATTCTGACCAAGAAAGACCGTGAACCAAATCGGGACTGGTTGGTCAATTCACTGGGTTATATCAAGACTGCACGTGCCCGTGACAAGTTACGTCACTGGTTCCGTCAGCAGGATCGCAGTAAGAACCTGGAAGTGGGCCGTGAAATTCTGAATAAAGAATTGGCACGTCTGGCAATTCATCCAAAATCAATCGACTTGGGTGATTATTGCAACCATTTCAATGTGAAGAGTGGTGAAGATATTCTGATTGGTCTGGTGAATGGTGATATTAGCCTGCATGCCCTGATCAATCAGGTGAACCGTCATATGCATCTGGATCAGGATGAGCCTGAACTGGTGCTGAAACCAGCCTTGAATCCGCGTGCCAGCCATACCTTGTCTGCACATGGTATTCTAATTGATGGTCTGGATAACGTCGAACTGCATGTAGCCCAGTGCTGTCAGCCAGTCCATGGTGAATCGATTGCGGGATATATTACCTTGAATCGCGGTGTAAGCATCCATAAGGTAGCTTGTCCGGATTATGTACGTATGATCAGCCAAGAACCGGAACGTGCAGTAGAAGCCGACTGGGAAATGCAGCCGACTCGTGGCCAAAGTGTACAGATCGTGGTGGAAGCCTATGACCGTCGTGGCCTGCTCAAAGATCTGACTCAGGTGATTTTCTCGGATCAGATCAATATCCGTCAGGTAAATACTATTTCTGAAGCAGATGGTATTGCCAATATGAAACTGTTGATTGAAGTCAAAGGCTTGGCTCAACTTTCCAAACTATTGGCCCGTCTTGAACAGCAGCCGGGAATTATCAGTGCCCGCCGTCTGGTACAAGGCAACTGATTCTTTTTAGGCATGATTAGAAAAGCCTGCAATTCAATTGCGGGCTTTTTTGTTATAAGGTGTGCTGAAGAGAAAAAAGAGCAAATAATAAACATGAGTGCCACGGAAATATTTGAACTGAGACGAAATAATCTGGCCAAAGTGATTGATCAGTTGATTGATAGCCAGCAGTTTAAAAATGGCAAAGAGATTTGCGAGCATTTTGGTCTGTCTGCAGCCTATATTACCCAGCTATTGAACAGTAAGCGCCAGATTGGAGAAAAGGCTGCACGCGAGCTGGAACAGCAACTGAGTTTAGAAAGTTTAATATTGGATCGTGCTGAAGCACCTGTCATTGAAGTAGCACCGAATCCTGTAAAAATGACTTTGTTCCAGATGCAGGTTGTTGAGCAGCAAGCCTTTAAAATGAAAGCCATAGATGCGGTAGAAAATCTTGTACCTTGGCTAAAATTGGAACCTCAGCATTATGCCATTCAGGTCACAGGACAGTATTATTTTCCCAGCCTAAAAGCAGGCTGGTGGTTGGTCTGTGATGAGCAAGCAGTATTACAGTCATCTAGCTTGGCGTGCGTATATTTAAGTAATGGTCTGCAACTCATTGTCGAACTGATTTCGGAAAGCCAAGACAGCTATCAGATCCAAAGTCTGGATGAAAGCCGCAAGGTCAGTTTCCAGAAAGCTGATGTAGCTAAAATCCATCCTGTGATTGCCATCGTGCCTCCGCAGCAATTTTCTTAGACCAGAAATAATTCAGCCCATCATAAGATGGGCTGAATAGTGAAATTGAAAACGGGCAGCTTATGGAAGCTGATTTTCGTCTTCAAACTCTGGTTTCACCTGAACAATAAAGTCCTGACGATTCAGACCGCGCCACAGGGCGAAGGCTGTACCGATATAGATCGAAGAATAGGTACCGACAAAGACACCTACAAACATCGCGATCGAGAACCATTTCAGGCCAGCACCGCCCATGATCATCATGGCCACTACAACCAGTAATAAAGTCATAGAAGTATGAATGGTACGGCGTAAGGTTTCAGTCAAGGCAATATTGATAATTTCAACAGGTTCGGCACCCCGGATCTTACGGAAGTTCTCACGAATACGGTCAGAGACCACGATGTTATCGTTGAGTGAGAAACCGATGATCGCCAGTACGGCTGCCAAAACAGTAAGGTCAAACGGCCACTGCATCATGGCAAAGATACCAATCGTCACTACGATATCGTGGAACAATGACAGTACCGCACCCATCGCCAGTTTGAACTCAAAGCGGATGGTGACATAGACCAGCATCAACAAGAGGGCAAGGGCAACTGCACCCGCAGAACGCACATACAGCTCGTTACCGACCTGTCCACCGACTACATCGACCTTAGGTACCTGAGCCGCATTGCCTGGCAGCTGAACTGCTGCAGTAACAGCTTTGGTAAGGTCTTCTGCTTCAATATCTTCCTGAACCGGCATACGTACCATCAGGTCACGTTCCGAGCCCAGCGTTTGCACGACCGCATCATCAAAGCCAGCTTTGCTGAGTGCCTGAGTCACATCATCTGGTTTTACTGGATTGGTATAGTTCAGCTCTGCTGAGACACCACCAGTAAAGTCCAGACCGAGGTTCAAGCCTTTGGTCGCAATAAAGAAGATGCTGGCAACCGTCAGGATGATAGAGAACACTGCCGCAGGCAATGCAATCTTCATAAACGGAATGATACGTTCGTCTTCAGGGCGACCGTACTGTTTCTGATTCAGTTGAGTATTTTCAGTCATCATCGATCTCCTAAATGCTCAACTTTTTCAAGTTACGTTTTTTGCCATAGATGATCTGTACGATCGCACGGGTTACGGTAATCGCCGTAAACATCGAGCAGACAATACCAATCATCAGGGTGACAGCAAAGCCTTTGATCGGACCAGTACCAATTGCGAACAGAATGAACGCTACCAGGAAGGTAGTTAAGTTCGAGTCGAAAATGGTGTTATAGGCCCGATCATAACCGGCCACAATTGCCTGTTTCGGCGAGGCGCCCCATTTCATTTCTTCCCGTATCCGCTCACAGATCAGTACGTTGGCATCGACCGCCATACCGATGGTAATCACGATACCCGCGATACCCGGCAGGGTGAGGGAAGCGCCAATCCACGACATCACTGTCAGAATCATCGCCAGGTTAACAACCAGCGCAAAGTTGGCAATTACACCAAACAGACGGAAGAATACGACCATCCAGATCGCTACCAGAATGAAGCCGATTTGGGTAGAGAGTACGCCTTTATCAATATTTTCCTGACCCAGACTTGGACCAATCACACGTTCTTCTACAAAGTACATTGGCGCAGCCAACGCACCTGCACGCAGCATCAAGGCAAGCTCAGAAGCTTCCTGAGGTGAGTCCAGACCGGTAATACGGAATTGAGAACCCAATACTGCCTGAATGGTAGCAGCGTTAATCACCACAGATTCGGTATATGGTGTACGCACTTCAGTTTGTGCTCCTGTTGCCGGGTCTTCTACGTAGCTGATCTTTTGCTTGTTCTCAATGAACAGTACCGCCATACGTTTGCCTACGGCATTACGTGTGGCATCTGCCATCAATTTACCGCCAGCGCTGTCCAAAGTAATATTAACTTCAGCACCACCAGTATCCTGACTAAAGCCAGAAGATGCATTTTGTACACGTTCACCGGTCAAAATACGGTTACGGTTTAGCAATAACTGACGACCACTGTCCAGAGATTCATAAGCAAATGCCTGAGTTCCTGCTGGAGCTGTACCACTTAATTGGCCAGTATAAGGATCGATGTATTGATCATTCAGATCAGACACCAGACGGAATTCCAGGTTCGCCGTACGACCCAAGACACGTTTTGCTTCTGCGGTATCCTGTACACCCGGAAGTTCAACCACAATACGGTTGCTACCTTGGGTTTGTACCAGCGCTTCAGCCACACCTAACTCGTTAATACGGTTACGTAAAGTAGTTAAGTTCTGGTTCACCGCATAAGATTCGATTTCCTGCTTACGCGTATCGGTATAGTTGAGGCGTAAAGTCGAACCGGTTTCAGTCGCCACTGCCTGCTGATTGAATTCATTGCCATTACGGCGCAAGAAATCCATGACAGCAGCACGATCATCATTATTGGCAAACTGCACAACAATGGTGTTATTGCTTAAATTCAGACTATTGAATTTCAGGTTGTTATCACGCAGCTGACGACGCAGGTCAGTTGCAGAGGTGTCCATGCGCTGTGCAATCGCCTTATCCATATCCACTTCGAGCAGGAAGTGAACACCACCACGTAAGTCCAGACCCAGTTTCATTGGTTTGGCACCAATTTTCTGTAGCCATTCTGGAGTGGTTGGAGCAAGGTTAAGTGCTACGACGTATTCATCACCTAAACCACGGCGTAAAGCTTCTTTGGCTTTCAACTGTGCTTCACTTGAATTTACACGTAATAAAGCAGCGTTATTACTAAAGCTATTGTCGTGAGTTGCAATATTTTCAGTTGTTAAAATCTGCTCTGCTTTTTGTACGATGCCTGCGTCAATCTGAGTACCGGCTTTGGCACCCGAAATCTGTACAGCAGGTTCATCTGGATACAAACTTGGCAGGGCATATAAAGTACTGACCACCAGGACAACCAGGATCAGCACATATTTCCATGCTGGGTAACGCATTCGTTTTCTTCTTAAAATGAAAAAGTCGTGCGGGGAGCACGACTAATTTTGATTAAATGTTATTTAAAGTGCCTTCAGGCAGAACTGAGATCACACTCGCGCGTTGAACTTTAACTTCTACACCGCGGCTCAACTCAACGACTGCGAAATCACCTTCAATTTTAGTGATTTTGCCCATTAAGCCGCCTGCAAAAACGACTTCGCTGCCTACGCCAAGGCTGTCAACCAGAGCACGGTGCTCTTTGGCACGTTTTGATTGAGGGCGCCAGATCAAGAAATAGAAGATTGCAACAAAAACCGCAATCATCAAAAGGTTAGCCATCAAGCTTGGTTGTTGTGCAGCTTCACCTGCAGCGTGAGCAGTTGAAATAAATAGGCTCATTTCATTTTCCTAAAATAAAAAACTGGTGATCGACTTGATAATAAATTGATATATTCTTGCAATTTACCCTGTCTTTTTCCTCAGCGCAAATGCTGAAAGATTAATCTTGTGGACAAGGTGGAACTTCTAGGCCACGACGAGCGTAAAAGTCCTGAACAAATTCATCAAAAGTTCCGTTATCCAGCGCGTTGCGGATATCTTCGGTAAAACGCTGGTAATAACGCAAGTTATGGATGGTACCGAGCATAGAACCCAGCATTTCTCCACATTTCTCTAAATGGAACAGATAAGCGCGGGTAAAGTTCTGACAGGTATAGCAGTCGCAATGTGGATCAAGCGGGCTTTGATCATGACGGTATTGGCTGTTACGGATACGCACCAGACCATCGGTCACGAAATAATGTCCGTTACGTGCATTTCGGGTCGGCATGACGCAGTCGAACATGTCTACACCACGACGGATGCCTTCAACGATATCTTCCGGTTTGCCGACACCCATCAGGTAACGCGGTTTATTTTCCGGCATTTTGTTCGGAAGATAATCCAGCACCTTGATCATTTCTTCTTTCGGTTCACCGACAGACAGACCGCCAATCGCATAACCGTCGAAGTCAATCTCAAGCAGGCCTTTTAAAGATTCATCACGCAGGTCTTCATACATCCCGCCCTGAATAATCCCGAACAGGGCATTTTTATTGTTGAGTTCATCATGATGATGCTTCTTGCAGCGCTCAGCCCAGCGTAAAGACAGCTGCAAAGATTTCTGCGCTTCTTCATGGGTCGCTGGATAAGGCGTACATTCATCAAAAATCATCACGATATCGGAGTTCAGCGTATGCTGAATTTCCATCGAAATTTCAGGTGAAAGGAAAACTTTTGAACCATCAATCGGTGAGCGGAAGGTCACGCCTTTTTCTTCAATCTTGCGCATTGCACCCAGACTGAAGACCTGGAAGCCGCCTGAGTCAGTCAGAATCGGTTTATTCCATTTCATGAAACCGTGCAGGCCACCATGCTGCTTGATGACTTCAAGACCGGGGCGTAGGTACAAGTGGAAGGTATTACCGAGGATAATCTGCGCTTTAATGCCTTCAACATCACGTGGCAACATGCCTTTAACCGTGCCATAAGTACCAACTGGCATAAAGACCGGTGTCTCTACTACGCCATGTTCAAGCGTTAAACGACCACGACGGGCACGACCCGACTGACCTAATTTTTCAAACTTCATAAGAGTTCCAAATCAAGGCGAAAAAACAGTTCGCTGATTACTAATGCGAATTAAAGGGCGCTATTTTCCTTGATTCTGACCTTAAACGCCAGCATTGTAGAGAATTCACTCTGTAATTTTATTTATCGATGAATAGAGGAAATATCAGGTGAAAGAGGTGAGTTTGCAGAAAACTGCTGTAAGCGCTGCATGATTTCTTCCCGGCTCAAGGCATAGCTGCCGTCAGGTTCAGCCGCCATGGCAGCAATATGCTGGATCAGTTTCTGGATATACATACTGCTGTCGATAAAATAGGATTCTAATGTTAATAAATATGCATCCTGCGCTACTTGCAAATAGTCATAAGGCTCCATAGCCAGCATTTGTTTCAGATCAATCAGAATATCCTTATCACTTTGTGAGAGTTTTAAACGTTTATTGACTCTCGGTTGAGACAGGGTCTGTCTGAAAGCTAAAAAGTCCTGCAATAAGCGACTGTCGGAATTGAGTTCAAGTGCAGATTGGCATTCACATTCGGGTTGGATCGGAACGCTGAGGAAAAAAATAATCGAATCTAGATCCAGACCATAAGCTTCAGATAATTTGCGTTTGGCTTGTTTAAAAGTTTCTAGCAATAAATCCAAGTGAGTAGCAGGAAGCTGTTTTTGTTGAGCTAAGACAGGATGGCCAAAACTATGCTGGGTTTTAAAATACTCTGCCAGCAAAGTTTTAAAAGGCATGAGTTCAGATTGTGAAGAGCTTTGGCTTTTATAGCGCCATTTTCGTACATTCCAGCGATCCCGTTCGGCCAGATATTGCTGTGGATCTTCAGGGTCCTGAAAAAAGCTACGTTCTGTGGAAATCGCCAGATCATCCAGCAGCAAAAATTCATCAAAAACCAGACTACAGGCATAGATGTGATCCTCCTGATAGCGGTCATACAGCTGATAAAATTCCTTGACCAGCGTCTGTTGCAAGTGTTCTAAATAATCCAGCATGATTTTTTATTCTTTTTATTGGGTTTTTATAAGTGTATTGCTTTATCTCTCGCTATTGCATCATAAGCCAATGTATTGCAAATCAAAAACTATAAAATGTAATGATTTTTCTCAGTGAAAGTTCGGACGATAGTCAAAGTTCTGACTCACGGTCTGGTCACGGAAAGGGCGTACTGCTTTCTTTTTGAGGAACATGTTATTGATAATATTATGCGGGAAAATCTGGATCTGATTATTGAAGAGTTCAACATTGCGGTTGTAGATGGTAATTGCAGCACCGACATTTTCATTCTGTTCTTCAATTTCATTCATCATTTTCAGGTAAATGTCATTTGCTTTCAGTTCAGGGTAGTTTTCAATCACCACATTCAGGCTGCGCATTAGTTCTTTATTCAAGTTTTCAACCCGTTGTAACTGGGCAATATCGGCATCCTGAATATTCAGGTTCATAATGTTCTGGCGCAGTTCAGTAACTTTCTCTAAAGTCCCTTTTTCAAAACTGGAATATTGCTCAACCAGAGGTTGCAGACCATCCAGGATTTTTAGTTTTTGCCGCTCATAGCTGGCGACATCGGACCATGCACGAATAGTGGAGTTATGATGACGCACAATGCTGTTACGAATCATGATAATGGCAATAATGACCAGAAGCGGGATAATGACAAAAACAAAAAATCCCATAAAAGTAGTCCCCAGAAAAAAATAATTATTTTAAAAATTGCGTCAGATCAGTATGTAACTTTTCCAATTCTATTAATTTAAACGTTCTGAGATGGCCACGCAATGTGGAAATATCGCTAATTTTATCGTGTTTACTGGATACCTCAAATAAATCATGTGGTCCCAGATAGCAGAGTATATGGCTTTCCGGGTGAAACAATAAATCGCCCTGACGCTGTTCAAAAAAGTCCGCTAGTCGAAGTACAAAACCAGGCGTGAGCATTTTGGCCATTTGCATCGGATCACTGCCAAAGAAATTTAACTTCTGGTTGGTGCGAATGTCGCTGCTGTGCCAGGGATAAGCATAAGGATAATGAAATTTCTTTCTGGAGGTAGTCACGGCTAGCCCCTGAATCTGAACATCAAAAACAAATACCCCCCAAAGGTCTTTATGTACCTGGGTCAGTTTGACCGGTTGACCTTCCTTATTGCGTACCTGAACTTCATGCACATAATGATATTGAAAGACCAGAACCTGATGTTGTTGACCATCTTCATCTTCCCAGACAGTGCTGGCATAGCGTGAAATTTCATTACTCAGAGAGCCTTGATTAAATACCGGAAAAAGACGTTTTAAATGGCTAATAAAATGTAGGGGATTCAGTGGAATAGAAATATGTTGTGGCTGCCTCTGAAAAGCCAGCTGGTATTTTTTGGCGAGCGCCTCATCTTCCAGATAACGAATGACTTCATCCAGTGGCTTTCGATGTTCATAGCTGATATAAGCCCAGAATACCAATAGGCATCCAAAGAAAACACCGCTTTGCATCCAGATATTGGCAGGCGCTACAAAGATGCAGCCAATCAGAAAGAGTCCGATTCCGGCCAGAGCAAGCGGTAAATTATTTTCAAATTTTAAGCTAATTGGGCCATTCCAGGGGTGCAAGCCATCCAATAATTCCTGATAGCTTTTGGCCTGACGACCCAGATCCCAGAGCCGGGCGATATTGCGAAACACCACTTCATTTTTCTTACGTCGAATATGAATGGAATGCTGCACAGACTCGATCGGCATCGGGACGGTTCCTGTTGGTTATTGCGCTTGATCAATCAGCATGGCATCGCCATAACTGAAGAAGCGGTATTTGCTTTCAACCGCGTGCTTGTAAGCATTCAGGATGTTTTCGCGGTTAGATAGAGCCGAAACCAGCATGAGCAGGGTAGATTCCGGTAAATGGAAGTTGGTGATTAGACGATCCACCACTTTGAACTGATAACCTGGGTAGATGAAGATTTGAGTATCACCGGTCCAGCCTTTTAGTTCACCACCATTGGCCTGAGCCGCACTTTCGGTCGCACGGGTTGCGGTCGTACCCACAGCAATCACTTTATTACCACGTGCTTTGGTGGCTTTGATCAATTCCATGGATTCATCCGATACCTGACACCATTCGCTGTGCATGATATGGTTTTCGATATTATTGGTACGAACTGGCAGGAAAGTACCTGCACCGACATGCAAGGTCACAAAGGTTTTCTGAATGCCTTTTTCTTCCAGTTTCTTCAGCAATTCTTCATCGAAGTGCAGGGAAGCGGTAGGAGCAGCAACGCTGGCCAGTTTTGTCGGATCATTGAAAACGGTTTGATAACGAACCGTATCAATCTCTTCCGCTTCACGGTTGAAATAGGGTGGAATTGGTAGCGCGCCGTATTTGTCTAAAACATCCAGAATCGGCTGAGAAAACTCGACAATAAACAGATTTTCATGACGGCCTTGAACGGTGACTTTGACTTCATCTGGACCAATAAATAATTCTGCACCGGCTTTAGGTGTATTGCTGGCCTTGATATGACAATGCGCAATGAACTGATCCATCATACGCTCAACCAGTACTTCAACTGCACCACCAGAGGCACGTTTACCTTTCAGGCGCGCTTTCATCACTTTGGTATCGTTCAGAACCAGCAAATCGCCTTCATTCAATAAATCCAGAATATCGGTGAACTGGTGATCGTGATATTGGCCATGTGCATCAAGGTGTAACAGGCGGGAAGCACTACGTTGTTCAAGAGGATAGCGAGCAATCAGCTCATCAGGGAGATCGAAACTAAAATCAGAAAGTTGCATGACAATTTACGATAAAAAAACTGCAGCTAGTATAAACTTTTTTCTTTTTTATGGCGGGAATTGCTCGATTATAAAACAAAAAAATAAGAATTGTTTTAAAATTAGGCAAATGTGTTTTTTCTGCGTTGACAAGTTTTTGAAACAGAGTAATATAGCCGTCATCCACTCCCGAGGTGGTGAAATTGGTAGACGCGGCGGACTCAAAATCCGCTGTCAGAGATGACGTGTCGGTTCGAGTCCGACCCTCGGGACCAAGATTCTGAAGAACCCCAAGCATATTAAGTCTTGGGGTTTTTTATTGCCTAAAAATAAGCACGTAGATGTGGACCTCATTGATTGATCGCATTCTGTATCTTTAATTTGGTAAGGCATCTTTCAGGATAAGAACCTTAATCAGCACTTAAATAAACTAATTGCCTTTATTCTGAATATAAAAAAACCCCACTCACCAAATTTTTCTTTTTTCACTATTAAAAATAAAATTCAGGAGTGGAGCTAGATATTACAGTCTTAATAAATTAAGAAAATTCACCCGTTGAGCGTTCTTTGGCCCAGTCACGCAGGATAAATTTCTGCAATTTCCCGGTTGAAGTTTTTGGAATCTCGGTAATCACCACATCTTTAGGTACTTTAAAACGTGCCAGATGTTGCTTGCAGAATTCGATAATCTCTTCTGCTGTGGCAGTTTGTCCTACTTTCAGTTCGACAAAGGCACATGGCACTTCCTGCCAGCGAGGATCTGGTTTTGCCACCACGGCTGCCGTGAGAATAGCAGGATGCTGATAGAGCACTTCTTCCACTTCCAGCGATGAAATGTTTTCACCACCCGAAATAATCACATCTTTAGAGCGGTCAGTTATTTTTGCATAACCATCAGGTTGGCATACTGCCAGATCGCCAGTATGGAACCAGCCACCGGCAAAGGCTTCTGCAGTTGCTTCCGGATTCTTTAAATAACCTTTCATGACGATGTTGCCACGGAACATGATTTCACCCATGGTCTGACCATCATGTGGCACTTCCTGCATAGTGTCAGGATCAAGCACTTTCATGCCATCTTGCAGTGGATATGGTACACCTTGACGAGAATGCAGTTGTGCCTGCTCCTGAATTGACAGATCTGACCAGCCTGCCTGAGACGCACAGAGCGCAGAAGGGCCATAGGTCTCGGTCAAGCCATAGACGTGAGTTACATTGATACCGATATTGCGCATGCCTTCAATGATTGCAGCGGGAGGCGCAGCACCCGCCACCATCACTTCTACGCGGTGATCAAACTTGGTCTTTTTCTCTTCAGGGGTATTGATCAGCATCGACAGCACAATGGGTGCACCGCAGAAATAATCCACTTTATGTTCAGCAATGAGTTTAAAGATCAGTTCCGGATCAACTTTACGTAAGCAGACGTTCGTACCACCATTGGCTGCCATGGTCCAGGCAAAGCACCAGCCATTACAGTGGAACAGCGGTAAGGTCCATAAGTAAGTGGCACGTGGCATCATGCCACAAGCAATGATATTACTGGCTGCATTAATATAGGCGCCACGGTGATGGTAAACCACGCCTTTCGGGTTACCTGTGGTTCCAGAAGTGTAGTTCAGGCTAATCGCATTCCATTCATCATCCGGTAAATGCCATTCAAAATTGGCATCGCCTTGAGCCAGCCAGTCTTCATATTCAATCTGGCCGATACGGGTATCTTCACCCTCAAATTCCTCATCAGCCACGTCAATCACATAAATGTCTTGCTGTGGAACCAGAGCCAAAGCTTCTGTTGCAACTGCAGAAAATTCTGGATCGACCAGCAGTACTTTGGTCTCAGCATGTTCCAGCATGAACGCCAATGTTTTGGCATCCAGACGGGTATTTAAGGTATTCAGGACCGCACCCGCCATTGGCACAGCAAAGTGTGCTTCGATCATCGCAGGTACGTTTGGCAGTAAAACTGAAACGGTGTCATTTTTACCGATGCCTAAATTCTGGAGCTGGTGGGCAAACTGACGGCAACGATTGTATTTTTCACGCCAGGTAATACGACGCTTACCATGAATGATCGCATTTTGATTCGGGTAGATATAAGCCGCGCGATCGAGATAGCGTAAAGGTGACAGCGCTACAAAATTGGCAGGGGTGCGCGGTAATTCATCGTATGCCTTAACCATTGTAAAACTCCGTTCTATATTTATTTTTCATATCCTGTTAAAAAAGATATGCAATTCTTGGAAGTCTTGCAGTTATGCTTTAGTCGAGTGCGAATGTATAATTTTAAAAATTTAAATAATTGAATATTAATAAAATTATTTTTAAGCACCGATTTTTTTGAACCTATGGGTTCCCATATTTGCCTTTTTAGGTATTTTACTCTAAATGGGTGTTAAATATAGCCTCAGCCAAGGAATAATAATGAAATACAACAGGCGGATGCAACATGGCGCAACTGGTCAGGAAGCCAGTACAGTTCTCCTCAAATTTTTGAGCCTAAAGAAATTAATGAATTGCAAAATCTGGTGAAGTCACATGCGCAGATTCGTGTGGTGGGTGCAGGACATTCATTCAGTGCACTAGCTAAAACCGATGAGGTCTTGATTCGTCTGGATCATTTCAAAGGCGTGATAGATGCAGATGAAGCGACAGCTCAATGTACTGTACAGGCAGGTACGCGTTTATATGAGTTGGGTAAATATCTAGTTCCTCTTAATCAGGCTTTGATCAACCAAGGCGATATTGATCAGCAAAGTCTGGCGGGTGCAATCTCGACCGGTACGCATGGCACGGGAATTGATTTACCGTGTTTATCTGCTTTCGTTCAAGGCTTTGAATTACTGACTGCAGATGGCGAATTATTACAATGTGATGAGCAGCAAAATACGGAAATTTTTCAGGCGGGGCGGGTGGCACTAGGCGGTTTTGGAATACTCACCAAAATCACCCTGCAAAATCGGCCGCGTTATAAATTAAAAGAACAGATCCGGTTGTGTCCGTTAAAAGACATATTTTCCAATATCGATCAATGGAAACATCAGCATCGGCATATTGAGTTTTGGGCATTTTTACATGCTGATCAGGTCATGCTGAAAACGCTGGATGAAACGGATGAATGCATTCAGCCAAGAAAAGAAAGCTGGCCATCAGAAGACAGTTTACTGATGTTATGTTCTGAATTGACACGGTTATTGCCATCTACCAATCCTTATCTGCAAAAGCTGCTCGGTGTTTTTGTCAAACCGACCTGTTTTGTGGATTGGTCCAGTCAGATTTTCCCCACACCGCGTAATACCCGATTTAATGAAATGGAATATCAGATTCCGGTCGAACTAGGCTTGCAGTGTCTGGAAGAAGTGCTGCATTGTTTAAGGCAGCATCGTGTGCCGATGTTCTTTCCGATCGAGTTTCGTTATGTCAAAGCGGATGACATCTGGCTCAGTCCGTTTTATCAGCGGGATTCAGTTTCAATTTCTATCCATCAGTTTTATAAGCAGGATTATCACGTCATTTTTAATCTAGTGGAACCGATTTTTCAGAAATATCAGGGGCGACCGCATTGGGGGAAATTGCATAACATGCATGCTGCATCACTGCGTGATTTATATCCAAAATGGCCTGAATTTGTGGCGCTACGTCAGCAACTGGATCCGCAGAAAAAATGGCTGAATCTCTACTTGAAACAACTGTTTCTGGCTAAGTAGCAGGAGTAAAAGATGCGATCAACTTATTTTCAGCAATTGACTCAAGACCTAAAACAGCAGGGTACAGGTACACCACAACTGATTCTGGATTTGGTTCAGTATCAGCATAATCTGGATGTTGTGCAGGCAAAACTACCTCCGCAGTTAAAGCCTCGTCTGGTGGTGAAATCTCTGTCCAGTACTGAGTTGCTTCAATTCGCTAGTGAAAAGCTGAATACCCAGCGTTTTATGGTATTTCATCTGCCACATCTTCGGGAAATTATCGGAGCATTTGAGCAAGCGGACATTCTACTCGGTAAGCCAATGCCGGTTCATGCAGCGCAGCGCTTTTATCAGAGCTTGTTTGGTCAAAAGGGCTTAAATCCTCAAGCAAAAATTCAATGGCTGATCGATAGTCAGGCACGCCTGGAGCAATATCTGCAACTCGCGCAAAGTCTGAATCTCTGCCTGAATGTGAATATTGAAATTGACGTGGGTCTACATCGCGGAGGAGTAAGCAGTCAGGAACAGTTCGTAGCCCTACTCAAGCTGATTCAGCAGCATCCTTTGTCTCTAAAATTCTCCGGATTAATGGGCTACGATGCGCATGTAGCTAAACTGCCAAAAATTCTTAAAAGTCCTGAAAAAAGTTATCAACAATCACAGCAGATTTATCAAAAATTCAAGATGACGCTGCAACAGCAATTTCCTGATTTATGGCATGAAAATCTTTGTTTTAACGGTGGCGGCAGTCCGACCTTTATGCAGCATTGCCAGCAGAGTATTTGTAATGATCTGGCTTTTGGTTCCATGCTACTTAAACCCAGCGATTTTGATCTAGACAATCTCTCAGCTTTAAAATGTGCCTTGTGGATCGCCACACCAATTTTAAAAGTGCTGCCTTATAGCCAGATTCCCGGACTGGAAATGCTGAATCATCTACCGCATCAACATAAAGCGCTTTTTGTGTATGGTGGCTACTGGCAGGCGGACTATTATTTTCCAGAAAAAAGCCAGCTGCATGTTTTATATGGATGCAGTAGCAATCAGGAAATGGTTCTGGTACCGAAATCTTGCGAACTGAAAGTCGATGATTATGTGTTTTTAAGACCAACTCAAAGCGAAGCCATCATTCCCCAGTTTTCTCACTTGTATGTCTATGCTGAAAGGCAATTTGAAGCGTGGCAAACCTTTAGAGAATAAATAATTCTTGAGTGAATAATGATCTTAACTCATTGCAGCTCAAAAGAACTTTTTGGTGATAAATCCTATTTTTATTAGGGAAAAGGTTTAATCATTGGCTCAAGCCGTGTAAAATTCTAGGCGATTTTTTATTTATCCACCGTTTTTATCTTTTGAGGTTCTCCCTCGATCATAATCTCGCGGTGACATGCTCCATGGTACGGGGCATCACTCCTTAAGGATTTCATATGCCAATTATCACTTTGCCAAATGGCGATCAAAAACAGTTTGATCACGCCGTATCTGTGATGGAAGTTGCTCAAAGCATCGGTCCTGGTCTTGCAAAAAATACCGTTGCAGGTCGTGTAAACGATCGTCTAGTGGACGCGTGCGATCTGATTACTGAAGACGCAACCTTACAAATCATCACGCCTAAAGATGAAGAAGGTGTCGAAATTATTCGTCACTCTTGCGCACACTTGGTGGGTCATGCCGTTAAGCAATTGTTCCCAGAAGCAAAGATGGTCATTGGTCCAGTCATTGAAGAAGGTTTCTACTATGACATCTGGATGCCACGTCCATTTACTTTAGATGACATGGCTGCGATTGAAGAGCGTATGAAAAAGCTCATCGATCAAGACTATGATGTCGTGAAAAAAATGACTCCGCGTGATGAAGTGATTGCAGAATTCACAGCCCGTGGTGAAGAATACAAATTGCGCCTGATCGCAGACATGCCTGAAGAAACTCAAATGGGCCTGTACTACCATCAGGACTATCTGGATATGTGCCGTGGTCCGCACGTACCAAATACCAAATTCCTAAAATCATTCAAGCTGACTAAAATCTCTGGTGCTTACTGGCGCGGTGATGCGAAAAACGAACAGCTACAACGGATCTATGGTACAGCTTGGGCGGATAAGAAACAGCTCGCAGCTTATATCAAGCGTATTGAAGAAGCTGAAAAACGCGATCACCGTAAAATTGGTAAAGCCTTAGACTTGTTCCATATGCAGGAAGAAGCACCAGGTATGGTGTTCTGGCATCCAAACGGCTGGACCATTTACCAAGTGCTTGAACAATACATGCGTAAAGTTCAGCAAGAAAATGGTTACCTTGAAATCCGTACACCACAAGTGGTGGATTTCACGCTTTGGGAAAAATCAGGTCACGCAGCGAACTATGCTGAAAACATGTTTACGACTCATTCAGAGAACCGTAACTACGCTGTAAAACCGATGAACTGTCCTTGTCACGTGCAAGTGTTCAACCAGGGCTTAAAATCATATCGTGATCTTCCAATCCGTTTAGCGGAGTTTGGTTCATGTCACCGTAACGAGCCATCGGGTTCTTTACACGGCATCATGCGTGTACGTGGTTTTACCCAAGATGATGCGCATATTTTCTGTACTAAAGAACAAATCGGTACTGAAGTTGCAGACTTTATCAAATTGACACTAGACGTATACAAAGATTTTGGCTTTGAAGAAGTACAAATGAAGTTATCTACACGTCCTGAAAAACGTGTGGGTGATGATGCACTTTGGGATATGGCAGAAAAATCTTTGGCAGATGCTTTAGATGCTGCTGGCCTAGATTGGGATTTACAACCAGGTGAAGGTGCATTCTACGGTCCGAAGATCGAATTCTCATTGAAAGACTGCTTAGGCCGAATCTGGCAGTGTGGTACCATTCAATGTGACTTCAACCTTCCAGAACGTCTGGATGCTTCTTATGTTACTGAAGACAACGATCGTGATCAGCCTGTGATGTTGCACCGTGCAATTCTTGGCAGTTTCGAACGTTTTATTGGTATACTGATTGAACACTACGCGGGCTTTATGCCACCTTGGTTATCACCAGTGCAAGCGTGTGTCATGAATATTACTGATGCTCAAGCCGAGGCTTGTGAGTCAGTCGTCGCGAAACTTAAAGAAAACGGAATTCGTGCAATTTCTGACTTGAGAAATGAGAAAATCGGCTTTAAGATTCGTGAACGTACTTTAGAGCGTATTCCTTACTTATTGGTACTTGGGGACCGTGAGGTAGAGGAAGGTACTGTGAATGTCCGTACCCGCTCAGGAAAAAATTTGGGTACTATGTCAATCGATGCTTTCGTTGACTTAGTAAAAGCAGCCGTTGCCGAACGCGGCCGGTACATTGTGGAGTAACAGCGATTAAACAGCCTGACCGTAATCAACAGGGCGGTAATAAATCAAACCGTCCTGCCTTGAATGATGAAATTCGTGCTAAAGAAGTTCGTCTTGTAGACGAAAATGGTGAGCAAAAAGGTATTGTAAGCCTTGCGGAAGCATTGCGCGCAGCAGAAAATGTTGAGCTTGATCTTGTTGAGATCGTAGCCAATGCTGAGCCACCTGTTTGCAAAATCATGGACTTCAATAAGCATTTGTTTGATCTGAAACAAAAGCAGAAAGAAGCGAAGAAAAAACAACATCAAGTCCAGGTGAAAGAAATCAAGCTACGTCCTGCGACAGATGTAGGTGATTACAACGTAAAATTACGTGCAATCATCAAATTCCTTGAAGAAGGAAACAAGGTTAAAATTACCCTGCGTTTCCGTGGTCGTGAAATGGCTCACCAGCAACTGGGTCTGGCTCAACTGCAAAAAGTTGAAGCAGACGTCGTTGAATATGGTGTTGTTGAACAAGCACCAAAAATGGAAGGTCGTCAAATGGGTATGCTGCTTGGTCCTAAAAAGAAAAAGTAAGCATCTCTTGATGAAAAAAGCCCTGCATTTGCAGGGCTTTTTTATGAGGTAACTTAATTTTTTATTGAGTAGGGTAGGATTTTCCTGCTTCTACAATCGGAATATTGGCCTCAGTGGGTACATAAATTATTTGTTGAATACGACCTTCACGTAGGGCTTCACCAAATGCACCAATAAATTCCTGCTTGCGATATTCAGGATAATCTTTAGCTGCCTGCCCAACGAGTTTAATAGCTTCTGCACGCAGTTTGGCACTTTCCAGTTCCGCTTTTGCAACTTGCACTTGAATCAATTTAGATTGTTCTGCTTCAGCCAATGCTGCCTGACCATCCATCCCTTGTTTCCAAACTTTATAATGTGGCCAGCCAAACAATAGCAGTAAAATGACAATCAATAAAAAGAAGAGCAAGCCCAATAGCATGAATGGACTTAGGGCGTTGCGACGGACATAATTCATAGTGCACCTACGGCAGATTTTTTTATCTATGGTATTTATTGAATGTTTTATTCTGTTTCAGAAAAGCATAGCCGAAATTTTATGTAAATCAACTATATGTGGTGATAGGGGAAAGTCCCAACCAGAACACCATTTTTTAATAACTGCTTTTTATCCTTTGGAATCTGATGAGATAAATTTCTTTCAGCTTAAACCATATAGTTAAAAGTGTTTTTGAATCAGCTTTTATGATCTTAAATTCCAAGCACTGTGCATGGCCTGAATAATTTCTTTAGCTTGCTGACGGGAAAACATCGATAAATGAATCCGGAATAATCTTAAACAGAGTCGGTCGCGCCAACTGGGCTGACAAAGAATAAAATCGAGAGTGCCATCCCGCTGATTAATTTGATGAGCGGGAAGTCTGGTTAGCCAACGTTTGGTACGGGCTTTAATTGAATCATATCGAGGATTGATAAAGCTATAATGGACGGCTTCACGATATAAACACAGGCTGATCCGGTAACCTGCCAAAGTGTAATAAATTGTCCGCGAGGTGATTTTTAGTTTAATGCTATATACCAAGAGCGATAGCATCAGGAAACCCAGCATATAGCCATAAAAGCTTGGAGACTCCTGCCATAAAAATACCAATCCTCGAATAAAACTGGAAGGAGGATCTGGAGTATGAAGGTATAAGGTCATCAAAATCCCAATGGGATAGCAAAGAAGGAGAAGTCCCATATGTTTCATCGTCTGGGCACTTTGATGAAACAGAATAATATCTGATGTGCTCATATTATTATTTTTATAATGAGTGAAAATTGAACACTTTCAAGCTTAAGGATTCTGTCCTAAAAAAGAAAGACCCATTCGGGTCTTTCTTTTGGCAGGTGATTAGCTTTGCTGCTCGTTAGATTCATTTTTTTCAGCTAACAGTTTTTTGCCAATCGGAATCTGACGAGGCAATTTTTCTTCTGGCACATTGCGCTGCAATTCGATTTTCAATAAACCATTTTCAAATTCAGCTTGTTGTACCTCTACATGTTCATCCAGACGTAAAGACAGTTTGAATGAACGGTGCGCGATACCTTTATGTAGGAATTCTACAGTAGTATCTGAATTTTCTTCCACCGCTTTACCGCTAATGGTCAGAACCTGATTTTCCAGATTGATCTCTAGCTGGTCTTCATTGAATCCGGCAGCAGAAACCACAATGCGGTAATTGTTGTCGCCGGTTTTTTCAATGTTGTAATGTGGATAGTTCGGTGCCTCACTTTGCATTGCATAATCAAAAAGGTCATTAAAGCGGTCAAAACCGATACTACGACGGAATAGTGGGCTAAGACTGAAATTGCTCATTGATCTTACCTCCTGATCTCAGAAAAGTTTTTTAAACAACATGCAATTCTTCAATATGATCTCAGTGATTAGAAACAATCTCCTGAATAGATCATTGCTCTATTTCTAATATAGGATTGAGGCGAAGTTTTTCAAGCCTCAAGATTTAAAAATATTTGAACCCATCTTGAGCTAAAAATAATGCTTTGAATTTAGCGATTTTACTGCTGAATCTATAACAAAATATGCGGAAGTAAGGCTTTAAATCATGCTATAACTAGATCAAATTTCAATAATGTCATGTAAAAACGAAAAGGTAACAGGTAATAACATGATTGATCTCTATTATTGGGGAACGCCCAATGGCCATAAAATTACCATCGCATTAGAAGAAATGGGCTTGGAGTATAAAATTTTCCCGATCAATATTCTGGAAAATGACCAGTTTCAACCTGATTTTTTACGTATCTCTCCAAATAACAAAATTCCTGCGATTGTGGATCAGGATGGCCCGCGTGGTGAACCGATTTCAGTCTTTGAATCTGGCGCGATTCTGCAATATTTGGGTCGTAAAACCGGCCTGTTTTATCCGGATGATGAGCAGCAACGTGTTGAAGTTGAGCAATGGCTAATGTGGCAAATGGGTGGCTTGGGTCCAATGCTGGGGCAAAATCATCACTTTAGCCGTTTTGCTCCTGAGCGTATCCCGTATGCCACTGATCGCTATGTCAATGAAACCAAGCGTCTATACGGGGTTCTGAACAAACAGCTGATTGGTCAGAAATATGTAGCTGGTGAGTATTCGATTGCGGATATGGCTATTTTGCCATGGGTGCTACGTCATGAATGGCAGCAGATTGATCTGGCTGATTATCCGGAAGTACAGGAATATGTGACACGCCTGACTGCGCGTCCAGCGGTGCAAAGAGCGTTAGCAATACAGGTCAGATAAGTCTGGCCTTTGTGCTAAACTAGATAAAAGTAGATTAAACCACCTTTGGGTGGTTTTTTATTGGGTGAGTATATGAAAGATTTTTTCCTGAACTTTACTAAAATCGTGGAAACGAATCCTCGAATTTACTGGAGTATTATTTTCGGTATCGCAGCTTGTCTGCTGCTGTTTATTGCTGAAATTGTGCATGTGGATCAGGTGATCAGCGCCTTGAATACCAAGGATCGTCAGATTTTAAATGCAGCGCTTGAGACGATCACCCAGAAATATCAATGGTCACGTATTTTGGTCATGGTTATGGCTATATTCTGGGCGAATTGGGAATATCTTAAAGCCAAGAAAAAACTGGGTTTAAGCCGTTAGTCTCGGGATGTCCCTGTTTCTACTTTTCCTTGCCGCTTTTGGTGCAGCCACTTTATTACCGCTGCAGTCAGAAGCGGTTTTGCTGGGTTTAATATGGCAAGGGAGCTATTCGGCGGCCTTACTCATCATGATCGCAAGTGCTGGAAATATTCTGGGTTCCTGTGTGAACTGGTATCTGGGGTTCAAGATTGAGCAATATAAGCATAAAAAATGGTTTCCAGTCTCTGAGCAGCAGATGCTGAAAGCCCAAAGTACCTATCAGAAATACGGCTATTGGTCATTATTGCTGAGCTGGGTGCCGATTATTGGCGATCCAATTACATTAATTGCCGGTTTGCTTAAGGAAAATTTTACCCGTTTTATCTTGATAGTCAGTATTGCCAAAATTGGACGTTATCTGTTTGTCTATTGGGCTTATGCGATGTTTTAAAAAAGAGGCATAAAGCCTCTTTTTATTTGTATTCATTATTAGTGCGCAGGATTTTCCTGATTAAAGATCCTACGTGCATCAGAACTAAAAATTACTTTTCAGTCCCTTTGGTAATATCAATTCCAAACAGATCCTTGGTTCTCGCCCAGCTGATGGCAACCACCAGTAGGGTCATGCTGCCACCAAACACTGTAGCCATAATCGTACCCATATATCTCGCAGCCAGACCAGACTCAAAAGCACCCAGTTCATTACTAGACGAGACAAACATGCCGTTTACTGCAGCAACCCGGCCACGCATATTATCGGGTGGATAAATCTGTAAAATCGTCTGACGAATCACCACTGAAATACTGTCACAAGCCCCGGTCATGGCAAGAGCAAACAGAGATAGCCACATCGAGTTGGAGAAAGCAAATAGTAAAGTAAAGACACCGAAACCTGCGACTGCAAGCAGCATATTACGCCAGGCATGTTGCGTAGGCGGAAAGCGGGTCAGGACAATCATGGTTATCAGCGCACCAATGGAAGGAGCAGCCCGTAAATAACCCAAACCCTCTGGACCAACTTTTAGAATATCTTCGGCAAAAATCGGTAAGAGGGCAATCACCCCACCAAACAGCACCGAAACTAGATCTAGGGAAATTGACCACAGTACAATTTTACTGTTCCAGATGAAGCGGAAACCATCGCCCAGACTATGCAGGACATTTTCAGTTTCAATTTTAGGAAAATCGCGCTTTTGCAATAAGTTAATCAGAACAAAACAGATGCTGACCAGTACTGCGACAGTTAGAAGACTGGTTTCCCGACCTAAAAACGCCAGCATAAAACCACCGAGCATCGGCCCGATAATTACACCACTTTGCAAGCCAATTGTGGTCCAAGTTGCACCATTGGCATAGAGTGCACGTGGAATCAGAAAGGGTTTTAGTGAAGTTGCTGAAGGATTATAAAAGCCACGAATGGTACCCAGACAGAAAATGACGGCATAAATTCCCCAAGATAATTGACTGGTGCTGAGGTTTCCCAAACCGTGATAATGAAACAGTGACCAGAGAATGACAGGCATCGGAATGGCAAAAAATAAACAGATTTTCATAATAGTCTGCTTATTAAAACGATCCGCAACATATCCACCCCATAAAGAAAGGGAAATAAATGGAATCGCCTCTGCCAGACCAATCAGTCCTAAGGTCAGCGGGTCTTTGGTAATCTGATATAGTGAATAGGCAACAATAATTTCCTGAATCAGAATGGCTAAAGTCAGGCAAAACTGATTTAAGGTAACAATAGAAAAGTCTCGATAACGGAGTGCGGCAAATGCATCGGGCTGAATGTGCATAAAGAGCTGTAACTGAAAAAATTGACAAATTATAAAGTGATATCGCAAGCAGTATATAAATTCATCATTCAATTCTTATCGTAAAAAATGCTAAGTTTGCAGATTCATCAAGAAAAAAAGACTAGTGCTTTTGTTTTAAGCAAAGATGCATTAGAATATCGGCTCCCTTACCTGCAGGGCGTTCTTGCAATGGTGCAGACGTGCCGAACAGGTGTTCAAAAGAGGTTGTTATGCCTAAGATGAAAACTCGCCGTGGTGCAGCTAAACGCTTCAAAGCGACTGCTAACGGTTTTAAGCGTAAACAAGCGTTCAAACGCCACATTTTGACCAAAAAATCTGCTAAGCGTATTCGTCAATTGCGCGGCTGTGTAATGGTTCACGTAAGTGACGTTGCTTCAGTTCGTCGTATGTGCCCGTACATCTAAGGAGATTATAAATGGCTCGTGTAAAACGTGGTGTACAGGCTCATCGCCGTCACAAAAAAATTCTTGCTCGCGCTAAAGGTTACTATGGTGCTCGTTCACGCGTTTACCGCGTAGCGTTCCAAGCGGTAATCAAAGCTGGTCAATACGCTTACCGTGACCGTCGTCAGAAGAAACGTCAATTCCGTGCTCTATGGATTGCGCGTATCAACGCTGGTGCACGTCAAAACGGTTTATCGTACAGCCGTATGATCGCTGGCTTGAAAAAAGCTCAGGTTATCATCGACCGTCGCGTACTTGCTGACATCGCTATGCATGACGCAGTTGCGTTTGCAGCTCTAGCTTCTAAAGCTAAAGATGCGTTGGCTGCATAAGTCTTTATGACTTAGAAAAAAGACCGCTTTTAGCGGTCTTTTTTTATCTCTGTCTTTTTTATTTTTTGACGTTCAAATCAGTCTTTAAAGCCCAAAATAATATCCAATCAAACAGATAATCACCGTAATAATAATCAGGGTAATCACATTGCCTGAATTGGATTTAGCTGCGTCATGGGGCTTATGTGCTTTAGAAACTTTGACCGCGCGATCCTCAGTATTCATCCCTGCAAAAGGATCAGGCGTCACTTTAGGAGTGAGTTGTGCGGTTTTATAATGATTGGCCACTTTCACAATGAACTTGGCACTGATTTCATCGATTTTTTGTGCAAAGTGGCGCAGATTTAATTGCTGCTCTGGATTCAGTACCTGACCATCATCGTTATAAGGGTGTTGAATCTTCGTCTGAATAAAATCACTTAATGCATCCAGACGGTACAAGGTCTGATGAGCATAATCAGATGAATAATCCGTTGGTATTAAAGCAAGATGACTCGGATTTTCTGCATGAGACTGAATCGTTGGGGTAGTACCGTAATAAGGCAAACCAGTATAAGCAGGCTCAGTGAATCCTTGAGCTAAATGATGTTCAAATAATTCCTGTTCGGTATAGGTATGAATATCATCCCAGTTTGGTTGTACCAGATCAGCATCAATTCTTTTGGCCAGTTTATTATTCAGTTCATAACGCCAGAATACTTCATGACGTAAAGGCGACTGTTGGGCTTCCGGTGCTTCATAATCATTATCAGCGGTATACCATTCAGCCAGTTCCTTACCGATCATCCAGGCGGTTTTACCTTGAGCATGATGACTGATAATCACATGAGCCAAAGGAACCAGTTCGACATTGGCATTAGGGTTATTTTCATCTTCCAGTAAATGTGAAGAATGCAGACTAATACGACGAACCCCTTGTTTTTTCAGTCCTTCTAGCCAGATTTGAAAGTGCTGTGCCAGTAAATGCTGGGAAATCAGATCACGGAAAGTTAAATGGTGCTGATTAAAAATGGAGTGATTCAGCCAGCGGCTGAAACTGAGATCCTGAGTTAAAAACTCATTGCCATAAGTGACGAGGGTCAGTTGCTGTTTCCAAATTTGATCGAGTGCCATAGTGATTTGATCTAATTGATATCCTGCTTATTTTATACTTTTTATTTTTCGCTATGCCAATCTAATTTTCATTAAAAGCGCACTTCATCAATGTGCCTAAAAACTGTTAGAATATGGGGTTTTTAAAAATATTTCTAACCTGTTGCTTTGAGAGTTACTATGTCACTGGAAGCCCTGACCACTGAAGCGCTCGCTGCGATTGCAGCAGCTCAAGACCTTGCTGCACTTGATCAAGTACGAGTGCAATTTACGGGGAAAAAAAGCCAGCTCGCGGAACAATCTAAGTCGCTGGGGAAAATGGATCCTGAACAACGTAAAGCGTTTGGGGCACAAATTCATGCAGTTCGTGAAGCCATCACAAGTGCTTTGACACAACGTCAGGCTGAACTGCAAAAAGCTGCACTAGAACAAAAGCTTGCTAGTGAAACAATTGATATTACCTTGCCCGGTCGTGGCCAACAGGTGGGCAGCATCCACCCAGTGACCCAAGTACAAGAACGTATCTGTCAATTCTTTACCAAAGCAGGTTTTACAGTAGCGACTGGTCCAGAAGTTGAAGATGACTATCACAACTTCGAAGCATTGAATATTCCGGGTCATCACCCTGCACGTGCCATGCATGACACTTTTTACTTTGATGTAAACCATCTGCTACGTACCCATACTTCGGGTGTACAGATTCGTACCATGGAAACCCAGCAGCCACCAATTCGTATCGTGTGCCCAGGCCGTGTATACCGTTGTGACTCTGACCAGACACATTCACCAATGTTCCATCAGATCGAAGGCTTATACGTTGCTGAAAATACCAGCTTTGCTGAATTAAAAGGTTTATTGGTAAACCTGCTAAACGAATTCTTCGAAAAAGATTTGAAAGTGCGTTTCCGTCCGTCTTATTTCCCGTTCACTGAGCCAAGTGCTGAAGTGGACATTATGGATGAGCGTGGCAAATGGTTAGAAGTTTTGGGTTGCGGTATGGTGCATCCAAATGTACTTCGCGCTGTGGGTATTGATCCAGACAAATACAAAGGCTTTGCATTTGGTTTAGGTGTAGAACGTTTTGCAATGTTGCGTTATGGCATTAATGACCTGCGTATGTTCTATCAAAACGATGTGCGTTTCTTACGCCAGTTTGCTTAAAACTTTTATTTAGTCCTCTCCTAACCTCTCCTTTAAAAAAGGAGAGGGACTCCGCGAAAAGATAGGAGTTCTCTCCCTTTGAAGAAGGGGGAATCAGAGGGGGATTCTAGAGATTGAAATTACAGGTTTTTTATAAATGAAAATTAGCGAAAATTGGCTACGCACATGGGTTAACCCAGCCATCGATAGCGAAAAACTGTCTGACCAACTGACTATGCTGGGCTTGGAAGTAGATGATTTGTCTCCAGCCGCAAAACCCTTCACAGGTGTGGTTGTGGGTGAAGTCCTGACTGTCGAACAGCATCCTGATGCAGATCGCTTACGTGTAACGACTGTGAACATTGGTTCAGGTGAGCCTTTGCAAATCGTGTGTGGTGCACCGAACGTACGTGCCGGTATGAAAGCACCAGTAGCTACCATCGGTGCAGTATTACCAGGCGATTTTAAAATCAAGAAAGGCAAACTGCGTGGTGTTGAATCACAAGGTATGTTATGCGGTGCTTCAGAAATCGATCTTGAAGATAAAATTGATGGTCTGTTAGAACTGCCTGCAGATGCACCAGTCGGTGTCAATGTTCGTGAATATTTAGACCTTGATGACAACGTGATTGATATCAGCATCACTCCGAACCGTGGTGACTGTTTCAGTATTCGCGGGATCGCACGTGAAATTGGTGTAATTAACCAATTGCCTGTCACTGCACCTGAAACTAAAGAAGTTGCAGCAACTCTTGCAGATGAGAAGAAAGTCGTTGTTGAAACTGAAGGTTGTGCACGTTACCTCGGTCGTGTGATCAAAAACGTCAATACCAAAGCACCAACCCCTGAGTGGATGGAACGAGCTTTAGTACGTGCCGGTATCCGTCAGCACAGTATTCTGGTCGACATCACCAACTATGTATTGATGGAACTGGGTCAACCTCTGCATGCCTTTGATGGTGGCAAGGTTCAAGGTTCAGTACATGTACGTCAAGCGACTGCAGGTGAAAAACTTGTTCTATTAAATGAACAGGAAGTTGAACTGCAAGATGATGTGATGGTAATCGCAGATGATGAAAAAGCATTAGCGATTGCAGGGATTATGGGGGGCTTGTCTTCATCGGTAACTGATGAAACTACTGAAATCTTCCTAGAATCAGCATTCTTCGCGCCATTGCATATTGCTGGCCGTGCCCGTCGTTTCGGTCTGCATACTGATGCATCTCAACGTTATGAACGTGGTGTCGATTTCGAATTGCCTATGATTGCAATGCATCGTGCATCTCAGTTGATTGCTGAGCTTGCAGGCGGTGAGTTTGGTCCAATCATTGTAGCTGAAAAACCAGAGCTATTACCAAAGCGTGAAGCGATTGAGCTAGAACAAGCGCAAGTCGATCAATTATTAGGTTATACAGTTGAATCAGATTTCATTACAGATGCTTTAACGCGTTTAGGTTGTGAAGTGACTGTAAAAGCTGAAGGCCAGTGGTCAGTGGTTCCTCCATCACACCGTTATGATATGGCAATTTACCAAGACCTGATTGAAGAAGTTGCCCGTATTCACGGTTATGACAATATTCAAATCAGCTTACCGGTCATTGATGTGAAGTTGGCGAAATATGAAGATCAATTCGAACTAACTCAGCTTCGTCAAACAGCCGTGACCTTGGGTTATCAGGAAGCGATCAGCTTCAGTTTTGCTGACCTGAAACTGGAAAAACAGTTAAATCCAGCGGTGAATCCATTGGCTTTGGCGAACCCAATTTCAAGCGATTTGGCAGTGATGCGTTCAACTTTACTGTCTAGCCTGATTCCATGCGTACAGTACAACGTCAACCGCCAGCAGAACCGTGTACGTTTCTTCGAACTTGGTCTGCGTTTTGATTACCAAAATGCGGCTTCAATTCATGATCTGAAACAGATTCCAACTTTTGCCTTGATTGCCACTGGTTCACGTACGCCTGAAACCTGGCATGGTAAAGCGCAGCCAATGGATTTCTTTGACTTCAAAGGTGACATTGAGGAAATGCTGGCAGCTGCACGTCTGAATGTGGAATATGTACGTTCTGAACGTAGCTGGTTACATCCTGGTCAATCTGCAGAAATTCTAGTGGATGGTCGGTCAATTGGTTACTTAGGTCGTTTACATCCATCACTTGAAGATGAGCTCGATTTGGCGACGACTTGGGTCGCTGAATTAGATCAATCGGCTGTTTTGCAAACTTATGTATCTAATTTTACAGAATTATCACGTTTTCCATCGGTTCGACGTGATATTGCGCTTTTAATTAGTGATAAGATTAATGTTAGCGAAATTCAGGGACTTATCGAAAAAACAGGTGGAGAGCTTCTAGGCTCGACATGGTTGTTCGATGTGTACACTGGACAAGGAGTAGAAGAAGGGAAACGCTCACTGGCATTTGCACTTCTCTGGCAGCATCCAAGCCGTACACTGGAAGATGCTGAAATTAAATCAGGTATGGATAATATCCTTCAGGTGTTGGAAAACACTTACCAAGCGACATTGAGGGCTTCATGACAGCATTAACAAAAGCAGAAATGGCTGATCATTTAAGTGAGCTCACGAGTTTAAACCGTCGTGAAGCTAAACAAATGGTCGAGTTGTTTTTCGATGAGATTAGCCAAGCGCTAATCTCGGGCGAACAAGTAAAATTATCGGGTTTCGGTAACTTTGAATTACGTGATAAGCGCCAACGTCCAGGCCGTAATCCGAAGACGGGTGAAGAGATTCCGATTTCTGCACGCCGTGTTGTTACGTTCCGCGCGGGGCAGAAGTTCCGTCAACGTGTGGGGAATGAGCAGATCAATTGATCTGCTTTTTTTCATTTAAAAATTTTATTTTTTTAATCTTTTATATTTCTAAACGCAGATTCAAATCCCAAGTGCAACACATTTGTAGTTAGTTGAAAAAGTTAGGTGTATTCATAGAATCATTAGACTTTTTCAACTCGCAATTGGAAAGCACACAATGAAGAAATACACCCAACTTTCTCAAGATGAAAGATACGAAATTTATGCTACTTTGAAAAGTAAAAGTTCAATCGCTACCCTTGCTCGGGAATTAGGACGTTCACGATCAACCATCTACCGTGAATTAAAAAGAAATACTGGGCAACGTGGATATAGAGCTCAACAGGCAGCTAAATTTGCAAGTCAAAGACGGTACCGTCCTTCATCATCAATGACAGCATTTGCCTTCGCTTATATTGATTATTTGATTGGTTTGGACTGGTCACCCGAACAAATTTCAGGTGCTTTAACACAACGCGGTTGGCTGGATGTACCTTCACATGAGTGGATTTACCAGTACATTTATCAAGATAAATCAAAAGGCGGTAAACTTCATCTACATTTAAGGCATCAGAAGAAATATCGAAAACGCGGTTACAAAAACACGGATCGTAGGGGTCAAATCATTGATAAAACAAGTATTCACTGCCGAGACCAGGTCATTGATCAACGACAACGTTTAGGAGATTTCGAAGGTGACACGGTGATTGGTAAACATCATAAAGGTGCTTTATTGACTCTCGTTGATCGAAAGAGCCTGTATGTACATATTGTTCATTTAGGGCCAACAAGAGCATCCTCTCAAACGATTACTTGTGCATTAGATCGTTTACAAATGAGCCATGCTTATAGTGTGACATTTGATAATGGCAAAGAATTTTCCGAACACAAAAGAATTACTGATGCTGGCATAGAGACGTATTTTGCTGATCCTTACAAGTCTATTCAGCGAGCTAGAAATGAAAATACGAATGGTTTAATCCGTCAATATCTGCCAAAATCATCATCGTTTGATGGCGTGTCAAACGAACAAATAGAGCAGATAGAATTTGCACTCAACCATCGTCCTAGAAAAACACTAGGTTGGTATACACCGAGTGAAGTTATGGCTGGTTTTTATACTGTTGCACTTGCCGCTTGAATCCGCCAAACAAAAAAAAGAGAGCCAAAGGCTCTCTTTTTTGTACTGAATAATCGTAAAGATTATTGAGCAGCAGCTTCAGAAGCAGCAGTAGCTTGAGCAGCAGCGTCAGTAGCAACAGCAGCAGCAGCGTCAGCTTCAGCAACAGCAGCAGCGTCAGAAGCAGCAACTTCAGAAGTAGCTTCTACAGCAGCAGCGTCAGCAGCAGCTTCAGCTTCAGAAGCAGCTTCTACAGCTTCAGAAGCAGCTTGGTTAGCGTCAGCAGCAGCGTCGTCAGCTTTTTTAGCACAACCAACGAAAGCTAAAGTAGTAGCAACTGCAGCAGCAATAGCGATTTTTTTGAATAACATGGCATCACTCTCTAAAAAATTGAGATTAAAAAAAACCAAAGTCAGGCTGTAATATGCTTTTATTATTCCTAATAGTGTTAGGGACTAACAACGCAGGAGCAGTCTAACTGGTCTGCAAATATGCTATCACTGCGCATTTTTAATTGCTACTAGGGGAGCATCAAAAACAGCGAAAAAACGATAAAAATTAAGGGTTTTTTAACAGAAAATAACAATTAATTGAAAGATATAGATTGGAGAAAGGCTTATTAAGCTTATAAAAATTATACAGTTATTTATTTGTTTATTTTAATAATCAAAAACTTAAAAATAAGTTTACAGATATCTCATTACATTGTTTCATTGTGTAACATGCGTCAACCATAAAAAAAGGCCACCTTGAATGGTGACCTTTCCGATAATTTTAGTTCGATGCTTTGCGTTTCATCTGATCAAAGAAATCATCATTGGTCTTGGTTTCTTTCATGCGGTCAAGCAAGAATTCCATCGCGACCAGTTCATCTTGGGTATGCAGAAGTTTACGTAGAATCCAGACTTTACGAAGTTTGTCTTCGGACATTAAACGTTCTTCACGACGCGTACCGGATTTCTTAATATTCATCGCAGGGAAGACGCGTTTTTCCGCAATACGGCGATCTAGCGTGATTTCCTGGTTACCTGTACCTTTGAATTCTTCGTAAATGACTTCATCCATTTTACTGCCGGTTTCAATCAGTGCAGTAGAAATGATAGTAAGAGAACCGCCTTCTTCGATATTACGTGCCGCACCGAAGAAACGTTTTGGACGTTCAAGTGCATGTGCATCTACACCACCAGTTAATACCTTACCTGATGAAGGAATCACAGTGTTATATGCACGTGCCAGACGGGTAATCGAATCCAGCAGAATCACCACATCTTTCTTGTGTTCAACTAAACGTTTGGCTTTTTCAATCACCATCTCAGCCACTTGAACGTGACGGGCAGGTGATTCATCAAAGGTAGAAGCGACCACTTCACCGCGAACGGTACGTTCCATTTCGGTGACTTCTTCAGGACGTTCATCAATCAGAAGGACAATCAGGAAACATTCAGGGTTATTACGAACAATCGATTGAGCGATGTTCTGTAATAGCATGGTTTTACCAGCTTTCGGTGGTGCAACGATAATTGAACGTTGACCTTTACCAATTGGTGCCACCAGATCGACGACACGTGCAGTTAAATCTTCAGTCGTACCATTACCAAGTTCCATTACTAATTGTTCAGTAGGGAACAATGGAGTTAAGTTTTCGAACAAGATCTTGTTACGTGAATTTTCCGGGGTATCGTAGTTAATCTGATTGACTTTCAGCAAAGCAAAATAACGCTCACCTTCCTTAGGCGGACGAATGGTTCCCGTAATGGTGTCACCGGTACGCAGGTTAAAGCGGCGAATTTGTGATGGGCTGACATAGATATCGTCAGGACCGGCCAAATAAGAGCCTGCTGCAGAGCGTAAGAAGCCAAAACCATCTGACAAAATTTCTAGAACGCCATCACCAAAAATCTCTTCGCCATTCATCGCATGGCGTTTTAAGATGGCAAAAATAATGTCTTGCTTACGGTTACGAGCCATACCTTCAAGGCCCATAAACTCGGCAATCTTGATGAGTTCGCCAATCGGTTTTTTCTTGAGTTCGGTTAAATTCATAGGTGGTCAGATAGAATCAAAGTTCTAAGGTATAGGTTAGAAAGGGAGTAACATTCGGCCGCATATAAGCATTCAAACGAAAGCAATTGAATTTGCACAAGAACAATTCAGAGGTCTGTTTGATTGTTTCAAAGAGAAATGTGAAAACAATTTCTATTGCCGAGCGGCATGTTATGTAATGTGTCTTGTAAGAAACTGACAGGATTTAGCATCCTTTATCTCTTGAAGTTGAAATATAAGAGAGAAACAGGTTTTTGTCAATTTATAGACGAAAAAAATACGCAACCTTTGGTCGCGTATTTTTACTATAGCATTTTATGCTTAGATGTTTTGATCAATAAATGCAGTCAATTTAGATTTTGGTGCTGCACCGACTTGAGTCGCTACGACTTCACCATTTTTAAACATCAATAAAGCTGGAATGTTGCGGATATTGAAATTCACAGCAGTTTGTTCGCAAGATGTTACGTCAACTTTGACAATTTTCACTTTGCCTTGATATTCATCAGCCAATACTTCAAGTACAGGGGCAATAGCTTTACATGGCGCACACCAGCCAGCCCAGAAATCAACCAGTACAGGAACGTCTGATTGAAGAACGTCTGCTTCGAAGTTTGCGTCAGTAGTGTTTACGATGTTGCCAGACATGGAGTGCTCCAGAATTAATTTTATAAAGATAACTATAATTATTAGTATTACATAGCCATCTTTAACAATGTAGGGGAATCTGTAAATTTTCAAGCTTTAATGTTGTTTTGTCTAATGGATGATCACGATAGTCACCATCGCCTCATACAATTGTCCTATAAATGAAAAAAATAATTACGCGAAATTGTCCTGACAAATGGCTTTTAAATTGCATGGTTGTGAATTACTCTAAGCACAATTCTTAAAAGGTTTATTTCTAGAATGTCTGATTTTTTGATTGATGAAGAATTACTCGCAGCCATCGATATGGGATCAAACAGTTTTCATTTGGCGATTGCCCGGGTGGATCATGGCGAAGTGAAAAAAGTCGCATCAATGTCAGAAAAGGTTCAACTTGCTGCGGGACTGGATGAAAATAAAAATTTGACTGAAGCCGCACAGCAGCGCGGTTTGGCTTGTCTGGCCCGTTTTGTCGGACGCTTGGGATCGGTACAACCGAACCGTTTACGGATTGTGGCAACGAATGCTTTGCGTCAGGCCAAAAATGGTCATGAATTTATTCAGAAAGCAGCTGAAATTTTACCAAAACCGATTGAAATTATTGCTGGTCGCGAAGAAGCGCGTCTAATTTATCTCGGTGTGTCACATACCATGGCCAATACTGGCCGTCGTCTGGTGGTAGATATCGGTGGGGGTTCGACTGAACTGATTATTGGGGAAGAATTCGAACCCATTCATACCGAATCTGTGCAGATGGGATGTGTGACTTTTACCAAGAAATTCTTTGCTGATGGTGAAATCACCCATAAAGCATTTGATAAGGCAGTGACTGCGGCACGTAAAGAAATTTCAGGCATTGCCAATACTTATAAATCTGCCGGTTGGGATGCAGTCGTTGGTTCGAGTGGTACGATCAAAGCCTGTCGTCAGATCTGTGTCAATATGGGCTGGAGCAATGATAAAGAACAGCTCACCCGTGAAGGTCTGGAAAAACTTAAAGATAAATTATTAAAATATAAGCATGTTTCGGACATGGAGTTTGAAGGTCTGAAAGATGACCGTCGTGCAGTTTTACCTGCAGGAATTGCCATTTTATATGCAGTATTTGATGTACTGAATATCCCACATCTGGTCTATTCAGATGGCGCATTGCGTGAAGGCGTGATGTATGACCTCTTGGGTCGTTTCAAGCATGAAGATATCCGTGATCGTTCTGTTCATGCCTTAATTGGTCGTTATAATGCCGATGCCAAACAGGCCGAACGTGTAGTGCAGACTGCGCAAAAACTGTTTGATGATGTGGCTGGTGATCTCGGCCTGTATAGTGAAGACAGTGATTTACTCCGTCGCGCCGCTTATTTGCATGAAATTGGTTTAGCGATCAGTCATAGTGGTTATCACCGCCACGGTGCCTATTTATTGCAACATTCTGACATTGCCGGTTTTTCGCAGGTAGATCAGAATTATTTGTCACATTTGGTCGCACACCATCGCCGTAAATTGCGCGCTGATGCCAAGCATGATGTGATGAAAGTCGGTGGAACTAAACTTTTACAGCTGTGTTTGCTGTTGCGTCTGGCGGTTTTGGTCAATCACAGTCGTAGTGATGAGATGCTTCCTGCCATTGAACTCAAGGTCAAGAATGCGCAACAATGGCAGCTCAGCATTTCTGGTGATGCCAAACAATGGCCATTGCTGATTGCTGAACTGCATGATGAACAGGTGCAGTT
Organism: Acinetobacter sp. YWS30-1; assembly: GCF_033558715.1. Taxonomy (NCBI): domain Bacteria; kingdom Pseudomonadati; phylum Pseudomonadota; class Gammaproteobacteria; order Moraxellales; family Moraxellaceae; genus Acinetobacter; species Acinetobacter sp. YWS30-1. The sequence continues at coordinate 2,471,633 of NZ_CP114606.1, read as the reverse complement.
TAAAAATTGGGAGATCGAGCTCTCGGTTCAATCTGAACAATTTGTTAATTAATACCTTTATAGGGATGAAAACGGTTGACCTATGAAAAATAAAGCTACCCCATCAAAAGCATGGACGACAGTACAGATTGCTCGTCATCCGGAACGTCCACAATTTCTGGACTACGTAGGTGAAATATTCACCGAATTTGATGCTTTACATGGCGACCGTCTCTATGGTGATGATGGCGCAATGATCGGTGGTCTGGCACGTTTTGATGGACAACCGGTGATGATCGTGGGTCAGCACCGTGGTCGTAGTACCCGTGAAAAATTGCAGCATAATTTTGGGATGAGTAACCCGGAAGGTTACCGTAAAGCTCAGCGTCTGCTCGATATGGCGGAACGCTTTAATCTGCCAGTCTTCACCTTTATTGATACCATGGGTGCATACCCAGGTGTGGGTGCGGAAGAGCGTGGTCAGGCTGAAGCGATTGCGTCAAGTTTGGCACAACTTTCTAATCTGAAAGTACCTGTAATTGCTACAGTTTTGGGTGAAGGTGGTTCAGGTGGCGCACTCGGCATTGGTGTTGCGGATCGTGTAGTGATGCTCTCTCACAGTATTTATTCAGTGATTTCACCAGAAGGTTGTGCATCTATTCTGTGGAAAACCGCAGAAAAAGCAGAACAGGCCAGTGAAGCTTTGGCATTGACTGCTGAAAAATTACAGAAGATGGGCATTGTTGAATACGTCGTTGATGAAGGTGAAGGCGCACATCTGGATCCGGATGAAGTCATGTACCAACTGAAAGCAGTCCTGAAAGAAGCTTTAAATGAACTGCAAGCAATGGAACCACAAGCACGATGCGAAGCACGTTACCAACGTTTAATGAAGTTTGGCAGCGACAATTTAGGTCTGGCATCTTAAAGCAACTGCAGGAATTTCCTGCAGAAACAAAATTTCTAATCGGATGCAGTGGCGGCGTAGATTCTATGCTGTTGCTGCATCTGATGTTTTTTTTGTACCCGAAAAAAATCCGCGCGATTTATGTTGATCATCAATTGCAAAGTATCAGCAATGAATGGGGCACTTTTGTCCAGCATCAGTGTCAGCAACTAAATATTCCTTGCATCATTCAGCCCGTCCATGTTGCCAGTGGTAATCTGGAATCTCAGGCTCGCCAATCGCGTTACCAAGCTTATTTACAGCATCTTCAGCCCGATGAAATTCTGGTCTTAGCCCATCATCAGCAGGATCAGGCGGAAACTTTGATGTTGCGCTTACTTTCTGGTGCAGGGATTGATGGTCTGGCTGCGATGAAAGCCATCGATATCCGCCACGATTTAACCATCTGGCGGCCACTGCTGGATATTTCCCGTGAGCAGATTTGCCAATGGGCAGCAGATTTAAATATCCAGAATATTGAAGATCCGACCAATCAGGATACTCATTATGACCGTGCTTGGGCACGTCAGGTGCTGTGGCCAGTATTAAGTCATCGCTATCCGAAAATGCAGTCTGCCTTGGCACGTACTAGTGAACTGATGCAGGATGCGCAAAACATTCTGCAAGACGTATTAGAGCAGGATCTGAAACTCTGTGGCAATGCCGAAATTCTCGATCTACCTTCATTCTCAAGTTTATCCAAAGCACGGCAGCGTCAGTTACTCTCGGTCTGGATGAAAGGCGAAGGACAATATCGTCCCTCTCTGAACATGGTTGAGCGTGTACAGGTTGAAGTAATTGGAGCGAAACCAGATGCCCAAGCAGCGCTGCATTGGTCGGGTTATTACTATGTGCGTTATCAGCAGCAGTTGCATCGCCTAAAAGCTGAAGTTTATCTGGTTGACCAACAATCGACTGTAGCCGAACAGCAGATCATTTTACAGAATAAAGATCAGGTTCATCTTCCTTCTGGTCAATTTAGGATTCAAAGGGCTGAGATAGGATTATCTCCCACTTTATTAGGACAACCCTTGTATTTGCGTCAACGGAAGGGGGGTGAAAAAATTCATCTCTATGGCCGGATTGGGCACTGGCCGCTCAAAAAAGCCATTCAGCAAGCGCAAATATTTCCCTGGACTCGGCATACTATTCAAATATTAAGCATAGATAATGTTATGCTAGGCGTGTTTACACCTAAAGGATTTTGGTTAGCTCAATCTGCATATTGTGAAGCAGGGGGGTGGCTACCCATTTCGGTTTCTTCAACTTTAGAATTCAACGACGAGCATTAAACATGAGTGCAGCTTTAAATTGTAATATTAGTTTTATTGGTGGCGGTAATATGGCTCAAGCCTTGATTGGCGGGCTGATTTCACAGGGGTTGCCAGCAACGCGTATTACAGTTTCTGATCCGGTTGAGAAAGTACGCTCACTTCTTGCAGAAAAAGAAGTGAATGTCACCGATGATAATATTGCTGCCATTAAAGATGCGGATATCGTTCTGTTTGCAGTCAAACCACAGGTTTTAGCTGGTGTGTTAAAACCACTTCAAGGTTTACTTGATGGCAAGCTGGTGATTTCAATTGTTGCGGGTGCCGAGATTGCAACATTATCCGCGCTATTGGGTACTGACCGTGTTGTCCGTGTGATGCCGAATACACCCGCATTGGTACAGACTGGTGCACATGGTTTATTTGCCAATGCAGAAGTTGGTAATGATGACCGTGAGCTGGCGAGTCAGGTTTTGGCTTCTACCGGTCTGACAATTTGGGTAAACTCAGAAGCTCAGATTGATGCCGTAACTGCAGTCTCTGGTTCAGGACCTGCTTACTTCTTCTATATGATGGAAAGCATGATTCGTGCAGGCAAGAATTTAGGTCTGGATGAAAAAGTAGCTACTGCATTGACATTGCAAACTGCTTTGGGGGCAGCGCAAATGGCGATCACCAGTTCGAATACACCGGCAGAGCTGCGTAAAAATGTAACATCTCCGAATGGTACAACTCAGGCGGCATTGGAAGTGTTTGATCGCGCGCAGATTTCTCAGAATATTCAGGCAGCGCTTGCTGCTGCGCAAAAACGTAGTCAGGAACTGGCCCAAGAGCTCAGTGACAATAGCAAATAATCTATCAGTTTAATTTTTAGGAACGTTCAAGTATGGGTGCAAATTCTGCGCTAATTTTTGGCATTATCATTAACGTCGCGATTTTGCTCGTATTCTTCCGCTTTTTAATGCAATTAGCCGCGGTGAGTCCTTATAATCCTGTCGTTCTATCTACTGTCAAAGCGACTAAAATTGTAGATGTGTTTGGGCGTATTTTCCCAACTGCAGGTAAAGGCCGGGTGAATACTGCTGCACTGGCACTTTTGGTCGTGCTGTATTTGCTGAAAATTTTTGGCATCATGTATTTGTCTGGGGGAATGCCAAATGGTCCAATCCATTTGCTTATTCTAACCTTCGTCACCATGATGCAGGATTTGATCCGCTTCTGTCGTTACCTGATTTTTGCAACGATTATTTTGAGCTGGGTGGTGATGTTTACGCAATCCCGTTCACCTTATATTGAAGTGGTTCAGGAACTTGCAGAACCATTATTGGCACCGTTCCGTCGTATCATGCCGAATATGGGAATGATCGATCTGTCTCCAATTCTGGCAATTTTGGCACTGATCGTAATTGAAATGATTATGAACCAGGTGGCAATTGTGTTGCTAACCGGCCTTTAATCAGATCCCAAAGAAAATTCCCTCTCCTTGTAGGAGAGGGTTAGGGTGAGGTCTATAAATTTAAATAACCTCTATCCCAACCTTCCTCCTAAAAGGAGGAAGGAGCTTTAGTATTAATGCGCTTCATCCCAGTTCATGCCTTTACCGACTTCCACGACCAAAGGCACAGAGATTTCAATCACAGATTGCATCACTTCGGCCAGTTGAGGAGCCAGTTCATCTGCAATCGCTTCATCGATTTCAAATACCAATTCATCGTGCACTTGTAGCAGCATTTTGGCCTGATCTTTAGGTAGCATTTTATCAACCTCAATCATCGCCATTTTGATAATGTCTGCAGCTGAACCTTGTAATGGTGCATTAATCGCCGCACGTTCAGCGGCTTTGCGGACCATCATGTTACGGGCATCGATATCAGGTGTGTATAAACGGCGACCTAGAATAGTTTCAACGAAGCCTTGTTCCAATGCCACCTGACGGGTACGCTGCATATATTCATAAATTCCCGGATAGCGGCGGAAATACTGTTTGATATATTCCTGTGATTCCTGACGAGTGAAACCTAACTGACGGGTCAGACCAAATTCAGACATGCCATAGAGCAGACCGAAATTCACGGCTTTGGCCTGACGACGCTGATCATTGGTCACTTCTTCAAGCGGGATACCCAGAACTTCAGCTGCGGTACGGCGATGCACATCCTGTCCATGGTTAAAGGCATCTACTAGCGCATCATCCTGAGATAAATGTGCCATAAGACGCAATTCAATCTGTGAATAATCTGCTGCGAGTAAGACACGGCCTTCAGGCGCAATAAAGGCCTTACGAATCTGACGTCCGATTTCTGCACGAATGGGAATGTTCTGCAAGTTTGGATCAGTAGACGATAAACGGCCAGTGGCTGTGAGTGCCTGATGATAACTGGTATGCACACGATGGGTTTCGTTATTGGCCTGTTTGCATAGACCATCGGTATAGGTACTTTTCAGTTTAGACAGACCGCGATATTCCAAAATCAGTTCAGCAATCGGGTGTTCCAGTTTTTCCAGTACACTTTCGCTGGTACTGTATTGACCGGTAGAGGTCTTTTTGCCACCTTTCAGGCCTAGTTTTTCAAATAGAACTTCACCGACCTGTTTTGGAGAGCTGACATTAAACGCTTCACCGGCTATTTCCGTGATCTGATTTTCTAGATTCTGCATGGTTTGAGCGAACTCACAACCGAGCTGATCCAGGAAAGCCAGATCCAGTCGGATGCCATTTTCTTCCATACTGGTCAGCACACGCGCTACCGGCATTTCAATATTGTACAGAATATTGACCAGTTCAGGATAAGTCTGCAGCTTTTTGCTTAGTACTTCAAACAGACGATAGGTCACATGCGCATCTTCTGCGGCATAGTGGGCGGCAGTTTCGATCTCGATTTTATTGAAAGTTTTTTGTTTGGCGCCTTTACCTGCCACCTGTTCATAGGTCGTGGTTAAGTGGCTTAAGTACAGACGAGCCACATCATCCATGCCATGACGGGTGGCAACCGAGTTGAGTACATAAGAAGCCAGCATAGTATCAAAATACCAGCCTGCCAGATGAATGCCGTGATTTTCCAGAACATGCGCATCATATTTCAGGTGGTGGCCAATTTTCTGAATCGCTTCATCTTCTAAAATCGGTTTGATCTGAGCCAGAATTTCTTCACGATTTAGCTGTTCTGGCGCACCTTCATAATCATGTGCTAGCGGTACGTAATAGGCCTCCTCTGCATCAAAAGCCACCGAAAAACCAACAATCTGTGCAATACGATAATCCAGGCTGGTGGTTTCAGTATCAAAAGCAAAGCGTTTTTCAGTGTTTAAACGTTCAAACAGCTTGTCCCAATCTTCCTGAGTCAACACAGTATGATACGTCGCTTTTCCGAGATGATCGTTATCACTGCTTAGTGTTGCCTGCTGGTCATTGGCTTCCTGAGGTTCAGGTGCTGCTTTAGCAGTAATCGATTGGGTAGCCTGTTTATAGTTACGATTGTTTGGATTATTCGGATGGTCCAGTGATTGCAGCTGGTTACGGAATTCCAGTTCAGTATAAAGATTACGTAAAGCTTCTACATTTGGGTCCTGAAGTTTCAGGTCATCATAAGTGAAGCTTAAATCCAGATCGCAAATGATGCTGGCCAATTGATGATCCAATGCAATGCCATCGGTATTGTCTTTAATATTCTGCCCCACTTTACCTTTGATCTTGTCGACATTTTCCAGAATGCCACCAATCGAGCCATATTCATTGAGTAATTTGGCTGCAGTTTTCGCCCCAATCCCAGGCACACCCATAATACCGTCTGAGGCATCGCCCATCAGGGTCAGATAGTCAATGATCTGGTTTGGCCATACACCAAACTTTTCAAAAACCCCATCAACATCCATTGGTTTTTCTTTGAAACTGTCTTCCAGGGTCACTTTATCAGTCACCAGCTGTGCCATGTCTTTATCACCGGTTGAAATCAGCACCTGATGGCCTAAAGCTTCAGCACGTTTAGCCAGTGTACCAATAATGTCATCCGCTTCCGCACCTGGCAGCATATGCAGGGGAATGCCCAAAGCACGAATCAAGGCATGTAAGTATGGAATTTGCTGTGACAGTTCTTCCGGCATGCTCGGACGGTCACCTTTATAAATAGGTGATAGCTCGTGACGGAAAGTCGGTTCAGGCGTGTCGAAAATCACCGCCATATGGGTTGGCTGGGTACGGCGCATCAGTTTTTGAATAGCAGAAATCGCACCACGAATTGCATTGGTGTGCAGACCGGTTGACGTGGTTAATGGTGGTAGTGCATGAAAGGCACGAAATAAAAAGTAAGAGCCATCGACCAAGACAAATGGTGGCATGTAATCAATTCCTTATTCAAAAAACAGTTTTATTGTACGTGATTTTTACTGCACTCGCAGGGGCAAGTCGGTTTCTACAGCTTAGCGAATATCGGGTGAAGATGAAATAAGCAGTACAAGCTGTTGTATGATGACATGGTTAAGGAACGAGAACGAGAAGAATGACGGCAGGGCAAAATGAATTGCGTATGATCTGGCTGATTAGTCTGGTAATTGTGGGAATAAGTGCATGGTATCTGGAATTGCAGATCGTGACTTATCTCACTGGTCTGGGTTTCCTGATCAGCGTGATGCAATATATCAGTGCGATTGAAGCGCCCATGCGAGATCTGGCTGCACCGACGCAGGTGATTGTGCCAGCCAATTCTAAAATACCGCTATATATTTCTTCTATTATCGCCATTGTCGGAGGTGTGACTGAGCTCAACTGGCTGATGGGAATTGGCATTACTGCCTGGATTTTCTTTCTATTACGCTGGTTACAACGTTTGGAACGTAAGATTGTCCAGTTGCAATCTCGTTACCGGTCAGCAGATCAGACACATCCAGAAATCATTCAACCAGATATTCCTTTACCTATTGCTGCTCAAGCTAGTCCAGAGCAACCACAATTGCTGGATCAGATCCAACAATGGATTTTTCGAGGAAATCCGGTCCTTAAAGCTGCGATCGCGATTCTGGTCATTGGGATTATTTTATTACTTCGTTTTGCGACAGAGCACTGGCAGCTGAGCTTGGCGGTAAAATTAGGACTGGTCGCTTTATCTGCTGTTGTTGTGACCGGATTGGGTTATACCCTGATCGCTAAAAATCGAAGTTTTGGTCTGGCACTGGAAGGCTTGGGATTAGGGGCACTATTTCTGACCTTGTTCTTTGCCTATTACAATCTGGTGATTGCCACGTTGCCACTGGCAGCTCTGGTGTTCTTGGTCATTTTGGCAATTACGCTGTACTTAAGCTTGAAACAGGAAAGTATTGAGCTGGCAGTCATGGCCTTATTCATTGCCTATCTGGCGCCGTTTACCTTGCCGACCCGGGATGCTTCTGCGGTTGAGTTCATTAGTTATTATCTGCTGATTAATATCGGCGTGCTGTTACTTAGCAGTTTGCGGCCCTGGAAAATCCTGAACCAGATTGCTTTTCTGGTCACAGTCATAGTAGGTGGGATGTATAGCCTGATTCATGGCCACACATACGAGCGTTATACCATGACCGCTCTAATTCTGGCACATAGTGCGGTATTCATCTGGCTAGGCTTTCGCTTTAGCCAGTTACTGGCCAAGCAAGATCTTTCCCGTTTTCGTCTAAAACCGGTTCTGGATCTTGCCCTGATTTTCGCTGCACCGATTACCGCATATATTTTCCTGTATCTGATTCATTTCAATCAGCCTGATCAGAAGCTTTGGCAAGCCGGGCTTAGTCTGTTATTTGCCGGGATATTTGCAATCTGTTGGACTTTAGTGCGTCGTAGAGAAAGTATTCAGGTCATTTCCCAAAGTTATCTCAGCTTGATGCTGATCTTTCTGGCTTTGGTTCCACCCATTTTATTGACAGAGCAGTGGAGCGTAGTCGGTTGGGCAGTTGAAGGCGTACTAATTTATCTCTGGGCATTGGAAAAGAATATTCGGGTTGCGCATTATCTGAGTATGGGACTGCTGATCATGGCAGGCTTCAGTAGTGTTTACTATCTGATCGAGCTTAATCCCACACCGCGGAAAATTTTCTGGATTCTCAGCTTTTGTTATGTCGCCGTCGTCTTCCTGAGTCAGCTTAAAGCCAAATACCGCCAGCAGCTCAATAGTTTAAGTATCAGTTTTCTGAGCATTCTCAGTTTTGCTTCGACCCTGATGTTGTTTGCCTTGCTTGAAGATGAGTTTGCTCATGAACAGGCTTATATTTATAGTTTATTCAGTCTTGGACTGGGTTATACGGTTCTAAGTGAAATCATACAGCGCAAGCATCAGGAATGGTGCTGGTTATTGCCAAAATGGAGCGGTCTTACGCCATTGGTGATCATTGCGATTTTGCTGGCTGTTGATTATAGCGAAAATGGGATTCTGGTCTGGCCAAGTGCTTTGGAGCGTGGAATCTTTGCACTTTCATCATTATTGCTGGCTGCTTTATGGTTAAGACCGGTGAAAGGAATTGATTTATCCAAAGAGTGGATGAGCTTTGGGGTATTTGCCAGTTTGGCTTTGACCAGTGTATGCCTGCTTCCAGGTATGCCTTATCTGAGTATGGTAATTCTTCCTCTGGTGTTCTGGTTCTGGTGTTACCGACAAAAAGAAAATTCAGAGTGGCGCTTACTCTGGCAAAGTAAAAACTGCTTGGTGTTAATGGGAGCTTGGTTAATATGCTCACAACTGTTTAACCAGCAAGCTTTCCAATATTACTGGTTACCTCTATTCAATCCATTTGACCTGATTAGTCTGGCCATGCTTGCCAGTTTCCTGTGGATGCTGTTGCAGCAGATTCGGGCAGGACACGATCGTGGGATGATGTCGGTACTGATGGTGCTGAGCCTGTTATGGCTGTCGAGCTATATTGTATTACGGGCCTTACATATCTATCTGCAAACACCATTCAATAGTCTGGAATTGTGGAGTAATGCCACAGTACAGTTAAGCCTGACGATTCTTTGGGTATTGCTGGCCTGGGCGACTATGTGGACGGCTACGCTAAAAAGGCTTAAACCGATGTGGATTTTAGGAGGCAGTATTCTGGTAATCGTCAGCTTGAAGCTGGTGTTATTCGACTTATCTCATACCGGTACACTGACACGTGTGATTTCATTCTTGCTGGCCGGTGGGGTCATGCTACTGATTGCGTATATAGCACCAATGCCGGATGGGGAGAAAAGGGTTTGAATCTAAATTACTCGATTTGAGCGTTAATTTAATCTCCCCAAACCCTGAACGAGCTTAAAGCACTGCTTTAAGCGATATGTAAAAGAAAGACAGGCTTTTTATGACAGTTCCTCCCTTAGTAAAGGGAGGTGAGGAGTGATTTAGAAAAAGTTATTTTAAATCCGGCTCTCTCTTCAGCTCCTTCTCATTGGCATATTGATCAACGTCTTCATTTTCCAGTGGGCGAGCCAGTGGATGATCAACAAAGCCCATTTTCGGTACCGGAATTTCAATCTGGTTATCGAGAAAGCCATTTCGAATCCGTTCCTGCATTTCATCACGGACTTTCAGATAATTTTCCTGCTGACACCAAATCGCAAACAAAAGTTCAATCGAAGATTCACGGAAGGCGGTGACTGTGACTGCAGGCTTTGGATCGGCCAGAACCAGCGGATATTTATTGGCAACATCAAGCAGTACTTCACGCACCTTGATGATGTCTTCATGGAAATTAATAGCCAAGGTAATCGGAATACGCCGGATTGGAAACTTGGACAGGTTATGTACCGGAGCCCGAATCAGCTGTTCATTCGGTAAACGTACATAGATATTATCTTGGGTAAGCAGTTTGACCGAGAGCAGATCAATCGAAATCACTTCACCTTCAACGGTATGTCCACGAATCAGTGTAATCTGAATGGTATCACCGACCTCAAAAGATCCTTCACCAATCAGGAAGATACCGCTGATCAGGTTGGATGCAGAGGTTTGGGATGCGAAACCCAAGGCCACAGTTAAAATACCTGCTGCACCAAGGAAAACACTCAGCTTAAAGCCAGCCTCCTTTAAACTTGCCATTACAAACAGCAGGAAAATAAAGTAGAAAATCCCACGACGCCAGACCATTTGCTGATGCGCATTAAAGCGTATACCAATAGTACGGATAAAAGCATTCGAAAAAAAACGTGCGATCAGGAAACCAATAAAACACAGCACAACCGCGACGACGATTTCAGTCAGGCGATCGGTATTAATATTAGTAAATACTCCCTTGAGACTGTTGGTGACTTCGGTTGGAATATTCGAATTTGGCATCACACGCTCTTAGAAAAATGAATCAAACATATTAAATAAATTTCCCGCCGGATCACGCGGTGGGTGTAAATAATCTACTTCACCCGCATTGGGCGGGGTACGGTTTTCTACCCGGATCCGGGGTGGGCGATCCAGACCTTCATGCAAAACCTTAATCTGCGAGGTCCACAGACGTTCAGTGCTGGCACTATAAAAGAGAGGTAATGCAGGTACTGGAACATTCATACGATCGAAACGTAGTTGCTTGTGACTGGTATTATGAAATTCAATTGGAGTCACAGCACGGAATGC